>NZ_PTJS01000001.1:4717471-5317471 GCF_002941025.1 Streptomyces sp. QL37 | reverse complement strand
GGCCTGGGTGGCGGCGGGCGACACCCGGTTCCCGTCGGCGGCGCCGCGTGGTGTGCGGCTGCTGCCCTACTTCGACGCGTTCGCCGTCGCCGCCCGGCCCCGTGAGCGGCTCTTCCCCGGCGCGGCGTACGACCGCGCGCTGGCCGGCGGCCAGGCGGGGAACTTCCCGGTGCTGCTGGTGGACGGCACGGTCGCCGGGGTGTGGCACCAGCGCCGCTCGGGGAAGCGGATCGCGGTCACCGTGGAGTCCTTGAGCCCGCTGGACGCCGGGCGGACCCGGGAGCTGGAGGAGCAGGTGGAACGGCTCGGTGAGGTGCTGGAGGGCACCCCGGAGCTCACGATGGGAGAGGTGACCGTCGGCGGCCACGCGTAGGCCCTGCCGGGGTCAGGCGGCCACGAAGCGGATCGCCACCGTGTCACCGCCGCCGATCACGAAGTCGCCGTTCTCGCACCGGAGCACGGCCTCGCGCACCTCGCCGTACTCGTCGCGCCGCTCCTGCGTGCCGACGACCGTCCAGGCCCCGCCGTACGGAGGGGGAGGCAGCCGGCTCAGCTGTTCGAACTGCCACTGGCCCGCGGGCACACACCAGTCGGGGAGGCCGGGCCAGGCCCCGGAGGTGATGCTCAGCGTGTGGTCGGAGGCGCAGGTGAGCAGCACCGACTGGCCGCCCTCCAGGACGAATTCGACGGCTTCGGGCTCTCCCGCGCGGCCCTCGGGCCGGTAGAAGAGGCCCTGGACGGCGACGATCCGCGCGCCCGTGAGCCAGTCGGCCTTACCGTGGCGCGGCCGGCCGGCCGGCGGGCTGATCCCGTCGCCCGGCATTTCCCTTCCCACCGACATGACCTGCTCCTTCGTTGTGCGCTCAACCACCAGGGTCGCACTACTCATGGGTAGGACGGAGGGGGAGGTGATGCCGTTGCATCCGGGGCCTGTGAAGCCGCCCTCAGCGTAGGGGTGTTGGGGTGTCGTCCGGCTTCCGTGCCTCGATCAGGAAGCGGGCGCTGTGCGCGACGAACGGCCCTTCCGTCTCGATCTGCCGGTGGAGGGAGCGCAGTTGCGGCAGGTAGGCGCCGACGGTGAACCCCGGAACCATCCAGATGACCTTGCGCAGGAAGTAGACGACGGCGCCGATGTCGAGGAATTCGATGCGCAGCCGCTCGGAGCGCAGACCCGTCACCTCCAGTCCGGCGGCCTCCGCGTCCTCCCGGGCGCGTCGCGGGTCCCGGGCGCCGCGCTGCTCGGGCGAGAGCGGGCCGAGGAAGTACTCGACGAGCTCGAACACGCTTTCCGGGCCGACCTGCTGGGAGAAGTACGTGCCTCCGGGGGCCAGGACCCGGGCGATCTCGTCCCACCAGGTCTTCACCGGATGCCGGCTGACGACCAGGTCGAAGGCCCGGTCGGCGAAGGGCAGCGGCGGCTCGTCGGAGTCCGCGACGACCGCGGCGCCGCGCGGATGGAGCAGGGCCGTGGCGCGGGCGACGTTCGGCGGCCAGGACTCGGTGGCCACGGTGAGCGGTGCCAGCACAGGAGCGGAGGCGAGGACCTCCCCTCCCCCGGTCTGGATGTCGAGGGCGGCCCCGGCGCGTGCCAGCCGGTCCGCCATGGCGCGCGCGTACCCCCAGGAGGGGCGCTGCTCCGTGGCCCGCCCGTCGAGCCATGAGAAGTCCCAGCCGTCGACGGAGACGGCATCGGCCTCCGCGACGAGGGTGTCGAAGCGCGCGTCGGAGGCGGAGGGGACGAAGGGTGCGGACGATCCGGTCATACGGGAAGGGTGTCAGCCCGCCCCGGGCCGGCGCGACCTGATATTCACGGGAGCCCTCAGGCAGCGAGTCCCCCGAACAGCAGGCCGGTCAGCGCCCCGGCGATCATGAACGGGCCGAACGGGATGCCCGTCTTGCGCCCGACGCGCCGCACCAGCATCAGCCCCGCCCCGTACAGCGCGCCGAAAAGGAACCCGGCGAAGCCGCCCACGCAGAGCACCGCCCAGCCGTACCAGCCGAGCGCCACGCCCAGCGCGAGGGCGAGCTTCACGTCGCCGAAGCCCATGCCGGCCGGGTTGACCAGGAAGAGCAGGAAGTAGAAGCCGCCGAGCACCACTCCGCCGAGCAGGGCCGAGGTCCAGGACCCGGCGTGCTCGGGCAGCAGGGACGCACCGCCCAGGAGTGCGGCGGCGGCGCCGGCCAGCGGCAGGGTCAGCGTGTCGGGGAGCCGGTGGACGCGGCGGTCGATGACGGCGAGGAGTACGGCGACCGGCGCCAGCAGCACCCAGACGGCGGCCTCGGGGCGGGTCCCGGTGGCCGCGGCGAGGGCCGCGCAGGCGAGCACGGTGACCACGGGCGCGAGCACACCGGGGGCGTAGCGGTCCCGCACGGACGGTGCCGGGGTCCGCGCGGCCCCGCCTCCCGGGAGGGAGGGGACGGCCACGGCGCACGCCGCGCATCTCGTCGGGCCGAGCCACCCCCGGGCGGGCCCCGTGAGCGCGTGCCCGGCGGGGCAGGCGTCCCTCCAGGGCTCCTCGGGCTCGACGGAGAAGCGGTACGCGGCGCGCGGGAGCAGCAGCCCGGCGGCGGCTCCCCAGAGCGCGGCGACCGCAATCAGAGTGGCTTCCACGGATCCGACCCTAATCCGGCCCGTGCGGTGGGGTCTTGGGCCCGGGGGCCCACCGCCGGCCGTTCCGGACCCACACGCCGGCCAAGGCGGCTACGGTCGCATCCCATGGGGAAATGGCGTGACGGCAGCGGGACACTGACGGTCGGGACGGGCCCGGAAGCGCGGGGGGTGCCGCTGCGCGTCGCCGCCTCGTACCGGGCGCGGACGCGAGGGCTGCTCGGCGTCGACGGTGTCGACGGCGCGCTGCTGATCACCCCGTGCGGGGGCGTCCACACCTTCCGGATGCGGTTCGCCATCGATGTGGCGTACCTGGACCGGAGGTTGGAGGTGTTGGCGGTCCGCACGATGAAGCCCGGACGGCTGGGTCTGCCCAGGCTCCGCGCCCGCCATGTGGTGGAGGCGGAGGCCGGTGCGATGGAGCGGTGGGGTCTGCGGCCCGGGGCGCGGGTGCGGGTCTCCGTACCCGTTACGGAAGCTTCGCCGCCTGCGCGGTGACGAGTGCGGCCGGGACCTCCGGCGCGTTGCCGCCGAGGAAGTTCGCCGCGTAGAAGGTGACGACCGTCGACCCGGTCCGCACGAGGTGGAAGACGAGCGGGACCCTGACCCCCTCCAGGCTGCCCGTCACCTGGTAGGCGAACGACTCCTGGCCGGCCTTGGTCACGGGCAGCGTCCTGACCTCGGTGTAGGTGGACGGTCCGTCCTCGCTCGTCGTACCGAACCCCCCTGAGCAGGCCCCGACGGCCGCGCGGACCGAGCGCAGCAGCTCCTGCGCGCCGCCTTCCGGGTGCGAGGTGAGGATCTCGGTGACGACGGTCTGGTCGTCCCTCCCCTCCTCGGTCGTGTCCATCGCCGTACGGAAGACGGTGGCGGCCGGGGCGGGTTCGGGCGAGCCGTTGATGATCGCGGCGATCGGCCGGCAGGCCTCGGTCCCGGCCTCCTCCGTGCCACGCTCGTCGGTGCCCTCCAGGGGCGCGATCTCGTAGCCCTCCACCTCGCCCGTGGTGAGAGCCACCTTCGCGAGCTCGGCCTCGGTGAGGGTCCTGCCGTTGCTGGTGGGCGTGGCGGCGGAACCGGCTTCGGGTGTGGCGGTCGCGCCGGAGCCGGAGGCCGGTGTCCGCGAGGCGGTGGCCTTCTCGCCGGTGCCCTTGTCCCCGCCGTCGTCCGGCCCGCAGCCGGCGGCCGCGAGGCAGAGGACCAGCGCGCTCGCCACCACGACAGTGGTACGTACCTTCATCGCTCACCGCTCCTGACCGCCGTACACCGGGTCAGCACGCTAACAACCGGACTGCCCGCGGCGCGTGGGCCCGTGGGCCCAACTCACGGCGGTCCCGGCCCCAGCAGCGTCCACGCCCCGTACGCGGCGGAGCCGACGGCGAGCACCGCGACGACCGTGCTCGTGCGCGCCGTCGTGCGCAGCGCGGCCAGCGCGACGGCCGGGGGCAGGAGCAGGGGGAACGCGGGCATCATCAGGCGCGGCCGGGAGCCGAAGTAGCCCGAGCCGATGAGCGAGACGACGACGGTCGCGATGCCGTACACCAGCACGGGAAGCGGCTGCCGCTGCCGTACGCAGAGGAACACCAGCCACCCGAGCAGTCCCAGGGCGGCGCAGAGCCCGAGTGCGGCGGGCAGCGGCAGTCCGGCGATGAACACGGCCAGTGCCCGGCCGCCGTCGATGCTGTTGCCCCACTGCGCCTGGACCTCGAAGTACGCGAAGGTGCTGCCCTCGCGCACGGCGACGAACACCACGTAGGCCAGCCACCCCAGCGGCGCCAGGCAGACCCCCAGCAGCATGCGCGCGTTCCGGCGCGCCAGGCCCCGCCGCTCCCCGGCCCGCCATTCCCGTACGAGGACGGCGGCGGCGCCGATCGCGAGCGCCGCGATGAGCGCGGCGGCCGAGGGCCTGGTCAGCCCGGCGAGCACGCACAGCGCGCCCGCCGCGATCCAGCGGCCTCGGAGCGCGGCGTACAGCGACCAGGCCGCGAGCGCGGTGAACAGGGTCTCGGTGTACGCCATGGACTGGACGAACGCCGTCGGGTACGCGCCCCAGAGCGCGGCCAGCACCACTCCGGCCCGGCGTCCGTACAGCCGTGCCCCGACGGCGAAGATCCCCCCGGCGGCGACGAGCCCCGCGATCCAGGCGACGGCGATCCCGGCGCCCTGCACGGTGAACGGGGTGACCGCGGCGAGGCCCCGTTCCAGGGCCGGCAGGAGCGGGAAGAAGGCCAGATCGGGGTGGACGCCGCCGTCGGGCAGGGTGACGGTGTGGCCGTAGCCGTCCTCGGCGATCCGCTGGTACCAGACGGAGTCCCAGCGCCCGCCCAGCAGGTGCAGGGCGTCCTTCCCGGCGGCCGACGCCGACACCCAGAACACGAGGAGCCCGACGGCCCTGACCGCCGCGTAGGCGCCCAGGGCGGGTGCGGCGGCGGTGAGCGGGGCCAGGGCGCGGTGCCGGGTGCTGCGGGGTCCGGGCGCGAGCGGGCGGGCGCGCGTCTGCTGATCGGGCATGCGGCCGATTATGGGCCCGCCGCCCCCGAGGTCACCAAGCCGGGCCCGGCGGCGGCTCTCCTCCGGCCCGCAGGACCTCCGCGTGCGGCGCCTTCCGGGTGCCCAGCCCCCGGCCGACCAGCGGGGCGACCGTGCGGATCAGCTTCAGCTGCGCCGAGCGCAGGATGCGCAACGTGCTGTCGTCGGGCCAGCCGGTCGTGGTGGACCACTCGTACCCCGAGCCGACGACGTCGCTGACGAACGCCAGCTCGGTGGCCATCAGGGCGCGCGCCCAGTCCATCGGGTCCAGCGCCTCCCTCGCCGCGAGGGCCCCGCGGATCGACATGCCGCGGCGGCTCAGGTCCTGGGCGCTGTCGAAGCCCATGGCCACGGCGAACTCCTCCGTGCAGCGGGCGGGGCCGCACCATTCCGTCAGCCCCAGCTGGAGGAGGCGGGACTCCTCCTCGGTCAGGGTCAGTTGCTCAGCCGTGGGCACGCGCCGCCGCCTTCCGTTTGCGGCCCGGCCCGGCGCCGTGGGGGTGCGCCGGGACGGGCGTCGATCACCTGCAGCGCAGACGCTATGGGTACGACGGGCCGCCGTCTTGGGCCCAGGGGCCCAACTCGGTCTTTCGTTCGGATCGGGCAGGGGTGTGATCCGGACGTGCGGACCTCGGCTCGTCAGCCGTCCTGACCGGCTTCGAGGATGGGCTCCACGCGGGCACGGGGCAGCTGGCCGACCGGCTTCTCCACGGCGTCCACGGTGAGGGAGGTCGGGCCTTCCCCGCCCGTGCCGTCCTCGTCCAGGACCCGGGCCCGTGTCCTGATGCCGTCCGGGGTGGCCGCCCAGTACGCCGAGGGGCGGACCCCGGCAGCCGGGTGGAGCACGGTCGTGCCGAGCCGGGCCGCGAGCCGCAGGGCCGCTTCGGCCTCGGCCGGCGGCGCGGGTCCGACGCGGGGCGCCACACGTACGTCCCAGCAGAGCGCCAGGTCACCGGCCAGGCTCATCCGGTCGCACAGCACCGCGGCCGTCCAGTCACGGTGCTCGCCGGACTCGTCGGCGACGTCGACCTCGGCCACCGTCGCCCCCATCACCTCGGCCAGGGCGGCCGCCATGGCGGCCGGTGAGGGACGGTGCACGGTCAGGAAGGTGTATTCGGCCATCGGTGGTCCCGCACCCCTCGGCGCGCGGTCAGGCCTTGCGGAGATCCGCCACGGACTCGGCCGCGGTGCGGCGGATCCTATTCGTCCTGCCGTGTTCGGCCAGCAGGTCCAGCACGGGCCGGTGGTTCTCCGCACGGCTCCGCGCCGCCCGGAGCTGCAGCCAGTCCGACCAGGCCCCGACGCCATCGGCGTCGTAGGCGGGGGCGTTCCGGTCCAGGGATTCGAGCACCGCCAGTTCCCCGGAACGGCGTTCGGCGAAGTCCCGGACCTCGGGGTCCAGGGCGGCGGTCCAGCTGCCGTGGGCCGCGACGGGCGTCTTCTCCAGCATCAGGACCACGACGGCCGAGGCGAGCGGCCCGTCGGTCTCCGCCCGCACGGCGTCCAGCAGGAGCGCGTGGGCGGCGGGCTGCTCCGCGGCCCGGCGGTAGAGCTCCCACCGGGCGTGGCCGTCCTCCCAGGAGGCGTCGCCCGGAGGCGCCGTACCACCGTTCACCGCCGCGTCCAGCGCGGACAGACGTGCGGGCAGACCGTTCTCGGACTCAGCAGCCATTGTTCCTGTGCCGTTCCATCGATACCTGGATGTTCTTCCGGATCTTGGTGATGTTCCGGTTGACGATATCCCGCTGCTTGGCAGGCAGTTCCGGATCGCCCTTCAGGGGCTTCCCGTTCTGTCCGATGCGGGTCTCGAACTTCCCGGGCCCCTTCACGTGCGCGTGGGCCGGAGCGTGATCGTTGGAGTAGATCTGGATCGTCACACCGCCTTCGCTGACGATGGTGCCCACACCCGGGTAGTCCACGTTGTGCACGAGGACGGGCGAGTCGCCGGCGACGACGTAATAGGTGTGCGGGCCGGCGACCGTCAGGTCGTGGGTGGTCCGCGTCCGGACGAACCGCGTGACGGACAGGACCGGGACGTCCCGCCCCTGGTCGGTCCGCAGCGTGCCGCCGGCGCCGATGTCGCCCGCTTCCGCCCAGCGCTTCTCGTCGGTGAGCCAGAAGGGGTGCGCGTCCGTCGCCGTGATCTGGGAGGAGCCGCCGTCGGCCGTCCGGATCCGGAGCGTGGTGAAGTGCTTGTCGTCATGGGTGGTGATGGTGTCGGTCACCCTCCGGGCGCCGCTGACCCCGCTCCGCGGATCGGTCGCCCGCACCAGGTCCCCGACCCTGACCGATTCGATCGGGGTCCGGCTGCCGTCGGCCAGCAGCACCGGCGTACCCGGCAGGAAGCTGTGGGTGGGGCAGCTCTCCTTGGGTTTCGGCTCGTCCTCCTTCGGGTCCTTCCTGGGCGGGTCCTTCTTCTCGGCGTCGAGCTTCTTCTGCGCGTCGGCGAGCTTCTTCTCCGCGTCCTTGACCTTCTTGCGGTTCTTGACCAGGCCCTTGAGCCCGTCGTACAGGTCCCCGCCGTGCTTCTTGAGGGCCTTGATGAGCTTCGCGGCCTTCTTCCACTTCCACGGAGCCCCGTACTTCGCCGCGAGCTTCCCGACCGCGCCCCCGATCAGACTCAGCAGCACGTTGATCAACGTCTCCGTGCAGGCGCCCATGTCGCCCTTGGTGATGCAGTCCAGGGCGTCGGTGATCCCCAGCTCCTCGGCGAGGATCTTCGCCAGTTCCTTCGCCGCTTCCAACGCCTTGTCGGAGCTGGTCTTCTCCGCCTTCTGCGCGTCCTGGAGCTCCTTCAGCGCGGCGTCGTAATCGATCTGCGCCTGCGACTTGGGCTTGCCGTCGTCGGACACGGGCTCGCCGTCCCCGGGGGAATCCCGCGCCTCGGGGTTCCCGCCACCACCGCAGTCGCCGACTCCGGTGACCCGGCACACCTGCGCGCTGATCTTCTCCGACAGCTCCGCGCCGATGCCCGTGGCCACCAGCGCGCCGACGATCGCCACCACGATCACGACCAGGCCGAGGTACTCGATCGCACCCTGTCCGCGCTGGCCGCCCCGGCGCGAACGCCGCAGCCCCAGCAGACGCACCCCGGTGCGCGGGGTCCTCCCCCGCGCCCAGCGGCGCAACCGACGACGCACTTCCCCCGGACCGGTCATACCCGTGACGCTAACCACCGGACGGGGCAACGGTCTTGGGCCCGCGGGCCCAAACCCGCGCCCAAAGGGCCGCCCTCCCCCGTCTCGCGTGCCGGACCCGGTGAAGCGGGCACGGCGCGCCGTGCTTGGGTTTCGAGCGTCCGTACGACCTGTACGGGCCCCGGCCCGTGCACAGCGGGCACGGGACGGCGCGGAAGAAGGGCGACAGCGGATGACGGCCGGTTCATCGGTACCGACGGCGGAGGAACATACGGAGCAGCCTCCGTCCGGTGCGCCCTCCGAGCGCCCACGGCTGGTCCGCGATCTCTCCCTGTCCGCCGTGCTCGCCGGCGTCGTCGCGGTCGTCGTCTCCTACTCCGGCCCGCTGGTCATCGTGCTCTCCGCCGCCCGCGCGGGACATCTGGACGCCGGGCAGACCGGTTCGTGGATCTGGGCGATCTCGATCGGCAGCGGGCTGACCTGCATCGCCCTCAGCCTTCGCACCCGCATGCCGGTGATCACGGCCTGGTCCACCCCGGGCGCCGCGCTCCTGGTCACCAGCATCGGCTCGTACGCATACGACGAGGTGATCGGCGCCTTCGTGGTGTCCGGTGTCGTGATCGCCCTGATCGGGGTGACCGGTGTCTTCGGTCGGCTGATGCGGCTGGTGCCCGGCGCGGTCGTCTCCGCCATGCTCGCGGGCATCCTCTTCTCCTTCGGCGCGGATGTGTTCACGTCGCTGGAGCACACCCCGGTCATCGCGGGATCCGTCCTCCTCGCCTATCTGCTGGGCAAGCGGTGGCTCCCCCGGTACGCCGTCCTCCTGGCGCTGGTCGCCGGTGTGGCGTGCAGCGCCGCGAGCGCGAAGCTGCACGTCCGGCTGGACCATGTCGGGCTGGTGCAGCCGGTGTTCACCACGCCCGCGCTCTCCGTGGCCTCGCTGGTCGGCATCGCCGTCCCGCTGACCCTGGCGACGCTGGCCTCCCAGAACGCGCCGGGCGTCGGCGTGCTCTCCGCTTCCGGGTACCGCCCGGACGACCGCCTCCTGGTCGGTTCCACCGGCCTGGTCTCGGCCGTGCTCGCCCCCTTCGGCTCCCACGCGGTGAACCTCGCGGCCATCACCGCCGCGATCTGCACGGGGCCCGAGGCCCACCGCGACCCCCGGCGCCGCTACGTGGCGGGAGTGGCCTGCGGCGCGGTGTACCTGGCGGTCGGCGCGTTCGGCTCGACCCTCGTTGCGTTCTTCGCGGGGCTGCCGAAGGAACTGGTGGCCGCCCTCGCGGGCGTCGCGCTCCTCGGCGCGCTGTCCGGCGGGCTGACGGGCGCCGTACGCGAGGAGAGGGACCGGGAGGCCGCACTGATCACTTTTCTGGCCACGGCCTCGGGAGTGACCCTGTTCGGCATCGGCTCCGCCTTCTGGGGGCTGGTGTTCGGCGTCGCCGCGCACCTCGCGCTCAACGGCCGCCTCCGCCGCGCCGGTTCCCTTCCCGCCTGAGCCGCTCCGCGGCCGTGATCCCGGTGCCCTGCCGCCCTGACGGCCCCGACCCGTAATTGGGCCCGCCTTTGGGGCCTGGGGCCCAGGTCAGGCACGATTCCCCGCCGTACATTCGCCCCTCAGGGACAACAGGGCAGGTGCCGGCGAGAGGGTGGACCGTGAGCGGCTGGGGAGACAGGAGCGCGGGCCACATACCGCCGGGCGTCACCGGACGACGCAGCGGCAGGCTGCTCTCCCTGAGCCGCAGCTGGGCGGCCGGCGCCCTCGTCTACGTCTTCGCCGGGTTCCTGATGACGCGGGCGCTCGTGGAGACCCTCGCCACCGACGAACGGCTGGAACTGTTCGGCTGGCGCCTGGCCCTGCTGCACCTGCCCGGCGTCCTCGTGACCGTCCTGACGGTCCTGGCAGCCGCCCGCGCCCTCCCCGCCCCCCACCGGGAATCCCGTCCCCTCCGCCTCCTCGGCGCGCTCGCCGTGCCCGTCGCCGGGCTCGCGTACGGCTACGCGGTGGCGTGGGACGTCGTGGGGAACGAGGGCCTCCTGATGCCGGCCGTGGCCATGGTCACCGGCGCCGCCGTCGGGCTGGCCCTGGACCGGCTCCTCGACGACCGGACCGCGCCCCCGTCGGCGTACGGGCGTTCGTACGACTGGCGCGACAGCGGCGCCACGGCCACCGAGTACCTCGGCGTCATCGTGCTCGTCGTCGCACTGGTCGCCGCGCTCGCCCTGGCCGGGCTCGGGGGCCGGATCGGGGCGGGCATCCGCTGCGCCATCAGCACACTCACCGGGGACGGCCAGGGCTGCACGCCGGGTGGGGACGGCACGGCGAAGCCGAAGACCGACGCCGACTACGAACCCAAGCTCTGCCAGATCTCGAACATCTCCGACACCGCCGGCGGCAAGGTGAAGATCGGCTGGTTCGAGTGGGGCGAGGAGTACGGCTTCCAGCAGAAGGTCTCCCAGGCCAACACCGACGTGAACGAGGACGGAAAGGTCGACGAGAACGACAAGCTCGTCCACATGACCTTCACCGACGCCGCGTCGGCCGGCCTCAGCGGCAGCACCCCGGGCGTGAAGCTCGGCAGCCTGGGCAAGGCGGACATCGACATCGGCGGCGGCATCAAGATCACCAACGGTGACACCTGGGTGTTCAAGAGCGAGGCGGACGCCCAGAGGATGAGGGACGACATCGAGGAGATGAAGATGTGGGAGACCTCGATGAAGCACAGCGGCGGCTACGGCGGCGGCTGGTACTCGGGCATGAAGTGGGCCGACAAGAAAGAGGACATCGAGAAGAAGATCGGCGACAAGAAGATCTCGTACTCGACCCTCGGCATCAACCTGTACGCGGACGGCGGCCTCTCCATCAAGGCGGGCGACGACACGAGGCTCGGAGCCAAGCTGGGCGGCAAGGCCAAGATCTCGCCGGACGTGACGATCACCAAGGACGACGTCAACGGCAACGAGTCGTACACCTACACCGCCAAGCTGGAGATCGAGGGCAAGGTGGGCGGCACCGCGGGCCCGCTGGGCACCACCGCGGGCGCCAAGGACACCCGGACCGGGGCCCTCACCGTCACCCGCGACCAGGAGTCCGGGAAGATCGTCCGGATCGACATGACCCAGACCGTGGAGAAGACCTCGACGTCCGACAAGGGCGAGGTGGGCGGCGACAACGGCCAGAAGGGCAAGGACAAGCGCGGCGGCAAGGGCAGCGTCACCGACTCGTCCGGGGAGACGGGCGTCGAGGTGCGGACGAACTCGGTCGTCTTCGGCAAGGAGACCGACAAGATCACCGAGGCCAAGCGCTCCATCGCCGAGGAGTGGCTCGACGGCTCCGGCAACAACACCGCCCCGTTCGAGTACATGTTCGGCGACCACTCCCTGCAGGAGAAGCCCGCCGGGACCGACCCCTTCGAGCAGCTGATGTACCAGGACGGGCTGTCCAGCACGATGCGGTACAACGGCGAGTCGGACGCCCAGGAGTTCGGCTTCGAGGTGTCACTCGGCATGAGCCTCGGCTTCTCGATCTCCGACGAGCACAAGAAGGAGACGCTGACGGACGCGCGGTTCCTCGGCGCTCCCCGGGGCGACAAGCGGACGTATCTTCCGTACAGCTACTGCGCGCAGTGAACACAGACGAAGAGGCGATGACGTTGACGAAGTCCAGGACGCTCGGTGCGGCCGTCACCGCGACCCTCGCGCTGACGCTGCTCGGCGGTTGCGGCGGCACGGAGCCCGCCGCGGTCCCGGACGGCTGGGCCACGCTCGACACGAAGAGCGTGTCCGTCGGCTACCCGGAGGACGACGGGTACGCCCCCCAGCCGGCGGCCGAGCGCGGCAAGGCCAACGCCGCGGTCGCGCTCAAGGAGGAGAACGGGCTGCGCACCGGCATGGTCTCCGTCCAGCTGGACTTCGCCACCGGCGTGGGCGACGCCGGTGAGGCCGCCGCGGCGGCGGGCGCCGGCATCGGACTCGGGGCGACCCGCAAGGACACCCAGGACGTGCGCCTCGCGGGCGAGGAGAGCGCCAGGGACGCACGCAGGATCGACTACGAGTTCACGTCCACGGGCGAGGAGTCGACCCCGGCGAAGGGGACGCGGATGACGGGGGTCGTGGTGGCGGGCGTCGACTCGAAGGACGTCCCGTTCGCCATCCGCCTCAACGCGGGGAAGGGGACGCGGATGACGGGGGTCGTGGTGGCGGGCGCCGGCATCGGACTCGGGGCGACCCGCAAGGACACCCAGGACGTGCGCCTCGCGGGCGAGGAGAGCGCCAGGGGGCAGGGTTCGTCTGCATGGATCCCACGGGTGTGGGTCCCCGCATGTACTTCCAGCGCGTCCCCGAAGGCAAGGTCGTCAAGAACCGGGTGCACCTCGACGTCCGGGTGGGCACCGGGCTCGTGGGCGAAGAGCGGGTGGCCGCACTCGAGGCGGAGTGCGCACGCCTGATCCCGCTCGGCGCCACGCGCGTACGCCTGCTGACCGCCGACGAGTACAACGAGTCGTGCCTCTGGATGGAGGACATCGAGAACAACGAGTTCTGCCTCGACTGACGCAAATGCGAGGGTCGATGGGGAGTTGTGGACGAGTGGGCGTCGTTTATGTCCCAATTGGGACATAAACGACGCCCACTCGTCCACAACTCCCCATCGACCCTCGCATTTGCGTCAGTCGAGGCAGAACTCGTTGTTCTCGATGTCCTCCATCCAGAGGCACGACTCGTTGTACTCGTCGGCGGTCAGCAGGCGTACGCGCGTGGCGCCGAGCGGGATCAGGCGTGCGCACTCCGCCTCGAGTGCGGCCACCCGCTCTTCGCCCACGAGCCCGGTGCCCACCCGGACGTCGAGGTGCACCCGGTTCTTGACGACCTTGCCTTCGGGGACGCGCTGGAAGTACATGCGGGGACCCACACCCGTGGGATCCATGCAGACGAACCCTGCCCCCTGGCGCTCGGCCGGCAGCGTGCGGTCGTACTCGTCCCACGTCGCGAACCCCTCCGGGGGCGGCGGTACGACGTAACCCAGCACCTCGCACCAGAAGCGGGCGACGCGCTCGGGTTCCGCGCAGTCGAAGGTGATCTGTACCTGCTTGATCGACGGCATCGGACCACCATAGAGGCGGGACCTTCCGCGGTCCACGGCCTTTTTCGTGGCCCACTGCCCGCCCGTGTCCGGGTCGGCGCGCAGCGGTCAGGCCGTGCCTTCTCCGGTCGGCGAAGGCACGGGATGCGGGCGCAGGACCATGAGGGGGCCTTCCGAGGCCGCCACCATGGCGAAGGGGAACCGGTCGACCTCCAGACAGAGCGCGACGTCATCGGGGTGGACTCCTTGGCGCACCCCGCCGCCGAACTGGCCGACGGGGTGCGCCAAGGAGTCCACCCCGATGACGTCGCGCTCTGTCTGGAGGTCGACCGGTTCCCCTTCGCCATGGTGGCGGCCTCGGAAGGCCCCCTCATGGTCCTGCGCCCGCATCCCGTGCCTTCTCCGGTCGGCGAAGGCACGGGATGCGGGCGCAGGACCATGAGGGGGCCTTCCGAGGCCGCCACCATGGCGAAGGGGAACCGGTCGACCTCCAGACAGAGCGCGACGTCATCGGGGTGGACTCCTTGGCGCACCCCGTCGGCCAGTTCGGCGGCGGCGCGCGACTCGGCGGCGCGGCGGACGTACTCGGCGGCGTCCGTCCCGGCCTCGGTGACCCTCCGGGCGATGTACTGGGCACACGCCAGGTCTTCGTCGGCCTGCCCGTCCTCGCCGGTGACCACGTACGTCACGCTGTCGCTCTTCCTCGTCCGCAGGAGCTGAGCCGTCGCCTCCGCCACGACGAAGCCGGCGCACAGCACGAGCGACGCCTCTTTGACCGCGAGGGCGCCGACCGTGCCTGCCGTGGTCTTCTGCACGACGGTCTGTCCGCCGAGGTCCATGGACCGCAGCAGGCCGGGCGAGTTGACCGCGTCGAAGCCGGGTGCGGCCGGACCGTCCTTGAGGGCCACCCAGTCCGGGTGGCGGGCCTTGAGCGCCAGGGCCTCGTCGAGCGACCCGGCGAGAACGATCTTCTCCGCCCCCTGGGCGAAGGCCCAGGCCGCCACGGTGTAGGCGCGCATGACGTCGACCACGACGGCCACGGAAGGGACTTCGACCAGATCGGCTATTCCAAGGAAGCGGGAGTTCATCCGGTCATGATCGCGCATACCCGGGGCCGTCGTACCCGGATCGCGATGCGCATCACATCAAGGTCCTGATCCGATCACCGGTACCTACGTTGCCCGCCGAAGCAGCGAGGGGAAGACCGCGAGGGGCGCCTCCCAGCCAGGTTTGACCGGGGCGGCGGCTGGGTTCAGGCCGTGGAGCTCTCCGCTGGGGGCCACGGCCCCTCGAAGGCGGGCCCGCAGTCGTGCGGCAGGTGGGCCACCACCAACGCGGCCGCCTCGTTCGGTGTGAGTGACTCGCCCAAGACGCGCGGCGACGCACCCAGGGGCGCGTACACGATGCATGATTGCGCGTCGCCCACGATGAACGGCAGGTCGTTGCTCCATGGGAACTGCGTGTTGCGGTGAAAGGTGAGCGCTCCGTGGCTCGGAAACGGGAACAGGGCCCGCAGCCGCGGTTCGGCGTAGGCGGCCTCCATGACTGCGGGCTCTCCCCGTCGCGCCGTGGGATGCCCCTCCAGCATGAGCCGCCAGGTCTTCTCGACAACCGTCTCCTCAGTCATCCCGCGATCATGACCTCTGTACTCGGCCAGGACAATCCGCTCCGCAGAGCAGCCGCGGGGGACCGATTGCCGCCGCCACCGGACGGGGCCCACTTCAGAGGTACTGCTGGAGCAGGAGCCCGGCGAGGCTCGCGGTGAGCAGCCCCGCGCCGTAGCACAGCCCGCGTACGAAGTGGCCTGCCGCCGCCCTGCGCTGGGACTGGGCCCATCGCCGTATGCGGCTGGTTCGGGTACAGGTCGTCCGGGGTGCGGGCGGGGTTGTGGTCACACGGTGCATGTCGGTCCTCCAGGCATGAGGAAGGGAGCCCTCCAGGGCGAGTCGGCGCCCGGGAGAGCTCCCTTCTGTCCGGTGCGGGGTGGGTGCGGGCGTTGCGGATGTCGCGGGCGTTGCGGGCGTTGCGGGCGTTGCGGAGGTTGCGGATGTCGCGGGCGTTGCGGACGTTCAGCGGCTCGTGAAATCGCGCAGGTGATCAGCCAGTCGGCGGTCCGGGCGGCTGAGTATGGGGCTGCTGCCGTCGCCGGCGAGCCGGTCCACCTCCATCTCCAGCAGCCCGGTGGGGGGCGTGCTGGCGTCCGAACCGTTCTTCCGTACGTACGTGGCGACCGTCTCCAGGCATCCCAGGAGGACGTCGTCGATGCTTTCGGTGCCGGGTCGGGAGTCGGTGACCTCATGCCGCCAGTGGGCGGCTTCGCGGCTCTCCCCGAGGGAGAGGTGATGCAGGTGCAGGCAGTACGCGGAGACGCGGTGCCCGGCTCCGGCCGAGAGCTGCCACCAGAACTGGGCGCTGTTCGGATGTCCCGTCAGACGCAGGAGGCACGCGAAGACGGCGGCGCCTTCGACATCGAACGTGGTGTCCGGCAGCGGGACGGCGAGTTTGTCGATGTGCCCCGCCGCGTCGGGGGCGTTGATCATCCACCGGCAGACCGTGATCAGCCGGTGCCCTGCCTGCGCGGCCCTGGCGGTGTCGGTCGCCGGTGCGGACCGGCCCGCGTCGGCGGCGAGCCGGCGCAGTGCGGCACCCACGTCGAATCCTGCGGGGTCCGTGACGGTGACGCGTGCCCGTTCCAGGGCACCGTCGATCGTGGCGCTGGTCGCTGCGGTCACTGTCCTCCCTCATCTCCCTGCTTGGCCCGCGTACGTACGGGCAGTCCCAGCTTTCTCCCCAGGCGCTCCTTCGCCCTGCGGCAGTGGTAATTCACGGTGCGGTCGTCCAGGCTCATGAAGCGTGCGATCCGGCTGGTCGGATAGCCCAGCAGGTAGCGCAGGACGACCACCGTGTACTGCCGGACCGGCAGTTCCGATATCGCTTCGTAGAGACCGATACGGCTCTCGGCGAGTTCGAGTTCACCCCGCAGCACCCGGAGGTCCCGTTCGATCTGCCCGTTGATGATGTAGGCGGGGTCCCGGCCCTCCCGCGCGAGGCGCCGGGTGACATGGCGGTGCAGCACCGCGAGCGTGCGTCGTTCCAGTTCGTCCTCCTGGAGCAGCCCGTCCCAGACGGCGTGGATCTCCAGGAAGACCTCGTGGACGATGCTTTCGGCTGTGGACCTCGTGCCGCAGTGGATCTCCGCGTACGCGTGGAAGAACTGCTGGTGACTGAGGACGAACGCCTCGAAGTCCAGTGGCAGCGCCAACAGTTCGTCCACGGCGTGGCTCCTGCTGTCCGCGGATGTCCCGTTCTCGCGGAGGTCTTCATCGCGCATGGGGGCCTCCGGCACGCGGCGCTCTGGTGGGCACAGCACTCTTCACTGGTTTCCGCTTCGTTGAGGGGGGCCAACTACCGGTGCCTGCGGCCCGGTTGACTTCTGGTCTCCACTCAAGCGAATCCGGGCCCGAAGAACTCATCCGCAGTCAGAAAAAATGCCGGACGTACTCGTTCCGCCACGGATCGCAAGATCAACAGTCAGTACGGGTCGCTTCGCGACATCTGCGAACAGGCGTAACTCCATCGCCGTACGGGTCGGACATGTGTGCGTACGGGGGTGCTGGTGACGTAGGTTACGTCGGCCCCCGGCGGGGCGGGACCGGGCTGTCAGGGACCGGGACGGGGGTCGGGCGTAACGGGAGAGCCCCGCCCTCGCCTCGGGCGCCGCCTCCCGAGGACTCCCGTTGTCCACAGGCCCGCACAGGGGCCGAGCCCACACGGCATCCTCTCTTCATGACGGGAAACCTTCAGCACTTCGCCCGGTGGGGCCTCCTGCTCACCCGGGAGGCAGTCGCGGCCGGCGTAGCCGCGCGGCAGTTGAGCCGGTCACTCGACGCGGAGGGCTGGCAACGCGTCGTACGCGGGGCCTGGGCGGCACCGGGTATCGAGCTGACACCATGGATCAAGGCCCGCGCCGTGCAGATACTCCACCCCCAGCTCGTCCTCAGCCACCGCGCCGCCGCCTCCCTGCACCGGATCGAACTACTGCGGGAAGCCATCGAGTTCACCGCCTCCGACAGCCCAACCGGCCGGCGCCACGGGTTCATGGTGCACCGCACGCCCCTCGCCCCGGCCGAGGTCTGCGTACGCCACGGACTGCGGGCCACCACCCCGCTGCGCACGGTGCACGACCTGCTCCTGTGCGGCCCCAGAGATGAGGCACTGGTCGCCGTGGACTCCGCGCTGGGCCCTCGCGTGGTGAGCGGTCGGCGCAGGAGCGGCTTGGTCAGCACCGCCCGACTGACCGCCGCCTGCTCGACACATCCCACGCGTCGCCACCGCACCCCCCGGGCGACAGGATGGCTCGCCCTGGCCGATCCGCGGAGTGGCTCACCCGCCGAGACGGTGGCGCGGTTACGGATGCACGACGCCGGCCTGCACCCGCTCAGTCAGGCGGAAATGCGCGCGGGCACCGGCCGCCGGATCGTGGCCGACTTCCTCTTCGTCCGGGAGGGCGTGGTGGTGGAGATCGAGGGCTACGCGTACCACGGCAGCCGTGAGGCACACCGCCGCGACCTGGACCGCTTCAACGCGCTGAGCGCCTGCCCCGAAGTGCGGCTGATCCTCCGCTTCCCCGCCACGACGGTATTCCGGACCCCCGACCGCATGCTGAGCGAAATCCGCGCGGCACTGGCGTCCCATCGTTCGGTCGGTGGGAAGTAGCGGACACCGATTCCAGACATTCAGGGCGCATGTTCGTCCACCCCCTCCCATCGACGGCTGGAGACCCCCTGTACAACGTTGGTATGAGCTGGGTGGCGAATGTGATGATCTCGGTCGGCGGCGTGGACAACGGCCAGGTGGAGGCGTTGAGCGAATGGCTGCGGACAGCGGCCCCTCGCCGCGCACAGCCGGAGGCCTGTGGGGTGGGGTTCCTGAACCTGCTCACCAGCACCGACACCAACCAGTGGGGCGGCTGGAAGCATCCGGAGTGCACGGTGTGGGCGGGGGCCCTGAACCATGCCGACCTCGTCGCGCTCAGGCACCGCGTCTCCGAGGTGCCGTGGCGCGAACCGAATCTGGTGCAGCTCCTGATCATGGATCAGGAGGAGGGGTTCTTCCGCATGTGGATGATGCGCGGCGGAGGGCTGCGGCAGTTCGCACCGCTGGAGCCGAACGAGGAGGACGAAGGCTTCTACCAGGACTGGTGAGCGGGCCGGTCCCGCCGGTCGCCGGGAAGGAACGGACAGTCATAGCGGACCTACAGGGCGGCTGTGTGTCCGCGACTTCCCACCGACCCTCGTGTCACCTGGGGAAGAGCGCCCACGACTTGGTGCCCCGTTGGGGTGGCGGCCCCTCGGCGACGCCCCACTCGCCGCCCCAGTCGTCGACGACGGCCGCCAGCAGCCACAGGGCGCGGCGGCGCCGGACCTCACAGAGGACCAGGGTGTCCGGGTCGGCGTGGCGGGGGTGCTGGTCCCACAGGACGAGGCGGAGGGCGTCGTCGCGGTGGCGGAGGGAGAGGTAGAGGTCGCGAGCGGGGGTGAGCGCGGCGTTCACGGCGATGAGTTCGGTGACGGCGAGCGCGACCGGCCAGGCATACGAATGGAGCCCGTACGCCGGCAGCGAGGCCGCGACCGCGCGCCGCCCGACCACCGCGCTGCGCGGGTCGCCGGGCAGGGTGAGGCTGAGGATGAGCCCGGAGGCGGGGAGGGGTGCCCTCGCGGGACACAGGGCGGCGCGTTGGGGCGGTGGAGCGTACGGGTTCATGGGCGAGTCCCTGGTTCTGATGCCGAGTTGACGGTCACCGCCGCCGCGGGTGAGCTGTGGCCTGTCTCCCTGGCGCGGACCTGCCCCTCCCAGGGCAGGAGGTACGGGCAGGCCCGCGCGATGCACTTCGGCTCTACGTAACGTGTGCGGTGCGGGACTCACTGTAGGCGCAGAGGGGGCAAAATTGCCCCTGCGTGGAAGCAAGTGAACCCTTTCGTGGATGCGTCGCGCGCGCAGACGGCAGACTGCCGGTGACCGCACGCGGAGAGGAACGGTATGGCAGCGAGGACGTCCCCTACCGAACGCCAGAGGCGACTTGGGGCAGAGCTGCGGAGAATGCGCACGTCAGCCGGTGTCTCGGCCGAGTTCGCGGCCGGACTCCTCGGCGTCGACCGTGGCAAGATCTCGAACATCGAGTCGGGCGCTCGGCCCATCGGCCCGGATCGACTGCGCACTCTGGCCCTCAACTGCGGCTGCAAGGACGACAAGTATGTTGACGCCCTGGTCGAGATGGCGCAGCCCCGCGGCCGGGGCTGGTGGGAGAAGTACCGGGACGCGCTGCCCCAGGGACTCCTCGACATTGCGGAGTTGGAGGCCCACGCCCTACGCATGCGGGCCGCCTACGCGATGCACATGCCCGGCCTTCTCCAGACGACCGACCACGCCCTGGCTCTGTTCCGAGTGGTCATTCCCCAGTTGCCGGAGCGGGAGATCGCACTACGGCTGGCGCACCGCGTGGAGCGTCAAGCCGTGCTCGACGGTGACGTACCCCCCACGTACACCGCCATCGTCCACGAGGCGGCTCTCCGCATGCAGTTCGGCGGACGCTCCGTGGCACGGGCCCAGCTCGGGAACCTGCTGGAGAAGTCCGAGCAGCCCAATGTGAGGCTGCTGGTCATCCCCTTCGTCGCGGGAGCGTTCCCCGGTGCCGGGCAGACGGTGCTGTACGCGGACGGCGCGGCGCCGCAGCTGGACACCGTGCAGATCGACAACTCGCACGGCCCGGTCTTCGTCTGCACGGAGACCCAACTGGCGAAGTACCGGGCCCACCTGGACTGGATGGAGCGGATCGCACTGCCGCCCCGTGAATCGCGGGACTTCATCCGCGCCGTCGCACACCAACTCTGAGGAGAAGACCTATGCCAGACGTCCACTGGGAAGAGCCGTTCTGCGGTGAGGGAAACTCCTGCTTCCGGATAGGGACCGACACGCAAGGAAATGGCTACGTCGCCCTCGTAGGGGCGGAGGATCGTTACCTCACCGACAGCCGCGAGGCCCTCCAGCAGATGATCCGGGACATCAAGGCCGGCAAGGCCGATCACCTGCTGTAGACGACGCCCGCGTCCCCGTCGGCCGGGCGCCTGCGACGGCTCAGGAGCTGCCAGGCGCCCAGGCCCAGGACCAGCACGGTCCCGGCGCCGATTCCTGCGAACCCGATCGCTCGCATCGTGAGGTCCTCGCCACTGCCGGGTCCCGTGTCGCCTGCGCCGAAGCCCGCGGCCTCCGGGTCACCGTCGTACGGCGGGCCGGGCTGCACCTTTCCCTTGAGGCCGACGTCCAGCGTCATGGGGACACCGCGCGGGACCTTCGGGTCGAGCGTCACCTGGACGTAGTACCAGCCCTGGAACCTCATCGCCGATTCCGCGGTCGACTCCCCCTCGAACCGGTTCGCGTAGGCGGCGGGCGCCGTACCGAGATCCACTCCGACGGGGGCGCCCCGGTAAGCGATGCTCTTGTCGGAGACCGGGCCACGCGCCGTGTTGTACAGCGCGAGGCGCAGCCCGTTGACGGAGAACGAGCCGTCCGTCGTGCCGTTGGCCAGCTGGGCCCGCAGGAAGAGCTGCTGGCCCCAGGCGACCGGCACCTTGTAGAACCGGCTGTCCCCGGGCTGGAGGTCGTCCCGCCAGGTGCCCTCGTCGACGGCTGCCGCGTCGTTGAACCCCGTGCCGCCGCTCACCTTCCGCGGAGTGCCGTCGGCCGAGGACGGCGCTTCCGAGCTCCAGGAGGTAGGCGCCTGGGGCCCGGCGGCACCGGGCTTGAGTCCGGGTTCCGCCATGAAGGTCAGCTCGATCGGCCACTCTGCGTCGCCGCCGGCCTTCGTACCCACCCGTGTCACGGTGTAGAGATAGTCCCCGGCCTCTTGGCAGGCACCGGTGTCGTCCTTGATGCGACGCGACGCGTAGCTCGCGATCGGACGCGTGGTGTCGCCCCCGAAGTACGCGGCCGGGCTCGGACCGCACGGTGTGCCGCTGGCCGACGTCAGGTCGACCTGGAGCCCGTCGAGGATGCCGCTCGTGGTGCCGGGAGGCGGGGCGAGCACTGTGGAGACGAACGCGTTGGACGTGTCGTCCAGCCGGACCCGGTAGTACTTCTTCTGGCCCGGGCCGATGGTGTCCGCGTAGATCTTCGCCCGCTCCAGCTGGGGCCCGTCCGCGCTCGACTCCGTACCGGTTACGGGTACGGAGTCTTGCGCGGGCCGGTAGGAGGCGGCGCCTCCCGGGGCATCGTCCGCGCGCGGGTCCGCCGCTGCGGTGCCCGTCAGCAGCAGCACGCAGAGTGCTGCCGCCGCCCCGGCGGCAGCACCGCCTACGGGCCTCGACTTCATTTCGCTCCTACCGTCCGGCGCTGGGAACCTGTTCGTGCCGTGCCTACGATGCGCCGGCGCGCTGGAAGGTGACCTCGACGCGGCGGTTCTTCTTACGGCCCTCTTCGGTCTTGTTGTCGGCGATGGGGTAGTCCTCCCCGTAGCCGCGAATCTCGAACGTGACGGTCGGTAGCCCGGGGGAAAGGACTGCTTGCACCGCGTCGGCCCGCTCCTTGGAAAGGACATCGCCATGGGCGGCGGAGCCGAGGTTGTCGGTGAAGCCGAAGACCCGGACCTTGGTCGCCTTCTGGTTCTTGATCTCCTGGGCGATCGCAGTGATGCGGGCATTGGCCTCACCGCTCAGCTTCGCGCTGTCCTTGCCGAAGAGGACCTCGGCCTGGAGGGCGAAGGTGATGTCCACGTTGGTGTCCTCGCGGCGCTCCTCACCACCCAGGTCCTCGACGACGGACTTGATGTCCAGCACGCGGACATCACCGAGGGTCGCCCCGTCCCCGAGCATCAGTCCGGGCGAGTTCGCGTCGACCTCGACGGGCGGCGAGGCGGAGGGGACGGCCGTGGGGTTGTCGTCAGCCGTCGCCGAGGCGGCGCCCCACAGAGTCGAGGTGCTGAGAACAACGGTGGCGGCGGCGCAGAGCGCGACGCGGCGGCGCAGAGCGCCTCGTGAGGCGCGTGGTGTGGGGGCGGGTGGCTGCATGGTGGTCATCACCCGGAGATCTTGATCGTCGCGGTGGGCATCGTCGGGAGCTGGAAGTCGACGTCGTTGGTCCCCGCAGGCGGTGCAGGGAACTGGACGAAGAACGGCACAGTTGCTCCGGGCGCAATGGCGGTCGTGAACTGCGTGCACAAGCACCTGCCGTCCGTGTCCCGGAGAGACAGGTACCGCTTCTTACCTGCCTGGTCGACCAGAGTTGCTCCAGCAACCGATACTCCGTTGCCCAGCATCTCCTTTTCGGTACCCTGCCAACCCGGAGCGGTGAACTGCTGATTCGAGCCGTTGGTGACGCTGCCCTTGACCGTAACGAAACCGCCGTTGTCTCGCTCTGCAGAATTGATCACCAGGTCGATCTTCCCCGGCCCTTTCACGCTGGCGATCACCTCAGTCGTGTCGGGGCTCTCCTGCGCGTCAGGGGAGCTCGACTGCTGCGACGCCGAGGCCTGCGGCTGCTTCTGCTCGTCCTCCGGCTGATCATCCTGGCCGTCGCCGCCCCCACAAGCTGTCAGGACGACAGCCATGGCAACGGAAGCGGCGGCTACAGCGGCCCCCCTGAAGCGAATCCGGGTCATGGCTGCACGCATCGGCGTGGTCCTCTCGATGTCGTTCATCTACTTGTCGGCCAGGTGGACGGAGAACAGGTCTGCCAGGTCCGGCAGGAGGTCGAGGTTCTTGGGGTCGATGTCGAAGTCCAAGTCTTCGTCATCGCAGACGGCTTTGTACGCCTTCCGCTCCTCGGATTCGTCCGTGTCGCCGCCGTCGTCATCCGTCGGAGGACTCGGTGCCGGACGTGTGTCCTCTTCGATACGACAACGCGGCTCGATCACCGCTCGTGCAGTCGCCTTGGCCTTCGTCGTCTTCGTGCTGGCAATCACCGAATTGCCGACCGTCCTGTTCGTCTCGACCGTGACGGTGTAGGAGGCCTCGGGCCAGAAATCCGGATCGCAACGCGTCTGGTGGGCATCATTCTGTGCCGCGAGCGCCCCGGCGGCGAAGCATGAACCTCGTCCGATGTCCTGACCGCCCAAAAGCTCGTCCAACTCGTCCAGGTCGAAGGCTCCGGGCCAGCTCAGTTGGTCGCGTGCGTCCATCGCTGCCGCCAGTGCTGCCGCGTCCGCGGCCGTCTGGGCCTCGTTCTTCCTCATCGACGCCTGGCCGACGGCGAAGTAGGCGAACGCAAGAAAGAGCAGGCCCGCCACCACCATGATGTAGATGGGGAAAGCCTGCCCTGCCTCGCGCGTCTGCCTGGTTACTCGCCGCCGCCCCCACCCGTGAGCTCGCTGATCTTCGTGGTGATCGCCCCGCCGATCGCACTGCCGATATTCGTCAGCAGCAGCGCCGCGATGATCGCCACGACCACCACGATGATGCCCAGGTACTCCACCGCGCCCTGCCCCCGGTCCCGGTCTGCCCGGGCCTTCAGGCGCTCCACCGAGGTGTTCGCCCAGACCTTGGCGTTGACGGAAGCCTTCAGCATCAGCTTGCTCATGGTGTTCCCCTCCGGGTCCGGCCGACCGGAGGCCGGCCGACGCGTATGTCTCTGCGGTGCCGCGTCCGGAACCGGCTTCCTCCTGGCCGGTGCCGTCGGCGACATGAGAAAGGTACGACGGATCCGCCTGTCCCACGGAGGGCCCCAGGGCCCAAACCCGGGCCCAAAGAGGCAGTTGGGCCCGCCCTCGCGCGCGCGTCCCCCTGTCGGGGCTTCTCCCCCGTTCAGCCATGGCTGCCTGTCCCCCTCGCTCCAGGTCCCGACCCCGGCGCCGTACCGAGCCATCGGGCTATGGCCTCACTGCGGCTGCCGCTGTGCAGCTTGGTGAAGATCCTGTTGATGTGGTTCTTGACGGTCTTTTCGCTGATGAAGCACGTGGCGGCGATCTGCTGGTTGCTCATGCCCGAAGAGATGAGCTCCATGACCTCCGCCTCCCTCGAACTCAGCTCGTACTGCTGCCGGTTGGGCGCCTGGGGCCGGCTGCGTTCACTGTCTGTCGAAGACTGTGCCACAACGGGTTGCAGTTGCGAAAGGGCTTCCGGATTTCCCGCCGGTCGTCCCGCCGGCGGCGAAGGCGCCCGCCCCACGGGGGTGCTGCCGGAAGCCTGGCCCGCGCCGTTCTCCGGCCCGCCGGCCGTCAGTGCCGTGCCGAGCCCATCCGGCAGCTGCCTCGGCTGAAGGTCCGCCCCTTGGCGCATATGGGCGAGAAGCGCCTTGGCGGCGGTCGCGGTGAAGGGGGCCCGGCCGCTCTTCGTGTCGCGTACGGACTGCACGAGTTCATCGGCCGTGAACTCACCGTGAACCAGGTAGCCGCCCGCGCCCAGGCGCAGGGCCTCGTGCACGATGTCGCGCTCGCGGCTGTACGTCAGCATCATCACGGGTGCAACCTGCACCAGGTGAGGCAGGGCGGAGAGGCCGTCCACCCCGGGCATCCGCACGTCGAGCAGGATGACGTCCGGCCGGTGGCGTACAGCGGCCTCGAAGGCCGCGCGCCCGTCCGCGGCCTCGGCCACGACCTCGATGTCCGCCCGGCCGCTCAGCAGGACCCCGAGTCCCGCCCGTACGACGGGGTTGTCGTCCGCGACGACGACCCGGAGTGGCCCGGGTGCCGGCCCGTCTGGAGCGGCGGGGAACGCGGGCATGGGCCCGGGGTGCCCGTCGGCGGATGTCGCGGCGGCCGCCGGGGGCCGCTGGGGAGTGTGCGGGAGCTGGCCGGCCGGGAATGCGGGGGAGCTGAGTTCCGTGCTGAGCGGGGAGCCGTGCGAGGACGTGTGCTGGGAGGCGTGGTTCTGTGCCGCCCAGTCATGGCCCGACGCACGCGAGACGTCGTCCGGCATTCTGCGACCTCCTCTCGGGTGTTGTGGGGACGAAGGTGCAAGGGAGCGAGCGAGCGGTGGCTACGGGTTCGGAGCGGGGACCCGGGCTGCCGGGTCGGTCGCCCCTGCCGGGGTGAGGGCGGCCGTCGGGAGTTCCACGCGGACCTCCGTGCCCTTGGCCGCCCGTCCCTTGCCGATGCGGATGCGCGCGCCGATGGAGGCTGCGCGTTCGACCATGCCGACGAGCCCGAAGTGGCCGGCCCGCCTCAGGTCGTCGAGTGTGGTGCCGGTGGGCAGGCCCTGGCCGTCGTCGTAGACGCTGACGCGCAGGACGTCGCCCTTGATGCCGGCGAGGACGACGAGGTACGTGGGGTGGGCGTGCCGGTTGGCGTTCTCCATCGCTTCGGAGGCGACGGTGAGCAGCTGCCGGGCGACGACCTGCGGAACGAGGGGTACGGGTGTGTCGCCGAGGGTGCGGAACACGGTGTTCATCCCGTGGCGCCGGGTGAAGTCCTCGGCTCTGGAGCGGAGTTCCGCGACGAGGTCGACGCCGCCGTCGAGACCGGACTGGCGCCGCAGGTCGGAGAGGAGTTCGCGGGATTCGGCGGCGGCCCGGCGGGCGGATCTGGCCACCAGTTCCGCCTGGTGCCGGACGGTGAGCGGGTCCATCCGGTCGGAGGTGCGGGCGAGTCCGTCGGCCGCCAGGGCGAGGCCGTGCAGGGTCTTGGCGACGGAGTCGTGCATCTCCCGTGCGAGCCGGGCGCGCTCGTCCTCGACGGCCACGCTGACGGCGAGGCGGGCCCGGGTCTCGGTCAGTGCCTGGCTGGCCGCGCCGACGCGGAGCATCAGATTGCGCAGGGCGACGCCGACCGCTCCGGCGAGGACGCAGAAGCCGGGGAGGAGGAGCACGTCGGCCAGGCTCGACTGGGGTCGGTCGTCGACGCTGTAGGCGGCGGCCAGGATCAGGCTCTGTACGACGGCGAAGATACCGGCGACGCGCCAGCCGTAGAGCAGTCCGGCGAGGAGCGGGGTGCAGACGACCGCGTAGCCGAGGGTCGACCCGGGGGTGGCGGTGAACAGGAGCAGCGCGCCGAAGACCGTGTCCACCCCGAGGAGCAGCGGGTGGCGCACGAGGAGCGGTCCGAAGCGTTCCCAGTCGCGGTAGAGGGCGTACGAGCCGACGAAGGTCACCAGGACGGCCGATCCCACGAGCCAGCCGGCGAGTCCGGGGGCGCTGTTGTCGATCGCCTGGGGTGTGCCGATGGCGATCATGGCGAGCCGGAAGAGGAACACCTGGCGGGCCAGCGCCTGGAGGGCGTTGACCTGGATGGAGACCGTGGGTGCGGGGCCCACCGGGGTGGACAGGGTGTGGCGGGGGTCCGCGGACTCCGGTCCCGGCTGCAGGGAGATCGTCATCGGCCCGTCGCTCACTCCCCCGTCAGGGATCCGAAGCTGGTGCCGGATCCGAGGAGCATGGCGGCGCCCATGAGGATCACGGTCGCGGGGATCATGAACGTGGTCACCATCAGGGTGGCCCTGGGGACCGCCTTGGCCGCCTTCCGCCGGGCGTTCTGCGCGTCGGTGCGGCGCATGTCGTTGGCGATGGCGATGAGGGTGTCGACGATGGGCGCGCCGAGTTCCTCTCCCTGCTGGAGCGCGGTGACGAACATGGCGACCTGTTCGGAGTCGTTGCGTCTGCGCAGCTCGTCGAAGGCCTGGCGGCGGCTGACGCCCATGTCCATCTGGCGCAGGGTGATGCGCAGTTCGTCGGCCCACGGGCCCTTGTACTTGTCCGACACCCGGTCCAGTGCCTGCCGGAAGCCGAGCCCGGCGGAGACGACGACGGCGAGGACGTCCAGGAAGTCGGGGAGCGTGCGGTCGATGTCGTCCCGGCGCTTGCGGACGGCGGCCCAGATGCCGACCTCGCCCCAGAAGAGGCCGAAGGCGACCATGAGGAGCGCCACGAAGAACCGGCCGCTGGTGAGCATGACGAAGGCGGCGGTGCCGCCGAGGATGCTGTAGACGGCGCGGCGGGCGGCGTAGCGGTCGATGGTGAGCCCGCCGGGGTTGCCCGCCATGTCGATCTTGCGGCGCTTGTCGTTGACCTTCTTGGGTCCCATGAGGCGGAGCACGAGGGGGGCCCAGCGCATTCCGAGCCGGTCGATGCCCGAGCCCACCGCGGTGGTGCGGGTCGAGCCCACCTCAAGGGCGAGCGCGAGGTCGCCGGGGAGGGTGGCCTCGGCGCGGTACATCCGTACGCCCTTGAAGGCGCCGAAGACACTGAGGCCGACGACGAGAGCGAGCAGTAGTTCCATGTCGGTCCCCTCCTCAGATATCGATCTTGGAAATGCGGCGGATGGCGATGAACCCGACGGTGTAGAGGCCCAGCGAGACGATGACGGCGACCTGGCCGGCGAACGACCCCGTCATACGGTCGAGTGCTCCCGGGAGCATCGTGTTGACGAGGAGCATCGCGCCGACGCCGATGGCGGGGACGGCGTACGCGGTGGCGTTGATCTGCGAGAGCTGGGTGCGGACCTCGCGCCGGGTCTCCTTGCGCTCCTCCAGGGTGATGGTGAGGTTGCGCAGCGAGGAGACGACCTGGCCGCCGGCCCGGTTGGAGAGGATCAGGGTGGCGACGAGGACGACCAGTTCGCGGGAGGGCAGGCGGGTGGCGAGCTCGTCCAGCGCGTCGTCGAGCGTGCGGCCCACGGCCAGCTGGTCGGCGACGATGCGGAGTTCATCGCCCGCGGGCGCTTCGAGTTCATCGGCTGCCATGGCGATGGAGGTGCGCAGGGAGAGACCGGCCTGGGTGGCGTTGGCCAGCACCCTGGAGATCTCCGGCAGCTGGCCGATGAAGGCCTCGGTGCGCTTGGTGCGGTGCCAGTTCAGGAAGGTGTTGGCGGCCCAGATCCCGGCGAGCCCGGCGAGCGGTCCGAAGAACGAGGCCAGGACGGAGGCCGCGATGAGCCACAGGGCCACCACCCCGGCCACGACGTAGAGGAAGTACTCGCCCGGTGTGACGTCGAGGCCGGTGGCCGCGAGCTTCAGCTCGATCCTCTTGCCCAGTTTCGTACGGCGCAGCCGGCGGTCGACGCCCCGGAAACGGCGCTGCGGGCCCATGTCGATCTGGCCGGTCGAGGAGAGCCGGTCGACGAGGGCTTCGCGCTGGGCCTTGCCCGAGGTGTAGGCGTGCAGGCCCAGGACGCCGAGTACGCAGCACAGCAGCGTGACGCCGAGGGTGAGCGGTGCGAGGTTGTCCATGTCGGGGTACCTATCTGGCCTCTCGGGTGGCGAGGTATTCGTCTGAGGGGGCGACCCCGAAGGCCTGGGGGATCGGCTGTCCGGCCATGTAGAGCCGGTCGGCGATACGACGCGGGAGCGGGAGGGCCTGGAAGTCACCGTGGATCAGGCCGTCGGTGTCCATCGGCCGGGCGTCGAACCGGGCGACGGTGACGATCTTGTACGGGTCGCGGCCGTGCGAGTCGAGCACCGCGATCTCGGTGACCCTCCTGCTGCCGTCGGCGTGCCTGGTCAGCTGGACGATCACGTCCACGGCGCTGTTGATCTGGTCGTGCAGGGCCTCGAAGGGGATCTTGATCTCGGACATCGACGCGAGGGTCTGGAGCCGCATCAGCGCGTCCTCGGCGCTGTTGGCGTGGACCGTGGCCAGCGAGCCGTCGTGGCCGGTCGACATCGCCTGGAGCATGTCGAGCGATTCGCCGCCTCGGACCTCACCGACGACGATCCGGTCGGGGCGCATGCGCAGCGAGTTGCGGACCAGGTCGCGGATGGTGATCTGGCCCTTTCCCTCCACGTTCGGGGGACGCGACTCCAGTCGGATGACGTGTTTCTGCTGGAGCTGGAGTTCGGCGGAGTCCTCGATGGTGACGATCCGCTCGCCCTCGGGGATGAGCCCGGAGAGCGCGTTGAGCAGCGTGGTCTTCCCGGTGCCCGTGGCCCCGGAGACGATCACGTTGAACTTGGCCTGGACGAGCCCGGCGAGCAGCAGCAGCATCTGCTGGTCCAGCGAGCCGAAGCTGATCATCTCCTGGAGCGAGAAGGACCGGGGGAAGCGCCGGATGGTGAGCGTCGCGCCGGTCAGCGAGAGCGGCGGGATGATGACGTTGACGCGCTCGCCGCTGGGGAGGCGGGCGTCGACCATCGGATTGGCCTCGTCCACGCGCCTGTTGACGGTGGAGACGATGCGCTCGATGGTCTGCATCAGCTGCTCGTGGCTGGCGAAGCGCAGGGGGAGCTGCTCGACCCTGCCCGCCCGTTCGACGTAGATCTGGTCGGGTCCGTTGACCATGATCTCCGTGATGGAGGCGTCCTCCAGGAGTGGTTCGAGGACTCCGAGTCCGAGCGCCTCGTCGACGACGCGCCGGATGAGCTGGGAGCGTTCGAGGGTGGAGAGGACCGGGCCCTCGCGGCTGATGATGTGGCCCAGCACGCGTTCGAGCCGGGCGCGGCGGTCCGCCGTGGCCAGCGAGGACATCTCCGCGAGGTCGATCTCCTCGAGGAGCTTCGCGCGGTACGTCGCGACCAGGTGGCCGTCCTCCCGTCCCCCTCCGCGCTCCTCGGGGGCGGTGATGCGTGCCCGCAGGCTCATGGGTGGTTCTCCTCGGATGGGATGGGGTGCCTAGTCGCGGGGCATGGTGGCGGACTTCTCGACGGTCCGGTCACCGAGCAGGCCGAGCAGGATGTCCGGGATCTTGACGGTGACCGTGACCGTGACCGCGTCGCCCCCGGCGGGCGGCGAGATCCGGGACCGCTCGGCGACCCAGCCGGTCATGGAGGCCCTTCCGACCTGCGCGTAGGAACCGGACACGTCCTCCTGCGCGGCGGTACGAGCGGCGGCCCTGGCCGCGGTGCCCGCCTGCTGGGCGGTGTAGGCGATCAGGCCGAGCTGGATGCCTGCGAGGCCGATGAGGATGAGGACGGGGAGGAAGCCGAGGTACTCGACGGCGGTCGAGCCGCGGTCCCTGCCGCTGGCCGTTCTCCGTCCGGCCGCGCGGAGGATGCGTACGGGTGCCATGACGTGTCAGTTCCCTTCCGCGGCCGCGCCGGCCGTCGCCGTGACGGGGATGGGGAGGCTGGCGAATCCGGGGAACAGCACGGGTGTTTCCAGCCTGACGGTGGCCTTGACCATGTCGCTTCCGGGCTCGCAGCTGACGTCCGCGGAGCCCTCCCAGGCGCCGGGGAGCCGTTCGTTCACGGCGTCCTGGCACCTGCTCCGCATGTCCCAGGCCCCCGCCGCGACCGCCTTGCGTACGCCCTCGTCCGCCGCTCCGCTCGCCAGCGTGAACGTGTAGCCCACCAGGACCGCCTGCCAGAGCAGCACCAGGGTCACCAGGATGATGGGCACCATCCCGGTGAACTCGACGCTCAGCTGCCCGCGGTCGCGTCTCAGCCATGTCCGTATCCGGCCCGGCTCTCCCGCGTCGCTCGTCACTGTCGGCCTCCCCCGCTGGTCGTGCCGCCCTTGCGCTTGCGGCCCCCGATCGAGCCCCTGTCGCCGCGCAGCATGCCGCCGCGCGACTCCGCTCCCTGCGAAGGCTTCACGAGTCCGAGCTCTCCCGCCAGGGCCCAGAGGGCCTGTTTCACGGTGGAGCGTGGGTCCAGCTCGTGCATCCGGCCCGAATCCACGGCGCCCTGGAGCTCCTTGAAGTTCGCGGGGACCGCCGTGCCCGCCATCCGGGTCCCGGTGATCCGCTGGATCAGGGCGGGCTGGATCTCCGTGTTGCGGTTGAAGCGGTTGACGAGGATCACCGTCTCCTCGGCCTTGCGGACCTGGAGCCGGTCCCACATCCGCACGATGCGCTTGGCGCCCCGCACGGCGACGACGTCGGGTGTCGTCACCAGTACGGCGGTGTCCGCCATCTCGACCGCCGCGGCGTTGGCCCCGTTCATCTGGCTTCCGCAGTCGATGACGACGATCTCGTAGCGCGAGCGCAGCGCGCTGACGATCTGGCGGGCGGACCGGTCGCTGACCTCTTCGCCGCGTTCGCCCTCCCCCGGTGCGAGCAGCAGCGCCAGCCCGGTGGTGTGGGAGAAGACGGCGTCGGAGAGGACGCGCGGTGATATGTCGGCGATGGCCGCGAGGTCGACGACGGAACGCCGGAACTGGACGTCGAGGTAGGCGGCGATGTCACCGGTCTGGAGGTCCAGGTCGACGAGCGCGGCCGTGTGCCCGGAGGCCTGCGCGGCCAGGGCCAGCTGTACGGCGGTGAGGGTCGTCCCGACCCCGCCCTTGGCCCCGGTGACCGTGACGACCGTGCCGCCGGGGCCGGTGAACACATCGCCGCCCGCGCCGAGGTGGCGTCGCACGCCCGTGGACCACTGCGCGGCGGCCTGCACCCGGTTGGCGAGCTCCTCGTAGCTCAGGGGGAGGGTGACCAGGCCCCGTGCTCCCGCGTCCATGGCCGCGGCGAAGAGCCCGGGGCTCGCGTCGGCGGTGATGAGCACGACCCCTACGGCGGGGAAGCGCAGGGAGACCTCCCGGATCAGCTCCAGGGCGGGCACCGGGCCGATCCCCTCATGGACCAGCACGACCTCGGGCAGTTCCTCCAAGGCCTCGCCGGCGAGGCGGGCGAGGGTGTCGATGAGCTGCGTCGAGTCGCCGACCGGAGCGGCCGGCTCCGCGTCGGGGAGCTGGCTGAGCAGGGTGGTGACGGACCTGGCGGCGTCGGGGTCGCCGACCGTCGGGAGGATTCTGGTGGTCATCCGATCCTCACTTGTCCTTGTCGAGCGTGTAGGTCCGGTCGCCCGGGCGGATGGTGCCGTCGCTGCCGGGGGCGATCAGTGCGAGACGCACGTGCTGGGCGAAGGACTCCGCGTACGCGACGCGCTGGGTGTCCAGGGTGTTGAGCGCGAAGGTGATCGGCACGGCCTCGGTCGCCTGGTTCCTGTCGTCCTTCTTCGGCTCGAGGGCGGTCAGTTCGCCGACGTCGAGGACCTTGGCGTTGGAGACGATGACCTTGGACTGGGAGACCTCGCCGTCCTGCTCGCCGGCGAACGTGGCGTAGATGTTCACCTTGTCGTTCGGCCGGATCTTGCCCGCGACACCCGTCGCGGCGTCGATCATGATGGCGATCTCCTGCTCGCCCGGCCTCAGCTCCGGGCTCCTCACCATCATGTCGGACTGCATCAGGGAACCCTCCTGCAGCTCGGTGACGGCGATCTTGCCGTCGACCTCGGCGATATCCGTGACGGCGTTGTCCGACAGCCAGCGTTTGGGCATGGAGACCTTCTCGAACTGCCCGGCGGAGAGAGCCGTGTACGGGGCCACGTCGCTCTTGAGCCGGTAGGCGTCGACCTCGGGCCCGACCTTGGAGTTGACGTCGCTGATCACCGAGAGCACCCCGGCGAAGGCGCCGAAGGCGCACAGGACCGACAGGAGCAGGAGTATCACGCCGCGGCGCTGGCGGGAGTTCATGGGCCGGACAACCTCGTTCGATTCGGATGCGTGGAGCAGCGGACGGAAAGGGATGCGCGGTGTCTGCGGAGAGCCCCGGGCACGCTAGGTGCTCGGTGGCGCGGCCGCGCCAAGGCTCAGGACACCCGGGGAGTGCATTCGGTTCTCCGGCGGTGCCAGCGGGGAGGAACAGAACCCGCAGCGGTCGCCGATGAGCTCCATTCCGCACCAGTGGCAGCTTTCCCGGCGTACGGAGGAAACGAGCTGGTAGATCACGGAGATGTCCGGAAGGAAGGAGGCGAATTCCACCAGCTTCCCGGTGCCCCACCAGCGCGGCGATCCGGAAGGCAGCGCACACTCCTGAATGGCCTGGACCCCCCATGCCGGTGCGAGGGTCTGCTGGACCCATTCCGATGTCAACTGGCCTTTGGCGACGATCAGTTGTGTGGTGTACGGCGGCCCGGCCGGCGGTTCGGCCGTCGGGCCGATCCTGACCAGCTGGGGGCTGGGGCCGGCGAGCACGGCGAACTGGGATCCCGGCAGCCAGGACTTGGCGTGGGTCTTGAGGCTGACGGGGACCCTGTCGAGTCTGGCCACCGAGTTCAGCAGGGCTCCGGCGTGGATGTAGTGGGCGAGCAGCCGGGCCGCCGAGGCCACCACACCCGGACTGAAATCGCAGATGGAGAGCTGGCGGAGCTGGCGCACCAGTACGGCCACGCCGAGCGGTGGCAGGTCCGTCCTGAGCAGGGCGATGCGGTCGCTCTCCAGGACCGAGCGGATCGCGTGCAGTCTGCGTTCATGTGCGGGGCTGATGCCGGCGGGATAGACGGCGATCACATAACCGTGCTGCTCCAGGAGCAGGTGCATGTCACCGATCGCGAGATCGAGGGTCTGGGCTTCGGGTGCCTGGAGCAGCGCCGCTGTGGGTGTCTGCTGATCGGTCGGCGGTAGCACGAGATCAGCACTGGTCACTGCTATTGCGGTCGGCACGCTCTTCCCCGTTCCGGCTCCGGCCGTCGTCGGGGGACTCCGGCCGCAATCGCTCCTGCTCCGTGCTTCTTCCCCAGCACTTTAGCCACGTCAGACCAGGCAGAGAACAGATACCGGAAGCCGGTACGAAGACGGTACGGCACAGGCGTTCGCTACGCCTCCGTACGAAATCGGACGAAAAGCAATGTGGTTAACTCCTGCACCACTGCGCAGAGTTACCCCGACCGGGCGGGTTTGAAATCCGGGAGAATTCATCCGCCCACGTCAGAACGGATTGCGACCCGTTTTCCACGGCCCTCCGCGATATCCACTCCGTCACGTCCGAGGCGTTCCGGCCGAGTCACCCGTGCGAGTGGACCCGCGCGACCGGGAACGGTCACTCGAAGGTGGGCGCGACCCCCCTCCGGCCCAGGGGCGCGACTCCCCGTCCGCATCGGGGCCGCCAGAGGTCTTGACAACTTGATTGGTCTGGACCAGTTTATCGGCCAACGGTGGCCACCGTTCCCGCCAGCACCCCCAACTCCCCCACCGGAGGCAGCAAGTGGAACGCTCCGCAGGCAGCAGCAGGCACAGAAGACGCCGGGTCCGGCCGCTCCTCGGCGGGGCCGTCGCCGTGGTCGCGGCGGGGGCGCTGGGCGTCACCGGGCTCGTCGGCACCGCGCAGGCGGCCGACGTCAACGTGGCCAGGAACGCCGGATTCGAGTCCGGGCTCGCCAACTGGACCTGTTCCGGGGGCAGCGGCACCACCGTCACCTCCCCCGTGCACGGCGGCTCCTCCGCGCTGAAGGCCACTCCGGCGGGCCAGGACAACGCCAAGTGCACCCAGAGCGTGGCCGTGAAGCCCGGCTCCACCTACACGCTGAGCTCCTGGGTGCAGGGTGGTTACGCCTATCTCGGGGCGAGCGGCACCGGCACGACGGACGTCTCCACCTGGTCGCCCGGCTCCAGCGCCTGGACCCAGCTGCGGACCACCTTCACCACCGGCCCCTCCACCACCTCGGTGACCGTCTACACCCACGGCTGGTACGGCCAGGCCGCCTACGTCGCGGACGACGTCGAGGTGAGCGGGCCCGACGGCGGCGGTGGCACGGACCCGGAGCCCGCGGTCCCCGGGGCCCCCGCCGGACTGGCCGTCGCCACGACAACCACCTCCTCCGTCACCCTGAACTGGAACGCCGTCTCCGGCGCCACCGGCTACACCGTCTACCGGAACGGCGCGAAGGCGACCACCTCCACCGGCACCTCCGCGACGGTGACCGGCCTCGCCGCGGACACCGCGTACCAGTTCACCGTCAGCGCGACGAACGCCGCCGGCGAGTCCGTCAGGTCGGCGGCCGTCAGCGGTCGTACGGCGAAGGCCACCGACCCGGGCCCCGGCCCGACGACGTCGGTGCCCAAGCACGCGGTGACCGGCTACTGGCAGAACTTCAACAACGGCGCCACCGTCCAGAAGCTCAGCGACGTCCCCGCGGACTACGACATCATCGCCGTCTCCTTCGCGGACGCCACGGCCACGCCCGGTGCCGTCACCTTCAACCTGGACTCGGCGGGGCTGAACGGCTACACCGTCGACCAGTTCAAGGCGGACATCAAGGCCAAGCAGGCCGCCGGCAAGAACGTCATCATCTCCGTCGGCGGCGAGAAGGGGTCCGTCGCCGTCAACAGCGACGCCTCCGCCACCGCCTTCGCGGACTCGGTGTACGCGCTCATCCAGGAGTACGGCTTCAACGGCGTCGACATCGACCTGGAGAACGGCCTCAACTCCACCTACATGACGAAGGCGCTGCGCTCCCTGTCGTCGAAGGCGGGCTCCGGCCTCGTCATCACGATGGCCCCGCAGACCATCGACATGCAGTCGACGTCCGGTGAGTACTTCAAGACGGCGCTCAACATCAAGGACATCCTGACCGTCGTCAACATGCAGTACTACAACAGCGGATCGATGCTGGGCTGCGACGGCAAGGTCTACTCACAGGGCTCGGTGGACTTCCTCACCGCGCTCGCCTGCATCCAGCTGGAGGGCGGCCTCGCCCCGTCCCAGGTCGGCCTCGGCGTCCCCGCCTCCACCCGTGGCGCGGGCAGCGGCTACGTCGCCCCGTCCGTCGTGAACGCCGGCCTGGACTGCCTGGCCAAGGGCACGGGCTGCGGCTCCTTCAAGCCGTCCAGGACCTACCCGGACCTGCGCGGCGCGATGACCTGGTCCACGAACTGGGACGCCACGGCGGGCAACGCCTGGTCCAAGGCGGTCGGCCCGCACGTCCACGGCCTCCCGTAACGCGCAGGCCCCTCCGGTCCAGCAGCGCCGCCGCTCCCCCGGCGGCGCTGCTGCGTGCACCGTCGTCACCAGGGCAGGTCGATCACCTGCTTGACGCACAGCACGATGAACAGCAGTCCCGCGGCGCCCAGCATCCCGTTGCTCAGCCAGCCGTTGCGCCATTCCCTCGGCGTGCGGGAGGAGTTGAGCAGCCACAGCAGGGTCAGGGCCAGGAACGGCATGAAGAAGGCGCCCAGGACCCCGTAACCGATGACCAGCCCGAAGGGCTCGTCCAGCCACAGCAGCGTCATCGGCGGGAACGTCAGCCAGAGCAGGTAGGCGCGGAAGGGCACGGACCGCTCCTGCCGGCTCACCTTCTCGCCGCTCGCCTTCTCCACGCTCGCGCCCTCACGGGCGGCCTGGATCCGCTCCACGAAGTCGGCGAACATCAGGCTCACCCCGTGCCACACACCGATGAGCGACGAGAACGAGGCCGCGAAGAATCCGACCAGGAACAGCTTCGCGGTGCCCGCCCCGAAGCGGTCCTCCAGGATGTCGCCGAGGTCGATCAGCCCCTGGTCGCCCTTGGTCAGGGCGATCTGCGAGGAGTGCAGCAGTTCGGCGCCGATGATGAGCATCGCCACGACGAAGATGCCGGTCGTGATGTAGGCCACCCGGTTGTCGATCCGCATCACCTTCATCCAGGAGGTGTTGGACCACCCCTTGGCGTTCACCCAGTACCCGTACGCCGCCATGGTGATGGTGCCGCCGACCCCGCCGATCAGCCCGAGCGTGTAGACCAGCGAACCGTCCGGGAGCACGGGGAGCAGGCCGGCGAAGGACGCGCCGATGTCCGGCGTCACCCTGATGGCGACGTAGACCACCACGACGAACATCACGCCGATCAGGACCGTCATGGCCTTCTCGAAGACGGCGTACTGGTTGAACCAGACGAAGACCAGGCCGACCAGCCCGGTGATGATCGCCCAGGTCTTCAGGCCGGGCCCGTCGGGGAAGAGCGCCACGATGGGCAGGGCGCTGGAGGACATGGCCGTCGCGCCGTACACGAAGCCCCAGACGACGACGTACACGGCGAAGTAGCCCGTGGTCCACCCGCCGAGGGTGCGCCAGCCGTCGAAGAGGGTGCGGCCCGTCGCGAGGTGCCAGCGGCCCACCGCCTCCGCGAGGGAGATCTTGACCAGGCAGCCGATCACGGCCGCCCACATGAGGGTGTAGCCGAATTTGCTGCCCGCGATGAGCGTCGCGACCAGGTCCCCCGCTCCGACACCGGTGGCCGCGACGACGATGCCGGGCCCGATGTAACGCCAACTGGATTTACGCGGCTGGGAGCCCAGCTCCCCCGCCCCTGTGGTCTCGCTTGTCTCCGCCATGTCGATCAACGAAGCGCATCACGCCGGATCACACAAGGGGGCGCGTCGTACCGCCGTCATCTCCCCTCGCGGAGTGGACAGCTGTGGACGTCCTGTGACAGGGGAGCGGGGGCGGACCTGTACGGGCCCGCCCCCGCTCCCTCCTCCGGTCCGGTCCGGACGGGAGTCGCTAGATCACCAGGCTGAGCGCCGCGGCGACCACGAAGCCGGCGACCGAGAGGACCGTCTCCAGGACCGTCCAGGTCTTCAGGGTGTCGCGCTCGGAGATGCCGAAGTACTTCGAGACCATCCAGAATCCGCCGTCGTTGACGTGCGAGGCGAAGATGGAGCCCGCCGAGATCGCCATGATGATCAGCGCGAGGTGTGCCTGCGACATGTCCTGGCCCTCGACGAGCGGGACGACGATGCCGGCGGTGGTGACGATCGCGACCGTCGCCGAGCCCTGCGCGACCCGCAGGACCACGGAGATCAGCCAGGCGAGCAGGATGACCGGCAGGCCCACGTCGTTGAAGGTGTCGGCGAGCGCGTCGGCGATGCCGCTGCCCTTCAGCACTGCTCCGAAGATGCCGCCCGCACCGACGACCAGCAGGATGTTGCCGACCGGCTTCAGCGAGGACGTGGAGACCGACTCGAGGGACTTGCGGGACCAGCCCCGGCGGATGCCCAGCAGGTAGTAGGCGAGCAGCAGGGCGATCGTCAGCGCGACGAAGGGGTTGCCGAAGAACTCGATGACGGAGCGCGGGGTGGACGGGTCGAGCGCGATGGAGGAGAACGTCGCGGCCAGGATGAGGATCAGTGGCGTACCGATGATCGCGAGCACCGTGCCGAGCGGGACGGGCTTCTCGTGGGGGGTGACACCGGCGGCGCGCTGCTCGGCGACGACCGCGGCCTTGGCCTCGGCGGCCGCCTCGACCATGTCCTGCGGCACCTCGACGAAGATGCGCTTTCCGATCCAGGCGGCGTAACCCCAGGCGGCGAGGACGGACGGGATGCCGACCACGGCGCCCATCAGGATGACCCAGCCGAGGGAGACGTTGAACAGGCCCGCCGCGGCGACCGGCCCGGGGTGCGGGGGCAGGAACGCGTGGGTCATCGAGAGGCCGGCCAGCAGCGGCATCGCGTAGAGGATGACCGACTTGCCGGAGCGCTTGGCGGCGGCGTAGACGATGGGCGCGAGGACGAAGATGCCGACGTCGAAGAAGACCGGGATGCCGAAGATGAGGCCGGTGAGGCCCATGGCGAGCGGGGCGCGCTTCTCGCCGAAGAGGTTCAGCAGGCGGGCGCTGAGGACCTCCGCGCCGCCGGACACCTCCAGGATGGCGCCGAGCATCGTGCCGAGGCCGATGATGATCGCGACGTGCCCGAGGATGCCGCCCATGCCGGATTCGATGACCGAGACGGCGGCCGACTTCTGGACCGTGCCGAAGAGTTCGGTGACGGAGAGACCGGCACCCAGGCCGACGGCTATGGACACGGCGAGCAGCGCGACGAACGGCTGGAGCCTGACCTTGATGATCAGGAAGAGCAGGAGCGCGATCCCGAGGGCGGCGACGGTCAGCAGACCGGGCGTACCGCCGATCAGGAGGAGCAGTCCACCGGTGTGGGGTGGCGCCTCGGGGGCGGGGGCGGCGGCGAGCAGCATGAGCGGTCAACTCCGTTGGTGACGGGGTCCTTCGGGGCAGGGGGGAGCGCCGGGCGGCGGATCAGATGATCAGCCGAGGACCGCGAGCGCGTCGATCTCGATGAGCAGGCCCTTGGGCAGGCCGACGGCTATGGACACGGCGAGCAGCGCGACGAACGGCTGGAGCCTGACCTTGATGATCAGGAAGAGCAGGAGCGCGATCCCGAGGGCGGCGCGAGCTGGGACGACGTCATGATGATGCGCGTCTACCTCACGGACGTCGACCACTTCGCCGAGATGAACGCCATCTACAACGAGTACTTCGAGGAGCAGGGCCTCAAGGCCCCCGCCGCCGCACGTACGACGGTGTACGTCGGCCTGCCCAAGGGCCTGCTCATCGAGATCGACGCGCTCGCGGTCCTCGGCTGATCATCTGATCCGCCGCCCGGCGCTCCGCCCCCGGAGAGCCGGCACCCCTGAACCGCCACCTCACGGCACGGCGCCCCTCGGGGGAAGGGTGGGGCGCCGTGCCGTGAGGTGGCGGTTCAGGGGTGCCGGCTCTCCGGGGGCGGAGCGCCGGGCGGCGGATCAGATGATCAGCCGAGGACCGCGAGCGCGTCGATCTCGATGAGCAGGCCCTTGGGCAGGCCGACGTACACCGTCGTACGTGCGGCGGCGGGGGCCTTGAGGCCCTGCTCCTCGAAGTACTCGTTGTAGATGGCGTTCATCTCGGCGAAGTGGTCGACGTCCGTGAGGTAGACGCGCATCATCATGACGTCGTCCCAGCTCGCGCCGCCCTCCTCCAGGATCGCCTTGACGTTGGCGAAGGTCTGCAGGGTCTGCTCGCGCAGCGTCGGGCCGGCCGGGGTGGGGGCCTGGCCCTCGACGGCGGGCAGGAAGCCGACCTGACCGGCGACCTGGAGGATGTTCCCCTTCTTCACGCCGTGCGAGAACTTGGCGGGCGGGGCGGTGTGGGTGCTGGGGGTGAGGGCGGTCTTCTCGGTCATGGCGGTTCAGGCTTTCTTGGTGGGGGCGGTGCCGGAGTACTCCCGGCTGATGGTCTCCGCGGTGCGGCGCACCAGGGGGAGCAGGGTGAGGAGTTCCTCGGCCGTGACGACCACGTTCGGCGCGGACACCGACATGGCCGCGACGACGCGCCCGTCCGCGCCCCGGATGGGGGCGCCGACGCAGTTGATGGACTCCTCGTGGCCGCCGAGGTCGGTGGCCCAGCCCTGTTCGCGTACGACGGCGAGTTCCTTGAGGAAGGCACCGGCGTTCGGGAGCGAACGGGACGTGTACATGGGGTAGTCGAGCCGTTCGGCGATGGCGCGCCGTTCGGGCTCGGCGAGGTCGGCGAGGAGCAGCTTGGCGACCGCGGCGACGGTGATCGCGACGGGTTTGCCGATCCGTGAGTACATCCGCACGGGGTAGCGGCTCTCGACCTTGTCGATGTAGAGGACCTCGTTCTCCTCGTACACCGCGAGGTGGACGGTGTGTCCGCACTGCTCGTTGAGTGCGACGAGGTGGCTGTGGGCGATCTCGCGTACGTCGAGGTTCTCGACGGCCTCCTGCGCGAGCGCGAAGAGCCGGGCGCCGAGGCGGTAGCGCTGGTCCTCCTGGCGGTAGACGAGTCCGTGCTCGTGGAGCGTACGGAGCAGACGCAGCGCCGTGGACTTGTGGACGTCCAGTCGCTCGGCGACCTGGCCGAGGTCGGCGGGGCCCTGGGCGAGCAGCGGCAGGATGCTCAGCGCGCGGTCGACGGTCTGGCTCATGTGACTCGTACCTCCTCGTTCGCCCCTGCGGCGGCTGTCCAGCCGGGGCCGAGACGAAGTGTGCCCCAGGCCTCGTCGTCCAGGGCGGCGAGCCGGTCGGCGTACGCGCGGGGCGGGGGGCCGGTGAGGTCGCCGGGGACGGTGAGGACGGCGGCGGCCATGAGGTGTCCGTGCCGGGCGCGGTCGCGTACGGGCAGGTCGCGCAGGGTGGCGGAGAGGAAGCCCGCGGCGAATGCGTCGCCGGCTCCGACGGCGGCGACGACGTCGACGCGCAGGGAGGGGACGGTGGTGACGGTGTCCGTGCCGTTCGCGGCCCTGGAGAAGACCGTGGCCCCGTCCGGGCCGCGCTTGACGACGAGGACGTCCGGCTCCGGGAGGGCGGCGCGGACGGCTTCGGCGCCGTGGACGTCCCAGGCCTCCTCCGCCTCGTCCTCCCCGACGAAGACGAGGTCGCTGCGGCGGGCGAGGTCGAGCAGGACCTCCGGGCCGGCCTCGCCGTCGCGCCACAGGCCGGGACGGTGGTTGACGTCGAAGGAGATCAGGGGGCGGCCGTCGCGGGGTGCGGTGAGGTCGTGGAGGAGGGCCAGGCAGTCGGCGGAGAGCGCTGCGGTGATGCCGGACAGATGCAGGACGCGGGTGTCGAGGAGGTCCTCGTACGGGACGTTCCGCGGCGACATCGCGGAGGCGGCGGAGCCGGCCCGGTAGTAGGCGACCTCGTGGGTGTCGGTGGCCCGGTCCGTCGCCGTGCGGAAGTAGATGCCGGTGGGGCGGTCCGGGTCTCGGCGGACGGCCGAGGTGTCGACGCCGTAGCCGGTGATCGTGTCGACGAGGTGGTCCCCGAAGCCGTCGGCGCCGACCCGGCCGACCCACTTCGCCCGGTGGCCCGCCGCGGCGAGCGCGCAGGCGACGTTGGACTCGGCACCGCCGATGCCCCGGCCGAAGGAGGGGACGTCGGCGAGGCGGCCCGGCTGCGAGGGCAGGAACGTCACCATGGACTCGCCGAGGCAGACGACGTCCGCGGTGGCTGTCCTGGCTGCGGATCCGGGCACTCTGGGCTCCTCGTGGTCGGTCGTCGGGCGCCGGTGGTCACCATTGACCCGGCATCGGCTCGGATGTTAGACAGCCTTGAGCGATATACGCAACGCCTGTTGCACACAATGCAACGGCTACTTCCCCCGAGGAGATCCCCTTGGCCGCCGAGCAGTCCCCCGAACAGTCCGTGACGGCACTCGCCGGCGAACGGGTCGACCACCGCTTCAAGGCGCTGCCGCCGGACGCGGAGGGCCTCACGGTGGGCGCGCTGGCGGCCGAGCGCCGCAATCTGTTCACGGGCGGCTTCACCACCCCGGTTCTGGCCCTGTCCGCCGAGTCGGTCGAGGCCAACCTCGCCCTGCTGGAGACGTACGCGGAGCGGCACGGGCTGGCCTTCGCCCCGCACGGCAAGACGTCGATGTCCCCGCAGCTCTTCGCCCGTCAGCTGGAGTACGGCGCGTGGGGCATCACCGCCGCCGTGCCCCATCAGGCGCGGGTGTACCGGGCCTACGGCATCGCGCGGATCTTCCTGGCCAACGAGCTCGTCGACGCGGTGGCCCTGCGCTGGCTGGCCGGCGAGCTGGACTCCGACCCGGACTTCACGTTCGCCTGTTACGTGGACTCCGTGCGCGGCGTCGAGCTGATGGACGAGGCCCTGCGCGCGGCGGGTGCCGTGCGCCCCGTGGACGTCGTGGTGGAGCTGGGCGCGGGTGAGGGCGCCCGCACCGGCGCCCGCACGGAGGCCGACTGCGCGGCGGTCGCCGACGCGGTGGCGGCGGCGTCCACCCTGCGGCTGGTGGGCGTCGCGGGTTACGAGGGCGAGGTGCCGGACGCCTCCCCCGAGCGCGTACGGGAGTGGCTGCGCCGGCTCGTCGCGCTGGCAGCGGACTTCGACTCCGCCGGCCGCTTCGCCGCGCTCGCCGACGGCGAGGAGATCCTGGTCAGCGCGGGCGGCAGCGCGTGGTTCGACGCGGTCGCCGACGTCTTCGCCGGGATCCCCGCGCTGAGCCGGCCCGTGCTCAAGCTGCTGCGCTCCGGGGCGTACGTCAGCCACGACGACGGCCACTACCGCCACCTCACCCCCTTCAACCGGATTCCCGAGGAGGGCACCCTCCAGCCCGCCTTCCGCCTCTGGGCCCAGGTCGTCTCCCGTCCCGCCCCCGGGCAGGCGTTCGTCAACGCCGGCAAGCGCGACGCGGCCTACGACCTGGACCTCCCCGAGGCACAGGTCGTCCGCTCCGGGCGCGACGGCTCGGTGCGCCCGGCCACCGGAATCACCGTCAGCGGACTGTCCGACCAGCACGGCTGGGTGCGTACGGAGGAGGGCGCCGAGCTGGAGGTCGGGGACTGGATCGGCATGGGCCTCTCGCATCCCTGCACGTCGTTCGACAAGTGGCAGCTGATCCCGCTGGTCGAGGCCGACGGCACGGTCACGGAGTACATCCGCACCTTCTTCTGATCCCCGCGCCCCTCTCCCCCACCCCTCGAAAGGCGACTCCCATGGACCTGGTCATCCGCGACGCCCGCGTCGTCGACGGCACCGGCGCCCCCTCCTACCGCGCCGACGTAGGCATCACGGACGGCCGGATCACCGAGATCCGCAGGGAGGGCGACGGCCCACGCCCCACCGCCGCCCGCACCCTGGACGCCGACGGCCTCGCGCTCTCGCCGGGCTTCATCGACATGCACGCGCACAGCGACCTCGCGCTGCTGCGCGACCCCGACCACAGCGCGAAGGCAGCCCAGGGCGTCACCCTGGAGGTGCTCGGCCAGGACGGACTGTCGTACGCCCCCGCCGACGACCGCACCCTCGCAGAGGTCCGCCGGTCCATCGCCGGCTGGAACGGCGACGGCAGCGACATCGACTTCGACTGGCGCACCGTCGGCGGTTACCTGGACCGCCTCGACCGCAACTTCGGCGGACAGGGCATCGCCGTCAACGCCACCTACCTCATCCCGCAGGGCACCGTCCGGATGCTCGCCGTCGGCTGGGACGACCGTCCCGCCACCGACGCCGAGCTGGACCGCATGAAGGAGCTCGTCGCCCAGGGCATGGCCGAGGGCGCGGTCGGCATGTCCTCGGGCCTGACGTACACCCCCGGGATGTACGCGAAGGACGCCGAACTCACCGAACTCTGCCGGGTGGTGGCCGCGCACGACGGTTACTACTGCCCCCATCACCGCTCGTACGGGGCGGGGGCGCTCCAGGCGTACGAGGAGATGGTGCGGCTCACCCGCGACGCCGGCTGCGCACTCCATCTCGCCCACGCCACCATGAACTTCGGCGTGAACAAGGGCAAGGCGCCCGAGCTCCTCTCCCTCCTGGACGAGGCGCTCGCGGCGGGCGCGGACATCTCGCTCGACACCTATCCGTACACGCCCGGCTGCACGACCCTCGTGGCGATGCTGCCGAGCTGGGCGAACGAGGGCGGACCGGAGTCGGTCCTCACCCGGCTCGCCGACGGGGAGACGGCCGAGCGGATCCGTCACGTCGTCGAGGTCGTGGGGTCCGACGGCTGCCACGGCGTCCCGATCGAGTGGGACAGGATCGAGATCTCCGGCGTCGGCTCACCGGACCTGTCCGGATACGTCGGCCGTACGGTGGCCGAGTCCGCCCGGCTGCGCGGCGAGGAGCCCTGGGTGACGGCCCGTCGGCTGCTCGTCGAGGACCGGCTGGGCACGACGATCCTCCAGCACGTCGGCCATGAGGAGAACGTCCGGCAGATCATGCGCCACCGGGTGCACACCGGGGGCAGCGACGGCATCCTCCAGGGCGACAAGCCGCACCCCCGCGCGTACGGCACGTTCCCCCAGTACCTCGGCCGGTACGTGCGGGAGCTGGGCATCCTCACGCTGGAGGAGTGCGTCGCCCACCTCACGTCCCGTCCGGCCGCCCGCCTGCGCCTGCCGGACCGCGGGTACGTCCGCGAGGGCTACCGCGCGGACCTGGTCCTCTTCGACCCGGCCACGGTGGCGGCCGGGTCGACCTTCGACGAGCCGCGCACCCTTCCGGTGGGGCTCCCGCACGTCCTGATCGACGGACGCTTCGTCATCGAGGACGGCAAGCGCACCTCCACCCTGGCGGGCCGGTCGGTGCGGGGCACGGGCGCCGCCACCACGGGGTGAGGGCGGCCGGATCGTCTCCGTGCGGTCGCGGGGAACGCGACAGCACGGAGACGGAGACCCTCACGTGCGGGAGCGGGCGCGGTTCTGCTCGCGCCAGGCCCGAGGCGAGATTCCGTAGGTCCGCTTGAACACCTTGCTGAAGTGGGTCGCGTCCACGAAGCCCCAACGTCGTCCTACCGCCGCGATGGTCCGCAGCCGCCCGTCCGGGCCGGCCAGCTCCCGCCTGCATTCGGCCAGACGGCGTGTACGGATCCAGTCTCCGAGGCTGATTCCCGACCGGGACAGCACAGCGTAGAGATGGCGTGCGGAGATGTCGTGTGCGGCGGCTATCCGTGCCGCCGACAGATCGCGGTCAGCAAGGTGCTCCTGGATGTAATGAGTGATCCGCAGGCTGAGGGTCGCCTCCAACGGCGCCCTGGCCAGGCTGGAGTTTCCCTGCTGCGTGGTCAGGAGGGCGCGGAGCAGTTCGACGCTGGGTCCCACGACGGCGTCGGCGTGCACGCCCTGGTGCAGATCGTCGCTGGCGGCCAGCTGGGAGAAGTAGGTGAAGGCGAGGCGTGCAACAGGGTTGTCGGGCCCCAGGGCGACCGTGGTGCTGTCCCGTAACAACCGGTCGGGGAGCGCCAGTGCGGCACGAGGGAAACGTAGGAAGTGGTGGTCGACTCCCTCGTCGAAGAGGAGCGTGTAGGGAGCGATCGATTCGTAGACGGCGAGCTCCCCCGGCCGCAGCACGCACTCGCGGCCGTTCTGCGCCACCAGGCTGCTGCCCGTCACCTGAAGGCCGAGGAAGACGGCCGGCTCCTCGTCCTCCCGGGCCAGCCGCTCAGTCCGACGGATCGTGACAGCGGTCGCCCGCGCCGAACAGATCCGGACCGGCCCCACGGTGCCGAGTCCTATGCGAACGGAGATGTCCTCGGCCGGAGGACCGTGGTCGATGTCGACCGCCACCACGGATTCCCACACCGCGTTCCGGACCACTTCCTCCCGGTCCCGCGACGGGATGTGCGTCGTGTCCAGGACCGGGCTCATGCGGCGGACCTCCGTCCGCTCCGCTCGCAGAGCCGTCCTGGCGGTACTTCGCCCCGTTGCCCCACACGTTCCCCCTCGGCGCGTCGGTTCCTGGCGGCAGTGTGTCGGGAGTCCCTCACGCCGTGCAACGGGTTCGGCCGCGACACGCGGGGCCGGTCCTCGCCGACGCGGCGCCACCTCGACGCGGTGCACCACTGACAAAGTTCCGTGCACGGATGACACATTCCGAATTCCGCGATGACCCTAAGGTCCATCGCAGGGCCGGAAAAGGACGTCGAATGCGGCTCGGACGCCGCATAAGCCGTAGGGAGCGCGCATCACATGAGGCGGAAGTTCTCCATCTCCGTTGCCGTCGTGGCGGCCGCATGCATCACGGCGGGCTGCGGGACAGGGACGGACGGGACGAGGAGCTCGGCGAAGCGGCCGAAGAGTGAATCGGTCGCGATTTCGGACAGTGAACTCCGGGACCTGACCGTCCCCGAGGAGATGGAAATCGAGTACGCCGAGTACGCACTTGTCAAGGAGTGCATGGAGAACAAGGGATTCAAGTACTGGGTGGGGCCGGTGGCGAGTACGGACGCCCGGAGAGCGGGCCGTTACGTGATCGACGACATCGCCTGGGCGAAGAAGTACGGCTACGGCCGGGCCTTCGACGAGGCGGCCGAGAAGGACCGCCGCGACCACCCCAACGTCCGGTACCCCAACGCGCTCCAGCGGAAGGACCGCATCCGCTACAACACGGCTCTCAACGGCGACTACGACGACGTACTGAGCGTGGAACTGCCCGCCGGCGGCACCGTCGAGACCCCACGGACGGGCTGCTGGGCCGGGGCGCGGACCCAGCTCTACGGGGACCTCGAGGCCTGGTTCAAGGCCAGGAAGACCGTCACGGGCCTGACTCCGCTCTATGTGCCGGACATTCTCGCGGACGAGCGGATGAAGAAAACGGTCGCCGCCTGGTCGCGGTGCATGAAGGAAGCCGGCCGGCCTTTCTCCTCACCGGACGAGATCCGCGAGAAGCGCATCACGGAAACCGAGAAAATGAGTTCCGAAGAGGCTCGGGCATACGAAATCGACGTGGCGGTGACCGAGGCCACGTGCGCCGTGGAGACGACTCTCGGGAAGACCGCGCGCCGGCTTGAGCGGGAATACCGGTCCATCGCGCTGAAGAAGTACGGCAAGGAGAATTCCGCCTACCAGCGAATGGGACTGGCCGCACTGTCCCGGGCCCGGGAACTCGCGGGCGAGTGACTCACAGATTTCCGCGGCACAGCAGTCGCGGATGGATTCAGAAAACCGACACATGAAGGAGCACCACCTCATGCGCAAGGCTTTCGCCGTCCTTACGACCGTCGCCGTGGCTTCCCTCGGCGCCCTCGTCCCCGCCACCTCCGCCCAGGCGGCGGACTGCTCCGACGCCATGGCCGGCGCCCTCTCCGGCTACATGTACGCGTACGACAGCACCAACTGCAACGGCCACCTCGGCCACGCGTCCGGCGACGACTCCAACTGGGGCGACTCCGCGCTCAGTTTCCAGGGAGGCGACACCAACAAGGCGTCCTCGATCCTGAACAACGGCAACAGCTACGAGGTCAAGTTCTACAGCGGCACCGGCGGCAGCGGCGGCCACATCTGCCTCAGCCGGTCCGAGGGCTGGGCATCGAACCTCTCCAACGACTACTACAACACCGGCTCCTCGGCGAACAACACCATCAGCGGCCACGCCTGGGCCAGCGCCTCCAACTGCTCCAAGTGGGCGGTCTGACCGTTCCCGTGCGCGTGGGCCCACCACTCCCCCCGCTCACCTGAACCACCTCGGCCCGCCGGCCCGTCACCCGGCGGGCCGAGGTGCGTCTCGGCCCGACTCACCCATGTCCTGGCTCTGTTCGCGCCCGGTCTCCGCCAGAGATCCAGGGCAAGGTGCTGCGCCCGATGTGCACGGTCGGCAAGGACGAGACCGGCGCGCGCGGCAGCCTCCTGCCAAGCTCCGGGCAGGATCCCGCAACGGTCCGGGCGATGGTGTCCAGGGTCACGGCTTGGGCAGCGCGCACCCGGCCCGGTCCAGGTCGATCCGGTTGCCACTGCCGATGCACGGCACGATGCCGTACGTCTGCTGGGCGTAGTTGATGCCCTCCCGGACGGTGACGGCGCCGTTCTCGTCGACCTCGCACGGGTTGTTGTCCGTGCACCGCTGCCCGTCCTCGTTACCGGTGTTGTTGACGGCGACCACCTTGCCGGTCGCGTCGTCGATCACGGGGGACCCGGACGTGCCGCCGATGGTCCGGCAGGCCGAGGTGTAGCGGACCGAGTCCTTCCACGTCCAGGCACCCTCCTTCAGCCGGTAGGCGAAGCCGTCGACGGCGCAGCTGTAGGTGCGCTTCCAGTAGCCCGAGGCGACCGTGATGGCGGTTCCCTGGGCCGGGCGCCCGGCGTCGAGCTCCAGCGCCTCGATGCCGTAGCCGCTCTCGATCTGGGCGTACGTGCTGGTGAGGCGGTAGAGCGAGACGTCCGTGTCCGTCATCGTCCCGTACGCGACCCTGTCGGCGCGCAGGGTGCCGACACCGGTGCCCGCCGCGTTCAGCAGGGTGAAGCTCCGGGTCGAGGCCCGGTCGAGCACGACCTCGCCCGGACCGGGGAAGCCGGACTCCAGGCAGTGGCCGTTGGACAGCACGAGGGCCGGATCTCCGGGCTGCGACGTCGGTGCCCGTACGACCGAGCCGGAGCAGTTGCTGAGTGCGACCGTTCCGGCGAAGTCGACCGCCTTCACCTTGGCTTCGGAGGCGTCGGCTCCGGTGGCCGCGGTTGCGGGCGCGATGCCCGCGCCGAGGAACAGGACAGCAAAAAGCGCGCCGATGAGAGGCTTCTTCATGTGGGGGGGTCCCCTCCGTATGCGTCTGCGACCGGAGTTCTTCCGGTTTTGACATGCGCATGTTCGCGCACGGAGAGGGTCCCCACAAGGGGTGAAATCAAGCCGCGCGGTGCGTCAGCGCACCGAGGTCACCGCCCGCCCGGTGCGGGCCCTCGCGACCACCGGCCGGCCGAGGACGACCCCGGCCAGCCCCAGGACCACCCCGCAGAGCTGGCGCACGGTGAGCACCTCGCCCGCGATCAGCGTGCCCAGCAGGACGCCGGTCACGGGATTGAGCAGGCCGACGAGACCCACCGTCCCGGCGGGCAGATGGCGCAGGCCCGCGAACCAGGAGGCGAAGGCCACTGCCGTGGCCACCACGGAGACATAGCCGAAGCCGAGCAGCGCGGGTCCGTCCAGGCGGGGCGGCGCCCCCTCGACGACGACGGCGAACGGGAGCAGCAGCAGCCCTCCGGCCGTCAACCGCCAGGACGTAGAGGCGAGTACGTCCACGTCGCCACCCCACCGCTTGGCGAGGACATAGCCCAGGGACGACAGGAGCATGGCCCCGACGGAAGCCGCCACACCCAGCGGCGCGGCCGACGCCTCGCCCGTGAGGAGCATGAGCGCCACTCCCCCGGCACCGACGCCCGCCCCCGCGAGGTGCCGCGCATGCGGACCCTAAGTCCCGTTGCGCGGCCGGGGGCGCCGGTGCAGCAGGCCGAAGCGGTCCCATTCGGCCTCGGCGGCCTCGATGGCCCGGCGGGTCCGCTCGGGGTCGATGGCCGCCAGCTCCGCGACGACGGCCTGCACCACGGCCGTTCCGGCCGTGAGCGAGGGGAAGAAGGACACACCTTCGGCGGGCACGAGAACGACCTCGTCCGCCGCTTCCGTGAGCGCCGGGCTCGCGGCGTCCGTGAGCGCGAAGACCTTGGCGCCCCGGCGGTGCGCCTCCCCGGCCGCGAGGACGGTGCTCGCGTAGAGCCGCCAGAAGCTGATGGCGACGAGCGCGTCCTCGTCCGTCATGTCGGAGATGACGTTGGCGAGTTGGGCGTCACCACCGGTGATCGCGGTGATGCGGTAGCCGGCCAGCCGGGCGTTGTGCGCGAAGGCGATCCCGGTCGCCGCGTAACTGCCGTCGGCGACCACGACCGTGTGCCTGGCGCCTGCCACCGCTTCGGCGACCCTCCGTATGGCGTCGCCGTCGAGCCGCCGGGTGAGCAGGGCGACGCTGTCGAGGTCTCGGCGCAGGGACGCGTCCGCCACGCCGTCCGTCGCGTGGTGTTCGGCGGCCACGTCGGGAGCGCTGAGGGCGGACAGATAGCGCGCCCTCAGCTCCTGCTGGAGCGCGGGCCAGCCCGCGAAGCCGAGGGCCTGGGCGGTGCGGGTGACGGTGGCGATGTTCACCCCGGCCAGGGTGGCCAGCTCGCCGGTCGAGGCGAACGACGCGCGTCGCGGCTGGGTGAGGAGCACGTCCAGGACCGCGGTGCCCTTGCTGCGCAGTCCGCGCGGGGGGAGCCGGCCACGCAGCCACTCCTCGAAGCTGTCGCCGGCGTCGGGAGCGGACCGCTCACCCTCGGGACCGCGGCTGTCGTCGGCATCCACATCGGCGTCGGGTCCTGCTGCCACCACTGGGCCTCCCTCTGTTCATCACGGCCCGTGAGGCGGGTCTCCGACGTGTTTCCGGCCCAGGCTACCGGTGTAACGATCAGAAAAATCTGCAACAACCATTGCAGTTCTCAGATTCTGCATATTACGTTGCCTCCAACTCGAAGCCCCGGAGGTGCGGCATGACGCTGTTGGCCCGACTGGACCGGCTGCCGCTGAGCAAGCCCCATTACGCCCTGCTGCTGATCGGTGGCCTCGGCTACACGTTCGACGGGATGGACTCGGCCGTGGTGGCCTTCCTGATGCCCAGCGCACAGGAGGCCTGGGACCTCAGCAACGGCGCGCTCGGGCTCATCGGCTCCGCCTCGCCCTTCGGCTTCCTCTTCGGGGCGGTGGCCGCCGGACTGCTGGGCGACCGCATCGGCCGCCGCAAGGTGATGATGTGGGCGCTCGCCTTCTACGCCTTCTTCTCCCTGGTGGCGGCGTTCGCGCCCGATTACGAGCTCTTCCTGGGCGCCCGGACCCTGGCGGGGGCGGGGGCCGGCGCGGAGAGCGCCATCATCGCCCCGTTCCTCTCGGAGTTCGTGCCGGCCGCGCGCCGGGGCTGGTTCGTCGGGGCGCTCGCCGGGTTCTTCTCCTTCGGCTTCGTCGCCGCCGCGCTCATCGGCCGGTTCGTCGTCCCGACCGTCCCCGAGGGCTGGCGGGTCGCCCAGGTGATCACCGCGCTGCCCGTGGTGATGCTGCTCTGGTGGCGGCGCTCCCTGCCCGAGTCGCCGCGCTATCTGATCGCCCGGGGAGAGCTCGCGGCCGCGGAAGAGGTCGTCGCCGATCTGGAGCGCAAGGTCGAGAAGGCCACCGGCGAGCCACTTCCTCCCGTGCCGGTGGAGGACGCCGCGGCGACGGCGGCCGCGATCGCTCCCGCCCGGCCGGCGCTGGGCCTGTTCGCCGCGCTGAAGTACCTCTGGAGCGGCAGGATGGCGCGCCGCACCGCGATCACCTGGCTGATCTGGTTCGTGATCACGTTCTCGTACTACGGCTTCTTCTCGTGGATACCGACCCTGCTGATCCAGCGCGGGATCACCGTCACCAAGAGCTTCGAGTTCTCGATCATCATCTACCTGGCGCAGATCCCCGGGTACTTCTCGGCGGCCTGGCTGTCGGAGCGGCTCGACCGCAAGAACGTCATCGCCCTCTATCTCACCGGCTCGGCCCTCAGCGCCTTCTGGCTCAGCCAGACCACGACGCCGGCGTCGATCACCCTGGCGGGGGCGGTGCTCTCCTTCTTCCTCAACGGCACCTACGCGGGTGTCTACTCCTACACCCCCGAGGTCTTCCCGACCTGGATCAGGGCCAGCGGGACTGGCATGTCCAGCGCCTTCGGGCGGGTCGGCTCCATCCTCGCCCCGGTGATCATCGGGGTCTCCTCCGCGAGCTTCGGTTTCGCCGGTGTCTTCGGCCTGACCACGGCCGTGCTCGCGGTCGGAGTCATCTGCACGGTGCTGTTCGGCGTCAGCACGGCCGGACGTTCCCTGGAGGAGCTCACCGAGCCCGGACCGGAACCCTCCGTCCTCCCTTCCGCACCGACCACCACCGAGGTGACCTCCCGATGAGCGACACATCCACGACCGGCCCGCTCCCCGCGCTGGAGGAGGAGATCCGCACGACGGTGGGCGTCCGCCTCTTCACCGTCCTGGCCTGGCTGCCCGAGCGGCGTGTCCTGCACCGTGTCCACAGCAGCCACCCCGGGCCGTACCCGGTCGGGGGCGAGAAGTCCGTCGAGGTGTCCGGCGGCTGGCTGGAGCAGTGCATCGAACGGCGGCTGCCCTATCTGGGGGCCGACCGCGCCGCCGTACGCGAGGTCTTCGCCGACCACCGGACCATCGACGAGCTCGGCTGCGGCGCCGTGGTCAACGTCCCCGTCGTCGACGGCAGCCGCACGCTGGGCATGCTCAACGTCCTGGACGCCGAGGGCAGTTACGACGACGAGTCCGTCCGGGCCCTGACCGCCCTGGCCTCCCGGGCCGCCCCGGACCTGCGCGCCGCCATCGCACGGGCGGACAGGACCGCCCACTGACCCGGCACCCGCACCCCTGTACACCTGATTCACCGAGGAGACCCCCCTTGTCCCTTCTGCTGCGCAACGCCCGACTGCTCGACGTGGCCACCGGCGACTACCAGGAGGCCGACCTGCGGTGTGCCGACGGGCGCATCGTCGAGACCGGCACCGCGCTGAGCGCACCCGACGGCGTCAGGACCGTCGATCTGGCCGGCGCCCCCGTGCTGCCGGGCCTGATAGACGCCCACGTCCATGTCACGGCCTCCACCGCCGATCTCGGCACGCTGCCGTCCTCCTCGCCCAGCTACGTCGCCGCGCACAGCGCCCGGATCATGGGCGGCATGCTCGACCGCGGCTTCACCACCGTGCGGGACGCCTCGGGCGCCGACTACGGTCTGTGCGACGCCCAGGAGGAGGGGCTGCTGCGCGGGCCCCGGCTGTTGTTCTGCGGCCGCGCCCTCAGCCAGACCGGCGGGCACGGGGACAGCCGTGGCCGCGGCACGCGGGTCAGCGACGACCATCCCTGCTGTGCGGGTCTCGGCAGGGTGGCGGACGGTGTCGACGCGGTGCGGGCGGCGGCCCGCGACGAGCTCCGCAAGGGCGCCCACCACCTCAAGGTGATGGCCTCCGGGGGCGTGGCCTCACCCACCGACCGCATCGACTCCACCCAGTACTCGATGGACGAGCTGCGCGCCGTGGTCGAGGAGGCCGAGGCCGCGAACCGCTACGTCGCCGCGCACGCCTACACCGCGCGGGCCGTCAACCGCGCGCTGCGGGCCGGCATCCGCTCGATCGAGCACGGGAATCTGCTGGACGACGAGAGCGTACGGCTGTTCAGCGAGTACGACGCGTTCCTGGTTCCGACGCTGGTGACCTACTGGGCGCTGAAGAAGGAGGGCCCGGAATTCGGCCTGCCGGCCGACAGCCATCGCAAGGTGGACGAGGTCCTCGGGCAGGGACTCGCGGCGCTGGAGCGGGCCGTCCGGGGAGGAGTCAGGACCGTGTACGGGAGCGACCTGCTGGGTGGGATGCACCGCCACCAGAACGAGGAGTTCCGCATCCGGGCCGAGGTGCAGCAGCCGATCGACGTGATCCGCTCCGCCACCTCCACGGCCGCCGAACTCCTCGGCATGCGGGGCGAGATCGGAACCCTGGAGCCGGGCGCGCACGCCGACCTGGTGGTACTGCGGGGCGACCCGCTGGCGGACATCGGCTTCCTGGCGGACCCGGCCCATGTCGTGGGCGTCGTCCAGGGCGGCTCGGTCGTTTCCGCGGAGCGGGGGTCGGCACTCGCCGCATGACACGGGTGGGCCGCGTTCCCCCATCTCCTGTGCGGTCAGGGCATTTGAGGAACACCCGAGGTCTCTGCGTAGTGTCGGGGTATGACACTCGACCTCGACGCCTACTTCGCCCGCATCGGCTGGTCCGGGGAGCGCCGCCCCACCGTGGAGGTGCTGCGGTCCGTGCACCGCGCCCACATGCTGGGCATCCCGTTCGAGAATCTGGAGCCCCTCCTCGGCAGCGCCCCCTCTCTCGCGCTCCCGGACCTGGAGAGGAAGCTCGTCCGCGGTGAGCGCGGCGGGTACTGCTACGAGCACAACACCCTCCTCACCGCCGCCCTGACCCAGCTCGGGTTCCAGGTGACGCTGCTGACCGCACGGGTGGTGGTGGGCGCCGCGCCCGGTGACGTCCGGCCCCGTACGCACATGCTGATGCGGGTGGACGTGGAGGGCGAGACCGACCCCTGGCTGGCCGACGTCGGCTTCGGCTCGCACGGCGCGCTGCTGGAGCCGATCCCGCTGGTGGTGGACGAGGAGCTGCTCGACACCCCGCGCCGCCACCGGCTCGTGCACGCCCCGCACGACGGCCCGCTGGAGATGTGGGAGCTTCAGGCGGACAAGGGCGGCTACTGGGAGCCGCAGTACGAATTCACCCTGGAACCGTTCGAGGCCCCGGACTACGAGGTCATCAACTGGCACATCGCGACGAACCCGCGCTCGCCGTTCCGGCAGGCGGTGTACGCCCAGCGCACCCTGCCTGGCCTGCACCGCGCTTTGTCCGGCCGGACGCTGGTGGAGACCGCCGACGACGGCACGGTCGCGGAGCGGGAGCTGAGCGACGACGCCGAGGTGCTGCGGGTGCTGGCCGAGGACTTCGGCGTACGCCTCCCGGAGGGGACCGTCCTGCCCGGTTGACCAGGGTGGCGCATCTCACCCGGTGCCGCCGCCCACGCCCGCATTCCAAGCCGCGACCCCGCCCGGACCGGCCGTTCCCACGGTCCGCGGCCGGGGCGGCATGGCGATGGAAGACCGGGCGGGCCGTGGCACACCCCCGGAGGGAGCAACCACCGCGCGAACCGGGCGCAGCGCTCGAAACACGGTCGTAAGCTCGCAGACATGCAGGTCATCCAGTCCACGAAGCTCGCCGGCGTCTGTTACGAAATCCGCGGTCCCGTGCTCGAGGAAGCGATGCGGCTCGAAGCCGCAGGTCATCGCATCCTCAAGCTCAACACGGGCAACCCCGCGGCGTTCGGTTTCGAGTGTCCGCCGGAGATCCTCGAGGACATCCTGCGCAACCTCTCGGGCGCGCACGGCTACGGCGACGCGAAGGGCCTGCTGTCCGCGCGCCGCGCGGTGATGCAGCACTACCAGACCAAGGGGATCGACCTCGACGTCGAGGACGTCTACCTGGGCAACGGCGTCTCCGAGCTGATCCAGATGTCGATGCAGGCGCTGCTCGACGACGGCGACGAGGTGCTCGTCCCCGCTCCGGACTACCCGCTGTGGACGGCCTCGGTCTCCCTGGCCGGCGGTACGGCCGTGCACTACCGGTGCGACGAGCAGGCCGACTGGATGCCCGACCTCGCGGACATCGAGCGGAAGATCACCGACCGCACCAAGGCGCTCGTGATCATCAACCCGAACAACCCGACCGGCGCGGTCTACGACGACGAGATGCTGCGCGGGCTGACGGAGATCGCCCGGCGCCACAACCTGGTCGTCTGCTCGGACGAGATCTACGACCGGATCCTCTACGACGGCGCAACGCACACCCCGACCGCCGCCATCGCCCCCGACCTGATGGTCCTCACCTTCAACGGGCTCTCGAAGAACTACCGGATCGCGGGGTACCGCTCGGGCTGGATGGCGGTCTGCGGCCCGAAGGCCCACGCCTCCTCGTACATCGAGGGCCTGACGATCCTGGCCAACATGCGTCTCTGCGCCAACATGCCCGCGCAGCACGCGGTCGCCACGGCGCTCGGCGGGCGGCAGTCGATCAACGAGCTGGTGCTGCCGGGCGGGCGGATCCTGGAGCAGCGGGACGTGGCGTACGACCTGCTGACGCAGATCCCCGGTGTGACCTGCGTGAAGCCGAAGGGGGCGCTGTACCTCTTCCCGAGGCTCGACCCCAAGGTCTTCAAGATCAAGGACGACCGTCAGATGGTCCTCGACCTGCTGCGGGCCGAGAAGATCATGGTGGTGCAGGGCACGGGCTTCAACTGGCCGGAGCCCGATCACTTCCGGGTGGTCACGCTGCCGCCGGCCAAGGACCTGACCGACGCGGTGACGCGTATCGGGAACTTCCTGGACGGCTACAGCCAGCCCTGAGCGGCACAAGATCGCAGGATCGGGCACAACTTTAGACTGAATCCAAGATAGGATGGCTTTACTGCACGATCAGGAGGCCACCCATGTACGAGCCGATCCGCACCAAGTCGGTCCACACATCGGCCGACGACGCCGATTTCCCGCACCGCAGCCGCGAGGACGAGCTGGACATCCAGCTCGCCGGGCATCTCTCGGCCCTGCTCGCCGTCACCGATGAGCTGGGCCTCGCCGCCATGGGCGACCGCATCGCCGGGCAGGTCGCCCGGCTGCGCTCCGCGCCGCCCGCCCGGCACGCCGGCCGGAGCGACGCCTCCCCGGCCGCCCTGCACCGCCGCGCCCACGCCCTGGCCGGGCGCGCCCTCGTGGTGGCCGCGTCCCGCGCGGACACCGCCGTGGCGATCCTCGCGGCCGAGGCCATGGACGCGCACGCCGAGGCTCTGTCCGCCACCGCCGCGCCGACCGTCCTGGTCGGCGCCCCCTGACGGCCCCGGTCCACGGGTCGCGAAGACGCGTGGACCGGGTGCCACACATGTGCCGGACGAAGAGCGGCACCCGGAGCCATGAGGGGGCTCCGGGTGCCGTGCCACGGCGGGCCCGTGGACCCCACAGGTCAGGGCGGATGCCGGAAGGGCCCGGCCGCGGGGATCGGAAGCGGGGTCAGCCCAGGCGCTGGACCAGCGCGCGGTACTCGTCCCACAGCTCCTTCGGGGTGTGGTCGCCGAAGGTGTTGAGGTGCTCGGGGATCAGGGCGGCCTCCTCGCGCCAGACCTCCTTGTCCACCGTGAGCAGGAAGTCGAGCTCGGACTCGGAGAGCTCCAGGCCGTCGGTGTCCAGGGAGCCCTTGGCCGGCAGGATGCCGATCGGGGTCTCGACGCCCTCGGCCGTGCCCTCCAGCCGCTCGACGATCCACTTGAGGACACGGCTGTTCTCGCCGAAGCCGGGCCACACGAACCTGCCCGCCTCGTTCTTGCGGAACCAGTTCACGTAGTAGATCTTCGGGAGCTTCGACTGGTCCGCCTTGTCGGCGCCGACCTCGACCCAGTGCTTCATGTAGTCGCCCATGTTGTAGCCGCAGAACGGCAGCATGGCGAACGGGTCGCGGCGCAGCTCGCCGACCTTGCCCTCGGCCGCGGCGGTCTTCTCGGAGGCGACGTTCGCCCCGAGGAAGACACCGTGCTGCCAGGTGAAGGACTCGGTGACCAGCGGCACCGCGGAGGCGCGGCGGCCGCCGAAGAGGATCGCCGAGATCGGCACACCCTTCGGGTCCTCCCACTCCGGGGCGATGATCGGGCACTGGCCGGCCGGGACGGTGAAGCGGGCGTTGGGGTGGGCGGCGGGGGTGCCGGACTCCGGGGTCCAGTCGTTGCCCTTCCAGTCCGTGAGGTGCGCGGGGAGCTCCTCGGTCATGCCCTCCCACCAGACGTCGCCGTCGTCGGTGAGCGCGACGTTGGTGAAGACGGAGTTGCCCCACATGGTCTTCATCGCGTTGGCGTTGGTGTGCTCACCGGTGCCGGGCGCGACGCCGAAGAAGCCGGCCTCGGGGTTGATCGCGTACAGCTGGCCGTCCTCGCCGAACCGCATCCAGGCGATGTCGTCGCCGATGGTCTCGACGGTCCAGCCGGAGATCGTGGGCTCCAGCATGGCGAGGTTGGTCTTGCCGCAGGCGCTGGGGAAGGCCGCCGCGACGTACTTCGACTCACCGCGCGGCGGCGTGAGCTTGAGGATCAGCATGTGCTCGGCGAGCCAGCCCTCGTCGCGCGCCATCACGGAGGCGATGCGCAGCGCGTAGCACTTCTTGCCGAGCAGGGCGTTGCCGCCGTAGCCGGAGCCGTACGACCAGATCTCGCGGTCCTCGGGGAAGTGCGAGATGTACTTGGTGGAGTTGCAGGGCCACGGCACGTCCTGCTCGCCGGGTGCCAGCGGGGCTCCGAGGGTGTGGACAGCCTTGACGAAGAAGCCGTCGGTGCCGAGCTCGTCCAGGACCTCCTGACCCATGCGCGTCATGGTGCGCATCGAGACGGCGACGTACGCGGAGTCGGTGATCTCGACGCCGATCGCGGAGAGCGGCGAGCCGACGGGGCCCATGCAGAACGGGACGACGTACATCGTGCGGCCGCGCATGGAGCCGCGGAAGACTCCGTTCTCCCCGGTGAAGACGGCCCGCATCTCGGCGGGCGCCTTCCAGTGGTTGGTCGGGCCCGCGTCCTCCTCCTTCTCGGAGCAGATGTAGGTGCGGTCCTCGACGCGGGCGACATCGCTCGGGTCGGAGGCGGCGTAGTACGAGTTGGGTCGCTTGACCGGGTCGAGTTTCGTGAAGGTGCCCTTGGCGACGAGCTCCTCGCACAGGCGCTCGTACTCGGCCTCGGATCCGTCGCACCAGACCACGCGGTCCGGCTGGGTGAGGGCCGCGATCTCGTCCACCCAGGAGACGAGCTCCTGGTGCCGAGTGGGAACAGTGAGGGGAGCCGCGATGTCTCGCGCCACGATCGCTCCTTGTAGAGAGGGTGTGTTGTCAGGCCCCGTGGGGGCTGCGACCCGGATGCTGACCCCTTCGAATTCCCCTGGCGCTCATCCGGTGCCGACCGCACTCATTTGATCATCCGACCATCCCGCCCATATGTCCAGAGGGCCGCACACGTGAGCATCGCCACTGCCCGGGGTTACCTACGGGAGCGTAGGTAGCATGCCGATATGACTTCTGCCGCCCCCGGGTCCGGACCCGTCGAGCTCACCGACCCCGTCCCGGTCAAACCACGGATGCGCGGCTGGCTGCACGCCGGAATGTTCCCCGCGGTGGTCATCGCCGGAATCGCCCTGATCGCCCTGGCCGACAGCACACGCGCGCAGGTCGCCTGCGGTGTCTACGTGTTCAGCGCCTGTCTGCTGTTCGGTGTGAGCGGGGTCTACCACCGGGGCACCTGGGGCCCGCGCGGCGAGGCCGTGCTGCGCAGGCTCGACCACGCCAACATCTTCCTGATCATCGCGGGCACCTATACGCCGCTGACCCTGCTCCTGCTGCCCGAGTCCACCAGCCGCCCGCTCATGTGGGCGATCTGGGGCGCGGCGGCGGCCGGCATCGCCTTCCGCGTGTTCTGGGTCGGCGCCCCGCGCTGGCTCTACACCCCGTGTTACATCGCCATGGGCTGGGCCGCGGTCTTCTTCCTGCCGGACTTCATGCGCAACGGCGGCATCGCGGTGCTGGTCCTCGTCGTCGTCGGCGGGCTGCTCTACAGCGCGGGGGGCGTCATCTACGGCCTCAAGCGGCCGAACCCGTCACCGCGCTGGTTCGGCTTCCACGAGGTGTTCCACTCGCTGACGCTGGCGGCGTTCATCGTGCACTACGTCGGCATCTCGCTGGTCGCCTACCAGCAGTAGCCACCTCTCCGTACGGCGAAGGGCCCGGCCTCCGCGGCCGGGCCCTTCGCCGTACGTGCTTCGCCGTGTCTACGCCGACGTGCCCGCGTCGGCCGCCCCCAGCTTCCCGGCCAGCTCCTCCGCGTCCGTCGTGGGCGCGTCACAGACGAAGTGGCGACAGACGTACGCCGTCGGCTCGCCGCCCACCATCGGCCGGTCCACCAGCAGCGGGAACTCGGTGCCCGCGTCAGCCACCTCCCCCGCCGCCACGACCGCCCCGGGCGCCCGCCCCAGCAGCGCGGTCCGGTGCAGTTCCCCGCCGACCGGTCCGGCCACCGCGACCTCGCGCGGGCCGTCCAGCAGCGCCTCGGCGACCGCCAGCCCCCAGCCGATGAAGCGGGGAGCCTTGGGGCCGAGCGCCCCGACGATCCCGAGGGCGCCCTCGGCCGCCGTGCGGTGCGCCTCGGAGCCGGTGTGGGCCGCGTAGGAGAGCAGGGCGCCCGCGGCGGCGGTCCAGCCGGCCGGGGTGGCGCTGTCGGTGGGGTCCTGGGGGCGGCGGATCAGCCGCTCCGCGTCGTCGGCGGTATCGAACAGCTGGCCGCCCTCGCCGGTGAAGCGCTCCAGCACGATGTCCAGCAGGAAGCCCGCGAAGTCGAGCCAGGCGCCCTCACCGGTGACCGAGGCCAGCGCGAGGAACCCTTCCGCGACATCGCCGTAGTCCTCCAGGACCCCGGAGTTGTCCCCCGCGCGGCCGTCCTTCGACGTGCGGCAGAGCCGGGCGACGTCACCCATGTGCACCCGTACGAGCAGGTCGGCGGCCTCGGTGGCCCGCTCGACCAGGTCCGGGCGGTCGAAGTACGCCCCGGTCTCGGCGAGCGCGGCGATCGCGAGGCCGTTCCAAGCGGCGACGATCTTGTCGTCCCGCTCGGGGCGCACCCGCAGCTCGCGCGCCGCGAGCAGCCGGGCCCGCACGTCGGCGACCCGGGCGGCGTCGGTGTCCTGCGCCCCGGACCGCACGAGCCGCAGCACGGAGGAGCCCTCCTCGAAGGTCCCCTCCTCGGTCACCCCGAAGTAGTCGGCCGCGAACGCGGCGTCCTCCTCGCCCAGGACCTCACGCAGCTGCTCGGGCGTCCAGACGTAGAAGGCGCCCTCGACGTGGCGCCCCTGCGCGTCCTCGCTGTCGGCGTCCAGTGCGGAGGCGAAGCCACCCTCGGCGGTCCGCAGCTCGCGGACCATGAAGTCCGCCGTCTCCAGGGCGACCCGGCGGGCCAGGTCCGATCCGGTGGCCCGCCACAGATGCGCGTACACACGGCAGAGCAGCGCGTTGTCGTAGAGCATCTTCTCGAAGTGCGGGACGGTCCACTCCCCGTCGACCGCGTAGCGGGCGAAGCCGCCGCCGAGCTGGTCGTAGATCCCGCCGCGCGCCATGGCCGCGCAGCTGTCGGCGGCCATCTGCAGGGCGCCCTCGGAACCCGTACGGGCGTGGTGGCGCAGCAGGAACTCGATGACCATGGACGGCGGGAACTTGGGCGCGCCGCCGAACCCGCCGTGCTTCTCGTCGTAGTCACGGGTCAGCCGCAGCAGGGCCTGCGCCAGCTCCGGTTCGCCGGGCAGACCGCCCTCACCTGCGGCGAGGGAGCGGCCCGCGAGGTCGCGGACGATGCGACCGGCCACCTCGGCGACCTCTTCACGCCGGTCGGTCCAGGCGGCCACGACGCCTTCGAGGACCTGGTGGAAGGAGGGCATGCCGTGGCGGGGCTCGGGCGGGAAGTACGTGCCGAAGTAGAAGGGCTCGGCCTCGTCGGTCAGGAAGACGGTCATCGGCCAGCCGCCCTGGCCGGTCGCGGCCTGGACGGCCTCCATGTACACGGCGTCGACGTCGGGCCGCTCCTCACGGTCGACCTTCACCGGCACGAAGTGCGCGTTGAGGTAGTCGGCGACGGCCGGGTCCTCGAACGACTCGTGGGCCATCACATGGCACCAGTGGCAGCTGGCGTACCCGACGCTGAGCAGCACGGGGACGCCGCGGCGGCGGGCCTCCTCGAACGCCTCGGGCGACCACGGCCACCAGTCGACGGGGTTGTCGGCGTGCTGGAGGAGGTAGGGGGAGGTGGTCTGCGCTAGTCGGTTGGCCATGGCCCAATCCTTGCGCACCGAGGGAGCGGGCGGGGGGACGGGCTCACCGGGGCGCCGAGGAGCGGCCCGGTGAACCCGCCCGGATCGGCGGCGGCCCGAGCCCCCGGACAGCACGACGTCGTCGTCTACCGGGCGGAGACCATCGACCTCACGCCCACCCGCCCCGAACACGTACTCCTGGTCGCCGAGATCGTGTCGCCGGGTTCGGAGACCACCGACCGAGTCGTGAAGACGGACCAGTACGCCAAGGCCGGCATCTCCTTCTACTGGCGGGTCGAACAGGCCGCCACCGGGGTCCCGATCGTCTACACCTACGTACTCGACCCCGCCACCAAGGCTTACAGGGACGGCGAGATGTTCACCGGCGCGGTCAAGGCCGCCGCGCCCTTCTCCGTGACGGTGGACCTGGGAACCGTCTGACGGCCCTCGACGACGCCGCGCACCCCCGCCCGTCGAGGGGCCGGCCCGTTCGCGCGGTGCCGCGAGGTCCGGCCGGGTGCCGGACCCGGTCGCACGGTCTCGCGGACTCCCTGTCGCCGGGGCGCCGGACCGAGGACACTGGATGGTCGACGCAGCGGATCCGGCCGCGACCTGGACAGGGTCGGGAACTAGGGGGACACATGCGGGACAGCCATCGGGCCGAAGCCGAACGGCTGTTGGTCCGCGCCGTGGAGGAGGAAGCGCGGCGGACGGGCGGCCGGACGGACTCCGGCGCGCTGCTGGCGCGTGCGCGGGGCGCGCTCGACACCATGGCGGCGGGCGCGGCCGACGAGTACGCCGCCTACACCCGGGCCCTGGACGACGCGGGAGCCGGCCGGCAGCCGCTGTCGGCGCGGTTCAGCAGAGCGACGCTCGGAACGCCGCTGTTGGTGACGGGAGTTGCCGCCGCGGCCGCCTTCGGCGCGGACCTGGCGCTGGGCACCGCGACCGGTCTCGCCCTGGGCGCGGGCGCGGTCGTCGCCGCCGCGGGGACGACGGTCACGGTGGCGCGGGTGACCGCCTCGCACTGGCCGGCCGCACATCGCAGGGCGGGCGAACGGAACCAGCCCGGCGGCCCCGAGCAGCTGCGCCTGGAGTGGCTGACGGCCCTGGAGGTACGGGGCATCCGCCCGTTCCTCGACCAGCAGCGCATGCTGACCGCCTCGACCCGTAAGCCGAAGAAGGCCGGCGCCTCCGTGGTGGCGCAGCTGCGCGGCGGCGACCGCAGTGCCGCCGCGCGCGCCCGGTCGGTCCTGGAGCAGTCCTTCGGTCATCTGCCCGCCGTGGAGGGCCCGTTCGCCGGGCGTCGCGAGGAACTGGCGCAGATCGCCCGGTGGGTGCACGCGGCCCGCGCCGCGACCGAGACCAGGCCGACCGTCGTCGTCCTGCACGGTGCCCCGGGCTCCGGGCGCACCACGCTCGCCGTACGGGCCGCGCACGCGCTCAAGGACCAGTTCCGCGGGGCGTGCGTGGTCGATCTGCGGGGCGATGTCTCCGGCGAGACCCCGCTGCCGACCCGGGACGCCCTGCTGCACCTGCTCAACCGGCTGGGAGCCCCGCGCGAACAGCTGCTCTTCCGGGAGAGGTCCTCCGCCGAGCAGCAGGTACGGCGTCTGAGCGAGCTCTACCACCAGCATCTGACGGGTACGCCCGTCACGATCGTCCTGGACGACGCCACCGACGCCGCCCAGGTCCGCACGCTCGTCCCCGAGCGCTCCGACAGCCTGGTCCTCGTCACGGCGCGCGAGCCCCTCGCCCTGCCCGACGACATCCCGGCCCGGGTGTACCACCTGCCGGTCGGCGGTCTGGAGGCGGCGGGCGCCGAGGAGCTGCTGCGCGAGTCGGCGCTGGACGACGAGGCCGGTCCGTACGACTACCCGTCGACCGACACCGTCGTCGAGCTGTGCGGCGGGCTGCCGCTCGCCCTGCGTGTCGCGGGCTCCGCCCTCGGCGCGCGCTCCCGGGCCGAGCTCGCGGCGGCTCTCGGTGCGTACGGTCCGGTCGCGCCCGTCGAACGGGCCCTGTGGCTGCGCTACACCGACCAGTCCGAGCCGGCCCGCCGGCTGCTGCGGCGGCTCGCCCTCGCCGGGCGGGCCAGCCTGGGGGCCGCCGCGGCCGCGTCGTTGCTGTCCTCGGACGAGCAGGAGGCAGGGCGCCTGCTGGAGACCCTGGTCGGGGCCGGGCTGCTGGTGCATGTGCGGGGTGCGCGCTACCGGCTGCACGACCTCGTACGGGACTTCGCCCTGGCCCGGCTGCTCGACGAGGAGCCGGCGGGCGACCGCACGGCCGCGCAGGAGCGCCTCATCCAGAACTACGCGGAGCTCGCCGACGCGGTGATCCGCATGGTCGACGGCAAGATGTCCACCCGTGCCGGGCACTTCGGCTCGCACGGCTTCAGCTCGCTGGACGCCGCCCTGCGCTGGCTGGACGACGAGTCGAGCTTCATCACCTCGGCGCTGCGGCACGCCGAGGGTGTCGACCAGGCGGCGGTGCTCCACCTGCTGGGCGCCCTGTGCGACTACTGCCTGCTGCGCGGCGACCTCTACCGGCTCGGTGAGATCAGCGAGCTGACCCAGGCCGTCGACCAGGGGCTCCTGGAGCGGTCGGTGCAGTGGCGTACGGGTATCGCGGCCCGGCAGCTCGGTGAGCTCGACAAGGCCCGCACGACGCTGTCCTCCGTCGTCGGCCTCTACCGCGAGGCGCAGAACGACGCGGGGGCCGCCCTCGCCCTCTGCTCGCTCGGCATCACCCTGCACCACCAGGGCAATCTGGCCGAGGCGTCGGCCCGGCTGCGGGAGGCGCTCGCGCTCCAGGCCTCTCCGGAGCAGGCCGAGGACCGGGCCTGGTCGCTGCACGCCCTGGCAGCCGTCGAACGGGACCGGGCGAATCTGTCCGAGGCCCTGACCCTGCTGGACACGGCGCTGGCGCTGCACCGCGAGGGCGAGTCGCTGCACGGCGAGGCCTGGTCGCACTTCCAGCTCGGCCAGGTCTGTCTGCGCCTCGGCGAGGTGGCCAGGGCCGAGGAGGAGCTGTCCGCCGCGCTGGACCTGTACGGCCGCACCCGGGACGGGCGCGGGGAGGCCTGGGCGCTGACGCAGCTGGCCCGCGCCCGGCTCCTCGACGGCGACCCGGCACCGGCGGTGGAGCAGCTGCGCGACGCCCTCGCCCGGCACCGGGACAACGAGGACGCCCGGGGCGAGGCGTGGACGCGGTACTACCTCGGGCAGGCGCTGGAGGAGGACGGCGACACCGACCAGGCCGTACGGGAGCTGGAGCGGGCCCGCACGATGTTCTCCCGGATGCGGGACGTGTACGGGCTGGCGTGCGCCCGTCACCACTCGGGGCGCGTCACCCGCGACCAGCGTGCCGCGCAGACGGGCAACCTGCGCAACTCCGGTTTCGCCCGGCAGCTCCTGGTGGACGCGCGGGCCGACTTCCGGCGGATCGGGGTGGCCCACGGCGAGGCCTGGACCTGCCTGGAGCTGGCGCTGGTCGACGGCGGGAACAGCAGGGCGGCGCAGGCCCTGGAGCTCTGCGGCGAGGCGATCACGCTGTTCGCCTCGTACGGCGACGCCCGCGGCGGTGACTGGGCGGCGTTCCTGCGGTGCACGCTGCTGCCGTACGCCTCACCGGGCGGCAGCGAGGTGGGCACGGCGGTGGCCCAGCAGGAGCTGGCGGACCTGCTGGAGGCCTCGCACCCGCTCCGGGACGCCAAGCTGGAGGACTGCGCGGAGGCCTTCCGGGTCGTCCTGAACCGCGGGGTCGACCTGGACGACGGCTGGCAGGCCTGGCGCCTCGGCCTGACGCCGTCCCGGCACGCCCGCGAGGTGATGGGGGTCGCGGTGGGCGTACGGCCCTGAGGGGGCCGGCGCCGCACGGCCCCGGGGGCGTGCCGCGAAGGGGCCGGGCCGCCCGGCCCGGTTTCCCGGTCCGGCCGCCCGGCCGGGCCGTGTCAGCCCTTGCCCGAGGCGTTCGCCTTCGTCCCGCTGCCGGAGGCGGCCGTCTCCGCCCCGCCGTCGGTGCCCGCGGGCTCCGCCGCCGGGTCGGGGGCCTCCTCGAAGTCGACCTTGCCCATGTGGCGGTTCATCGACTTCATCAGGAGCCACACCCCGACGGCGAGCGCCGCGAAGACGAGGAAGCCGAGGACGCCGGGGGTCACCTTGTTCTTGTCGAGCTCATCGGCGGCGAGCGGAACGAGCTGCGTCAGTGCCTGGGTCGCGTACATATCAGGCATTGTCGCGGATGCCCGCGAAGAGGTCGCTCTCGGGGAGGGAGGTATCGACCAGAGACTTGGCGAGCTCGTACTCCTCGGTCGGCCAGACCTCCCGCTGGACGTCCATCGGCACCCGGAACCAGCCGCCGTCCGGGTCGATCTGCGTCGCGTGCGCGATCAGCGCCTTGTCGCGGATCTCGAAGAAGTCGTCGCACGGGATGTGCGTGGTCAGCGTGCGTTCGGCGCGCTCGAACTCCTTCCAGCGCTCCAGCCAGTCGCCGTACGGGGACTCCAGCCCGCGGGCGAGCAGCGCCTCGTGCAGGGCGAGCGTGCGCGGCTTGTTGAAGCCCTGGTTGTAGTAGAGCTTCTGCGGCTGCCAGGCCGGGCCGAACTCCGCCTCCGGGAACCTCTCGGTGTCCCCCGCGGCCTCGAACGCGATCATCGAGATCGTGTGGGTCTTGATGTGGTCGGGGTGCGGGTACCCGCCGTTCTCGTCGTAGGTGGTGATCACCTGCGGCCGGAAGGCGCGGATCTTCGCGACGAGGCGCCCCGCCGCCGTCTCGTCGTCCTCCAGTGCGAAGCAGCCCTCGGGCAGCGGGGGCAGCGGGTCGCCCTCGGGCAGGCCCGAGTCGACGAAGCCGAGCCACTCCTGCTTGACGCCCAGGATCTCCCGCGCCTCGTCCATCTCCTTCCTGCGCACCTCGTGGATGTTCGCCTCGATGTACGCGTCCCCCTGGAGCTTCGGGTTGAGAATGGATCCCCGTTCGCCCCCTGTGCAGGTGACGACCAGGACGTCCACCCCCTCGGACACGTACTTGGCCATGGTGGCCGCGCCCTTGCTCGACTCGTCGTCGGGGTGGGCGTGCACGGCCATCAGTCTCAGCTGCTCGGTCAAGACTCGGTCCTCAGTGATTGGTCGCAATGGTCGGCTTCTATAGTGACTGAACCGGGGGGTGGAAAATTCCTCGATCCCCGGTACGGGAGGAACGATCATGGCAGCGGTGCGCGAGGCCTTGCCCGAGGGGCGCTACGGCCGGTCGCGGGATCAGCGCGCGGACCGCAAGCTGAAGATCACCGGTTCGGTGCTGGGCGTGCTCTTCCTCGCGATGATCGGCTGGTTCGGTTACGACTACGTGGCCGGCCAGGACGTCAGCGCCGAGCTCATCAAGTCCAGGATCGTCTCGGACAGCCGTGCCGAGGCCCACATCGAGGTCCGCAAGGACCGGGACACCGACGGCCACTGCACGCTCCGCGCCCTGAGCGAGGACGGCGGCGAGGTCGGCCGGGCGGACTTCCGCTTCGACGAGCGCTCCGACCGGATCGACGAGGTCGTCTCGTTGCGCACCACCTCCAGGGCGACGGCGGTGGAACTCAAGGGGTGCGCCGCCGGCTGAACACACTCCGGGGCGCGCGCCGCCCCTGATGCCCGCGCTCCGGTGCCGACCTGCACGGATGCGCGTGTGACGATTTACCTTCTCCCCCTTTTCGCGCGGAATTGTTAGGCTCGTTGTTTCGCCCACCCGTGGCAGCGCATGCTTGGGGTAGGGCGTTGCTTTGTATTCCCAGCACCGACGAGGAGCACCCTGTGACCCAGACCAGCGATAACGTCACCTGGCTCACGCCGGAGGCGTACAACCAGCTGAAGGCGGAGCTGGAGTACCTGTCTGGTCCCGCGCGCACGGAGATCTCCGTCAAGATCGCGGCGGCCCGCGAAGAAGGTGACCTCCGCGAGAACGGCGGGTACCACGCGGCCAAGGAGGAGCAGGGCAAGATGGAGCTCCGGGTCCGTCAGCTGACCCAGCTCCTGGAGCACGCGAAGGTCGGCGAGGCCCCTGCCGACGACGGCGTGGTCGAGCCCGGCATGGTCGTGACCATCGCCTTCGACGGCGACCCCGACGACACGGTCACCTTCCTGCTCGCCTCCCGCGAGTACGCGAGCACGGACATCGAGACCTACTCCCCGCAGTCCCCGCTCGGCACGGGCGTGAACGGCAAGCGGGTGGGCGACGACGCGGAGTACGAGCTCCCGAACGGCAAGAAGGCCACGGTGAAAATCGTCTCGGCGAAGCCCTACCAGGGCTGACCCTCACACACACGTACGGTGCCCCGGCCGCGAGTGCGGCCGGGGCTCCGTCGTGCCCGGGGCCCTTCCCGGACCGGGCCCGGATCGCGTGCTCGGCGGGCCCGGATCGGGCCGGGCCCGCGGGCTCAGCGCGCCAGCAGGTCCCGGATCGCCGACGCGATCTCGTCGGGCGCCTCCTCGGCCATGAAGTGCCCCGCCCGCGTCAGCCGGTGGTCCAGGTCCGGCGCCCACTCCTGCCACACCCCGGCGGCGTCGTAGCCCAGCTGCGCGCCCCAGTCCTGCTGGACGACCGTCACGGGCATGGCCAGCTGCGACCCGGCGTCCAGGTCCGCCTGGTCGTGCGTGACGTCGATGCCCGCCGAGGCCCGGTAGTCGGCGACGATCGACGTCACCGCCGCGGCGCTCGCCCGCAGGTACTCGGCACGCACCTCCCCGGGCAGGGCGGCCGGGTCGCCGGCCCAGGCGTCGAGGAACGAACCGAAGAACGCGTCCGCGCTGTTGGCGATCATCGTCTCCGGCAGGCCGGGCGGCTGCGCCATCAGGAAGAGGTGGTAGCCGACCGCCGCCGGGACGCCGTGCAGGACGTTCCACATGTCGAGCGTCGGCACGACGTCGAGGATGCCCAGGTGTGTGATGGTCTCGGGGTGGTCCAGCCCCGCCCGGAAGGCGACCAGGGCGCCCCGGTCGTGGCCGACGAGGGCGAAGCGCCCGTGGCCGAGCGCCGCCGCCAGGGTGACGACGTCGGCGGCCATGGTGCGCTTGGCGTAGACGTCGGGTCCGGTGGCCTCCGGCTTGTCGCTCGCCCCGTAGCCCCGAAGGTCGGGGCAGATCACGGTGTGTTCACCGGCGAGCCGCTCGGCGACGTGCCGCCACATCAGGTGGGTCTGGGGGAAGCCGTGCAGCAGCACGACCGGGGTGCCGCTGCCGCCGACCGCCGCAGCCAGCTCCACCCCGCCCGCACCGGGGAGGCGGACGTGATCGAAGCCGGGAAGGGTGAGCGTCATGAGGGACCGTCCTGTCGGGTAGGGGGATGACCGGGCCAGCGTGGGCGACGGCGATCAGCAGCCGATCAGCACGGTTGGGCGCGGCGGCCCCCGGCGCGGAGGATGGGTGCATGCGAATCGACGCGCTCGGTGCCGTGCGGGCCTTCCACGACGACGGGAGCCCGGTCGCCCTGGGCGGGCCCCGCCATCGCGAGGTGCTCGCCCGGCTCGTGGCCGCCGAGGGCCGGATGGTCACCACCGACTCCCTGGTCGACGACCTGTGGGCCGATCCGCCGGCCCGCGCCGTGGGCGCTCTGCGTACGTTCGTCGCCGCGCTGCGCCGCGCCCTCGAACCCGGCAGGCCGCCGCGGGATCCCCCGCGTGTACTCGTCACCGAGGGCCCCGGCTACGCGCTGCGCCTGCCGCGCGAGGACGTGGACGTCCACCGGTTCGAGGACACCCTGGCCCGCGCCCGGCACAGCCCGGACGCGGTGACCGCCCTCGGCGCGGCACTCGCGGCCTGGAACGGCCCCGCCTACGCCGATGTGACCGGCTCCCCATGGGCACGGCGCGAACGGACCCGGCTGGAGGAGCTGAGGCTGGAGGGGGTGGAGCTGCGTGCCCGCATCCTCCTCGATTCCGGGGAGGGGGCCGCTCTCGTCGCGGAACTGGGCGCCCATGCCGCCGAACATCCGTGGCGGGAGCCGGCCTGGGGGCTGCTCGCCCGGGCGCTCCACCGCGCGGGCCGCCAGGCCGACGCGCTCGCCACCCTCCGCCGCGCCCGCGCCCGCGCCGTGCTCGTCGGCCGGCTGGGGCTCGACCCGGGCGCCGGCCTCCGGCAGCTGGAGACGGACATCCTCAACGGGCACGAGCCCCTGGAAGCCTCGCCTGCCCCGTGGACCGGCCACGGGGTCCGGCTCGGCCCGCGCACCACCGTGGATCTGGCCCGCACCCTCGCACTGGCGGGCGGCGACGCCCTCGTCCACTCGCGGCGCGACCGTCTCGCCGCCGTGCAGGCGGCGGAACGCACCGGGGACCTCACCCTGACCGCCCGGATCATCGGCGCCTACGACGTGCCCGCCGTCTGGAGCCGGGCCGACGACCCCGGGCAGTCCCGCGCCGTCGTCGCGGCTGCCGAGCGCACGCTGGCCGCGCTCGGCCCGGACGGTCCCGCCGACCTGGTCGCCCGCCTCCTGGCGACGGTCGCCGTCGAGAGCCGCAGCGCCGGTCTGTCCGGGCCCGAGCTGAAGCGGGCGCAGCAGGCGGCGCGGCGGGCGGAGACGCTGGCACGGGAGCTGGCCGACCCCGCCCTGCTGGCGTTCGCCCTCAACGGAGTGTTCCTTCAGTCCTTCACCCGCCCCGGGCTCGCCCCCGTACGGGACGGGACCGGTGCCGAGATCCTCGCCCTGGCCACCCGCCACGGCCTGCCGGACTTCGCCGTGCTCGGCCGGCTCGTCCGCCTGCAGTCCGCCTCGGCCCTCGGCGACCTCGAAGCCGCGGCCTCGCACGCCGACGCGGCCGAACGGCTCGCCGCCACGGCCGAGGCGCCCCTCGTCCCCGTCCTCACCGGGTGGTTCCGGGCCCGGGTGACGGCCGCCCGCAGTGCCGAACCCGGCGGGCCGTCCGCCGCCGAGGCCGCGGCGCACTACCGTGCCGCGGAGGACGCCCTGCGGACGGCCGGTATGCCGGGGCTGCACCGCGGCCTGTTCCCGCTCGCCCTCCTGGGGCTGCGCCTGCTGCACGACCGGCCACCGCCCACCGGCCCGAACCTCGACTGGGGCCCGTACGGACCCTGGGCGCGCCCTCTCGTGCTGCTCGCCCAGGACCGGGCCGAGGAGGCCCGTGCGGCCCTCGCCGCGGTGCCCGTCCCCCCGCGTGACCACATGCAGGAGGCGCTGTGGTGCCTGACCGCCCGAGCCGCCGCCCGCCTCGGTGAGCGCGGGACCGCCGCACGGGCTGCGGCCGCCCTGCGCGACGCCCGTGCGGAAGACGCCGGCGCCGCGAGCGGGATGCTGACCCTGGGCCCGGTGGCGCGCTACCTGGCGGAGGCGGAGACCTGCGCCAGGTAGCCGCACACATCGACGCCGTGCACCGGCAAGCCTGGTCAGAGGCCGGTCCGAGCGGGCTCCTAGTATGAGAAACCGTGTTCTCCGACGGACGCCGACGCCCGCTCGGTCGTGCCCGCCGCCCAACGCCTGACATCACGTCCAACGCGCGGCGACAGAGCCGAGCATCGAGGAGAGGAACGTTCATGCGCGCCCGGAGCATCGCAGCGGCCACCGCGACAGCAGTAGCGCTGGTGGCAGCCCGCGACCTCGTCCAGAAGAAGCACGCACTGCTCCGGAACTTCCCGGTGATCGGGCACGCCCGGTACCTGCTGGAGACGATCGGGCCGGAACTTCGGCAGTACATCGTGACCTCCAACGACGAGGAGCGCCCGTTCAGCCGCGACCAGCGCACGTGGATCTACGCGTCGGCGAAGGAGGAGAACAACTACTTCGGGTTCGGAACCGACAACGACGTCGAGCACATGCAGGGGCACGCGTACCTGAAGCAGCGCACGTTCGCCGGTGCGCTGCCCGACGTGCACGACCCGCAGGCCCCGCTGCCTTCGGCCAAGGTGCTGGGCGGGCCGCGTGGGCGCGCCCGGGCGTTCCGGCCGGCGAGCGTGGTGAACATCTCGGCGATGAGCTTCGGATCGCTCTCCGGGGCGGCGGTCACGGCGCTCAACAAGGGGGCGGCGCTGGCGGGCGCGCTGCACAACACCGGAGAGGGCGGCCTCTCGCCGTACCACCGCAACGGCGGCGACCTCGTCCTGCAGATCGGTACGGCGTACTTCGGCTGCCGCGACGAGGACGGCACCTTCAGCATCGACAAGCTCAAGGATGTCGTCGCCGGCGCCCCGGTCAAGGCGATAGAGATCAAACTCTCCCAGGGCGCCAAGCCAGGGCTGGGCGGGATGCTGCCGGGCTCGAAGGTGACCCCGGAGATCGCCGGGATCCGCGGTATCCCGCTCGGCCAGGACTGCGCCTCGCCCTCGCGGCACACCGCGTTCAGCGACGTCGACTCGATGCTCGACTTCGTCGAACTGATCGCCACCGAGACCGGTCTGCCGGTCGGGGTCAAGAGCGCGGTCGGCGAGATGGACTTCTGGCAGGAGCTGGCCCGGCTGATGGCGCGTGGTGACCGTGGTGTCGACTTCGTGACCGTCGACGGTGGTGAGGGCGGCACCGGGGCGGCGCCGCTGACCTTCGCCGACTCGGTGTCGCTGCCGTTCCGGATGGGTTTCTCCCGGGTCTACGGCACCTTCGCCGAGCTGGGGCTGACCGACGACCTGACGTTCATCGCCTCCGGCAAGCTCGGCCTGCCCGAGAACGCCGCGGTCGCCTTCGCCCTGGGTGCCGACATGATCAACGTGGCGCGTGAGGCGATGCTGTCGATCGGCTGCATCCAGGCGCAGAAGTGCCACACCGACAAGTGCCCCACCGGAGTCGCCACCCAGAACCCCAGGCTGGCCCGCGGCATCGACCCGGCCTCGAAGGCCACCCGGGCGGCTGCCTACCTGCGCACCCTGCGCAGGGAGCTGATGAAGATCTCGGCGGCCGTCGGCGTCGCCCACCCGGCACTCATCAAAGCCACCGACGTCGAGATAATGAACGGCGACTACGACGCCCGCACCCTGCTCAGCGTCTACGGCTACAAGGACGGCTGGGGTGAGCTCGGCCCGCACCTGGCCGAGGAGCTCACCGCACTGCTCACCACGAAACCGGCCTCCGGGCAGAAGCCGATCGTCTGACCCGCCGGTGTCGCCCTGACCGATCCGAACGAAGACCCGAGGTGAGCACGAATGGCCGAAAAAGTGAGATTCCAGAGCGTCGTCGGCCCTGACCTGGCCGGAGTGATCGACCATCCCGAGGGTGAGGTCCGGGGCTGGGGGCTCTTCGTGCACGGGTTCACCCTCGGCAAGGACTCCCCCGCCGCCTCGCGCGTCAGCAAGCAGCTGGCACGCGAGGGGATCGGGATGCTGCGCTACGACAACCTCGGGATCGCGGACTCCGACGGCGACTGGGGGGACGGTTCCTTCACCATCAAGGTCCAGGACACGCTCCGTGCGATGGACCTGATGGCGGAGCGGGGAACTCCGGTGGAGCTGCTGGTGGGGCACTCGTGGGGAGGCGCCGCTGTCCTCGCCGCAGCGGCCGAGGCGACCGGCGTCCGCGCGCTCGTCACCATCGGGGCGCCCATCGACCCCAGCCACGTCGAGCGCCAGTACGACGCGGTCATGGACCGCGTCCTCAGCGACGGGGCGCACGAGTGGTTCGTCGGCGGACGGACCCTGGTCCTCAAGCGCGCCTTCGTCGAAGACGTCCGCCGGGCTCACCTGCGCGATTTGATCAGCGAGTTGAACCTGCCGCTCCTCGTCATGCATTCGCCCACCGACTCCACCGTCGACATCGACAACGCCGGAGAGATCTTCCGCGAGGCACGGCACCCGCGAAGCTTCGTCGCGCTCGAGGAAGCAGACCATTTCCTGACCGCACGAGGACAGGCGCAGCGAGCCGCCCACATCATCAGCGCCTGGGCAGACCAGTACATCCGCGCGTGAGGTGATGTCCGGTTCCGTCCGGTCGACTCGGACCGACCGGACGGCGGTGGCCGCGAACGTTTCGGACAGTGACATCGGATACGGACCGAGTCCCCGACGGGACACGCCTGTCAGGGACTCGGGAAGGCACACGGCTCGGTATGAGCCGCCGTCAGCAGGACGCGGCCGTCAGGCGGCCGCCTGGCGGTACTTGCGGACCGCGAGGGTCCGGAAGACCAGGACGATCAGGACGGACCAGATGATCGAGGCCCAGATCGGGTGCTCCATGGGCCACGCACCGGTGACCGAATTCGGCACGCCCGGCATCGTGTTCCCGAAGAGCTCACGGGCGCCGGCCACGGTGGCGCTGAAGGGATTCCACTCGGCGACGTGCTGGAGGAACGTCGGCATGCCCGTGACCGGCACGAAGGCGTTCGAGATGAACGTCAGGGGGAACAGCCAGATCAGCCCGCCGGAGGTGGCCGCCTCCGGGGTCCGCACGGACAGTCCGATCAGGGCTCCGATCCAGGAGAACGCGTAGCCGAGCAGCAGCAGGAGCAGGAAGCCGCAGAGCACCTTGCCGATGTTCTCGTGGGTACGCCAGCCGACGATCAGCGCGACCCCCGCGAGTACGACGAGGGTGATGGTGGTCTGGACGAGGTCGGCGAGCGTCCGCCCGGTGAGGACGGCGCCCCGCGCCATGGGCAGCGACCTGAAGCGGTCGATCAGCCCCTTGTGCATGTCGTCCGCGATGCCCGCACCGGCGCCCGCGGTGGCGAAGGTGACGGTCTGCGCGAAGATCCCGGCCATCAGGAACTCTTTGTACAGCTGCGGGTCGGTGGAACCGCCGATGCTGATCGAGCCGCCGAAGACGTACGTGAAGAGCACCACGAACATGACCGGCTGGATGACCCCGAAGAGCAGCATCTCGGGAATCCGGCTCATACGGATCAGGTTGCGGCGTGTGATCACCAGGGAGTCGGCCAGCGAGCGGCTGATCGCCCCGCGTGACTTGAGCGGTGCCGGGTTCCTCGTGTCCGTGACGGCGCTCACTGCCCGCCCTCCTTCCGGCCCTCTGCGGCCTCGGTCGACGCGTCCTCGCCGTTCTGCTCCAGCTGGGCCGCGTGGCCGGTGAGCGAGATGAAGACGTCGTCGAGGGTGGGGCGGCGCAGGCCGATGTCGTCGATCTCCACGCCATGGGTGTCGAGGTCGCGGATGACCTCGGCGAGGAGCTTGGCCCCTCCGGTGACCGGGACGGTCAGCTTGCGGGTGTGTTCGGCGACGGAGATCTCGCCCTTGCCGTACGTGGCGAGCACCGAGCGGGCGGGCCCGATCTGGTCGGGCTGGTGCACGACGACCTCGACGCGCTCGCCGCCGGTACGCGCCTTGAGCTGGTCGGAGGTGCCGCGGGCGATGACCTTGCCGTGGTCGATGACGCAGATGTCGTGGGCGAGGTGGTCGGCCTCCTCCAGGTACTGCGTGGTCAGCAGCAGCGTCGTACCGCCCGCGACGAGCTCCTCGATGACCTCCCAGAGCTGCTGCCGGTTCCGCGGGTCGAGCCCGGTGGTGGGCTCGTCCATGAACATCACCGGCGGCGAGACGACGAGCGCCGCCGCCAGGTCGAGGCGCCTGCGCATTCCTCCGGAGTACGTCTTCGCGGTGCGGTCGCCGGCGTCGGCGAGGTTGAACCTCTCCAGGAGCTCCGCGGCCCGCTTCTTCGCGTCGCGTGAGCTCATCTGGTAGAGCTGCCCGACCATCTGGAGGTTCTCGCGGCCCGTGAGGTATTCGTCGACGGCCGCGAACTGTCCGGAGAGGCCGATCGACCGGCGGACCGCGTCGGGATTCCTCAGGACGTCGATGCCCGCCACGACCGCCTGCCCGCTGTCCGGCTGGAGCAGGGTGGTCAGGACACGGACGGCGGTGGTCTTACCCGCGCCGTTCGGCCCCAGCAGGCCGAGGACGGTGCCTTCGGGTACGTCGAGGTCGACGCCGTCCAGTGCTCGTACATCGCCGAAGGTCTTCACCAGACCTTCGGCGTAAATGGCGCCTGGCATACGTGATTCCCCCAGTTGCTTTCGCGTGAATTCCTGAGCGGATCGTAGAGTTCCCGGCCCCTCGGGCGCGGGAACACCGGAGTGTTCGGCGGTGCACGGTAACGCGATACATCGCGACCCACAACAGGTTTTGTGAGGATCCCGCCGCTCAGGTCCGCACCAGGTACCCTGCGGCGCGCAGGGCGGAGGCGACCTCCTCGCAGTGCTCCGGCCCCTTGGTCTCCAGGTGGAGTTCCACTTCCGCCTCGGTGAGTCCGAGCCGGGGATCGGTCCGTACGTGGCTGATGTCGAGGACGTTGGCGTCGGCCACGGACAGCGTGGCGAGCATCGCGGCCAGCGCCCCCGGGCGGTCGGTGAGCCGCAGCCGCAGGCCGAGGTAGCGGCCCGCCGCGACCATGCCGTGCGTCAGGACGCGCTGCATCAGCAGGGGGTCCATGTTGCCGCCCGACAGCACCGCGACGACGGGCCCGCGGAACGACTCCGGATCACTCAGCAGCGCCGCGACGGGGCTCGCGCCGGCGGGCTCGACGACCATCTTGGCCCGCTCCAGACACAGCAGCAGCGCACTGGAGAGCTCGTCCTCGGAGACGGTGCGGATCTCGTCCACCAGCTCCTGGACCAGCGGGAACGTGAGGTCGCCGGGCCGTCCCACCTTGATCCCGTCGGCCATGGTCTGCACCGAGCCGAGCGCCACCGGATGCCCGGCGGACAGCGAGGGCGGGAAGGCCGCCGCGCCCGCCGCCTGGACGCCGACGACGCGGACGTCGGGGCGCAGCGCCTTCACCGCGACGGCGATCCCCGCGGCGAGCCCGCCCCCGCCGACACCGACGACGATCGTGCGGACCTCCGGGCACTGTTCGAGGATCTCCAGGCCCACGGTGCCCTGCCCCGCGATGATGTCCGGGTGGTCGAAGGGGTGGATGAAGACGGCCCCGGTCTCCTCGGCGTACTCCTGGGCGGCGGCGAGCGTCTCGTCGACGACGTGACCGTGCAGCCGGACCTCGGCGCCGTACTCCCGGGTCGCCGCGACCTTCGGCAGGGGTGCGCCGACCGGCATGAAGACCGTGGAACGTACGCCGAGCAGCGAAGACGCGAGTGCGACACCCTGCGCATGGTTTCCGGCACTCGCGGCCACCACTCCGGCCGCCCGTTCGACGGGGCTGAGCCCCGCGATCCGTACGTACGCGCCGCGCAGTTTGAACGACCCGGTGCGCTGGAGGTTCTCGCACTTGAAGTGGACCGGCGCCCCGACGAGGGAGCTGAGATGGCGGCTGCCCTCCATTCCGGTCGTTCTGGCCACCCCGGACAGCATCTTCTGCGCCCCTCGGACGTCGTCGAGGATCAGCGGAGGAAAGGGGCGTGACGTACGGAAGGTCATGACAGCAAGTCTTGCAGCTCGGAGCGGTCGGGGCCGTCGCATCTCATGGCGGCCTGCGGTGGTGTCCACAGGTTTGTGCAGCGCTGGTACACGTTGCCCCGTGGCCGCGTACTCTGTCCCCCACCCATCCGACACTCGCACGAAGAGAGCCCCCGGCCATGCCCCCTCAGGACATGACGACTGCTGCGTCTCCTTCCGGGGGCGCGACCCCCGGACATCCGGGAACGGACCACCTGCTCGACTCTCTCCAGCACCAGGTGGCGGTCTTCGCCCGCCGTGCCGAGCAGACCCGCCTCGGCGGTGTCGGCCAGGTCCGCAACTCGATGGACCGGGCGGCCTATCTGCTGCTCAACCGGCTCGACGTGGAAGGCCCCATGGGCGTCAAGGCGCTGGCCGCGGGCATGGGGATCGACTCCTCGACCGTGACCCGGCAGGTCGCGCCGCTCGTCGACACCGGCCTGGTCAAGCGCACCTCGCACCCGGAGGACGGACGCGCCGTCGTGCTGCAGCTGTCGCCGCGCGGCCAGTCCCGCCTGGAGGAGGTCCGCGCCTCACGGCGTGAGCTGATGTCCCAGGTGACCGACGGCTGGACCGAGGAGGAGCGCGACACCTTCTGCGCCCTGCTGACCCGGTTCAACGGCTCGCTGGCGGCCAGGCAGGCGGCGAACCAGCCGGCGCAGGAGAGCTGACCGGGCTCTCCGGGGCTGTCCGTCCGCGTCATCGGATCTACGCTGGAAGTGCCTGCACTCGCGAGTCGAGGAGGCCCGCCATGACACGCAAGGTCGCCGACTGCCGTAGGTATCCGAGCGTCTCGAACTGCACACTCACCATTTCCGGTGAGGAGGACGAGGTCGTCCGCGCCGCCGCCGAGCACGCCGTATCGGTCCACGAGCACACGGACAGCCCGGAGATGCGCGAGCAGATCCGCGCCTCGCTGGAGGACGAGAAGGTCGCTGCCTGACCGCCGGTACACGCCGTCCGGCGGCGGGGACGTATCGTCCCGGCCGCCGGAGGGTCACGGTTGTCAGCCCAGCGCCTGCGTCAGGTCGGCCAGCAGGTCGTCGGCGTTCTCGATGCCGACGGAGAGCCGGACCAGGTCGGCCGGGACCTCCAGCAGTGAGCCCGCGGTGGACGCGTGCGTCATCCGGCCGGGGTGCTCGATCAGCGACTCCACGCCACCGAGTGACTCACCGAGCGTGAAGAGCTTCGCGCGGTTGCAGACCTCGACCGCCGCCTCCTCGCCGCCCGCGACGCGGAACGACACCATCCCGCCGAACGCCTTCATCTGCTTGGCGGCGACCTCGTGGCCCGGGTGCTCCGGCAGCCCCGGGTAGAGGACCTGGGTGACCTCGGGATGCCGGGTCAGCAGGTCGGCGACCTTGGTGGCGTTCTCGTCGTGACGGTCCATGCGGACCGCGAGCGTCTTGATGCCCCGCAGCACCAGCCACGCGTCGAACGGCCCGGCGACCGCGCCCATCGCGTTCTGGTGGTACGCCAGCTCGTCGGCCAGCTCCGGGTCGCTGACGACGAGCGCGCCGCCGACGACGTCCGAGTGGCCGCCCATGTACTTCGTGGTGGAGTGCACCACGACGTCCGCGCCGAGCGAGAGCGGCTGCTGGAGGTACGGGCTCGCGAAGGTGTTGTCGACCACCAGCCGCACGCCGGCCTGCCGGGCCACCCCGGCGACGGCCGCGATGTCGGTGATGCCGAGCAGCGGGTTCGAGGGCGTCTCCACCCAGATCGCCTTGGTACGCGGGGTGATCGCCGCCCGCACCGCGGTCACGTCCGAGGTGTCGGCGACCGAGAACTCCACGCCCCAGCGCGAGGCGACCTTCGCGAACAGCCGGAACGTGCCGCCGTAGGCGTCGTTCGGGATGACCACGTGGTCGCCGGGGGTCAGCAGCGTACGCAGGAGGCAGTCCTCCGCGGCGAGGCCCGACGCGAAGGCGAGGCCGCGGCGGCCGCCCTCCAGCGCCGCCAGGTTCTCCTCCAGTGCGGTGCGCGTGGGGTTGGCGCTGCGGCTGTACTCGTAACCGCCGCGCAGTCCGCCGACGCCGTCCTGCTTGTAAGTGGACACCTGGTAGATCGGCGGGACCACGGCGCCGGTGAGGGGATCCGCCGTGTTGCCGGCGTGGATCGCAAGGGTCTCGAAGCTGTGCTGGTCGCTCATGGGGCCCGAGCGTAGTTCGTCGGGCGGGCGGTTACAGGCCACTCGCCGCCGGGTTACCCGTCCGGGGACAATGGACCGCATGGAGATTCTCTGGTTCCTGCTCGCCCTGTGCATGCTCGTAGCCGTGGTCGGCCCGATCATGCTGCGCCGCCGTGGCGGTATCCGCCAGGTGGCGCCCGGTTCGCCCGACGCCGCCGACCCGGACACGTACGGCTTCGCGCGCCAGGAGGAGCTGGACATCCGGATGCCGGGGCCCGACCAGGACCTCCTGGACGTCCTCGACGTCGTCCAGGGCACGGGGAACTGGCGGGCCGCCTCCCAGCTCCTGGCGGGTACGCCCAAGGAGAGCGAGATCCGCTGGCAGCGGGTCCAGGCGTTCGCCGGCGCGGCCTCCCTGGAGCTGGCCCGGCGGCCCGGTGCCGGTGGGGCGTGGCTGAGGGCGTGGCGGGCCGAGGCCCCGAAGGACGCGGGCGCCGCGGCGGTGCACGCGGAGTTCCTGGTGCAGCAGGCGTGGCGCACCGGCACCGTGGGCACCGACGACTTCCGGATCATCCTGGAGGAGGCCCGTACGGTCTGCGGCGAGGCGGCCCTGCTCGCCCCGGGCGACCCCGTCCCGTACATCGTGGAGCTGGCGGTCGCGCGTGGACTGGGCTACTCCCACGAGCAGTTCGACCAGCTCTGGGTGAAGATCATCGACCGGGCGCCCGCCCACATGGGAGCCCACATCGCGGCCCTGCACTTCTGGTGCGAGAAGTGGCACGGCTCCCGCGAGGAGGCCGACCGCTTCGCGACGACGGCCGCCGCCCGCGCCCCGCAGGGCTCGCTGCTCGCCGCGCTGCCGCTGTTCGCGGTGTACGAGCACCTCCCCGAGGTCAATCTGGTGCAGGGCTTCTACCGCGGGGTCGTCGTGACGAAGGCGGTCGAGGGCGCGATGTTCGCGGTGCACTCGGCGCGCGCGGACGACCCGATGCTCGCCCACGTCCGGCACCTGCTGGTCCTCTTCCTGGTCCGCATGGAACGCTGGTCGGAGGCGATGCACCAGCTCGTCCACATCGACGGCCACGTGGGCGCGCTGCCCTGGACCCAGAACCCGGACCCGGCCGCCGAGTACACCGTGTACAGGGCCCTGGCCGTCGCGGGGTACGAGGCGAACGGCGGCAGCCCCGCGACGCTGCTCCACTGACCCGGCACACCCGCCCGACCGGATTGGACCGGCACACCCATGGCACGACTGATCCCGCTGATCCTGATCGCCCTCGCCGTCTGGTTCTGGCTGCGGGCACGCAGGAAGACCGCCGCCTACATGGCCTCCTACGAGCCGCGGGCGGGCGGGGACCGCGAGGGTGACGAGCGTCGCGACCCTCCGGCCCCCGCGGCCTGAGGCCACGGAATCCACGGCGCCCCCGCGGCGTTGTACGGAGCGAACCCCGACCCCCGGAGGAGCCCCCGCATGTTCCTGACCCACCGCACCCCGCAGCTCCCCACCCCGGAGGAGGCCCTGCGCGGTCGCCCCACCCCCGAATTCACGGTGCCGTCGCGCCACACGGTCCTCGGCAACCCGCTGACCGGCCCGTATCCGCAGGGCCTGGAGGTCGCGGACTTCGCGCTGGGCTGTTTCTGGGGCGCCGAGCGCAAGTTCTGGCAGACGGAGGGCGTCTGGACGACGCTCGTCGGCTACCAGGGCGGCTACACCGAGAATCCCTCGTACGAGGAGACCTGCTCGGGTCTGACCGGCCACACGGAGGCCGTCCGCGTCGTCTTCGACCCGAAGGTCGTGAGCTACGCGGATCTGCTGAAGGTCTTCTGGGAGTCCCACAACCCGACCCAGGGCTTCCGCCAGGGCAACGACGTGGGTACGCAGTACCGCTCGGCCCTCTACACGCACTCCCCCGAGCAGGCGGAGGCCGCGGAGGCGTCCCGCGAGGCCTACCAGCAGGTGCTGACCGGCGCCGGCTTCAAGCAGATCACCACGGAGATCCTGCCGGCGGAGGGCCGCACCTTCTGGCCCGCCGAGGCGTACCACCAGCAGTACCTCGACAAGAACCCCGACGGCTACTGCGGCATCGGCGGGACGGGCGCCACCTTGGAGTCCCCCTCGGAGACCAACTGGGGCCGCGCCTGCCCGACGGGCATCGCCCCGGCTCCCGGCGCGTGAGCCGAGGCGTCGCACGATGACGTGGGCCCCGTGTCCGGCTGGTGCCGGGCACGGGGCCCACGTCGTTCCGGGGCAGGTCAGGAGGCGACGAAGCGTGCGATCTGGCCGAGCACGACCGTGTCCGCCAGGAATCCGATGTGGGTCTGGCAGAGCACGTTGTTGTTCGTCGCGCCGTTCAGCCGGGTGCTGGTGTACGGGATGATCACGCCGTCGCACGCCGAGTACCAGGTGGCGTACCTGGTGTCCCCCGGTGTCTCGTCACCGGAGGTGATCTGGGAGATGAAGGAGGAGCCCGGGTACATCTGCTGGCAGGTCGTGTAGATCAGACAGGCGCTCGCGAACGTGGTCCCGTGGTTCGCTCCGGCGATCGAGGCGAGGTGGCTGACGCTGGTGCTGCCGCCCAGCACCTTCAGGTAGTACTGGCTGACGAGGCCGCCCATCGAGTGGTTGACGATCGCGACCTTGCTCGCTCCGGTCCGGGACTTCACGTTGTTGACGAAGGACGCCAGCCCCTGGGCGTTGGAGACGTTGTTGCCGTACGAGTCGTATTCGTAGGCGAACAGCTTGGAGCTGGACCAGCCGTTGAGCTGGAAGACGCTCATGGCGGTGACCCAGTTCGAGGCGTTGCCGGTGTATCCGTGGACGAAGACGACCGGTGTGCTGGTCGACAGCGGCGCCGCGGCCGTGCCGGCCGGCTGAGCGGCGGCCGCGGCCTCGACGGGGCGCGCCGTCTCGGCCGCGCCGGCCGTCGGGGCGGAGGAGAGGAGGGTGAGGGCGACCGCGGCGGACGCGAGGACGCCGAGAAGCCGGCGCGGGGAACGACGACGCATGGAGCACTCCTGACGGGGTGGCGGGTGCCTGACCCGACCAGAGTCGCGGTCGGCACGCGGCCCGCCATCGGCGAAATGACCGGTGACGCCGCCTCCGGGGCGGGACCGGCCGTCGCGGTCAGGCGGCCAGCCGCACCTCACCCATCGAGCTCCGGGCGGGCGCGCTCCGGCTCTGCCGGGCGCGCTGCTGCCCGGCCAGCTCCCGCTGGGCCAGGGACAGCACGTCGGTCAGCCCGAGCCCGAGCGAGCGGGCAGCCGCCGCGAGAACCTCGGACGACGCCTCCTTGCGGCCGCGCTCGATCTCGGAGAGATAGGGCACGGAGATCCGGGCGTCCTCGGCCACGTCCTTGAGCGTCCGCTCCTGGGCGGTGCGCTCGCGGCGCAGGACATCACCGACGACATCCCGCCAGAGAGGCTCCTTGGCTGCGGGAGCGGGACGCAGAGGAATGATGCGGGCGTGATTCGGCGCGTGGCTGCTCATCGTCCGAGCGTAGGAACGATCCGCCCGGCGCGGGAGGGAAAACCCTTCCGCGCCGGGCGGATCTGCTGTCGGCAGAACGGCGGCTGCCGAGGGGAGGCCGTCAGCCGATGTTGCTCTGCGGTCCTGCGTACTCCTGGAGCAGCGCGGGGACGTCGGCGGCCGGGTCGAGCGTGTAGCCGTAGTGGTCGGACGGCTTGAAGGTCGTCCCGTTGGTCACCTGCTTGCCGGTGCAGGAGACGCAGATGCTGCCGCTCTGGGTCAGGGACGCGGCAGTGGTGTCGATGTTGTACGGGTTGGCGACGTTGCGGTAGTAGGTGTTCTCGATGACGGTCTTCGAGGCACCGCGCGAGAGGTTTCCGTACGACGTCACGTTCTGCATGTAGTTGTTGTAGAGGTGCGCGTAGGCGACGTTGTCGATGCTGGGGTTGCGCTGGCTGGTGTCGTGGATCCAGTTGTGGTGGATGGTCATCCTGGCGGTGACGTTGTCCGTCCAGCCGATGCCGAAGGCCTTGTTCTGCTCACCCATGACGTTCCAGGAGACCGTGAGGTAGCTGGTGTCCTTACGGCTGTCGATGAGGCCGTCGTTCATCCGCTCGATGCGGTTGTGGTCGATCCAGATGTGGTCGGCCGTGTCCATCTGGATGCCGTCGTAGTCGTAGTCCTTGTCGTCGGGGTCGTCCTCGGTCATCCGGGTGTCGCGGATGGTGAGGTTGCGGATGATGACGTTGTGGACGCCCGTCCCGAGGAAGAAACCGCCACCGACGATCTCACCGGAGGTCCCGACGCCGATGAGGGTCTTGTCGGACTTCACGGGTATCTCGTGGCCGTACGGGGTGACCGTGATCGCTGCGGCGACCTTGATGACGTAGGGCTCGGTGGCGGTGGCGTACTTCACCAGGTCCGCGTAGTTCTTGACGGTGACGGTCGTACCGGCCGCCCCGCCCGTGGTGCCGCCTCCGGTGGACGCGAAGCCGTCGGCCTTGTCGGACCAGGTGCGGCCTCCGGAGACCGGGGTGAACGCCCACTGCTTGTTGCTGTTGGCGGTGCAGGTCTCCTGGATGATCGCGGCACCGCTCGCCGTGGACGCGTCCTTGTCACTGATGCACAGACCGCTGTTGACGTTGACGATCTGGTACGTCCCCGTACCACTCGGCGTCAGCGTCCACTGCTGGTTCGTCTGCCCGGCACACCCCCACTGCTGGAGCTGCACCCCGCTCACCTTCGAACCGTCCGGCACGTCCACGCACTTGCCGCTGCTCCTGTTCACCAGCCGGTACTTCCCCGACCCGTCCGCCGTCAGCGTGAACTGCTGCCACGCCGCACCCTGCGTGCACCCCCACTGCTGAAGCAGGGCACCGTTCGCCGACGACGCCCCGGGCACATCGATGCACTTCCCGCTCTTCTTCACCGCCAGCTGGTACACCTCCCCCGCCGCAGGCAGCGTCGCCGCACCCGCGGGAGTGGCCAGACCTCCGGTCAGGACGCCGGCGACGGCCAGGAGCAGTGCTGTCAGCAGGGCTCCGAGCCCGAGGGTTCTCCGCTTGTTCCTGTGTGTTCCACGCATGTGTGTGCTCGTTCCTCTCTCGTACGTGTGCGGGGTCGTGGGTGCGGTCGGCGCCGCCTCAGCGCACCGGGTTCCAGCCGTCCGTGCCGGCCAGGTACTTCTGCGGGGTGTAGTTCGCCGCCTGGGCGTCCGTCAGCTGCGGACGGTTGCCGTTGACGGTCGCTCCGGGACCGGTGTTGCGGTACTCGGAGAACCGGGCGTTCTTCCAGGAGTTGCTGGACATGTCCGTCCACGGCTGAGCGGTGGCCAGGGCCGAAGTGAGCGACGACTCCCGGTAGAGGACCTGCGCGTCGGGCCTCCACGGGCGGCCGAGCTGGGTGGTGTTCGACGCCGCGCCCGTCACGGTGGACCGGTAGAAGAGGAAGCCGTACGTCTTCTCGGCAGCGGTGCTGGCAGCGGTGATCGGGCCGCCCGTGCTGCGCTTCTCGTGGACGGTGCTCGCGTGGAAGACGGCGGTGCCGCCGCCGTAGATGAAGTCCACGGTGCCTTCGATGTACGAGTCGACGATGTACGCACGCGCCTTGTCGTTGACCCGGAAGGTGTCCTGGTCGCCGAGGAGCCGCACATCGTCCAGGACGGCCCTGTCCGCGTCCAGGTAGAGGGCGAGGGCCTGGTCACCGGTGTCGGAGCTGTTCTCGTCGAAGTCGTTGGACAGCGTGAGGTTGGTGGCGGTGAAGTCGTGGCCGATCGCGACGAGGGTGGCGGACCCCACGTGGCCGTGGTCGCCCGCGTTGCGGTTGTTGACGACGACGACGTCGTCCGGGGAGTCACCGAGGCCCTTCAGGGTGATGAAGGGCTTGTCGGCGGGGATGGTGACCTGCTCGCGGTAGGTGCCGGGCTTGATGGTGATCGTGACCCGGCTCGCGTTGCCGCTGCCGACGGCGTTCACGGCGGCCTGGACGGTGCGGTAGGTGCCGGTGCCGTCCGCGGCGACGGTGGCCGGACCGGAGGTGCCGACGGGGTTGAACGCCCACTGCTTGTTGCTGTTGGCGGTGCAGGTCTCCTGGATGATCGCGGCACCGCTCGCCGTGGACGCGTCCTTGTCACTGATGCACAGACCGCTGTTGACGTTGACGATCTGGTACGTCCCCGTACCACTCGGCGTCAGCGTCCACTGCTGGTTCGTCTGCCCGGCACACCCCCACTGCTGGAGCTGCACCCCGCTCACCTTCGAGTAGTCGGGCACGTCCACGCACTTGCCGCTGCTCCTGTTCACCAGCCGGTACTTCCCCGACCCGTCCGCCGTCAGCGTGAACTGCTGCCACGCCGCACCCTCCGTGCACCCCCACTGCTGAAGCAGGGCACCGTTCGCCGACGACGCCCCGGGCACATCGATGCACATCCCGCTCTTCTTCACCGCCAGCTGGTACACCTCCCCCGCCGCAGGCAGCGTCGCCGCACCCGCCGGCGAGACCAGACCACCGGCCAGGACACCCCCGGCCACGATCGCGACGGCCATGGCGCGTCGTCTTCTGTTCGGTTTCTCGGTCATCGTTCGCTCCTTCGGATAGGCCGGTGGGTGCGGTGCTGTGAGCCGCAGTGCCCAGGTAGATGCGCGGGGCGCGTGCGGATGACAGAAATCCGGAAGAAACTTTTCCGGGCCGTAGGACGGGGCTCCGTGGGGCCGGTGCGACACCTGTGAAGCGAGCGGCGGTACGGCAACTTCTTTACGGGCCCCCTGCGTTGTGCCACGATGCGTGCCTCTGGGCCCCGGGCCGGTACGGCCGCCTCCACGGGGATGCCGGTGACCGGCCCCGAAGCGAGTGAGGAGCCGTGACGGGATGACGGACAGCGGGACCGGCCGGGCGGTGCGCGACACCGCGGCGCTCGTGGGTGAGGCCCGGCGCGGCAGCACCCGCGCCATGGAGGAACTGCTCGCCGCGCACCTGCCGTTGGTATACGGAATCGTCGGCCGGGCGCTGAACGGCCACGCCGATGTGGACGACCTGGTGCAGGAGGTGATGCTGCGGATCGTCCGCGCGCTGCCGTCCCTGCGGGAGCCCGAGCGGTTCCGCTCGTGGGCCGTGGCCATCGCCTACCGGGAGATCCAGCAGTACCAGCGGCGTACGGCCCGCGAACGGTTCCACGGGCACGAGGTGGAGGACGCCGCCGATCCGCTCACCGACTTCGCCGAGCGCACCGTCGCCGAGCTCGAACTCAGCGGCCAACGCAGGGATCTGGCGCGCGCGGCACGCTGGCTGGACCCCGAGGACCGGCGGCTGCTCGCCCTGTGGTGGGAGGAGGAGGCGGGCCGGATCGCCCGGGCGGACGTGGCCAGCGCCCTGGGTCTGAACGCGCGGCACACCGCGGTCCGGGTGCGGCGCATGAAGATGCGGCTGGAGGAGGCCCGTACGGTGGTCCGCGCCCTGGCCGTCGCACCCCGCTGCCCGGGACTGGCCGATGCCGCGCAGGGCTGGGACGGCGGCACGGGCGCGCTCTGGCGCAAGCGGCTGACCCGCCATGTGCGCGGCTGCCCGCAGTGCGGTGCGCAGGGCACCGGCCTGGTCCCGCCGGAGAAGCTGCTGCCCGGGCTCGGCCTGATCCCGGTGCCCGGGGGGCTGGTGGACGGGGTACGTCACGCCGCCGAGGCGGCTTCCCTGCTCGGTCAGACGGCGACCGGCGGAATCCGTGGCGTGCTGCACCAGGCCACGGCCAAGTCGGTCACGGCGTCGGCGGCCGTGCTCGCGGTCGTCGCCGGGGCGCTGACGTATCCGGTGTGGCACTCCCCCGCCCCTTCCCCGTCCCCGGCGCCGCCCTGCCCAGCGGGGCGCCGGATCACGCTCAGCAACTACCGGGGGGAGCGTCCCGTCATCGACGCCTCCGGGCTGCCGGGCGGCACCTGGGCCGTCACCCAGGAGGCGGACAACTGGACCGTGCAGGGGCTGGAGATCCGCGGCTCGGCCAGCCACGCGTACGTCTGCCGGAGCTGCCGGAACACCGTCTTCCGGGGCCTGTCCCTCCACGACAACGCGGAGTCGGGCCTCACCCTGCGCGACGCCGGCACCGAGAACAACACGGTGCTGGACAGCGACTTCTACGCCAACGGCCCCGGGGAGGCGGGCCGGATCGCCCGGGCGGACGTGGCCAGCGCCCTGGGTCTGAACGCGCGGCACACCGCGGTCCGGGTGCGGCGCATGAAGATGCGGCTGGAGGAGGCCCGTACGGTGGTCCGCGCCCTGGCCGTCGCACCCCGCTGCCCGGGACTGGCCGATGCCGCGCAGGGCTGGGACGGCGGCACGGGCGCGCTCTGGCGCAAGCGGCTGACCCGCCATGTGCGCGGCTGCCCGCAGTGCGGTGCGCAGGGCACCGGCCTGGTCCCGCCGGAGAAGCTGCTGCCCGGGCTCGGCCTGATCCCGGTGCCCGGGGGGCTGGTGGACGGGGTACGTCACGCCGCCGAGGCGGCTTCCCTGCTCGGTCAGACGGCGACCGGCGGAATCCGTGGCGTGCTGCACCAGGCCACGGCCAAGTCGGTCACGGCGTCGGCGGCCGTGCTCGCGGTCGTCGCCGGGGACGGGGAAGGGGCGGGGGAGTGCCACACCGGATACGTCAGCGCCCCGGCGACGACCGCGAGCACGGCCGCCGACGCCGTGACCGACTTGGCCGTGGCCTGGTGCAGCACGCCACGGATTCCGCCGGTCGCCGTCTGACCGAGCAGGGAAGCCGCCTCGGCGGCGTGACGTACCCCGTCCACCAGCCCCCCGGGCACCGGGATCAGGCCGAGCCCGGGCAGCAGCTTCTCCGGCGGGACCAGGCCGGTGCCCTGCGCACCGCACTGCGGGCAGCCGCGCACATGGCGGGTCAGCCGCTTGCGCCAGAGCGCGCCCGTGCCGCCGTCCCAGCCCTGCGCGGCATCGGCCAGTCCCGGGCAGCGGGGTGCGACGGCCAGGGCGCGGACCACCGTACGGGCCTCCTCCAGCCGCATCTTCATGCGCCGCACCCGGACCGCGGTGTGCCGCGCGTTCAGACCCAGGGCGCTGGCCACGTCCGCCCGGGCGATCCGGCCCGCCTCCCCGGGGCCGTTGGCGTAGAAGTCGCTGTCCAGCACCGTGTTGTTCTCGGTGCCGGCGTCGCGCAGGGTGAGGCCCGACTCCGCGTTGTCGTGGAGGGACAGGCCCCGGAAGACGGTGTTCCGGCAGCTCCGGCAGACGTACGCGTGGCTGGCCGAGCCGCGGATCTCCAGCCCCTGCACGGTCCAGTTGTCCGCCTCCTGGGTGACGGCCCAGGTGCCGCCCGGCAGCCCGGAGGCGTCGATGACGGGACGCTCCCCCCGGTAGTTGCTGAGCGTGATCCGGCGCCCCGCCGTGCCGTCGGTGATGAGGGCGGCCCCCTCGGCGGGGCGGTAGGTCCCGCCGCGCATCGCGATCGTCTGGCCGGGGCGGACCACGGACGCGGCCTTGCCGAGCGTGGCGAAGGGCCGCTCCCGGCTGCCGTCCCCGTCGTCCGACCCGTCGGGCGCGAGATAGACGTCGGCGCCGGTCACGCCGATCGCCGCACCCGTGCGCCGCGCGGCGCACGGGTGCGGCGATCGGCGTGACCGGCGCCGACGTCTATCTCGCGCCCGACGGGTCGGACGACGGGGACGGCAGCCGGGAGCGGCCCTTCGCCACGCTCGGCAAGGCCGCGTCCGTGGTCCGCCCCGGCCAGACGATCGCGATGCGCGGCGGGACCTACCGCCCCGCCGAGGGGGCCGCCGCCGATCCGCTCACCGACTTCGCCGAGCGCACCGTCACCGGGGTGGTGAAGCCGCCGAGATCGATCCCGTCCGCGCCGTTGTCGAAGGCGCGGCAGCCGCGGACCGTGTTCCCCGCTCCGGAGCCGAATTTGACCGCCAGACCGACGCCGTCCGCCTCCCCGACGGTGGCCGCCGCGCGGCGCACGGGTGCGGCGATCGGCGTGACCGGCGCCGACGTCTATCTCGCGCCCGACGGGTCGGACGACGGGGACGGCAGCCGGGAGCGGCCCTTCGCCACGCTCGGCAAGGCCGCGTCCGTGGTCCGCCCCGGCCAGACGATCGCGATGCGCGGCGGGACCTACCGCCCCGCCGAGGGGGCCGCCCTCATCACCGACGGCACGGCGGGGCGCCGGATCACGCTCAGCAACTACCGGGGGGAGCGTCCCGTCATCGACGCCTCCGGGCTGCCGGGCGGCACCTGGGCCGTCACCCAGGAGGCGGACAACTGGACCGTGCAGGGGCTGGAGATCCGCGGCTCGGCCAGCCACGCGTACGTCTGCCGGAGCTGCCGGAACACCGTCTTCCGGGGCCTGTCCCTCCACGACAACGCGGAGTCGGGCCTCACCCTGCGCGACGCCGGCACCGAGAACAACACGGTGCTGGACAGCGACTTCTACGCCAACGGCCCCGGGGAGGCGGGCGGCGTCGGTCTGGCGGTCAAATTCGGCTCCGGAGCGGGGAACACGGTCCGCGGCTGCCGCGCCTTCGACAACGGCGCGGACGGGATCGATCTCGGCGGCTTCACCACCCCGGTGACGGTGCGCTCCACCTGGTCCTACCGCAACGGCAACGGGTTCACCCTGGGCGGCGGCCACACCTCGGCCTCCGTCGCGCACGTGCTCACCGACGACGCGGCCTGGGACAACGCCGGGCTGGGCTTCAACGACGAGGGGAACCCCGGCGCGATCCGCCTCACCCGCAACACCTCCTACCGCAACGGCACGGGTTTCTACCTGGCGACCGCCGCCGCCGTACTGACCTCCAACGCGGCGGTGGACAGCGGCGACGGGCCGGACACCGTGCTCGCGGAGTCCTCCCGGTCCGAGGGCAACACCTGGGACGGAGGGAACGGCGCCTCGCCCGTGTTCACGACCACCGACCCGTCGACCGCCGAGGCGCGGCGCGCGGCCGACGCCACGCTGCCCAGGACTTCGTTCCTGGCCCCGTCCGGAAGCGCACCGGGGGCCCGCATGGCGCCGGTGGGTGAGACATCCTGAGGGGAACACGTCCACACAGGGGGAGTCAGGAACCGAGGACCACGGACATCTCACCGCCCTGCGCGGCCGCCCTGGGTCGCCGCGAACGAGGTACTCGCGTTCGTGCTCGAAGTCGTCGCGATCGGCGCTCTCGCCTGGTGGGGCTTCACCGCTCCGGAGGGCGCGGCGGCGTCGGTGGTGCTGGGCATCGGCCTGCCGGGTGCGGCCGTCGTGCTGTGGGGCCTGTTCGCCGCTCCGCGCGCCCGGTTCCCGCTGCCGCTCGCGGGCGTGCCGGCGGTGAAGACCGTGGTCCTCGGCGGCGGTGCGCGGGACGGGCCACCCGGTGGCGGCCGTCGTCCTCGCCGTGGTGCTGGTGGCGAACACGGGCTGCGCGGAGTACTTCAGGCGCAGTTGGCGATCCCTGCGGTGTTCCGCCGTCAGAACCTGCGGTGCACGTCGCTCCTGTGACCGAGGTGGACGACCAGGATGACCAGAACCTCGCCCTGCACCTCGTACACAACACGGAAGTCTCCCGCGCGCACGCGGTACAGGCCGTCATGACCGGTCAGCTTCTTCACGTCCGCGTCCTCCCGCCATGGGTCGTCGCCGAGAGGCGTAATGGCGGTCAAAATACGGAGGGCGTCCTGCCGGTCGATCGAGCGGAGCTGGCGCTGGGCGTGAGCAGTAAATCGAAAGGCGTATTTCACGCGGCCGGATCTCCACCCTCGAACAGGTCCGCGAGGAGCTCGGCCATGCCGACCGTCGGGTCGTGCCGGTGTGCCTCGGCTTCGCGCGCGGCCATCTCGTCCGCTGCGGCGTCCAGCGCGTCGAGTACCTCTATGGGCACGAGTGCGGCGACCCGCTTGCCGTTTCGGGTGACGACGGTCGTCTGACCGGCCTCGGCCCTGTCGATGACGTCGGCCAGGTGGGTGCGAACCTCACGTACGGTCACGGTGTCAGCCATATGAAAAGTGTACACATGATTGCGTACACTCGCCTTTTTCCGCAGGGCGGAGGCCCGGGGCTTCTCCGCCCCGGGCTCCCGACGAGGCGGGTCAGATCAGGCCCTGCGCCAGCATCGCGTCCGCGACGAGCTCGAAGCCCGCGATGTTCGCGCCCACCACGTAGTTGCCCGGGCTGCCGTACTTCTCGGCCGTCGTGTGGCAGGAGTCGTGGATGTGGCGCATGATCTCCGCCAGGCGCTGCTCGGTGTGGGAGAAGGTCCAGGAGTCGCGCGAGGCGTTCTGCTGCATCTCCAGGGCGCTGGTGGCCACTCCGCCGGCGTTGGCCGCCTTGCCGGGGGCGAAGGCGACGCCCGCCTCCTGGAGGACGCGGACGGCGTCGGGGGTGGTGGGCATGTTGGCGCCCTCGGCGACCGCCTTGACCCCGTTGCGTACGAGGGCGATGGCGTCGGCCTCGTGGAGTTCGTTCTGGGTGGCGCAGGGCAGGGCCACGTCCACGGGGACGCTCCAGACGCCCGCGCCCTCGACGTACCGCACGTGGTCGCCGCGCCGCTCGGCGTACTCGGAGATGCGCCCGCGGCCCGTCTCCTTGATCTCCTTGAGCAGGTCGAGGTCGATGCCCTTCTCGTCCACGACGTAGCCGCCGGAGTCGGAGCAGGTCACGACGGTCGCGCCGAGCTGCTGGGCCTTCTCGATCGCGTAGATGGCCACGTTGCCGGAGCCGGACACCGCGATGCGCTGGCCTTCGAGGGACTCGCCGCGCACGCGCAGCATTTCGGCGGTGAACAGGACGCAGCCGTAGCCGGTCGCCTCGGTGCGCGCCTGGGCGCCTCCCCAGCCGAGGCCCTTTCCGGTGAGCACTCCGGACTCGTAGCGGTTGGTGATCCGCTTGTACTGGCCGAAGAGGTAGCCGATCTCCCGGCCGCCGACGCCGATGTCACCGGCGGGGACGTCGGTGTACTCGCCCAGGTGACGGTGGAGTTCCGTCATGAACGACTGGCAGAACCGCATGACCTCGGCGTCGGACCGGCCCTTGGGGTCGAAGTCCGCGCCGCCCTTGCCGCCGCCGATCGGCATACCGGTGAGGGCGTTCTTGAAGATCTGCTCGAAGCCGAGGAACTTCACGATGCCGAGGTTGACGGAGGGGTGGAAGCGCAGCCCGCCCTTGTACGGGCCGAGCGAGCTGGAGAACTCGACGCGGAAGCCGCGGTTGACGTGGATGTCGCCGGCGTCGTCCGACCACGGCACCCGGAAGATGAGCTGCCGTTCGGGCTCGCAGACCCGCTCGATGATGCGGGCGTCGACGAGCTCCGGTCGCTTCGCCAGCACGGGGCCCAGGGTTTCGAGGACCTCGCGCACCGCCTGGTGGAACTCGCCCTCGCCCTGGTTGCGCCGCAGGATCTCCGCGTAGAGCGGCTCGATGACACGGTTCTCGGCGGTGCGCGGGGTGAGGGAGTCGGAACTGGCCGGCATCTGATCAAGACCTTCCGTGGGTGGGCTCTTGTGCGTCGGCGCTCCCTGTCCCCGGAGGCGCCACCGGCCCGTGGGGGCCGTTGCACCCGGCAAGTCTCGCAGCGCGGCACCGCACCGCCCAGGCGACATCCACATAGTGGCCACGGCGGTTCGCCCCGGTACGGGGCTTCTGCACCCGTACACCCGCTCCCGCCGGAGCGGAGGGCCCGTACGGCGCCCGCACGGCGGGGCCGTACGGGTGGCGAACCTCACAGCCGGAGGAGGTCGGCCGTGAGGTCCCCGCCGCCGCGGGTCAGGCCGTGGCGTTCTCCGTCACGGTGACCTTTCCCTTGCGGATGGTCGCCACCCGGGGCGCCTTGCGGGCCAGGGAGCTGTCGTGGGTGACCATCACGAAGGTCAGTCCGTGCTCCTTCCAGAGCCCGTCGAGCAGCTCCATGATCTCGTCGCGCATGGACTCGTCGAGGTTGCCCGTCGGTTCGTCGGCGAGCAGCACCTTCGGCCGCTTCACCAGTGCGCGGGCGATCGCGACGCGCTGCTGCTGCCCGCCGGACATCTCGCTCGGCAGATGGGTGGGCCGGTCACCGAGGCCCACCGACTCCAGTGCTTCGGCGGCGCGTTCGCGACGGGCCCTCGCACCGAGGCCGAGGGGGACGAGGGCGGTCTCGACGTTCTCCTGGGCGGTGAGCGTCGGGATCAGGTTGAAGCTCTGGAAGACGAATCCGATGGACTCGGCCCGGACCTTGGTGAGTCTGGACTCGGGGAGCCCGGCCAGGTCGACACCGTCGAGCTCGATGGTGCCGGAGGTGGGCCGGTCGAGCCCGCCGAGCATCTGGAGGAGGGTGGACTTGCCTCCGCCGGTCGGGCCCTGGATGACGAGCCTTCCGCCGTCCTCGATGGTCAGATCGACGCCGGCGAGCGCGTCGACGGGATTCTTGCCGCGCATGTAGCGCTTGGTGACGCCCTTGAGCTGGTACACGTGTGGACTCCTGCTGTACGTACGGGAGGGGTGGGGCCTGGGGTGGATCTACGCGACGCGGCGCAGCGCGTCGGCCGGCCGCAGCCGGGAGGCGCGCCAGCCGCCGAAGGCCCCGGCGATCAGTCCTCCCGCCACCGCCAGGGCGACGGCCACGAGGATCGTGGTGAGGGAGACGGGCGCGGTCAGCGCGATGTCCAGGGTCTTGGACGCGGTCTGACGGCCGGGGCCGCCGCCGCCCATCGGGCCGCCGCCCATGCCGCCACCGCCGCCACCGCCGGTGGAGCCGAGCTGGGCGCTGAGGGTGGGGCTGACGGCGGTCACGGCGTAGGCGCCCGCGACGCCGACGGCGATACCGAGGACTCCGCCCATCAGGCCGTTGACGAGGGCTTCGCCGATGACCTGGCGGGTGACGCGCCCGCTCTTCCAGCCGAGGGCCTTGAGGGTGCCGAACTCCCGCACGCGCCGGCTGACCGCGGAGGAGGTCAGCAGGCCCGCGACGAGGAAGGCGGCGATCAGGACCGCGATGGAGAGCCACTTGCCGACGCTTGAGGCCAGGTCGGAGGCGGTGGAGAGGGAGCCGGACACCGTGTCGGCGAGGTCGGCGGAGGTGGTGACCGTCGTACCGGAGATGTTCTTCTGGATGGCGGCCTTGACGGTGTCGATCTGCTGCGAGTCCGCGGCCTGGACATAGACCGTGGTGACCTTGTCCTCGGAGTCGGAGACGGTCTGTGCCTGCTTCAGCGGGATGTAGACGTTGGCGGCCGCGTCACCGCTGTCCGCGGTGGAGACGCCGATGATCGTGTACTTCGTGCCGGAGATGGTGACGGTCTTGTCGACCGCGAGCTCCTTCTCCTCGGCGTAGGCGGAGTCGACCACCGCGACCTCGGCGTCGGTCTCGGCGGCCTTGAACGTACGGCCCTCGGTGATCTTGGAGGAGGTCAGCGGGCCGAGGTTCTGCTGGGTGACGTCCGTGCCGTACACGGTGAAGGAGTTGACGTCGAAGGATGCTCCGCCGCCCTCGACCCGGCCCTGCGGCTGGCCACCGCCACCGCCCTGGCCACCGCCGGGTCCGCCCTGCCCCGCGCTCTCGTCCTGCTTGAACTCGCCGCGCTTGAACTGGCCGTCGACCTTCATCACCGAGAGGCTCAGCCCGCCGACGGCGTCCGCGACCCCCTCCTGGTCGCCGACCTTGCCGACGGTGCTGGAGGCCAGCGTCTGGAAGCCCTGGACCATGACGCGGTCCGTGCTCTGGGTGGCGTCCTCGTCCTCCTGGGCGTCGAAGTTGAACCTGGGCCGCTCGGTGCCCCCGGAGCCCGGGGCGGCGGCGGCCTTGGTCACCGTCATGTCCGTGCCCAGGCCGTACAGCGATTCGAGGACCTTGTCCTGGGCCTTGCCCATGCCCGAGGAGACCGAACTGACGATGATGACCAGCGCGATGCCGAGGGCGAGCCCCGAGGCGACGACGAGCGCCGCCTTTCTGCGGCGGCGCAGCTCGCGCCGGAGGTAGGTGAAGAACATGGCGCGAAGATATGGAGCGGGCGTGATGAGGAGTTAAGTCTCCGATGAGAGCCGCATGAGAACGCTGCCGGCGCGCATACGTACCCGGCGCGCGCACGTCCCCCGCGCGCACACGCCGAAGGCGGCGGCGCCCGGAAGGATCCGGGTGCCGCCGCCTTCGGAAGGGGAAGAGGCGCGGTCAGGGGGTCAGGCGGCGTTCGCCGTCCACTCCGACCAGCTCATGTTCCAGCCGTTGAGACCGTTGTCGGGAGCGATGGTCTTGTCCGGGGAGTTCTTGACGATGACCACGTCGCCGATCATGGAGTTGTTGTAGAACCACGCACCGGCCGTGCCCGGGTCGTCGGCGCCCTTCGCGTCGGAGAGGCCGACACAGCCGTGGCTGGTGTTGGCGCTGCCGAAGATCGACTTGGCGCCCCAGTAGTTGCCGTGGATGAAGGTGCCCGACGTGGACAGCCGCATGGCGTGCGGCACGTCCTTGATGTCGTACTCACCCTTGCCGTCGTCATCCGTGAAGCCGACCGTCGAACCGTCCATGCGGGTCTCCTTGAACTTCTCGGAGATCACCATCTGGCCGTTGTACGTCGGGTTGTCCGAGGATCCCGCGGAGATCGGGATGGTCTTGATCGTCTTGCCGTCCTGGGTGACGGTCATCGTGTGCGCCTTGGCGTCCACGGTGGAGACCTGGTTGCGGCCGACCTTGAAGGTGACCGTCTTCTGCTGCACGCCCACGACACCGTCGGCGCCCTCGACGCCGTCCAGCGCCAGCTTCAGCGTGACGGTGGAGCCGCCCTGCCAGTAGTCCTCGGGGCGCAGGTCGAGGCGCTGGTTGTTGAACCAGTGACCGACGACTTCCTGGCCGCTGCTCGACGTCACCTTGATGCCGTCCTGGACGGCCTTCTTGTTGGTGATCGCCTTGTTGAAGTTGATCGAGACCGGCATGCCGACGCCGACGGTGGAACCGTCCTCGGGGGTGAAGTTGCCGATGAAGCTGTTCTCCGGCGAGACGGTCGTGAAGGAGCTGTTGGCGTGCGCCTCACGGTCCTTGGAGTCCGACGCGGTCGCACTGATCTTGTACGTCGTCGAGCGTTCGAGCTGGCCGGCGGGCTTCCAGCTGGAGCCGTCGGCCGCGAGGGTGCCCTCGACGGCGTCGCCCTCGGCCGTGGTCATGGTGACCTCGGTCAGCTTGCCCTTGGCGACGGTGACCATCGCGGCGTTGTTGATGCTCGCGTTCGTCGCACCGTTCTTCGGCGCGATCGTTATCTGCGCCTCGGAGGCGTCCTTGGCCGCCGCCTCGTCGACCTGTGCCTGTGACGTCTTCGAGCTGTCGGAGCTCGCGCCCGAGTTCGTACCGCCGTCGTCGCTGCAGGCAGAAAGCACCAGCACGCCGCCGAGCAGTGCGGACGCGGCCATGAGGCCCCTGCGCCGCTTGCTGTCCGTCATCACACGCTTCTCCATCGTTGCCGATTCCCCAAGATCCCCGGACAGGGTCGCCCGACGGCGATTCCCCGTCAATGTTCCAAGAACACCGTGACCGGGTCGTCCGTTCCACATCCGCCGTGGATGTGGGGAACAACACTCATCGACGCACCCGGGGTCACGGCGGTTCCCGCCACCTGTGAGGAGTGCCTCGGGAGCGTCAGCGTTCCGTATTCCCGCCGCCTTCTTCGTCGTCCGTCTCATTGTCCTCGATCCCGTAGTACGCCTCGTCCCCGTCCTCTCCGGCGGCCCAGTCCTCGGCGTCGGGGTCGTAGTCGATGGTCTCGCTGCTCCAGGAGGCCTGCGCCAGCTCGACCCCGGGCACCTGGCTGACCAGATCGAACGGGTCGATCAGCGAGGCGAGGGCCTCCGCTGCGTCTTCCCTGACCGTCTCCTCGGCATGCGTGCGTTCCTCGGCGGACTCGTCGGCGGACGCCCCGGACGCGGTGAAATCCGCGGCGATGCTCTCCAGGGCGGTGCCGGTCAGGGCGTCCGCGTCACTGACCTCCAGCACCATCTCCACGCGAAGCCGAACAAATGAGGGTGTCTCCGAAGTGCTCATACGCCGGAGCGTAAGGCTCCCGGGACCTGTGGCTTTCCACCGACCCGCTGCTTTGCTTAGCATCGGCCCACGGGGCTAACTGATGGTTGTCGCAAGGGGATCGATTCTGTGTCCATCGCTCGTCGCACGCTGCTGACCACCACAGCGGCAGGCACCCTGCTCTGTGCTCTCTGGTTCGTCCCCTCCGCCAACGCGAGCGGCGAGACGGACGCGCGGAGCGGTTCGGCCGGCTCGTCCGCCGGTTCCTCCACCGAGGCCCGACAGGCCTCCACCACGGCGGAGTTCACCTCCGGGGAGAGACTCGCCGACACCGGGGCGGGCGTCGACACGACTCCCTACCTGATCGGCGGGACGGCTTCCCTGTGCGTCGGCGCGGGGTTCGTCGTGTACTCGGTGCGCCGGGGCTCCGCACTGCACACCTGAGGTACGTGAGGGCTGCCGCACCCCGCGGGGCGCGGCAGCCCTCATGCGTACGGGCTCAGGCCAGCGGGCCCGTCACCGCCTCCACGGCCGCGACCAGCTTCCCTTCCCGCACGAAGGCGTCGGCGGCGGCCAGGTCCGGGGCGAGGAAGCGGTCGGGGCCCGGGCCCTGGACCCCCGCGGCGCGCAGCGCCGCGATGACGGCCTGAGTGGCGGGCGCGGGGGTCAGCCCCTCGGCGGCCCGCAGCTCGACGGCGCGCGTGGCGGCGTACAGCTCGACGGCCACGATCCGCGCGAGACCGGTGACGGCGGTACGGAGCTTCCGCGCGGCCGACCAGCCCATGGAGACGTGGTCCTCCTGCATCGCGGAGGACGGGATCGAGTCGACGGAGGCCGGTACGGCGAGCCGCTTCAGCTCGCTGACCAGGGCGGCCTGCGTGTACTGGGCGATCATCAGCCCCGAGTCCACCCCGGCGTCGTCGGCGAGGAACGGCGGAAGGCCGTGCGAGCGGTTCTTGTCCAGCAGCCGGTCCGTGCGGCGCTCGGTGATCGAGCCGAGGTCGGCGGCGACGATGGCCAGGAAGTCGAGGACGTAGGCGACGGGAGCGCCGTGGAAGTTGCCGTTGGACTCGACCCTGCCGTCCGCGAGTACCACGGGGTTGTCCACGGCCGAGGCCAGCTCGCGGTCGGCGACCAGCCGCCCGTGCGTGAGGGTGTCGCGTCCGGCGCCGTTGACCTGGGGTGCGCAGCGCACGGAGTAGGCGTCCTGGACCCGGGGGGCGTCGTCCTGGTGGTGACCCGTGAGGCCCGACCCTTCGAGCACCCGCAGCATGTTGTCGGCGGAGACGCCCTGGCCGGGGTGCGGGCGGATGGCGTGCAGCTCGGGGGCGAGGACCCGGTCGGTGCCGAGGAGCGCCTCCAGGGAGAGCGCGGCGGTGATGTCCGCGCCGGTGTAGAGGTTCTTCAGGTCCGCGAGGGCCATCACGAGCATGCCGAGCATGCCGTCGGTGCCGTTGAGGAGGGCGAGGCCCTCCTTCTCGCGCAGCTCGACGGGGGTGATGCCGTGCGCCGCGAGGAGTTCACCGGCCGGCCGCACGGTGCCGTCGGGCCCCTCCGCGTCGCCCTCCCCCATCAGGGCCAGGGCACAGTGCGAGAGGGGGGCGAGGTCGCCGGAGCAGCCGAGCGAGCCGTATTCGTGGACGACGGGGGTGATGCCCGCGTTGAGCACGTCGGCCATGGTCTGCGCGACCTCGGGGCGTACGCCGGTGTGACCTGAGGCGAGCGTCTTCAGCCGCAGGAACATCAGCGCGCGGACGACCTCGCGCTCGACGTGGGGGCCCATGCCCGCCGCGTGCGAGCGGACGATGTTGCGCTGCAACTGTGCCCGCAGACCTGGGCTGATGTGCCGGCTGGCCAGGGCCCCGAAGCCGGTGGAGACGCCGTAGACCGGCTCGGGCTTGGCGGCGAGGGCGTCGACGATCTCCCGTGCGGCGGAGAGCGCCTCGACTGCGGCTGCGGAGAGCTCGACCCGGGCACCCTGACGGGCCACGGCGACGACGTCCTCGGCGGTCGTTCCGGACGTCCCCACCACGACTGTATGCATATCCATATTCAGAAGCGTACGGACTGAAACCCGTCATGTCACCAGTGGTCGTGCGGTTGACCCCTTACGCCCTCATCCGCGGCCGCCGCCATCGCCGCCGGGCGGATTGCCGCGGAGCCTGCGGCGGTCGTGGGGGGACCTGGGCGGGGAGTCGGCCAGCCGGATCACTTCACCGTCGCGCCCGGCGACCACCGGCCGCCGGGAGTGCGCGGCCTTCGCCTGGTACTGGGCGGCGTCCGCCAGCCGGAAGAGCCGGCGCGCGGACGGGACCGGGCCGATGTCGTCACCGGTGGACGCGACCCCGCAGGCGACCCCGTCCCCCAGCTCCAGGGAGACGGCCCGCGCGCAGAGCTCCTCGGAGACGCGGACCACGTCGTCCGCCGGAGGACCCACGACGAGCAGGCAGAACTCGTCCCCGCCCAGGCGCGCGGCGAGGGCGCCCGGGAGCATCGCGCCGCAGAGCGAGAGCACTGAGCCGAAACGTTCCAGCAGGCGGTCGCCGACCGCGTGGCCATGCGTGTCGTTGACCCCCTTGAGGCCGTTCAGATCGCACACGACCAGGCTGACCACAGCCCCCTCGGTGCGGTGCAGGTCGACTGCCTCGTCCAGGCGGAGATCGACGGCCCTGCGGTTGGCGAGGCCGGTCAGCGGGTCCGTGAAGGCCAGCTTGCGGACCTCCTCCAGCCGCTCGGTCTGCGCGATACCGGCGGCGACGACGGCGGCCAGCACGGTCGCGAAGTCCGCGTCGTCCCGGTCGAAGACCGGAGCCCCCGCCGGGCGGGCCACGTACAGCTCCCCCCAGGCTCGTCCGTGCAGCACGATCGGCGCCACCACACAGCAGCCGCGCCCGCGCCGGCGCAGCGCGGCGACCCGCTGGTGGCAGTACGGGCGGGCGCCCCGGGCCGGCGCCCCGGCGGCCGGGGCGCCGTCGGCGGTCTCCACCCAGGCGTCGGGCTCCCCGCCGCCCGCCCAGCGCTCATGCAGGAACTCGGTGATCTCCGGGAACTGGTGCACGGGGTAGGCCTCGGCCTCGGGGAACTCCTCCTCCCCCTCGGCACGCTCCCCCGCGTTGACCAGCACGCGCAGCCTGCCCTGCTCCCGCTCCCATACGGAGAGGGCGGCGAAGCTTCCGGCCAGCGCCTCGCACGCCCCCACCGCCGCGGCGCGCCAGGACTCGCGCGGGGTGTAGGCCGCCGCCATCGTCTGTGCCAGCGCAACCACGGCGCGCAGCCGCGCATCATCGCCCATCGCCCCAGCTTAGGTAGGTTCGTGACGATTTGATCAGTTGGCGGCGCTGATGATCTTCAGATCGCTCCCCGGATCACCCCGCGGACCACGCGCGGATCAGCGCGGATCACGCGCCGGACCACGCGCGGATCGCACGCCGGACCACGCGCCGATCACTCGCCGAGCCACTCACCGGGCCACGCGCCGATCACTCGCCGGGCCAGCTGGGCTTCCGCTTCTCGTTGAACGCGGCGACGCCCTCGGCCCGGTCGCCGGAGAAGGCCACGGACCGCCAGGCGGCGTCCTCGACCTCGAGGCCGGCCCGCAGGTCCAGTCCCTGCCCCAGCCGCAGGGCCCGCTTGGCCGCCCGGAGCCCCACCGGGGAGTTCGCCGCGATCCGAGCGCCGAGCGCCAGCGCCTCCTCCCGGTCCCGGCCGGCCTCGACCAGCTCGTCGACCAGGCCCAGCTCACGCGCCTCGGCGGCCTCGACCCGCCGGGCGGTGAAGACCAGCTCGGCGGCGCGCGCCGCTCCGACCCGCCGGGGCAGCAGCTGCGTGCCGCCGCCGCCCGGGATGACGCCGACGGACACCTCGGGCAGACCGACCACGGCCGTGCGGTCGGCCACGATCACGTCGCAGGCCAGCGCGAGCTCGAAGCCACCGCCGAGAGCGAAGCCGTGCACGGCGGCGACAACCGGCATCGGGAGCTCCAGCACGCCGGTGTAGGCGGCCCGCGCCGTGGGCCGCTGCCGCACGAGCTCGGCGTCGGTGAAGGAGTTCCGCTCCTTGAGGTCCGCGCCCACGCAGAAGGCCCGGTCGTGGCTGGACGTGAGCACGGTCGCCCGCACCCCCTGATCGGCGCCCAGCGCGGCACACGCCTCGGCGATGGACCGGGCCATCGCGGTGCTCACGGCGTTCATCGCCTTGGGCCGGTCGAGCACCAGCTCCGCGACGTGGTCCCGGCCCTCGTGCCGCCGTACGACGACGAACTCCCCGAACCTCTGCTCCGACGTGACACCCATGACTGCCCCCTCCGGTTAACGAGCGTTACCGGGATCCTAGGCCGTGTCCGCGAGGTCCCGCCCTACGCCCACAGGACGTGGCCCGCGGCGCCCGGTGCGTGCGGTCGCGAGGCGGAGCATCGGCCTCGTACCGGACGCACCCGGCCGATGCGACAACGCGGCGAATGTGCGTGCCGGGCGTCGCGGGGCAGGCGGACCTCGCGGACGCGGCCTGGGCGGGGCCCTTCCGCGTCAGGTCGACGCCTTGCCCCGCCGGGCCAGCAGCCACGGCTCCACCACGCCCAGCCCGCGCACCGGCCGCTGCCACATCGGCTGCAGCCCGAAGCGGTACGCCGGTGACGGCGGCTCCTCGCCGGGGCGGTCCTCCTTCTCCGCCAGCCTGGCCCGCTCGGCCGCAGCGGCGGCCTCCTCGGCCTCGGAGGCGGGGGCGTCGCCGTTCCTGATCAGCTCCTCGGCGAAGGCGCCGTCGACCAGCACCGCGTCCTTCGGCGCTATCGACGTGAGACGGCTGGCCAGGTTCACCGTCGTACCGAACACGTCGCCCATGCGCGTGGTGACCGTGCCGAACGCGATGCCGACGCGCAGCGAGGGCATCGTGGTGTCCTGGGCCATCGCCTCCACAAGCCGGAGAGCTATCTCGCCCGCCGTGCCCGCGTCGTCCGCGGCGAAGAGGACCTCGTCGCCCAGGGTCTTGATGAGCCGTCCGCCGTGCGCGGCGACCAGGTCGGCCGAGGTGGTCTCGAAGGCCTCGACCAGCTCGCCGAGCTCCTCCTCCTCCAGCCGTCGGGTCAGCCGGGTGAAGCCGACGAGGTCGGCGAAGCCCACGGCGAGCCGCCGGTCGACCATCTCCTCGTCGTCCCCGGTCTGCACGACCCGCCCCGTGGCGGCGGCGAGCTGGCGCCGCCACACGTAGACCAGGAACTCCTGCAGCTCGGGCAGGAGCAGCTCGATCAGCGGATACGTGACCTCGGTGCGGGTCATGCCGGGCTCGGGGGGCTCGGTCAGCCCCGCCAGGAACGAGTCGATCTGCCACTCCGCGAGCCGGGCCGTGGTCTGCCCGGTCGACCGGGCCACCTGGATCGCCATCGGCTCGCTGAGCAGCCCGGCCTCCACGAGACCGGCGAGGCGGCGCAGCGCCAGGACGTCGGCCTCGGTCAGCGCCTTGGCCTGCCCGATGTCGGCGAAGCCCATCGCCCGCCAGAACCTGGACGCCAGGTCCATGGAGACCCCGGCGGTCCTGGCCGCCTGGAACGGCGTGTAGCGGCGGTCGGCCCCCAGGATCAGGGACTCCAGCCGGATGGCGAGCGGGTCGTCCGTCGGTTCGGCCGTGTGGTCGACCTCGTGATGCGGTGTCGAGTGGACGGACGGTCCCGACGAGGGCTCCGCGCCGTCGTCGGAGTTCGTGTCGTCGACGGTCACCGGCCGCCTCCTGCCCGTTCCCTGCGCACTGCCCTGCCGATCTGTCGCTGGATCGCCTCAACGATACGGCAGGTGTGCCCTGGCTCACGTCCGTGGTGGCGCGGTTCCGGCTCCGTCATACGTGACATCACCCGTATGTGCGGGCGCCGGATCAGGTGAGACCGCCCTCCTCCCCGCGCAGGTGGACGATGTCGCCGGCCGACACGGGTTCCTGGAGCCCGTCGCCCGTGGCCAGCACGAGCCGACCGTCGCCGTCGATCGCGACGGCCTCGCCGACGAGGGACCGGTCGCCGGGCAGCTCGGCCCGCACGGTCCGGTCGAGCGTGGCGCAGCCCGCCGCGTAGGCCGCCTGGAGCCCGCTCTCGGCCGCGTCGCCGTTCGCGTCGCGCCATCGGCCGTACCACTGTTCCAGTGACCGCAGGACGGCCCGGAGCAGGGTCTCGCGGTCGGTGGAGACGGCTCCGGCGAGCGCCAGCGAACCGGCGTGCGGGGCGGGCAGCTCGGCCGCCCGCAGCGACACGTTGAGGCCGATGCCGATGACGACGCCGTCCCCGGCGCGCTCGGCGAGGATGCCGCCGGTCTTGCGTTCCGTGCCGCCGATCGTCACCAGGAGGTCGTTGGGCCATTTCAGCGCCATGTCCACGCCCGCCGACTGCGCGAGGCCCGTGGCGGCCGCGACGCCGGTCAGCAGCGGCAGCCATCCCCACCGCTCGACGGGCACGGCGCCGGGGGTCAGGTGGACCGAGAGGAAGAGGCCCGAGCGGGGCGGAGCCGTCCAGCTCCGGTCGAGACGCCCGCGGCCCGCGGTCTGCTCCTCCGCGACCAGCACCGCGCCCTCGGCCAGGCCGCCGCCGGCGGCCCGTGCCGCGAGGTCGGTGTTGGTGGAGCCGGTCGCCTCGACGATGTCGAGCGAGGTCCACAGGCCGCCTGGTTTCAGCAGCCCCCGGCGGAGCGCCGTGGCGTTCAGGGGCGGCCTGTCGAGGTCCGACCAGCGGTTGTGCGGCGCATCGGGAGGAGTCATGCAACCCACATTAGGTGTGGCCAACGACGCACTGCTGAACCGTATCCGCGCCGATACGCTACGGGTCAGTAGCCAGCCGACGAGCAGGTAGCCGTCGAGCACGCACGGTCCAGCACATTCACTGGATGTACCAGCCGTCCCCGTGACAAGGCAGGGAGCCGCCACCCGATGTCCGAGCCGCAGAGCGACATCCACACCACCGCGGGCAAGATCGCGGACCTGCAGCGCCGTATCGAAGAGGCCACACACGCAGGTTCCGCCCGCGCAGTCGAAAAGCAGCACGCGAAGGGCAAGTTGACCGCCCGGGAGCGCGTCGATCTCCTGCTCGACGAAGGTTCCTTCGTGGAGCTGGACGAGTTCGCACGGCACCGGTCCACCAATTTCGGCATCGAGAAGAACCGCCCTTACGGGGACGGTGTCGTCACCGGCTACGGCACGGTCGACGGCCGTCCCGTCTGCGTGTACTCGCAGGACTTCACGATCTTCGGCGGCTCGCTCGGCGAGGTCTACGGCGAGAAGATCGTCAAGGTCATGGACTTCGCGATGAAGACCGGATGCCCGGTGATCGGCATCAACGACGGCGGCGGCGCCCGCATCCAGGAGGGTGTGGCCGCCCTCGGACTCTTCGCCGAGATCTTCCGCCGCAACGTCCACGCCTCGGGCGTCGTCCCGCAGATCTCCCTGATCGTCGGGCCGTGCGCGGGCGGCGCGGTCTACTCCCCCGCGATCACCGACTTCACGGTCATGGTCGACCAGACCTCGCACATGTTCATCACCGGGCCGGACGTCATCAAGACGGTCACGGGTGAGGACGTGGGCTTCGAGGAGCTGGGCGGCGCCCGCACGCACAACACCACGTCCGGCGTGGCCCACCACATGGCGGGCGACGAGAAGGACGCCATCGAGTACGTCAAGTCCCTGCTGTCCTACCTCCCGTCGAACAACCTCTCCGAGGCCCCGGCCTTCCCGGAGGAGGCCGATCTGGAGACCACGGACGAGGACCGCGCGCTCGACTCCCTCATCCCGGACTCGGCGAACCAGCCGTACGACATGCACACCGCCATCGAGCACGTGCTCGACGACGGCGAGTTCCTGGAGACGCAGGCACTGTTCGCGCCGAACATCCTCACCGGCTTCGGGCGCGTCGAGGGCTACCCGGTCGGCATCGTCGCCAACCAGCCGATGCAGTTCGCCGGCTGCCTGGACATCAACGCGAGCGAGAAGGCCGCCCGCTTCGTCCGCACGTGCGACGCGTTCAACGTGCCGGTCCTGACCTTCGTGGACGTCCCGGGCTTCCTGCCGGGAGTCGACCAGGAGTACGGCGGGATCATCCGGCGCGGCGCCAAGCTGATCTACGCGTACGCGGAGGCGACCGTCCCGCTGATCACGGTGATCACGCGCAAGGCGTTCGGCGGGGCCTACGACGTCATGGGCTCCAAGCACCTGGGCGCCGACCTGAACCTGGCCTGGCCGACCGCTCAGATCGCGGTGATGGGCGCGCAGGGGGCGGTGAACATCCTGCACCGCCGGACGATCGCGGCGGTTGCGGACCCCGACGAACGCGACGCCACCCGCGCCGAGCTGATGGCCGATTACGAGGACGCCCTCCTCAACCCGTACGTCGCGGCCGAGCGCGGCTACGTCGACGCGGTGATCATGCCGTCCGACACCCGGGCGCACCTGGTGAAGGGCCTGCGCCAGCTCCGCACGAAGCGCGAGTCGCTGCCGCCGAAGAAGCACGGCAACATCCCCCTCTGACCACCGGGAGCCACCATGATCAAGGTTGTACGAGGCAATCCGACCCCGGAGGAGCTCGCCGCCGCCCTCGCCGTCGTGCGGGCGCGCGCGGCGGCGGTGACCGAGGTGCCGTCCGGCGCCCCGCTGCCGCCCGAGCAGTGGTCCGACCCGGGGCGGATCGCGCGCCGGGGCGCACTCCGGCCGGGGCCCCGGTCCTGGGCACGGACGTACTGGCCCTCCTGAGAGCGGTCCGGGCGGCGCTTGAGTACGCGTACTCAGGCGCCGCAGCCGCCCCCGGAGCACCATCGGATCCATGCTGTGGTCCGACCCCGAGAACAAGCCGCCGAAGGAACTGCGCGACGCCCAGGACATGATGCGACGTGCGGGGCTGCTGCTCGCCCTGGCCATGGTCGTGGCGATGTTCGTCCTGGGCACCCGGTGAGGCGACGGGCGACGGGGCGGCCCCGCCTACGATGGCGGGTATGACTGACCAGCGCCGCCTCGTGCTCGCCTCCGCGTCCCCCGCCCGTCTCGGCCTCCTGCGGCAGGCGGGATTCGCCCCCGAGGTGATCGTCAGCGGTGTGGACGAGGACGCTCTGACCGCTCCGTCCCCGGGGGAGCTGGCGCTCGTGCTGGCCGAGGCGAAGGCCGCCGCGGTGGCGGCCCGTCCCGAGACCTCGGGCGCGCTCGTCATCGGCTGCGACTCGGTGCTGGAGCTGGACGGCGAGGCGCTCGGCAAGCCCGCCGACGGCGAGGAGGCCACCGCCCGCTGGAAGTCCATGCGCGGCCGTTCGGGCATCCTCCGGACGGGACACTGCGTCGTGGACACGGCCACCGGCCGCACGGTGTCGGAGACCGCGTCCACGGTCGTCAGGTTCGGCGAACCCACGGACGCCGAGGTGGCCGCCTACGTCGCTTCGGGTGAGCCTCTCCATGTCGCCGGGGCGTTCACGCTGGACGGCCGCTCGGCGCCGTTCGTCGAGGCGATCGAGGGCAGCCACGGCAACGTCATCGGGCTCTCGCTGCCGCTGCTCCGCCGTCTGCTCGGCGAACTGGGCGTCTCCGTCACCGACTTGTGGGTCTGAGCGGCGCCGGAGTCACACCGGCTCCGGAGCGGCTCCGGCGGGCTTCACCGCTTCCGGCTCGCTCCGGTCGAACGCCACCAGGGTCAGCACGATCAGCGCCAGGACGACCATCAGGAACGCGAAGGCCGCCCAGCCGATCAGCCCCACCGCGAGGGCGCCCAGCACCCCGTGGACGACCGCGCAGGCGATCAGGGTGATCCTGCCCACGCGGCCCGGAGCCCGGTCGCGCACCCCGGCCAGGAGCGGTATCAGCCCGCAGAGCACCAGCAGGACGCCGGAGACGCCTCCCATCACCCACGTGCCGGTGACCATGGCGTCCGGGTCCATCCCGGCCAGGGACATGCGCTGGTTGCCGGCGACCGTCGCGAGGACGCCGTTGACGAGCACGATGCCCACGGCTTCCACGAACAGAACGACCGCGGTCACGAAGGCCACTGGTCTGCGCACCACCGCCCCCACCCCCTGTTACCTGTAGTACGTCCGGTACAGCGCGGACCCTACTAACGGGTAACGCCCCGGACAAGAGGCCGCGCATGCTTCCGCCGCCCGCGGCGCCTCCCCCGGGCGGTGGCAAAGATTCCCTCGTCCGTTCGTAGGGACTCCACAAAGAAACGCCGCGCGGCGTTAACCGTACGAACAGAGACTTGGGCCACACTTCGTGGCTACTGTGCGGTTGAGGATCCCGGCGTACCGTGGTGCGACAAGGGATTTCGCGACTCGAGCAAGCCTCGAATCACACTCCGTGTGGGCAAGTTCACTATTGGGGACGGGTCGTACGGCCGTGTTGGTAGTCCCTAAACTCAGCTTGTTCTCAAGGAGGGAGTCATCGTGCGCAAGGTGCTCATCGCCAACCGTGGCGAAATCGCTGTCCGTGTTGCTCGGGCTTGCCGGGATGCCGGAATCGCGAGCGTAGCCGTCTACGCCGATCCGGACCGGGACGCTCTGCATGTGCGCGCGGCCGACGAGGCATTCGCCCTGGGCGGTGACACTCCGGCCGCCAGCTACCTGGACATGGCCAAGGTGCTCCAGGCCGCCAAGGATTCGGGTGCCGACGCGGTCCACCCCGGTTACGGCTTCCTGTCGGAGAACGCGGAGTTCGCCCAGGCGGTGCTCGACGCGGGTCTGACGTGGATCGGCCCGCCGCCGCACGCCATCCGGGACCTCGGTGACAAGGTCGCCGCCCGTCACATCGCCCAGCGCGCCGGCGCCCCGCTGGTGGCCGGCACACCCGACCCGGTGTCCGGTTCGGCCGAGGTCGTGGAGTTCGCGGAGAAGAACGGCCTGCCGATCGCGATCAAGGCCGCCTTCGGTGGCGGCGGGCGCGGGCTGAAGGTCGCCCGCACCCTGGAGGAGATCCCCGAGCTGTACGACTCGGCGGTCCGTGAGGCCGTCGCGGCGTTCGGCCGCGGCGAGTGCTTCGTCGAGCGCTACCTCGACAAGCCGCGGCACGTGGAGACCCAGTGCCTGGCCGACACCCACGGCAACGTCGTGGTCGTGTCCACCCGTGACTGCTCGCTCCAGCGCCGCCACCAGAAGCTGGTCGAGGAAGCCCCCGCGCCGTTCCTGTCCGAGGCGCAGAACGCGGAGCTGTACGCCGCGTCGAAGGCCATCCTGAAGGAAGCCGGCTACGTCGGCGCCGGCACGGTCGAGTTCCTCGTCGGCCTGGACGGCACGATCTCCTTCCTGGAGGTCAACACCCGCCTCCAGGTCGAGCACCCGGTCACCGAGGAGGTCACCGGTCTCGACCTCGTCCGCGAGATGTTCCGCATCGCCGACGGCGAGGAGCTCGGCTACGGCGACCCGGCGGTGCGCGGGCACTCCTTCGAGTTCCGCATCAACGGCGAGGACCCGGGCCGTGGCTTCCTGCCCGCCCCCGGCACCGTCACCCTCTTCGCCCCGCCCACCGGCCCCGGTGTCCGTCTGGACGCGGGTGTCGAGTCGGGCAGCGTCATCGGCCCGGCGTGGGACTCGCTGCTGGCCAAGCTGATCGTGACCGGCGCGACGCGCGAGCAGGCCCTGCAGCGCGCCGCGCGTGCGCTGGCGGAGTTCCAGGTGGAGGGCATGGCCACCGCCATCCCCTTCCACCGCGCGGTCGTCGCCGACCCGGCGTTCACCTCGGACCCCTTCCGGATCCACACCCGGTGGATCGAGACGGAGTTCGTCAACGACATCAAGCCCTTCGCCGTCCCCGCCGACACGGAGGCCGACGAGGAGTCCGGCCGCGAGACCGTGGTCGTCGAGGTCGGCGGCAAGCGCCTGGAAGTCTCCCTGCCGTCCTCGCTCGGCATGAGCCTGGCCCGTACCGGCCTCGCCGCCGGGGCCAAGCCCAAGCGCCGCGCCGCGAAGAAGTCCGGCTCCGCGGCCTCCGGCGACACCCTCGCGTCCCCGATGCAGGGCACGATCGTCAAGATCGCCGTCGAGGAGGGCCAGGAGGTCAAGGAAGGCGACCTCATCGTCGTCCTCGAAGCCATGAAGATGGAGCAGCCCCTCAACGCGCACCGCTCCGGCACCGTGAAGGGCCTGGCGGCGGAGGTCGGCACCTCGGTGTCGTCCGGCGCCGCGATCTGCGAGATCAAGGACTGAGCGCGCGTTCTCCTGCCACTGGGGGCCCGGCGTCCGCCGGGCCCCCAGTGGCATCCTTGTGACGCGGAGCGGACGCCAGGGAGGACAGGGTGAGGGCGATGAGCACGGCACCGACACCGGCACGGCCGATGCGCGCCGACGCGCGCCGCAACTACGACCGGCTGCTGGGCGAGGCCCGGGTGTCCTTCGCCGCGCACGGCACGGATGCCTCGCTGGAGGACATCGCCCGGCGGGCGGGCGTCGGCATCGGCACGCTGTACCGGCACTTCCCGAACCGCCAGGCCCTGATGAACGCGGTGTTCCAGGAGGCCCTGACCGCGCTGCTGGACCGCTCCCGCGAACTGGCACGGTCCGACCGGCCCTGCGCCGCGCTGGTGGAGTGGCTGGGTGCGATCGTCACCCACGCGGGTGAGTACCACGGGCTGGCACAGGCGCTCATGTCGGCTTCCGGGGACAGGACTTCGGCACTGACCTCCTGCCATGTGCCGCTGCGCCAGGCCGGGGACCGGCTGCTTGCGCGAGCCAAGTCGAGCGGCTCGGTGCGGGCGGATGTGTCGATCGACGACCTTCTCCAGCTGACGAACGCGATCGCGCTGGCAGCGGAACAGACCCCGTCCGACCCCGCCCTGGCCGACCGCCTGCTGCGGCTGACGCTCCGCGGCCTGAAGGCCGACCCGGCCGACCCCTCCGACCCCGCACCGTCGGCTCCGAGGGGCGACTGACGGGGCCTCCGCCCTTCTACGTCCTCACCGGCGCCGCATGTCCGCGACGCGGCCCACCGGCCCCTCCGCCAGAGCTGCGGCGCTCCGCAGCTGCGGGCCGAGCCCTCCCGGGCCTCCATGACCGCCCTGCGTACGCCGCTGTCCCGGCAGCGGCATGTCCTGCCGTGTCTGCCGTCCCGGTGGCAGGGGGTCTCCCCCGGACTCCGTGTCGGGCCCCGCCACCGTGATCTCCACGCCCTGGTCGGCCAGGGCCTGGAGCTCCGTGGCCGCGCGCTCGTCGTGGACCGGCGGCTCGTCCGTCACCAGACGGGTGATCAGCTCCGTGGGAACCGTCTGGAACATGGTGTCGGAGCCGAGCTTCGTGTGGTCCGCGAGGACCACCACCTCGGCCGCGGCCTGCACCAGCGCCCGGTCCACGCTCGCCGAGAGCATGTTGGACGTGGAGAGCCCGCGCTCCGCGGTCAGCCCGCTGCCGGAGAGGAAGGCGCGGCTCACCCGCAGCCCCTGGAGGGACTGCTCGGCACCGCTGCCCACGAGGGCGTAGTTGCTCCCGCGCAGGGTGCCGCCCGTCATCACCACTTCCACCCGGTTGGCATGGGCCAACGCCTGGGCGACCAGCAGCGAGTTGGTGACCACGGTCAGACCGGGCACCCGCGCGAGCCGGCGGGCCAGCTCCTGCGTGGTCGTTCCGGCGCCGACCACGATGGCCTCGCCCTCACCGACCAGGCCGGCCGCCAGGTCGGCGATGGCCGTCTTCTCCGCGGTGGAGAGATGGGATTTCTGCGGAAAGCCGGACTCCCGCGTAAAACCGCCCGGCAAGACCGCACCGCCGTGGCGGCGGTCCAGGAGTCCTTCTGCCTCCAGTGCCCGCACGTCCCGCCGTACGGTCACTTCGGAGGTCTGGACGACGCGGGCGAGCTCACGGAGCGATACCGCCCCGTTGGCGCGCACCATTTCGAGGATCAATTGACGACGTTCTGCAGCGAACACGAAACTGACAGTAACCTGGCCGTAGGTTGCTTTTCAGCAGTTTGCGCCGAATAAGCGAAGTTGCACACAGACGGGGCCCCCTAGTGGTATAGGGGGCCCCGTCGTCGGTGTGAGCAGCGCGTGCTACGCCTCGCCCTCGGTCTTACGGGTGTGCAGCTGCCGGGCCACTTCGGCGATCGAGCCGGAGAGGGACGGATACACGGTGAACGCGTTGGCGATCTGCTCCACCGTCAGGTTGTTGTCCACGGCGAGCGCGATGGGGTGGATCAGCTCGCTGGCCCTCGGGGCGACCACGCAGCCACCGACCACGATGCCGGTGCCGGGCCGGCAGAAGATCTTGACGAAGCCGTCCCTGATGCCCTGCATCTTGGCGCGCGGGTTGCGCAGCAGCGGCAGCTTCACGACACGGGCGTCGATCTTGCCGGAGTCGACGTCCGACTGGCTGTAACCGACGGTGGCGATCTCGGGGTCGGTGAAGACGTTCGCCGAGACCGTCTTCAGGTTCAGCGGCGCCACCGCGTCGCCGAGGAAGTGGTACATCGCGATCCGGCCCTGCATCGCGGCGACCGAGGCCAGCGCGAAGACCCCGGTGACGTCACCCGCGGCGTACACACCGGGCGCACTGGTGCGGGAGACCCGGTCGGTCCTGATGTGCCCGGACTCCTTGAGCTGGACCCCGGACTCCTCCAGGCCCATGCCCGCGGTGTTGGGGATCGCGCCGACCGCCATCAGGCAGTGCGTGCCGGTGATGACGCGGCCGTCGGCCAGCGTGACCTCGACGCGGTCGCCGACGCGCTTGGCGGACTGGGCGCGGGAGCGGGCCATGACGTTCATGCCGCGGCGCCGGAAGACGTCCTCCAGGACGGCGGCGGCGTCCGGGTCCTCGCCGGGGAGCACCCGGTCGCGGGAGGAGACGAGCGTGACGCGCGAGCCGAGCGCCTGGTAGGCGCCGGCGAACTCGGCGCCGGTGACGCCCGAGCCGACCACGATGAGCTCCTCGGGGAGCTCGTCGAGGTCGTAGACCTGGGTCCAGTTCAGGATGCGCTCACCGTCGGGCAGGGCGTCCGGGATCTCCCGGGGGTGGCCGCCGGTCGCGATCAGCACCGCGTCGGCGGTGAGCCGCTCCTCGGTGCCGTCGGCTGCGGTGACCACGACCTGCCGGGACCCGTCGGCGGCCTGGAGGCCCTCCAGCCGGCCGCGGCCGCGCATGACCCTGGCGCCCGCGCGGGTGACGGAGGCGGTGATGTCGTGGGACTGGGCGAGCGCGAGGCGCTTGACACGCCGGTTGACCTTGCCGAGGTCCACGCCGACGACCCGGGCGGCCTGCTCGATGTGCGGGGTGTCGTCGGCGACGATGATGCCGAGTTCCTCGTAGGAGGAGTCGAAGGTGGTCATCACCTCGGCCGTCGCGATCAGGGTCTTGGAGGGCACGCAGTCGGTGAGGACCGACGCGCCGCCGAGGCCGTCGCAGTCGACGACGGTCACCTCCGCGCCGAGCTGGGCGCCGACCAGTGCCGCCTCGTAGCCGCCGGGGCCGCCGCCGATGATCACGATCCGGGTCACGAAAAGTCCGCCTCGCGTGGTGTCATCCCACGGCCGTCTGCCGCCCCGGCCGGGGGTCCGGGGGATCGCCCCGGCGTATGCAGTACGTAATTCATTGTCCCGCACGCGCCAAGCTGCTTCGCCCCGGGGCCCTCCATACGGGAACGGGCCTGGCCGGGCCACGCCCTCCGGCGCCGGGTGACGCCCACGACCGGGCCCTTTCCCGTACGGGAACCGGCACGCTCCCCCCGCCTCCCGTACCCTCGACCCCATGTCGCTCTACGCCGCGTACGCCGGCAACCTCGACGCGCGGCTGATGACGCGCCGCGCACCGCACTCCCCGCTGCGCGGCACGGGCTGGCTCAACGGCTGGCGGCTCACGTTCGGCGGGGAGCAGATGGGCTGGGAGGGCGCACTGGCCACGGTGGTGGAGGCACCCCGTTCCCAGGTGTTCGTGGCGCTGTACGACCTGGCCCCGATGGACGAGGACTCCATGGACCGCTGGGAGGGTGTCGGTCTCGACATCTACCGGCGCATGCGGGTGCGCGTGCACACGCTGGACGGCGAGGAGCCGGCCTGGATGTACGTCCTCAACGGCTACGAGGGCGGGCTGCCCTCCGCGCGCTACCTGGGCGAGGTGGCGGACGCCGCCGAGTCCGCGGGCGCGCCGCACGACTACGTGATGAACCTGCGCAAACGGCCCTGCTGAGCCGGGCCCTCCGGACCCGTTCTGTACGAAAATACGAATGTGACCGGCCAGACTCTCCGCCGACACATCTACGCGCGTAGGGAATCAGCGGTTACCCTCATCCGCGTGAACGCATCTGTTATTCCGGACCACATCCAGGGCGACCCCCGCGCCGCCGCTGCCGACGCCGCCGCCCGCCTGCGCGAGCTGACCGGCGCCGATACCCACGACGTCGCCCTCGTGATGGGCTCCGGGTGGGCCCCCGCGGGCGATGCGCTCGGCATCCCGGAGGCCGAGTTCCCGGTCACCGCGCTGCCCGGATTCCCGGCCCCGGCCGTCGAGGGCCACGGCGGCACGGTCCGCTCGTACCGGATCGGGGAGAAGCGCGCCCTGGTCTTCCTGGGCCGTACGCACTACTACGAGGGCCGGGGGGTCGCGGCGGTCGCGCACGGCGTCCGCACGGCGGTCTCCGCGGGCTGCCGGACCGTCATCCTCACGAACGGGTGCGGCGGCCTGCGCGAGGGCATGCGCCCCGGCCAGCCGGTCCTCATCAGCGACCACATCAACCTGACGGCCGCGTCGCCGATCATCGGCGCCAACTTCGTCGACCTGACGGACCTGTACTCGCCGCGGCTGCGCGCGCTGTGCAAGGAGATCGACGAGTCGCTCGAAGAGGGCGTGTACGTGCAGTTCCCCGGCCCGCACTACGAGACCCCGGCCGAGATCGGCATGGTCCGGGCCATGGGCGGGGACCTGGTCGGCATGTCCACCGTCCTGGAGGCCATCGCGGCGCGTGAGGCGGGCGCGGAGGTGCTGGGCATCTCGCTGGTGACGAACCTCGCGGCGGGCCTCAGCGGTGAACCCCTCAACCACGAGGAGGTCCTCCAGGCCGGCCGCGACTCGGCGACCCGGATGGGCGCGCTGCTGGCGCGGGTGCTGGACCGGATCTAGCGGGGGCTCCGCCCCCGCACCCCGCTCCTCAATCGCCGGAGGGGCTTGATTCTGCCCGGCTCGGCTTGCATCTCGCCCCCGACGATCCCCCGCCTCTCCCGAGGCACAGGGCAACCAGACCCAGCCCCGCCGGCGTTCGAGGCGCGGGGGTCCGGGGGCAGAGCCCCCGGCAGCCCCGCGCAGCGGCCCCCACCCCCCGTACCGCAGAAAGGCGGACACCGTGCAGCAGCAGGACCTCATCACGCAGGCCAGGACCTGGCTCGCCGAGGACCCGGACCCCGAGACCCGCGCGGAGCTCGCCGCGCTGATCGACGCCGGTGACCTGGCCGCGCTGGCGGACCGCTTCGCGGGCACGCTCCAGTTCGGCACGGCCGGCCTGCGCGGTGAGATCGGCGCCGGCCCGATGCGCATGAACCGCTCCGTCGTCATCCGCGCCGCCGCCGGCCTCGCGGCGTACCTGAAGGCACAGGGGCAGTCCGGCGGACTCGTCGTCATCGGCTACGACGCGCGCTACAAGTCCGCCGACTTCGCCCGCGACACCGCGGCGGTGATGACCGGCGCCGGCCTGCGCGCGGCCGTGCTCCCCCGCCCGCTGCCCACCCCCGTCCTCGCGTACGCCATACGGCACCTGGGGGCCGTCGCGGGCGTGGAGGTCACGGCCAGCCACAACCCGCCGCGCGACAACGGCTACAAGGTCTACCTCGGCGACGGCTCGCAGATCGTGCCCCCGGCCGACACGGAGATCGCCGCCGCGATCGCCGCGGTCGGCCCGCTCGACGGTGTGCCGCGCCCGGAGTCCGGCTGGGAGGTCCTGGGCGACGAGGTCCTGGCCGCGTACCTGGAACGTACGGACGCCGTCCTCAGCCCCGGCTCCCCCCGCACCGCGCGGACGGTCTACACGGCGATGCACGGAGTGGGCACCTCCGTCCTGACGGCCGCCTTCGCCCGGGCCGGCTTCCCCGAACCCGTGCTCGTAGCCGAACAGGCGGACCCGGACCCGGCGTTCCCCACCGTCGCCTTCCCCAACCCGGAAGAGCCCGGCGCCATGGATCTCGCCTTCGCGACCGCGCGCCGGGCGCAGCCGGACATCGTCATCGCCAACGACCCGGACGCCGACCGCTGCGCCGTCGCCGTGCCCGACCCGTCGGCCGGGGGCGGCTGGCGGATGCTGCGCGGCGACGAGGTGGGCGCGCTGCTGGCCGCCCACCTGGTGGACCGCGGGATCACCGGAGTCCTCGCCGAGTCGATCGTGTCGTCCTCCCTCCTCGGCCGGATCGCCGAGAAGGCGGGCCTGGGCTACGAGGAGACCCTGACGGGCTTCAAGTGGATCGCCCGCGTCGAGGGTCTGCGCTACGGGTACGAGGAGGCGCTCGGCTACTGCGTGGACCCCGAGGGCGTCCGCGACAAGGACGGCATCACCGCCGCGCTGCTGATCGCCGAACTCGCCTCCGCGCTCAAGGAGAAGGGCCGCACACTCCTCGACCTGCTCGACGACCTGGCACTCGCGCACGGCCTGCACGCCACGGACCAGCTGTCGGTCCGGGTCGAGGACCTGACCGTCATCGCGAACGCCATGCGGCGTCTGCGTGAGACTCCCCCGACCACCCTGGCGGGCCTCCCCGTCACCTCGGCCGAGGACCTCTCGCAGGGCACGGACGCCCTGCCGCCCACCGACGGCCTGCGCTACCACCTGACGGGGGCCAGGGTCATCGTCCGCCCGAGCGGCACGGAACCGAAGCTGAAGTGCTACCTGGAGGTCGTGGTCCCGGTAGCCGACGCAACCGCACTCCCGGAAGCGAGGCTGCGGGCCTCCGAGCTGCTGGCCGGCATCAAACGCGACCTGGCCACGGCAGCAGCCATCTAACGCCCCCCGCCCCCACCCCCCACCGGTGGCCGCGAGGGTCATCGGGAAGTCGGGGACATGAACGTGTCCGTTTCGACGGCATTTCAGCGTCCGCAACTTCCCGACGAGGGGGTCAGGCGATCGCCAGCAGCACCACGAGCAGTACGGCGCCGACGACGGCCGGGGCGATCACCTCGTAGGCCCAGCGGACCGACGCGGTGGTCGTGCCCTCTGCCTTTCGGGCGGCTGCGCCCTCGGCGAGCTCTCTCAGGTCGCTCACCGTCTGGTCGGCGGCGGCCGCGCGGGCCTGGGTGTCGCGGACGTCGGCGTGCACGGAGGTCCGGCCGTACGGGTCGTCGTGCGCCTGCTGGGTGGCCTTCCTGGCCGCCCGCTTGCGCTCGCGCAGCGAGACGGGGACCGCCCACAGCTGGTACTTGTCGCCGCTGTGGGTGAAGACCTCGCTCGAGTACGCGGCGCGCACGGTGGAGACGTCCGTCCAGGGCAGCACGATCGTGCGGAAGGGGTTGCGGATCCGGATCCGTTCCTCGTCGGCGAAGACGGCCGGGCGCAGTGTGAAGGCCACGATCAGCGGGATCACCGCCAGCAGCGCGGCCAGCGCCAGCCAAGGCACCCATCCCTTGCCCTGGACCACCGCGTCGCCGCCGATCCAGCCGACCAGCAGGATCAGCAGCACGCCGCTGACCAGCCCGGCGCCCGACCGGAAGGTCCGGTCGGCGTGGGCGGGCTCGGCGGGGGGTGTGGGGCTCGTCATGGCCCCGATTCTGCCTGACGGTCCGGCGGGGTGGGGAGAGGCCTCTCCCGGTCCGCGGAAGGCGCGGAAGCGGGGAGCCCCCTGTACAGGTCGCTACGCGCGTAGATATGCTCATGTGGTGACCATGCCCACCACTGCTCCGGCATTCTCCGACGCGACGGCGTCCGACAGTGCGCTGCGCCGCTTCCTGCACGGGCTGCCCGGTGTCGACACCGTCGGCCTCGAAGCGCGCGCCGCCTCCCTCGGCACCCGTTCGATCAAGACGACCGCCAAGGCGTACGCGATCGATCTCGCCATCTCGATGATCGACCTGACGACGCTGGAAGGCGCGGACACCCCGGGCAAGGTCCGGGCTCTCGCCGCCAAGGCCGTCAACCCCGATCCGACCGACCGCACGACCCCGCGCACCGCGGCGGTCTGCGTCTACCCCGACATGGCGGCGACCGCAGTCGCCGCGCTGGCCGGCTCCGGCGTGAAGGTCGCGTCCGTCGCGACTGCCTTCCCCGCCGGCCGCGCCGCGCTGGACGTCAAGCTCGCGGACGTCCGCGACGCCGTGGCGGCCGGGGCCGACGAGATCGACATGGTGATCGACCGCGGCGCCTTCCTCTCCGGCCGCTACCTCAAGGTCTACGAGGAGATCGTCGCCGTGAAGGCGGAGTGCGGCTCCGCGCGGCTGAAGGTGATCTTCGAGACCGGCGAGCTGTCCACGTACGACAACATCCGGCGGGCCTCGTGGCTCGGGATGCTGGCCGGCGCGGACTTCATCAAGACGTCGACGGGCAAGGTCGGGACCAACGCCACTCCGGCGAACACGCTGCTGATGCTGGAGGCCGTACGCGACTTCCGGGAGCAGACGGGCGTACAGATCGGCGTGAAGCCCGCGGGCGGCATCCGTACCTCCAAGGACGCGATCAAGTTCCTCGTCCTGGTGAACGAGACCGCGGGCGAGGACTGGCTGGACAACCACTGGTTCCGCTTCGGCGCCTCCAGCCTGCTGAACGACCTGCTGATGCAGCGCCAGAAGCTCAGCACCGGCCGTTACTCCGGCCCCGATTACGTGACGGTGGACTGATACGCCATGGCATCCGCATTCGATTACGCACCGGCCCCGGAGTCCCGCTCCGTCGTCGACATCGCTCCCTCGTACGGCCTGTTCATCGACGGCGAGTTCGCCGAGGCGGCCGACGGCAAGGTCTTCAAGACGGTCAGCCCGTCCACCGAGGAGGTGCTCTCCGAGGTGGCGCACGCAGGCGCCGAGGACGTGGACCGCGCGGTGAAGGCGGCCCGCAGGGCGTTCGAGAAGTGGTCGGCGCTGCCCGGTTCCGAGCGCGCCAAGTACCTCTTCCGGATCGCCCGGATCATCCAGGAGCGCTCCCGCGAGCTCGCCGTCCTGGAGACCCTGGACAACGGCAAGCCGATCAGGGAGACCCGCGACGCGGACCTCCCGCTCGTCGCCGCGCACTTCTTCTACTACGCGGGCTGGGCGGACAAGCTCGACCACGCGGGCTACGGCGCGGACCCGCGTCCGCTCGGCGTGGCCGGCCAGATCATCCCGTGGAACTTCCCGCTGCTGATGCTCGCGTGGAAGATCGCCCCGGCGCTCGCCACCGGCAACACGGTGGTGCTGAAGCCGGCGGAGACCACTCCGCTGTCGGCCCTGTTCTTCGCCGATGTCTGCCGCCAGGCGGGCCTGCCCAAGGGTGTCGTCAACATCCTCACGGGGTACGGCGACGCGGGCTCGGCCCTCGTCGAGCATCCGGACGTGAACAAGGTCGCGTTCACCGGTTCGACCGCGGTCGGCAAGGCGATCGCCCGGCAGATCGCGGGCACGGACAAGAAGGCCACGCTCGAACTGGGCGGCAAGGGCGCCAACATCGTCTTCGACGACGCCCCGGTCGACCAGGCCGTCGAGGGCATCGTCACCGGCATCTTCTTCAACCAGGGCCAGGTCTGCTGCGCGGGCTCACGGCTCCTCGTGCAGGAGTCCGTGCACGACGAGGTGCTGCACGCCCTGAAGCGCCGGCTCTCCACGCTCCGGCTCGGTGATCCGCTGGACAAGAACACCGACATCGGCGCGATCAACTCCGCCGAGCAGCTCTCCCGGATCAGCGCGCTCGTCGAGACGGGTGAGGCGGAGGGCGCCGAGCGGTGGTCCGCGCCGTGCGAACTCCCCTCCGCCGGTTACTGGTTCGCGCCGACCCTCTTCACCGGGGTCACCCAGGCGCACACCGTCGCCCGCGACGAGATCTTCGGCCCGGTGCTGTCGGTGCTGACCTTCCGCACGCCGGACGAGGCCGTCGCGAAGGCCAACAACAGCCAGTACGGCCTCTCGGCTGGCATCTGGACGGAGAAGGGCTCCCGCATCCTCGCGGTGGCGAACAAGCTCCGGGCCGGCGTCATCTGGGCCAACACGTTCAACAAGTTCGACCCGACCTCGCCGTTCGGCGGATACAAGGAGTCGGGCTTCGGCCGCGAGGGCGGCCGTCACGGTCTGGAGGCCTACCTCGATGTCTGACGGGCGACTGAGCGTCTTCAAGACCTACAAGCTGTACGTCGGGGGCAAGTTCCCCCGCTCCGAGAGCGGCCGGGTGTACGAGGTGACGGACTCGAAGGGCAAGTGGCTGGCGAACGCCCCGCAGTCCTCCCGCAAGGACGCGCGCGACGCGGTCGTGGCCGCGCGCAAGGCGTTCGGCGGCTGGTCGGGCGCGACCGCGTACAACCGCGGGCAGATCCTCTACCGCGTCGCGGAGATGCTGGAGGGCCGCCGGGAACAGTTCGTACGGGAGGTCGCGGAAGCCGAAGGGCTGTCGAAGTCCAAGGCGGCCGCCGTGGTGGACGCGGCGGTCGACCGCTGGGTCTGGTACGCGGGCTGGACGGACAAGATCGGCCAGGTCGTGGGCGGGGCGAACCCGGTCGCGGGACCGTTCTTCAACCTGTCCACCCCTGAACCGACGGGTGTGGTCGCGGTCCTGGCTCCCCAGGAGTCGTCGTTCCTCGGCCTGGTGTCGGTGGTCGCCCCGGTGATCGCCACCGGGAACACCGCGGTCGTCATCGCCTCGGCCGACGCACCGCTGCCCGCGCTCTCGCTGGGCGAGGTCCTGGCGACCTCCGACCTGCCCGGCGGTGTGGTGAACATCCTGTCGGGGAGGACCGCGGAGCTCGCGGCACCTCTGGCGTCCCACCAGGACGTCAACGCCATCGACCTGACGGGTGCGGCGGGCGATCCGGCACTGGCGAAGGAGCTGGAGGCCGCGGCTGCCGACAACCTGAAACGCGTCCTTCGTCCACAGGCTGTGGATACGGGCGACTGGTCGGCGGACCCGGGGACCCACCGCCTGACGGCCTTCCTGGAGACCAAGACGGTCTGGCACCCGACGGGCGCCCTGGGGGCCTCGGGCTCCTCGTACTGACCTCCGCGCATGCGTGTGGGGCCGCCTCCGGGCGGCCCCACACGCATGCGTACGCCTGATCAGCCGGTGATCAGGGAGGTCACCTCTCCGACCACGGGCAGGTCGCTGAGCGCGGCGCCGCTGGTCAGCGGGTCCGTGACCACCGCCGTCGTCACCGGCTTGAAGTCGGCGATCTGGGTACCCACCGCGTTGTCCAGCGGGTCCACGCCCGTCCCGGCCAGCGGGTCGAGCTGGAGGTCGGTGACGGGCTTGACGGCCCCGGCCAGCCCGTAACCCAGCGCGCTGGTCAGCGCGGGCGCGGCAGCGTCGCCGACCGCCCCCAGAGTGCTGTCCGCGGTGTCCGACCCGGTCGCGGGCGGGGTGGGCAGCGGCGCCGCCTGGGCCGCCGCACCTCCGGCGCCGAGCGCCGCGCCCAGCGCGGTGAGGGTCAGACCGGCGCGCAGCAGCGCGCGTTTCCGGGGCTTGGACAGTGCATGACGTGCCATTTTTTCCCACCTGATCAGGACGTGTCGGGTAATCATCCGTGCGCGCAGAGTAGTTGAGGTGTGATGCTCGATACCAACAGGACCTCCCGGGGATCCCCTACGCGGGTCAATGCCTCACACTTCTGTTCTGTGAGTTCCCAACCGATCCCCACGCGCGTCGTGCTGCTCGCCGGTCCGTCCGGCTCCGGCAAGTCGTCCCTCGCGGCCCGCAGCGGTCTCCCGGTGCTGCGCCTGGACGACTTCTACAAGGAGGTCAACGATCCGACACTGCCGCGGGTCACCGGCAGCGCGGACATCGACTGGGACTCGGCCCTCTCCTGGGACGCGGACGGGGCGGTCGCGGCCATAGCGGAGCTGTGCCGCACGGGGCGCACCTCCGTCCCCGTGTACGACATCGCCACGAGCTCACGGACGGGCCGCGAGACGCTCGACATCGAGCGCACGCCCCTCTTCGTCGCGGAGGGCATCTTCGCGGCGGACATCGTGGAGCGCTGCCAGGAGCTGGGCCTGCTCGCGGACGCGCTGTGTCTGCGCGGCCGGCCGACGACGACGTTCCGCCGTCGCCTGCTCCGGGATCTGCGGGAGGGCCGCAAGTCGGTGCCGTTCCTGCTGCGGCGTGGCTGGCGGCTGATGCGGTCCGAACGGCGCATCGTGGCCCGCCAGACCGCGCTCGGCGCGTACCCCTGCGCCAAGCAGGAGGCCCTGGGACGCCTGGCCGCCGCCGCGGCGGGACGCTGCCGCACCCCGCGCAGCCGGGTGCCCAACTAGCGCCTCGGCGCCCCCGTCGAACGCGGCGGGGGCGGACAGGACCCCCCGGCCTGTCCGCCCCCGCTTCGCGCTGCCCCCGTGCCGCCGCGGCGGCGGCCAGGCGTCCCAGGGCCTCCTGCTTGGCGCAGGGGTACGCGCCGAGCGCGGTCTGGCGGGCCACGATGCGCCGTTCGGACCGCATCAGCCGCCAGCCACGCCGCAGCAGGAACGGCACCGACTTGCGGCCCTCCCGCAGATCCCGGAGCAGGCGACGACGTTCCGCCGTCGCCTGCTCCGGGATCTGCGGGAGGGCCGCACGGACCCGGAGATCGCGTCCATCCTCGACATCAGTGTCGGCACGGTGAAGTCCAGCATCTGGCGGTCGCTCCGCCGGCTGCGCGAGGACGAGGTCCTCAGCTTCGGCCGTGACGAGGAGGAGTCCTTCGGCGAGCTGGTGGCCTGAGGTCTACGGGGGAAAGGCCGCCGCTTCCCCCGAAGCCGCGGCCTTTCCCCCGTGCCGCCGCTTCCCCCGAAGCCGCGGCCTTTCCCCCGTAGACCTCAGGCCACCAGCTCGCCGAAGGACTCCTCCTCGTCACGGCCGAAGCTGAGGACCTCGTCCTCGCGCAGCCGGCGGAGCGACCGCCAGATGCTGGACTTCACCGTGCCGACACTGATGTCGAGGATGGACGCGATCTCCGGGTCCGTGCGGCCCTCGTAGTAGCGGAGCACCAGCATCGTGCGCTGGAGTTCCGGCAGCCGCGCGAGCGCCTGCCAGAGCACCGCACGCAGCTCCGTGCCCCGCATCGCGTCCGTGTCGCCGACCGTCTCCGGCAGCTCCTCGGTCGGGTATTCGTTCAGCTTGCGCCTGCGCCATGCGCTGATGTGCAGGTTGGTCATGGTGCGGCGGAGATATCCGCCGACGGCCGCCTTGTCGCTGATCCTGTCCCACGCCCGGTACGTCGAGAAGAGGGCGCTCTGCAACAGGTCCTCGGCCTCGAACCGGTCGCCGGTCAGGTGGTAGGCGGTCGCGTACAGAGAGGCGCGGCGCTCCTGGACGTAGGCGGTGAACGCCGCTTCGGCGTCCTCCGTCCGTGCCTGGGACTTCCGCTCCCCCGAGCCCTCCCCGTACGCGCTTCCCCCGTTCTCCCCCGTGGTCGCGTCAACCATCGCCAGGTACGACGAGTGCTGACGCCCGGCGCCACGTACACGCCCCCGTGCTCCGGCACCGGACTTCTCCGGGCTCCGCCCGACGTCGTGAAGGCGCGTGACAACTGCGCTTGAGGTGGTGCTGTGCAGTGCGTTCATCTGGCGCCCCCCATCGGTGGAGTCCGTTCGTTCCGTGTGCCAATGAGCTTGCCGGGGCAGTTTCATGGCCCTGTCCCCCGACTGTCACAGAGCTGTCACAGGGCATGTCGGGTCTCAAGTCGGCGGATCAAGTCGGGGGGATTGTCGAAACGTGGCACCACCATGGGCCAGAATGGCCCCCGTGCCTTTCCTGTTGCTGATCGAGGACGATGACGCCATCCGCACGGCCCTCGAACTCTCACTGTCACGCCAGGGCCACCGTGTGGCCACCGCGGCGACGGGAGAGGACGGCCTGGAGCTGCTCCGGGAGCAGCGGCCGGACCTGGTTGTGCTGGATGTGATGCTGCCCGGGATCGACGGTTTCGAGGTCTGCCGGCGTATCCGGCGTACCGACCAACTGCCGATCATTCTGCTGACCGCGCGCAGCGACGACATCGACGTCGTGGTGGGACTGGAGTCCGGCGCGGACGACTATGTCGTGAAACCCGTACAGGGCCGGGTGCTCGATGCCCGTATTCGCGCGGTCCTGCGCCGCGGGGAGAGGGAGTCGACCGACTCGGCGACCTTCGGGAGTGTCGTCATCGACCGTTCGGCGATGACCGTCACGAAGAACGGGGAGGACCTGCAGCTCACGCCGACCGAGCTGCGGCTCCTGCTCGAACTGAGCCGCAGGCCCGGACAGGCCCTGTCCCGGCAGCAGTTGCTCCGCCTGGTGTGGGAGCACGACTACCTCGGTGACTCCCGGCTCGTGGACGCCTGTGTGCAGCGGCTGCGGGCGAAGGTGGAGGACGTGCCGTCCTCGCCGACCCTGATCCGTACCGTGCGGGGTGTGGGCTACCGGCTGGACACGCCTCAGTGAGCAATCCCGCGAAGCGTTCCATACTCGCGGGTCTTCGCTGGACCAGCCTGCGGCTCCGGCTCCTGATCGTGTTCGCGCTGGTGGCCCTGACGGCGGCGGTATCCGCCTCGGGCATCGCGTACTGGCTCAACCGCGAGGCCGTCCTGACGCGTACGCAGGACACGGCGCTCGGGGACTTCCGCCGCCAGATGCAGAACCGCGCGGCCTCGCTGCCGCTGGAGCCCACGGCGGTCGATCTGCGGGACGCCGCCGAGCAGATGGCCACCAGCGGTCCGGGTTATCACGTGCTGCTGATCGGCACCCGCGACGGCAAGCCCGTCACCGGCTCGTCCGACCTCGACTCCTTCACCAAGGCCGAGGTGCCCGCCTCGCTGCAGAAGCAGGTGAACAAGAAGCAGCCGCTGACGTCGGCCAACACCTTTGAGTACCACCTGTTCTGGCAGCGCACGACCCTGGGCAACACGCCCTACCTGGTGGCCGGGACGAAGATCATCGGCGGTGGCCCCGCCGGTTACATGCTGAAGTCGCTCGACCAGGAGCGCGAGGACCTCAACTCACTGGCGTGGTCCCTCGGGATCGCCACCGCGCTGGCCCTCGTCGGTTCGGCGCTCCTCGCCCAGGCCGCGGCGACGACCGTGCTGCGGCCGGTGCAGCGGCTCGGTGACGCGGCCCGCAAGCTCGGCGAGGGCAAGCTCGACACCCGGCTCGCCGTCTCCGGCACCGATGAACTCGCCGATCTCTCCCACACGTTCAACAAGGCCGCGAGCTCCCTGGAGAAGAAGGTCGCGGACATGAGCGCCCGGGAGGAGTCGAGCCGCAGGTTCGTCGCCGACATGTCGCACGAGCTGCGCACCCCGCTGACCGCGATCACGGCGGTCGCCGAGGTGCTGGAGGACGAGGCGGACAGCCTCGACCCGATGATCGCTCCGGCCGTGCACCTGGTGGTGAGCGAGACCCGGCGGCTGAACGACCTGGTCGAGAACCTCATGGAGGTCACCCGCTTCGACGCCGGTACGGCCCGCCTCGTGCTGGACACCGTCGACGTGGCTGACCAGGTGACCGCCTGCATCGACGCCCGCGCCTGGCTGGACGCGGTCGATCTGGACGCGGAGCGCGGCATCATGGTGCGGCTCGATCCACGCCGGCTGGACGTGATCCTGGCGAATCTGATCGGCAACGCACTCAAGCACGGCGGGTCACCGGTGCGGGTCTCCGTGCGGACCGACGAGGACGATCTGGTCATCGAGGTACGCGACCACGGCCCCGGCATCCCCGAGGAGGTCCTGCCGCACGTGTTCGACCGCTTCTACAAGGCGAGCGCCTCCCGCCCGCGTTCCGAGGGCAGCGGTCTCGGCCTGTCCATCGCGGTGGAGAACGCGCACATCCACGGCGGTGACATCACGGCCTCGAATCTGCCGGACGGCGAGGGCGCGATGTTCGTGCTGCGGCTCCCGAGGGACGCGGAGGGGCTGACCGGCGCCCCGGGGAACGACGACCCGGACCGGAACGAGAAGGGTGACGCCAGGTGACGCGCAGCGAGCGGGCGTACGGCGCGCCGCGCAGGGGTGCGCCGTGGCGCCGGGCCGCCGCCGCGCTGGCCGCCGTCGCGGCCTGTACGGCGCTGGCCGCGGGCTGCGGCATCCGCAGCACCTCGGTGCCGGTCGACGCGGGGGCCGCGCCGTCCCGGATGCCGTGCCGCACGGCGTCGGCGGACGCGACCGCGCCACCGCAGGGGAGTGTCTCCGTACGGGTGTACCTGGTCTGCGCCTCGCAGCTGGTGACGGTCGAGCGCACCGTCCGGGTCGACGAGTCGCGCTCCGACGCCCTCCTGGTCGCGCGGGCGCTCCTCGGCGAGCTCCAGCGGGACCCTGACGCCGATGAGCGGCGTGCCGGCTTCTCCACCGACGTCCCGGCGGGGCTGCGGGTCGCCGAGGCCCACAAGGGGGACCCGGAGGGCACGCTGCGCCTCGACCAGCAGCCGGACGACCTGCCGGCGGAGGCGCTCGCGCAGGTGGTGTGCACGTACGCGGAGAGCGAGGCGCTCGGTTCCGGCGGCTCGGTGCTGCTGGGCGGGCCGGGCGACTACGCCCCGCGCGGATACCTGTGCACATCGGAGACGAAGAGCCTCCCCGGTGAGGTCCCCACCCTCGGCGCGCTGGAACTCTCCTGATCCCGGCACGGGGGTGCCGCTCGTCACAGGGGTCGTGAGGAGGGGGGCGGAACCGATCCGGGCGGTCGTGGCGTCTTGGTGCACGTGCGTCACAGTTCGGACGGCCCGGCCGTCATCCGCTTCCGCGCGGCGGGGGTAACCCTCCTCCTCGCGCATCTTCTGTTCGTCGGCTGGCTGACGCTGCGCCCGCTGGACGTGCCCTGGATGACGGCCGCGAACCTCCAGCCGTTCGCCGGCATCAGGGCCGATCTGGCCCTCGGCACCGCCGAGGCGGTGCGCCGCATCGGTGAGGGCCTGCTGCTGCTGGCACCGCTGGGCATACTGCTGCCGATGGCCGGCGGCAGGCTGCTCGTCTCCCCGTGGGCCTCACTGGCCCGTACGGTCGCGGCGGGCGCCCTGATCTCGATGGCCATCGAGCTGGCGCAGACGGGGGTCCCCGGCCAGGTCGTCGACGTCGACTCGCTGCTGCTCAACACCGCGGGCGTCGCGCTGGCCCATCTGCTGGTCGTCCCGCTGTCGCGGTCGCGGCTGCGCCGGGGCAACCGGGCGGGGGCGGGCGACCTGTCCAGGTTCGGGAACGGAACCCGGTCGTTCCGCGGTGAGGTCCCTCAGGGGTCCACCCCGACGATTACCAGGGTCGGTATCGCACCGTAGAGCGATGCTTTGTCCCCCTCCGCGGAGCCACTATGGAGGTACAGGGAGCACGACGGAGCTGCTCCCCGAAACGGTTCGCGAAGGAGCTCACCATGGCCGCACTTGTCCGCCCCCGTGAGGGACGCATGATCGGTGGGGTGTGCGCGGCGCTGGCCCGGCGCTTCGGCACCTCCGCGGGAACGATGCGCGTCATCTTCCTGGTGTCATGCCTCCTCCCCGGCCCCCAGTTCCTGCTCTACCTGGCGCTGTGGGCACTGCTGCCGTCGGAGAAGAGCCCGGCCGCGACGGCCTGGTGACCGCCGGAACCACGGGGAAGAGCTGTGGGGCGCACACCCGGTCCGGGTGTGCGCCCCACATGCGTGTGCGGCGAATCAGCCGCCGATCGGCAGGACGCCGGTCAGGCCGCCGGCGGGCAGACCGCCGAGCAGGTTGGTGCCGGGGGCCGAGAGCTCGCCGCCGCCACGCTGCTGCTGGTCGAGCAGACCGCCGGCCGCCTTCTGCACGGCGGGCAGCGCGTCGGTGACGGAGTCGAGCGCGACATTGGCGGGCAAGGCGCCGGCCAGGGAGTCGACGGGCACGGCGACAGCGGAGGCACTGCCCGCGCCGGCGGCGGCGAAAGCGGCACCGAGGGCTGCGACACCGAGGGTCCTGACAGCAGACTGCTTCATGTGAAATTCATCCTTGGGGAAGGGGATGTGAGCGGCTCTGCAACGTAGTCATCTCCCCACCCGTCCCGCAAACATGCCGGGACACGGAAAACGGCCGGGATCTCGCGATCCCGGCCGTTCCCTTTTCGCTTTACTCAGCCCGCGACTGATGAAGAAGCACTGGTCACAGCCGTCTGACGGAAGAGCCACTCGGATTTCAGCTCGGCGTACCCGGGCTTCACGACGTCATTGATCATCGCCAGACGTTCATCGAAAGGAATGAACGCTGATTTCATCGCATTGACTGTGAACCACTGCATGTCGTCGAGCGTGTATCCGAAAGTCTCGGTCAGCCGCTCGAATTCCCGGCTCATGCTCGTCCCGCTCATCAGCCGGTTGTCCGTGTTCACGGTGGCGCGGAAATGCAGCTTCCGCAGCAGCCCGATGGGGTGGTCGGCGTACGAGGCCGCGGCACCGGTCTGGAGGTTGGAGGTCGGGCAGAGCTCCAGCGGAATGCGCTTGTCGCGTACGTAGGAGGCGAGGCGGCCGAGCGTCACACTGCCGTCGTCGGCGATCTCGATGTCGTCGATGATGCGGACACCGTGGCCGAGCCGGTCGGCGCCGCACCACTGCAGGGCCTGCCAGATCGACGGCAGCCCGAAGGCCTCACCCGCGTGGATGGTGAAGTGGTTGTTCTCGCGCTTGAGGTACTCGAAGGCGTCCAGGTGACGGGTGGGCGGGTAACCCGCCTCGGCGCCCGCGATGTCGAAGCCGACGACGCCCAGATCGCGGTAGCGGTTGGCGAGTTCGGCGATCTCCAGCGCGCGGGCTGCGTGCCGCATCGCGGTGAGGAGGGCGCCGACGCGGATGCGGTGGCCGGCGGCACGGGCCCGGCGCTCACCCTCGCGGAAACCCTCGTTGACCGCCTCGACCACCTCTTCGAGGGACAGGCCCGCGGTGAGGTGCTGCTCGGGCGCGTACCGCACCTCGGCGTAGACGACTCCGTCCTCGGCGAGGTCCTCGGCGCACTCCATGGCCACCCGGAACAGCGCGTCACGGGTCTGCATGACGGCGCAGGTGTGGGCGAACGTCTCCAGATACCGCTCCAGCGAACCGGAGTCGGCGGCCTCGCGGAACCAGAGGCCGAGCTTGTCGGGCTCGGTCTCGGGCAGGGCGTCGTAGCCCTGCTCCCGCGCCAGGTCGACGATCGTGCCGGGGCGGAGGCCGCCGTCGAGATGGTCGTGGAGCAGCACCTTGGGCGCGCGGCGGATCTGGTCGGGACCGGGGACATTCAGGGTCTGGCTCGTCATTGGGGCACTGTAGCGCCTACGCGCGTAGAGCGCTGGCTGTCGATGCGTAACAGTGACCGCGAAGCCAGGTGGAATACACCTGCCCTTCTGACACTGTTCTGTCATGGCACAGCGCGCACTTCCCCTGCCTGCCGCCAGGCTGGGACGGGCCGTCCTCACGGCCGGAGCAGCACCCGAGGTCAGCGGCGTGGTCCTGCTGCTCCCGGACGGCGAGACCGATTCACGGCGCCGTCCGTCCACCTTCTCGTACGCGGCACAGCTGCCGTTCGCCCGGACGCTGGCCCGCGCCGGCCAGGAGGACGGGCTCGCGGTGCACGTGGTGCGTTACCGCACCCGGGGGTGGAACGCCGACGCGGATCCTGCGGCCGACGCCCACTGGGCGGCCGACGAGGTCGTACGCCGCTACGGCGACATCCCCGTGTGCCTCGTCGGGCACGGCATGGGGGGCCGGGCCGCGCTGCGCGGCGCCGGGCACACGGCCGTCAACTCGGTGCTGGCGATGGCCCCCTGGCTTCCGGAGGACACCGGCCCGGAATCCGAACCGGTGAAACATCTGGCGGGCCGACGGGTGCTGATCGTCCACGGCACGAACGACGCGCGGACCAATCCGGAGCTGTCCTACCGGCTGGCCGAGCGGGCCAAGAAGGCCAACCGGGACACCTGCCGCTTCGAGGTCCACTCGGACGGGCACGCCCTGCGCCAGCACCGGTCCGAAGTGGTGGCGCTGGCTTCGGACTTCATACGGGGCTCGCTGTTCGCCCGGTCCTACGCGCGCCCGGTCGCCGACGCGTTCGCCGCTCCGCCGCCGCTGGGGCTGCGGATGCCGCTCGCGGCGGGTTTCGGGCGGTCGCTGCGGCACTGACTCCTGCCGAGGAGCTCAGTCCGGCAGGAGGCTTCCCCGGCGCGACAACAGGAAGCGCTTGAAGGCCGCGACCGGGGGCGTGTCGGGGTGGCCGTCGAGCCAGGCGACCCCGATCTCACGGGCCGCGCGCGGCGCCGTCACCGTCAGCTCGACCACGCCGGGCCGGGCGACGGCGGGCGGCGGCAGCAGCGCCACCCCGAGCCCGGCCGCGACCAGGCCGCGCAGGGTCTCCGCCTCCTCGCCCTCGAACGCGACGCGCGGGGTGAAGCCCGCCTCGGCGCAGAGGTCGTCCGTGATCCGCCGCAGCCCGTAGCCGGGTTCCAGGGTGACGAAGGTTTCGTCGGCGGCCTCGGCGAGGCGGACGCGGCGGCGCCCCGCCAGCCGGTGGTCGTCGGGGACGACGAGGCGGAGCCGCTGCTCGTCCAGGCGCATGGCGACGAGGTCCGGGGCGTCGGGGACGGGCGAGGTGAGGCAGAGGTCGAGGCCGCCGGCCCGCAGGCGGTCGATCATCGCCTCGCCGTAGTTCTGGACGAGCTGGAAGCGGACCCGGGGGTGGTCGGCGCGGAAGGCGCGAATCAGGGCGGGCACCGTCTCGGAGCCCATGGTGTGGAGGAAGCCGAAGGCGACCTTGCCCGCCGTGGGGTCGGCGTCGGCGCGCACCGAGTCGGCGGCCTTCTCCACCTCCGCCAGCGCGCGTTCGGCGGAGCCGAGGAAGGTGCGGCCCGCGGGGGTGAGGGAGACGGTGCGGCCCCTGCGCGCGAACAGGGCGACGCCCAGGTCCTGTTCCAGCCTCACCATGGCCCGCGACAGCGTCGACTGCGGGACGCCGAGCTCGTGTGCGGCACGGGTGACGTGCTCGTGGCGGGCCACCGCCTCGAAGTACGCGAGGCGTGGAGCGAGCACGGCCCGGATGTCTTCTTCGTAACTGCTCGGTGACAGCCGCGGCTGTGAGCTGTATTGATGCACCATGGGAACGATTATGAGGGTTTCATGCATTGGACGCATGAAACCGCGCGGTCTACGTTCGGTGCATGCCTCCTGCCAGTACCGGGGCGTCCACCATCGTGCTGGGCGCCGCCGTTCCGTCATCCTCCGCCGCCGCCCCGACCGTCCCGGACCGCCTCACGCCCGGCGGTCCCGGTTACCGCCGGATGAGCCTCGCGCTCTTCGCGGCGGGGATCGCGACCTTCGCCCTCCTCTACTCCACCCAGGCCCTGCTGCCCTCCGTCTCCGCCTCCTTCGGCGCGACGGCGGGCCAGGCGAGCTGGACGGTCTCGGCGGCGACGGGTGCCCTGGCCCTCTGTGTCCTGCCGCTGAGCGCGCTCTCCGAGCGCTTCGGGCGGCGCCAGATGATGACGGCCTCCCTGTCGGTCGCCGTGGTGATCGGGCTGCTCGTGCCCTTCGCCCCTTCGCTCGGCTGGCTGATCGCGCTGCGCGCGGTCCAGGGCGCCGCCCTGGCAGGGCTGCCCGCCTCCGCGATGGCGTATCTGGCCGAGGAGGTGCGTCCCAAGGCGCTGGTGGCCGCGATCGGACTGTTCGTGGCGGGCAACAGCATCGGCGGCATGAGCGGCCGCATCCTCGCCGGCTGGGTCGCCCAGCTGTGGGGCTGGCGGGTGGCGCTCGGCGCGATCGGGCTGCTCGCCGTGGCCTGCGCCGTGGTCTTCCACTTCATGATCCCCAAGGCCCGGCACTTCAGCCCCGCCTCGCTCAACCCGAAGGCCCTGGCGAAGACCGTCACCGGTCACCTCTCCAACCCGCTGCTCCGCCGGCTGTACGCGATCGGCGCCCTGTTCATGACGGTGTTCGGCGCGGTCTACACCGTGATCGGCTACCGGCTCGTCGAGGAGCCCTTCGGCCTCCCGCAGGGCATCGTCGGATCGATCTTCCTCGTCTACCTCGTCGGTACGGTCTCCTCCGCCGCCGCGGGCCGGCTGGTCGCCCGGCTGGGCCGCCGGGGCGCGCTCTACCTCGCCGTCTCCACGACGGCCGCGGGTCTGCTGGTCTCCCTGGCCGACCAGCTGGCCGCCGTCCTGGCCGGCCTCGTCCTGATCACGGCGGGCTTCTTCGCCGGGCACGCGGTCGCCTCCTCCTCGGTGAGCCGTACGGCGACCTCGGGCCGCGCCCAGGCGTCAGCGCTCTACCAGTCCGCGTACTACCTGGGATCCAGCGCGGGCGGCACGCTCGGTGCCGTCGCGTTCCACGCCGGAGGCTGGGCGGGCACGGTCGTGCTGGGTGTCCTGGCGGTCCTCGGCGTCCTGTCGATCACCCTGTTCGGGACCCGCGCGGCCCGGACCGAGCGGCTCCGCGCAGCGGCCCCGGCACCGGTGCACAACTGAGACCTTCCCGGCACAACCGCAGCTCCCCGACGCACGTCCAACAAGCGGAGTCACACACCGCGGGCGAACGCGAAGGGGAGCAGGCGTACATGACGATCATGGGGAACATACGCGGCGTACGGATGCGGCGCGGGGCCGTCCTGTCCGTCGCCGGGCTGGTGGCCGCGCCGGCCCTGGTCCTGGGCACGGGTACGGCCGCCCAGGCGGCGTCCTGCACGGCCTCCACCGGGCCGTACCAGAAGCAGGTCGAGAAGTGGCTGGGGCGGACGGCCGACGGCCGGCAGTCGACGGCCGACTGCAAGGCGATCCGCTCGTTCCAGACCGCCAGGGGCATCACCCCGGACATTGGGTACGCCGGGCCGGTCACCTGGCGCACGATGAAGACGATCACCGCCCAGAAGGCCGCGGGCAAGACCCCGAACAAGGCGAAGAAGTGCCCCACGAACAAGGGGCGCATCGCCTGCGTGGACCTGACCAGGCAGCTGAGCTGGATCCAGGACGGGTCCAAGCTGAAGTTCGGTCCGGTGCCGGTGCGCACGGGTCGTAACGGCGACGAGACGCGGACCGGCGCCAAGAAGATCTACTGGCGCAACATCGACCACTGGTCGACGCTCTACGACGTCCGCATGCCGTACGCCCAGTTCTTCGACGGCGGGCAGGCCTTCCACTCCGTCACCAAGTCCATGTACAACAACCCTGGATCGGCGGGCTGCGTCAACATGCGCCCCGCGGACGCGAAGTCATACTGGAAGCTGCTGAAGAACGGCGACGACGTCTTCGTCTACGGACGCAAGCCCGGCACCTGAGCAGCGGTTTCCACGCTTCCCGCCCCGGTTGTCAGTGCCCTGCGGTAGCTTCCACAGTGCTGAGTGAGCGGTGTCACAGCGCAACAGGGGTGAGCGATGAGTGAACAGACAGCGACAGCGGACATCGACAGCCGCCTGGAGGGGCACCGGGTCGAGCTGACGGGTTACTGCTACCGGATGCTCGGCTCGGCCTTCGAGGCGGAGGACGCGGTCCAGGACACGCTGGTGCGCGCCTGGCGCAACTTCGACAAGTTCGAGGGCCGTTCCTCCCTCCGCTCCTGGCTGTACCGCATCGCGACGAACGTCTGCCTGGACATGCTGAACGCGGGCAACAAGCGGGCCAGGCCGGTGGACCTGACCGGACCGACACCGCTGGCCCAGGCCGCGCTGAACCCCCTCCCCGAGAACACCTGGCTGGAGCCGATGCCGGACGGCCGCATCCTGCCCTCGGTGGCCGACCCGGCGGAGGCGGCCGTGGCCCGTGAGTCGGTGCGCCTCGCGTTCGTCGCCGCACTCCAGCATCTGCCGCCCAAGCAGCGTGCGGTGCTGATCCTGCGCGAGGTCCTGGCGTGGAAGGCGAGCGAGGTCGCCGAGCTGCTCGACACCTCCGTCGCCTCGGTCAACAGCGCCCTCCAGCGTGCGCGGGCGACGCTGTCCGACACGGAGACCACGGCACCGGACACCGCGAATCCGCTGGACGACGAGCAGCGCAAGCTGCTGGACCGCTATGTGGCGGCGTTCGAGGGTTACGACATGGCGGCGCTGACGGCGCTGCTCCATGAGGACGCCGTGATGACCATGCCGCCGTTCGACCTCTGGCTCCAGGGGCACGACGACATCACCGGCTTCATGCTCAGCATCGGCGCGAGCTGCGCGGGTTCCCGGCTGGTGGCGACCGAGGCCAACGGCTCCCCGGCCTTCGCGCACTACAAGCCGAATCCGGACGGGCCGGGGTTCGTCCCGTGGGCGGTGCAGGTCATCGACATCTCGGACGGTGCCATCACGGGAATGCACTGCTTCCTGGACACCCCGCGCTGGTTCCCGCTGTTCGGGCTGCCGGACCACCTGGAGGCCGACGCGTGAGGGTGACACGCCCTGTGGTGATCGGCTGGGTCCTGTTGGTGGCGGGTGGCTGGGCGGCGACGCTGTGGCTGGGCGAGCCGTCCGCCACGGCGGGGCCGGGGCCCACCCCCACGGCCGGCGTGACGGGCGGCAACCCGGAGCCCGGTCCGCAGCCGGAGGGTTCGTGCCCGACACCGTCGCCTACGGAGAGCAGCGACCCGTTGTCGACCGCGAAGGTGCCGGACGCGATCAGGGACGGGCGTGCCGTGCAGGTCGACTGCGCGACCCTCGTGATCCGCGACCGCGCCACGGCCCGCTGAGCGCCGTTCACTCCGGGATCGCCCGGATGTTGCCCACCACGTCGCCGAGCCCCACCAGGTCGAGCAGCGCCCCGAGTTCGGCGGGGACGTTGCGCAGCCGCAGCTCGACGCCCCCGGCGCGACGTGCGACGAGCCCCAGCCGGGCGACGGCCTCGACCAGGGCCAGGTCCGGGCGCACGACCCCGCCCACGTCGCAGTCCACCGCGGCGGCCTCCGGGGCGCCGCTCAGCAGCGCCTCCAGCCGGGCGCAGAGGCCCGGCACATCGGCGCGGGTGACGCGGCCGGTGAGGACGAGGGCGTTCGGAGTCATGGCATCCACACCAGGGAGACCGGCGGGATGCCCGAAACTCATCGGCGCCCGCGCGCCTGTGACTCAGCTGACAGGGAATGCCCCGGTGTCCAGATCCAGCCCGACCGGCTTCGGCAGCGTCAGCGTCTCGCCGTACTCGACCGCTTCCAGGACCCGGTAGGTGCCGTCGCTCGGCTCCCCGTACAGGGTCGCGGTCGGGCGCCCGGTGTGCCACGGGTCGAGCAGCAGGAACAGCGCGACACCGGCCCTCGCATACCCACGCGCCTTGCCGATGCGGTCGTGGTTGGCATTGGCCGGTGAGGTGATCTCCACGACGAGCCGGACGTCTTCCGCCGGTACGCGATTGCCCGGCCCGGACGCGAGCTCGCGGGGCAGGACGACGAGATCGGGGATGTAGAGCCCGGCCCGTCCGGGGACGGAGACGCCGAGCGTCTGGTAGATCCCCCAGTCCTCCGGGATGACGGAGTACAGCTTGCGCTGAAGCAGCTCCGCGGTGGTGTTGTGGTCCTTGGACGGCGGTGGCGCCACGGTGACGATGCCCTCGATGATCTCCACCTTGCAGCCCTCGGGTGCGTCCGTCTCCTCCCAGATCCGGACGAGGTCGTCCCAGTCCTGACCGTGGCCCGGCCCGGGATCGACACTGAGTGCGCTCATGGCGGTCCCCTCTTATCGGTGCGTCACCGATGACAGCATGCCGAACGGGACCGGTGGTGGCCCACCGGTCCCGTTCACCCGAAAGGGAAAGCCGCAGGTCAGGCGATACGTTCCCGCACCACCGGCGTGGCGGTGAAGGGCGTGCCGGCCGGTGCGATGTCGTACGAGCCGGGCAGGGCCTTCAGCGCGTACTCGAACTTCTCGGGGGTGTCCGTGTGCAGGGTCAGCAGCGGCTGGCCCTCGGCCACCGTGTCCCCCGGCTTGGCGTGCAGCTCGATGCCCGCACCCGCCTGCACCGGGTCCTCCTTGCGCGCACGGCCCGCGCCGAGGCGCCAGGCGGCGACGCCGACGTCGTACGCGTCGAGGCGGGTCAGCACGCCCGAGGACGGGGCGCTGATCACGTGCTGCTCGCGGGCGACGGGGAGCGCGGCGTCCGGGTCGCCGCCCTGGGCGGAGATCATGCGGCGCCAGACGTCCATGGCGGAGCCGTCGGCCAGCGCCTTCTCCGGGTCGGCGTCCTTGAGTCCGGCGGCGTCGAGCATCTCGCGGGCCAGCGCGAGGGTCAGGTCGATGACGTCCTTCGGGCCGCCCCCGGCGAGGACCTCGACGGACTCGCGCACCTCCAGGGCGTTACCGGCGGTGAGGCCGAGCGGGGTCGCCATGTCGGTGAGCAGCGCCACGGTCCGTACGCCGCTGTCGGTGCCCAGCGCGACCATGGTGGAGGCCAGTTCGCGGGCGTCCTCGATGGTCTTCATGAAGGCGCCGGAGCCGACCTTGACGTCGAGGACGAGCGCCCCGGTGCCCTCGGCGATCTTCTTGGACATGATCGAGCTGGCGATCAGCGGGATCGCCTCGACGGTGCCGGTGACGTCGCGCAGCGCGTACAGCTTCTTGTCGGCGGGGGCGAGCCCGTCGCCCGCCGCGCAGATCACGGCGCCGGTGGTGTCCAGGACGTCCAGCATCTCGGCGTTGGAGAGGTGGGCGCGCCAGCCGGGGATGGACTCCAGCTTGTCGAGGGTGCCGCCGGTGTGGCCGAGGCCCCGGCCGCTGAGCTGTGGCACGGCGGCACCGCAGGCGGCGACCAGCGGGGCGAGCGGCAGGGTGATCTTGTCGCCGACGCCGCCGGTGGAGTGCTTGTCCGTGGTGGGGCGGGAGAGCGCGCCGAAGTCCATCCGCTCGCCGGAGGCGATCATCGCGGCGGTCCAGCGGGCGATCTCGGTGCGGTTCATGCCGTTGAGCAGGATCGCCATGGCCAGTGCGGACATCTGCTCGTCGGCGACCTCGCCGCGGGTGTACGCGTCGATGACCCAGTCGATCTGCTCGGGGCTGAGCTCGCCTCGGTCCCGCTTGGTGCGGATGACGGAGATGGCGTCCATGGGAGGGGAGTCCTTCCGGCCGGAGGGGTGGGCGAGAGTCCTGCTGACTCTACGCGCATAGAGAGGGAACGTTCCGCCGCCGCGTTCCCCCGGCGGGCCGGTCGGGCCCGCCGGGGACGAACGGAGCGGCGGCGGGGCACTACCCCAGGTGCTGCGGGCCGAAGGCCTGCGGCAGCATCTCGTCGAGCGTACGGAGACCGTCGGGCGTCTCCAGGACGAGGCCGGGCCCCCCGAACTCGTACAGCAGCTGCCGGCACCGCCCGCACGGCACGAGCGGGGCGCCCGTGCCGTCCACGCAGGTGAAGTGGGTCAGCCGGCCGCCGCCCGTGGCGGCCAGCTGCGAGACCAGCCCGCACTCCGCGCACAGGCTGATGCCGTACGAGGCGTTCTCGACGTTGCACCCGGTGATCATGCGGCCGTCGTCGACGAGGGCCGCCACACCGACCGGGTAACCCGAGTACGGGGCGTACGCCCGGGACATCGCGTCCCGGGCGGCCTCGCGGAGCGCGTCCCAGTCGACGGGCGAGGGAGTCGTCACTTGCCCTCGCCCTTGCGGTACGGCACGCCGTCCGCCTTGGGCATGCGCAACCGCTGCGCGGACAGGGCGAGCACCAGCAGCGTCGTGACGTACGGCGCGGCGTCCACGAACTGGCTCGGGACCTGGTCCACAAGGCCGTACCAGGTGAACAGCAGGCCGGAGACGACCGCCGAGATCAGCGCGCTCACGTACTTCTTCCGGTACAGCTGCCAGAAGACGACGATCACCAGGAGGATCGCCAGGAGCAGCAGCATCGCGTGGACGTTCTCGGCGCCGCCGCGGAGCTTGAGGCTGTCGGTGAAGCCGAAGAGTCCGGCCCCCAGCGCCATGCCGCCCGGCATCCAGTTACCGAAGATCATCGCGGCGAGACCGATGTAGCCTCGGCCGCCCGTCTGGCCCTCCTGGTAGATGCTGGTGGCGACGATGGCCAGGAACGCGCCACCGAGTCCCGCCAGGCCGCCGGAGATCGTGACGGCGATGTACTTGTACTTGTAGACGTTCACGCCGAGGGTCTCGGCCGCGACCGGGCTCTCACCGCAGGAGCGGAGTCGCAGACCGAAGGGCGTGCGCCACAGCACGTACCAGGTGACGGGGATGAGCAGCAGGGCGACGACGGTGAGCCACGACAGTCCGGTGACCAGGCCTCCGACGATGCCGGCCACGTCGGACACGAAGAACCAGTGGTGTTGTTGCAGGTCCTGCATCCAGTCCGACAGCCCTGGGATGGTGATCTTGTCGATCTCCTCCAGGCGCGGGGACTGCTTGGAGGATCCGCCGGGCTCGTCGGCGAAGGTGAAGTTGGAGAGGTAGCGGGTGACGCCGACGGCGAGGATGTTGATGGCCACACCGGAGACGATGTGGTTCACGCCGAAGGTGACGGTGATGATCGCGTGGAGCAGCCCGCCGAGCGCGCCACCGATGATGCCGAAGAGGACGCCCACCCACGGGCCCCACTGGAAACCGGCCCAGGCCCCGAACCACGTGCCCAGGATCATCATGCCTTCGAGGCCGATGTTGACGACGCCGGCCCGCTCGGCCCAGAGTCCGCCGAGACCCGCCAGGCCGATCGGGACCGCGAGTTCGAGGGCGCCGCTCACCTGGCCCACGGAGGTCACGTCGTCGGCGCCGCTGATGAGACGCACGAGCGAGACGAGGGCGAGCGCACCGGCGATGATCAGGAGGACGACGGGCAGGGACAGCTTGCGCCGTCCGCCGCCCTTCGGGGCGGCGACGCGTGCGGCGGAGACTTTGCTGGTGCTCACAGGGCCGCCTCCTTCTCGGTGGTGAGGGCGTGGCCGGCGGCGAGTTCCTCGCCGACCTTCTGCTGCTGGCGGCGGGTCCCGTAGCGCCGGACGAGTTCGTAGCTGACGACGACCGAGATCACGATCAGGCCTTGCATGATCGTGGCGATCTCCTTCTCGAAGCCGAACTGGTCGAGAGGGGACGACGCCTTGTCCAGGAACGCGATGAGCAGCGCGCTGAGCGCGATGCCCACGGGGTGGTTGCGGCCGAGCAGGGCGATGGTGATGCCGGTGAAGCCGAGGCCGACGGGGAAGTCGAGGCTGTAGGTGTGGGTGTCACCCAGCAGCGTCGGCATCCCGACGAGACCCGCGATCGCACCGGAGATCAGCATCGAGGTGAGGATCATCTTCTTGGCGTCCACACCGGAGGCCTGTGCGGCGCTCTCGCTGGCGCCCGTGGCACGGAGGTCGAAGCCGAAGCGGGTGCGGTTCAGCACGAGCCAGTAGACGAGACCGCAGCCGACGGCGACGAAGGTGAAGCCGTAGATCTCGCCGGCGTCGGGGCTCAGGGGCAGGCCCGGGAACCAGCCGGATTCCGGGATGTCGCCCGTCGTCAGGTTGTTGGAGCCCACCGCCTGCTCACCGAAGTTCTTCGGCAGGATCAGCCAGGCGATCAGCGAGGTCGAGATGGAGTTGAGCATGATCGTCGAGACGACCTCGCTCACGCCGCGCGTGGTCTTGAGAATGCCCGCGATACCGGCCCAGAAGGCGCCCACGAGCATCGCGACGACGACGATCAGCGCGATCTGGAGCGGCCCGGGGAGGCTGACGCTGGCGCCGACGAGGGCCGCCATCATCGCCGCGAGGCGGTACTGCCCGTCGACACCGATGTTGAAGAGGTTCATGCGGAAGCCGACCGCGACCGCGAGAGCGGCGAGGTAGTAGGTCCCGGCCTGGTTGATGATCAGGACCTGCACGTCGCTGTACGACACCTGCTCGAACAGCAGTCGGTACAGCTCGAAGGGGTCGCGGTCGGAGACGAGCAGCACCAGGGTGCTGAGCACGAAGGCCACGACCAGGGCGAGTACCGGGCCGGCGAAGCCCAGGATCAGCCGGTCCTTGTCGAATTTCCTCATCAGGCCTCGTCCTCCGGTGCTGCTTCGAGGTGACCGGCGGCGGCACCGGTCATGGCCGAGCCCAGTTCCTCGGGTGTGATGGTGGCGGGGTCGGCGTCGGCGACCAGCTGCCCGCGGAACATGACGCGCAGGGTGTCGGAGAGCCCGATGAGCTCGTCCAGGTCCGCCGAGATCAGCAGGACCGCCAGCCCTTCGCGGCGCGCCTCGCGGATCTGGTCCCAGATCTGCGCCTGCGCGCCGACGTCCACCCCGCGGGTGGGGTGGGCGGCGATCAGGAGCTTCGGGTTGTGGCTCATCTCGCGGCCGACGATCAGCTTCTGCTGGTTGCCGCCGGAGAGGGAGGCCGCGGTGACCTCGATGCCCGGGGTACGGACGTCGTACTCGCGCACGATCCGCTCCGTGTCGGCGCGTGCCGCCTTCGGGTCCAGCAGCCAGCCCTTGCTGTTGGGCTTCTCGGTGACATGGCCGAGGATGCGGTTCTCCCAGAGCGGGGAGTCCAGCAGCACCCCGTGGCGGTGGCGGTCCTCGGGGATGTATCCGATGCCGCCCTCGCGCCTCTTGCGCGTGGGGGTGCGCGAGATGTCGTCGGTGTCCAGCGTGATGACTCCGCTGTCCGGGTTCCGCATGCCGACGAGCGTCTCGATCAGTTCGGTCTGCCCGTTGCCCTCGACGCCCGCGATGCCCAGGACCTCGCCCTTGTGGATCGTGAAGCCCACATCGGACAGGACGTCACGCACGGCCCCGTCGGGGTCCGTCACGCTGAGGGTGAGTCCTTCGACGCGCAGCATCGGCACGTCCGTCACCGTCGACTCGCGGGTCTCCGGCGAGGGGAGCTCGCTGCCGACCATCAGCTCGGCGAGCTGCTTGGAGGTGGTGTTCGCGGGGTCGGCGGTGCCGACCGTCGTGCCGCGTCGGATGACCGTGATCTCGTCCGCGACGGAGAGGACCTCGCCGAGCTTGTGCGAGATGAAGATGACGGTGAGGCCCTCGGCCTTGAGTTCGCGGAGGTTCGCGAAGAGCGCGTCGACCTCCTGCGGGACCAGCACCGCGGTCGGCTCGTCCAGGATCAGGATGCGGGCGCCGCGGTAGAGGACCTTGAGGATCTCCACACGCTGACGGTCGGCGACGCCGAGGTCTTCGACGAGCGCGTCGGGCCTGACCCCCAGACCGTACGCGTCGGAGATCTCCTTGATCTTCTTGCGCGCGGCGGAGCCGATGCCGTGCAGCTTCTCGCCGCCCAGTACGACGTTCTCCAGGACGGTGAAGTTGTCGGCGAGCATGAAGTGCTGGTGGACCATGCCGATTCCGCGCGCGATGGCGTCACCGGGGTTGCCGAACGAGACCTGCTCGCCGTCCACGGCGATGGTGCCCTCGTCAGGCTTCTGCATGCCGTAGAGGATCTTCATCAGGGTGGACTTGCCCGCGCCGTTCTCACCGACGAGGGCGTGGACCGTTCCCTTGCGTACGGTGATGCCGATGTCGTGGTTGGCCACGACGCCGGGGAAGCGCTTGGTGATGCCGTGCAGTTCTACGGCGGGGGGACTGCTGGACGCGTTGATGACGCACTCTCCTTGGCCGGACAGGAGCGGGAGCACAGGGGCAGGGGGCGGGGTGAAGTTATCGCGCCTGAGGACCGTCTACACGCGTAGCGCTGCCGAATCGTAAAGCGTAGGCGCACGGCACGGTCCGAACACCGGGTTCCGGACCTGTGCGAGCAGGGCATCGCGAAGGGCACAACTTCCTCGATGAGCACCCCACGGGCCCGAAGCGGCGAGGTGCGCGCTCCGGGCCCACGGGAAACCAGCGTGACGACCGGGATCGTTACGGGGCGGTCTTGACGGTGATCTTGCCGTCGATGATTTCCTTCTTCGCCTTGTCCACGGCGGCGATGACATCGGTCATCTTGGTGAAGGCCGGGTTGGACATGGCCAGGCCGACGCCGTCCTTGTCGAGGCCGTAACGGACCTCACCGGACTGCGGCTTGCCGTCCTTGACGGACTTGATCAGGTTGAAGACGGAGTCCTCGACGTCCTTGGTGACCGAGGTCAGGATCGAGTCCTTGTAGTCGGCCAGACCCGCCTGCTTGTACTGGTCGGAGTCGACGCCGATGTTCCACTTGCCGGCCTTGGAGACGGCCTCGATCGCACCGGAACCGGCCAGACCGGCTGCCGAGTAGACCACGTCGGCGCCCTTGTCGAGCTGCCCCTGGGCGGCGGCCTTGCCGAGGTCCGGCTTGGAGAAACCGTCGAAGTTCGGCGGCTGCGTCAGGTACTGGGGGACGACCTTGACCGACGGGTCCGTCTCCTTGACGCCCTGCTCGAAGCCCGCCTGGAACTTCTTGATCAGCGGGGTCTCGACACCACCGATGAAGCCGACCGTCTTGGTCTTGGTGACCTTGGCGGCGGCGACACCCGCGAGGTAGGAGCCCTGCTCCTCGTTGAAGACGATGTTGGCGATGTTCTCGCCGGTCACGGAGGCGTCGTCGATGATGCCGAAGGTGATCTTCGGGAACTTCGGCGCGACCTTCTTGATGGCGGGGGCGTAGGCGAAGCCGACGCCGATCACCGGGTTGTTGCCGGCGCGGGCCAGCGCGGTGAGGCGCTGCACCTTGTCGGCGTCCGCCTCGCCGTCCGACGGCTCGGCCTCGGTCCCCTTGACGCCGAGGTCCTTCTCGGCCCGGGCCAGGCCCGCGTAGGCGGCGTCGTTGAACGACTGGTCACCGCGGCCACCGATGTCGTAGGCAATGGCCGTTTTGTCGGCCTTGGAGTCGGAACTGCTACTCGACGAGGAAGACTCGCCACACGCCGTGACGCTCAGCGCGAGTGCCGCGGACATGACGCCCACGGTGGCAATCCTGGTGATCCGGCGCAAGGGAAGGCTCCTTCAAACCTGACCGAAGCGCCTCTTCCGGCGCTGGTTTCGCGGCGATCGTAACGCGCGTAGATGTCAGATAAGGACCCCTACGGAAGCTGTTATCGGATCGTCGCGAACAGGAGGTGTCCTGTCCGGTTACGTGCGGCTACCCGGAGGTAACGCGTGGCCGCACGCCGGACAGCCGCCCGCGGGCCTGGGCCCGGGTCAGGCGTCCAGCAGCGCGGCGGCGGTGAACAGCTCCACGCCGACCGTGATCGCCTCCTCGTCGACGTCGAAGTTGCCCCGGTGCAGGTCCAGGCCGCGGGTGTCACCCGGTGTCCGGACGCCGAGCCTCGCCATGGCGCCGGGGATCTTCTCCAGGTACCAGGAGAAGTCCTCACCGCCCAGGCTCTGCTCGGTGTCCTCGATCGCATACGACCCGCGGCGGATGGTCATCGCGGCGTCGAGAAGACCGATCGTCTCCGCCTCGTTCACCACGGGCGGCACGCCACGGACGTAGTCGATCACCGTCTTGGCCCGGTACATTCCGGCCACCTCGTCGATCGCCGCGTGCACGAGGTCGGGCGCCTGGCGCCAGCTCTCCAGATCGAGGCAGCGGACCGTCCCGGACAGCTCGGCGTGCTGCGGGATGACGTTGGGCGCGTGGCCGGTCTGGAGCCTGCCCCAGGTGACCGCGAGCCCCGCGCGCGCGTCGACGCGCCTGGCGAGCAGCGCGGGCACGTCGGTGGCCACCCGGGCCGCGGCGGTGACCAGGTCGGTGGTGAGGTGCGGCCGGGCGGTGTGTCCGCCGGGTCCGTCGAGGGAGATCTCCACGCGGTCGCAGGCGGAGGTGATCGGCCCGATCCGGAGCCCGATCCTGCCCACGTCCACCTTCGGGTCGCAGTGCACCCCGATGATCCGCCCCACGCCTTCCAGCACCCCGGCCGCCACCGCGTCGGACGCGCCGCCGGGCAGCACCTCCTCGGCGGGCTGGAAGAGCAGCCGCACCGGGCGGGGCAGCAGCCCCTGCCGGTCCAGCTCGCTCAGCACGAGCCCCGCGCCCAGGACACAGCTCGTGTGGACGTCGTGCCCGCAGGCGTGCGCACGGTCGGGCACGGTGGACCGGTAGGAGACCCCCGCCTTGGTGTCCGGGATCGGCAGCGCGTCGATGTCGCCGCGGAGCGCCAGCATCGGCGTCACGCCGTCCCACTCCCCCACGTCACAGACGAGTCCCGTGCCACCGGGCAGCACCTGCGGCTCCAGGCCGGCCTTCTCGAGCCTCGCCTTGATGGCCGCGGTGGTACGGAACTCCTGGTTGCCGAGCTCCGGGTGCATGTGCAGATCACGGCGGAAGGCGATGAGCTCGGCACGCAGGTCGTCGGGCAGGGCGCCGGGCAGGACGGCCTCGGCGTGGGGCGCACGGGACTTCAACTGGTTCACCCAGTCAAGGGTAGGCCCCTGGTACCCACAACTGGCCACTGATCGACAAAAGTTCAGCCGCTCAGGGGAACAAAAAGTGGTGTTGCGACGTGTGACGCGAGGTTGAGGTGGGTATGCTCCCCCATTCGTCGCTCCGGCACGAGGCTGCGCGACATCTACGCACTCATGGCAGCCTGAGCAGGTCGCGGAGGGTGCCCACATACGCCGCGACATCGCGCTCGTCGGGCGGCGCGGGAGCGGCCGTGGCGTCGGTCCCGGTCGGCCCAGGGGTGCGGCAGGAGCGGCAGAGACCGTCGGGAAGCGCTTCGGGGCGGCCCGGTGCGCCGCACTCCGCGCACTCCACCATCGGGTGGTGTCCGGGCACGCCCGTCGCGGGGGCCGGAGCGGCGGCGGGAAGCAGGGGCGGGAGCTTGTCGCGCAGTCGGCGCCTCACGAGCCCCACCGGCGATTCGACGGCCGCCGGAAGCCCTGCCGTGAGCGTCCGGACCAGGTATTCGGCGTCCACGCCCCGCACGAGCCAGGCGGCGGCGGCCTCCTCCAGCGCGGCACAGTCGGCGGCGGAGAGGGCGAGACGGGCGTCGGCACGGCCGAGCCGGGCGAGGGCGAGGTAGGCGGGCGAGGGCACGTCGGCCGGGGTCTCCGGCGGGGGCTCCTGCGGGGCCTCCTCCGTGATGAGAACCGGCTCGGGCTCCTGGGTCCGCTGCTGCGGTACGGCGGGCGCGGCCGGGGCGCCGCCGAGGAACGTGGCCCACCACTCGTTGTCGCGGGCCGTACGGGACCAGTAGGTGCGGGTGATCCAGCGGATCTGGCCGCCACCGGCGTCTGCGGGGCAGCGCACATGGCGCAGGTGCCCGGCGACCGCCAAGGCCTTCAGTGCACTGCCGACGGCCATCTGCCCGTACAGCGGAAGGGACTTGGCCAGGGACTTGATGTCCATCGCCGCGCCGTCGGGCAGGTGGTCGACATATCCGGCGACGTACCGCTCGCGCTCCGGCAGCAGGGCGAAGTCGTCGGGCCGGGGCGGGCGTTGGTCCGGTGTGGAGCGCTTGCCGTAGCCCGGGTTGGCCTTCGCATACGGGCGGGAGGGGGGTGCGGGGGCGCGCACGGCGGAGTTACTGTGCTGGATAGCCACGAGATCGCTTCCTTCGATCTTGGGGTGAGACCCCGGCACGGTGCGACCAACACCACGTCGGGGTCGTTCAGTTGGGGGCACCGTAAGCACCCGTGACGCTTTGCCGCAAGCTGGTCACGATTAGTCATACTTGCTGGCCGTGACGGGTCCGGGAGGGTGGGGAGGTTCTTTCCCACCCTTTTTTCCTACCGGTTGACTACACGTCTCGGGTCCCGGCCCTCGAACCCCGGCTCCCGGATCCCGAAGCTCAAGCTTCGGGCCCGCACCGACCCGCGTACACCCGAACGGATGAACCGGCCGATCCCGGCGCTCGGGGGTCGAGTCCCGGGGATCGAGCTTCGGGGTTCGGGCGTCGGGGCCTCACATTCCTCGGTACTCAAGAATTTTATTAGTCACATTCTTGAGTATGATGCGGGCGGGATAGCGAAGGGGGTGCCTCGATGGCTCTGCGACATGCGGTGCTGGCGGCGCTGCTGGACGGCGAGTACAGCGGATACCAGTTGGCGAAGGCGTTCGACATCGGCGTCGCGAACTTCTGGCACGCCCTGCCGCAGCAGCTGTACGCCGAGCTGACCAAGCTGGAGAAGGAAGGGCTGATCGCGGGCCGGCAGGTGGTCCAGGAGACCCGGCCCAACAAACGCCTGTTCCAGGTCACCGACGCCGGCCGAGCCGAGCTGGAGGACTTCGCCGCGGCCGCGTCGAAGCCCTCGTCCATCCGGGACGATCTGCTCGTCAAGGTCCAGGTCGCCGACCGCGTCGGCACGGCGTCGGTGATCGGCCAGCTCCTGGAGCGGGCGTCCGCCGCCGAGGGCAAGATCGAGCTTCTCGGCAAGCTCCTGCGGCAGCTCCGCGGTGACGTGGGCGAGGAGGAGTTCCTCCGCCACGGCGAGCGGATCGGACCGTATCTGACCTGCCTGCGCGGCCTGTCCTTCGAGCAGGAGCACCGGGACTGGTGCCTGCGGATCGCATCCGTCCTCAAGGAAAGGCAGTCCACCCGTGCCGAGCGGTGAGTACACGCGCTATGTCGCCCTGGGCGACAGTCAGACCGAAGGTGTCGGAGACGGAGACGACACCGTCGGCCTGCGCGGCTGGGCCGACCGGTTCGCCGAGCAGGTCGCAGCCGTCAACCCCGGTCTCCAGTACGCGAACCTGGCCGTACGCGGACGCGTCGCGGGCCAGGTCCGCGCCGAACAGCTGGGGCCCGCCCTGGCCATGCGGCCCGACCTGGCCACCGTGGTCGCCGGGGTCAACGACGTGCTCCGGCCCCGGTTCGACGCGGCGGAGGTGGCGGGGCACCTGGAGGAGATGTTCGCCGAGCTCACGGCCGCCGGGGCCCGGGTGGTGACGATGACCTTCCCCGACGTGGGGAAGATCGCGCCCCTCGCCCGGCCGGTCCGAGGCCGCGTGTTCACCCTCAACGCCCACATCCGTGCCGCGGCCGCCCGTCATGGGGTCGCGGTCGCCGAGATCGACCTGCATGCCGCCGCCGCCGATCCACGTCTGTGGAGTACGGACCGACTCCACACCAGCCCGCTCGGTCATGAGCGGATCGCCGCCGCCGTCGCCCAGGCCATCCAGCTGCCCGGAAGCGACGACGCCTGGACCCGCCCTCTGCCGGCACAGCGGCTTCCTTCGCGTTGGCAGGCCGCGGGCGCCGAAGTGCGCTGGGCCGCCGCCTTCCTCGGCCCCTGGCTCGGGCGCCGCCTGCGCGGCCGGTCCTCGGGCGACGGCCGCACCGCGAAACGCCCCTTGCTCCAGCCGTTGCGCGACCTGCCCGACTCCCCGGTGGACACCGGTCAGCAGCAGCTGACGTAGGGGCAGCCCTCCCCGGTGTCCGGTCACGGGGAGATCCCGTGACCGGACACGCCGACACCCCGCATAGGCTGCTGCCGTTGGCCAACGCATCACTGTGGGGGGTACAGGGCCGATGAGCCATGCGATGGATGTATTCGAGCCGCTTCAGGCCGACGACCCGCCCGTGGTGGCGGGTTACCGGCTCGCCGCGCGGCTGGGGGCCGGTGGCATGGGTCGGGTGTATCTGTCGCACACCCAGGGCGGACGTCCCGTGGCGATCAAGGTCGTGCGGCCGGAGCTCGCCGACGATCCGGATTTCCGGCGTCGGTTCGGCCGGGAGATCAAGGCGGCCCGGCGGGTCCGGGGGGCTTACACCGCCGAGCTGATCGACGCCGACGCCGACGGCGTACCGCCGTGGCTGGCCACGCTCTACGTGCCGGGGCCGTCGCTGACGGAGGCGGTGACCCGGAGCGGACCGCTGCCGGTGCCCGCGGCGCTGTGGCTGATGGCTGGGGTGGCCGAGGCGCTTCAGGCCATCCACGCCGAGGGCATCGTGCACCGCGACCTGAAGCCGTCGAACGTGCTGCTGGCCGCCGACGGCCCACGGGTGATCGACTTCGGTATCGCGCTGGCCGCCGACGGGACCTCGTACACGGCGACCGGGGGCACCATAGGCACGCCCTCCTTCATGGCCCCGGAACAGGCCTCCGGCGGTGAGATCACGGCGGCGACCGATGTCTTCGCGCTCGCCCAGACGGCGGCGTTCGCGCTGCTCGGGAGGCCGCTCTACGGCGACGGATCGGCCGTCAACGTGCTGTACCGGATCGTGCACTCCGAACCCGACCTGTCACTGCTGCCCGAGTCGCTGCGTCCGCTGTTCTCCCGGTGCCTGGCCGCCGACCCGGACGCGCGGGCCACCCCGGAGGAGGTCGTGGAATGGTGCCGGGCCCGGCTGGGGGCGGACGCCGACGCGGGCGGCGGGCCTGCCGTCTGGCGGGAGATCACCGGGCCGGAACCGGTGGTCCCGGCGCCGGTACCGGAGCCGACCCCGGCCTACCCGCAGCCGCCGGTTCCGGCGCCGACGCCGACCGCCCGGCAGCAGCAGGTGCCGTCCGGCCCGGCCTACCCGCAGCCGCAGTTCGCGTGGCCGACGCCGACGCCGGAGCAACGTAAGGCGCGCAGGCGGCGCACAGCGCTGATCGCGACCTCTTGCGTCGTAGGTGGGGCGCTGGCCGTGGTGGCACTGGCCTGGTCGGTCATGGATGCCATGGACCGGCTCGACGACCGGAACACGGCCGGCCCCACGGTGTCCGCGACGGGACCGGCCGCACGGTCGTCGGCATCCGCACCGGGAGCATCGACGGGCGCCTCCTCGGATCCGTCGGATGCCTCCGACACCTCGGATCCCTCGGCGGTCGGCGCAGGTGAGGACGCCGTGTCCCCTTCGGGCACACCTCAGGATCCACGGCCGGAGGGGTTCCACGGGGTGTGGCTGGACGCGAAGAACTCGCTGAGCCTCAACAACTCCGAGCCGGAACTGAAGGGCCGAAAGGGCGACATCCGCTTCAGTTGCGAGCAGGCCGGCTGTGAACTGAAGGGCGACAACGTCGTGTTCATGCAGATCTTCGGAGGACATGGCACGACCCTCGACGAGTGCCGTCTCATGCTCGGGAGCGCCGCGAAGCACAGCTGGACGCTGGCCGCAGCGGTGGCCGGTACGGAGATCTGCATGAAGGACGACGAGGGCAACATCGGGCTGTACGCGATCCAGACGAAGTCGACCGCCCTCCCGGACATCGCCTTCCTCACAGGAGACCTGACCGTCTGGCGGAACGCGGACCGGTAGGGCTTCGCGCGTGGGTCGTGCCGGCCGGTGAGCGGTGTCGACGCCTGAGCTCCGCGCCCGACCCGCCCGTGGACTCCGGTCAGGATCAACTGACGTGAGGGGTGGTGGGCCGGTTCAGTCGTCTGAGCGGGCCGGTCGTCTGGTGAAGCGGCGCAATCCCCTTCGGGTGGGCCTGAGCGGCTCGTCCTCGGGGGTGGCGGGTACCTGAGCTGCGGTCAGGGCCGCCGCGGGCGCGGGGTTCTGCCCTTCCACGCGCTGGCTGCCCTGTTGTATCCGGCTCCGGACGGCCTGGGCCATGGCCTGGTGGGACGGTTCCCGTAAGAGGCCCTCCGCGGACAACCGTTCCCACATATGCAGCAGTTCCCTTCCCCGGGTCGTTATCTGGCCTTCGTCCTGCATCCGTTGCCACGCCGCGGTGGCCCGGACCACCTCGGGCACGGACCGGTTCAGATCGGTGCGGCAGCGGATGCGCGCGACGGTCAGCGCGAGGGCGGTGGAGGTCATGTAGTCGCCGCGGAGATAGGCGATGTACGCCTCGATCGCCCGAGCCTCCAGTGACAGTTCGTCCTCCGCGCCCCGGCGCAGCGTCAGGTGCTCCCGCAGTGCGCCGGCGAGGACGAACGCGGCGTGCAGCTCCTCGCGGCGAGCGTGCTGAATGATCCGCTCGACGCGGGCGAGCGGAGGAAACGCCTCTTCCTCCGCGGTGGTGCGCTCGTGCCCGGGCGGCAGATCCTCCTCCTCGGCTATGGTCCGGCTGGAGCCGTCGGGGTGCACCCGGAGCCGCGCCACCTGCCGCACGCTGCGGTCGATGACGGTCGCCGCCACCGGAGCCCCCAGGGTGCGGGCGAACATGGCCACGGCGTCGAGGATCGCCTCGTTGGGCGGACGCGTGCCGCCCATCTCCAGCAGATGGCCGTTGACCACCGTCGAACCATCCTCGGCGACGTAGGCGTCGAGACGGATCAGCGGAGGTGCGCCGATCGCGGGCAGGTTCCCCGTGTCACGGGGTGTCAGCGAGTGAGGCATCCGCTCGGACTCCAGGTCGGGCCATGCCGATGACGGACATGGAGGCAGTCGGTGCGGTCGTGATCGTCATCGCGTCCAGCGTATCGGGGCGACGCTCCCCGACGTGCACGGAACCAGCAACCTCCCTCAGCCCTCCGCCACCGCCGTGGCCCGCCAAGGGGCCAGCCGCTGCACGTCCTTGGCGGTCTCCGTGACTCCGCTCAGGAAGCCCTGGGCGCGCGGGGACGCGGTGTCGCGGAGCCATTCCGGCGCTATGTCGCACACCGCGACCTTCACGCCTGTGCCCGCCAGGGCCAGCGGGAGGGTGTGGACCACGGTGGACGGGAAGCTCAGCACCGTGTGGCCGACCGGGCCTCTGCGGGCGATGAGTTCCAGCGGCAGATCGGGGCGGACTATCTCCAGGCCGGTGGCGGCTTCCAGGGCGTGGAGCTTGTCCGCGGACTCGCGGCGGTGGGCGAAGTAGCGGGTCGCGCCGTGGGCACGGGCCAGCGAGGCGACCGCCTCCTCGTACGGGACGGGGTCGACCACACCGGTCTCCACGAGGGAGGTGCCGACCAGGTCGGCGCCCTTGGTGATGAGGGGCGGGCCGAAGCACTCCCGGGTCCAGGCGAAGGTGTTCGCCGTGACCTCGATGCCCTCGGGGGCGTCCACCGGCATCGCGGTGAACACCTCGACGGTGCGGGACGCCGACGGCGTGAAGCTGCGGCGGGCAGCGGTGGTGACCGGGGCCAGGAGCAGCTCGCGCGGGCCCCCGCTCCCCCGGCGGTGCCAGCGCACCAGGCGTTCGCCGCGCGCCAGTTGGGCGACGAACTCCATGGTGGCGGTGCCGTCGTCGACGACCGTGATCCGGCGGGCCCGGACCAGGGTGAGGAGCAGCTGCACGTACCGGGAGAAGGGGTCCCCGATGACGATGCGGTCGGCCTTGCGGATCAGGCCGGTCAGCGCCCGCAGGGCCTTCAGAGGCGCGCCGGTCTCCCCGCGCGCCTCCTGCCAGCGGACGGTGATGCCCTCGTCGCGGGCCAGCTCCGCCATCCTGCGCAGCTGTCCGCGCGACATCGGGTCGACCGGGGGGAGGACGACGACCGTGGTGTCGGTTCCTCCCCGGATGTGGGTCCACTCCAGGACGTTCAGGAGCTGGACCGGGCTCTCGACGAAGGCGAGGTTCACCGGTCGGCCCGTCAGACCGCGACCGGCTCGGCGGCCGGCGCGTTCTCGCCCTCGGCGACGACGCCCGCGACCCGGCGGAGCTTCTTCATCGGGCCGAGCTCGGACTCGTACACCTTCTTGACTCCGTCGCCGAGCGACGCCTCGATGGTGCGGATGTCGCGGACGAGGCGCGTGAGGCCCTGCGGCTCGACGGAGGCGGCCTGGTCGGAGCCCCACATGGCGCGGTCCAGGGTGATGTGGCGCTCGACGAAGGTGGCGCCGAGGGCGACGGCGGCGAGGGTGGTCTGGAGGCCGGTCTCGTGGCCGCTGTAGCCGATCGGGACGTTCGGGTACTCCTGCTGGAGGGTGTTGATGACCCGCAGGTTGAGCTCCTCGGCCTTCGCCGGGTACGTCGAGGTGGCGTGGCAGAGCAGGATGTTGTCGCTGCCGAGGACCTCGACCGCGTGGCGGATCTGCTTCGGCGTCGACATTCCGGTGGAGAGGATGACGGTGCGGCCGGTGGCGCGCAGCGCGCGGAGCAGCTCGTCGTCGGTGAGGGAGGCGGAGGCGACCTTGTGCGCGGGGACGTCGAACTTCTCGAGGAAGGCGACGGCCTCGGTGTCCCACGGGGAGGCGAACCAGTCGATGCCGCGCTCGGCGCAGTGCTCGGCGATGGCGGTGTACTCGGCCTCGCCGAACTCGACGCGGTGGCGGTAGTCGATGTACGTCATCCGGCCCCAGGGGGTGTCGCGCTCGATGTCCCACTGGTCGCGCGGGGTGCAGATCTCCGGGGTGCGCTTCTGGAACTTGACCGCGTCGCAGCCGGCTTCGGCGGCCACGTCGATCAGCGCGATGGCGTTGTCGAGGTCGCCGTTGTGGTTGATGCCGATCTCGCCGGTGACGTAGACGGGGTGGCCGGGTCCGGCGGTGCGGGAGCCGAACGTGCGCAGACGGGAGGTGTTGCTCATGGTGGTGCTTCCTTACGTGGTGGGGACGTTACCTGGTGGGGGTGGGGGTGTTTCCGGTGGAGAGGGTGGGGCCCAGGAGCCAGGCCGCGATCTCGCGGATGGCGCCGGAGCCGCCGGGGTTGGTGGTCACGGCGCGCGCGGCGGCGCGCACCGAGTCGTGGGCGCTCGCGACGGCGACGGGCCAGCCCGCCAGGCCGAAGCAGGCCAGGTCGTTGACGTCGTTGCCGACGTAGAGCACGCGGTCGGGAGCGATGGACTGCTCCTCGCACCACTGCTTGAGTGCCAGGTCCTTGCGGTCGATGCCGTGCAGGACGGGGACCTGGAGTTTGCGGGCGCGGGCGGCGACGACCGGGTTCTGCTCCGTGGACAGGATCAGGACCGGCAGGCCGGCCCGGCGCAGGGCGGCGACGCCGAGGCCGTCGCCGCGGTGCACGGAGACGATCTCGCGGCCGTCGGAGTCGATGAGGACACGGTCGTCGGTCTGCGTGCCGTCGAAGTCGAGGACCACGGCGTCGATGTCCGCCCGGGTGGGGAACGGGGAGGGGTCCAGGAGCGGCGCGAGGGCGCGGGCGCGGGCCAGGTCGTGCGGGTCGTCGATCTCCAGGACCCGGGCCGGGTCGGTCGGCACGAGCGCCGTGTGGCCGAAGAAGCGGTGGCGGTGGGTGCGGAAACCCTCGACGTCCATCGCGTACGCGGCGCCGGTCTCCAGGTAGTCCTGGGGCCGGTCCTGGCGGCGGGGGCGTACGGCCTTGTCGTGGTTGACGCCGTAGGTGTCCTCCTCGACCGCACTGCCGTCGCGCCACACGAAGCCGTGGAAGGGCGCCACGGTGACAGCGGTGTCGGCGCCGTCGCGGGCGACCGCGGTGGCGACGCCGTCGATGTCCTCGCGGGTGATGAAGGGGCTCGTGCACTGGACCAGGAGCACCACGTCGGCCTTCCGGCCGTGTGTCGTCGCCTCGTAGCTGTGCAGGGCGTGCAGGACCGCGTCCTCGCTGGTGGCGGTGTCACCCGCGATCGCGGCGGGGCGCTGCACGCAGTGCAGCCGGGAGTCCTCCCCCAGGGCCTGCGCCGCGGCGACGGCCGCCGCGGAGATGGCCGGGTCGTCGGTGGTGACGACGACGTCCGTGACCTCGGGCGAGGCGAGGCAGGCGCGGACGGCGCGGGCGACGAGCGGTACGCCGCCGACGCGGGCGAGGTTCTTCGCGGGCACGCCCTTGGATCCGCCTCGGGCGGGGATCACGGCGAGCACGGTGGGGGGCGGGGTCATGGATGCTCCTGAATCGGTGGTCACAGCTCGCCCATCCGCCGGATCACGGGGGCGACCCGCTGCACGCCGTGGCGGTAGGCGCCGCGCGCCGCGTTGCGTACGGTTTCGCGGACCGCGCCCCGGACCCGGCCCGTCTCCTTGGGGGTGACGGCGCCCGGAAGCGGGTGGCCGTCGGGGCCCAGGTGGTAGCGGGCGAGGATGCCGGGGAGGTATCCGGGCGCGGTGGCGGGCGTGTAGTAGGGGGCGAGGCGGGGAAGCGGCCCGGCGGCGAGCAGTCCCGCCACCCGGGCGCGGGCGGTGTCGTAGGCCGTCCCGTAGGTGCCGTCGGCGGCGACGCCCTGGCCGGAGAGCCACTCCTCGTCGGGCTCGGGGCGCAGGCCGCCGTCGAGGTGGTCCCAGGACGTGACCAGTCCCGATCCGATGAAGTGGTGGTTGCCGAGGGCCTCGCGTACGCCGAGGTCGGAGAGGATCGCGGTCGGGATCCGCCGGTGCAGTGACTCCAGCGCGGCGGTCGAGGACACGGTGACCAGCAGGTCGGTGCGGTCCAGGACCTCACCCATGTGCCCGTACACGAGGCGGAAGTTCGGCGGCAGGCCGCCGGGGATCCGCTCGGCGAGCCGCTGGTAGGGCAGCTCCTCGATGTGCGTGGTGTGCTCACCGGGCTTGGAGCGCAGCTTCAGCAGCACCTCGCGGCCGGGGTGCAGCCGGGCGTGCTCGACGAGCCGGCGCAGCAGGTACGTGCGGTCGGCACGGGAGGCCGGCACGGACGGCTGGGCGGCGAACACGACCGTGTCGCGGCCCTCCTGCGCCCGGTGCGGCTCCCCGCCGAGGAACGGCAGGGCGGCCTCCGTGACGGACGACGCGTCGGCGCCGACCCCTTCGTACACCGCGCGGAAACGCTCCCCGTCGTGGCGCGAGTTGGCGAGGACGATGTCCGCGCCGTGGCGCAGCAGCAGTCCGTCGGCGAGCTTCTCGTAGACGACCCCGACGTAGCCGGTGACGACGACGGGCCGGCGGGGCAGCTCCAGTGCGGCCAGACCGTGCAGCATCGCCTGGACCGCGCCGCCCACGAGGGCGAGGACGACGACGTCGTAGGCCTCGTCCCGCACCGTGTGCAGGAACTCGACCGCCGTCACCTCGCGCACCCGGTCGGCGTCGACGCCGACCTCGCCCACTTCGGCGAGCTGGCGGGGCGTCGGGGTGGCGCGGCCACGCAGCAGCAGTCCGCTGATCTGCACGGGACGCTCCGCCGCTCCGGCCTCCGGGGCGGCGGAGAGGCGGCGCGCGGTGAGCGCGCCCCACTTCCACCGGGTGTCGGAGTCGGCGAGCACGGCGATACGGAGGGCCGGGCGGCCGGCTGCTGGTGTGGCGGCCGGAGCGGCCGCGTCATCGGTACGGGGGGGCACGTCGTAAAAGTTAGGAAGCCATTCCGATCCGCGGCCCAACGTGATGGCAACAGATGGTTAACAGCCGGTCGACGGTTGGGGATTCGACCCTCTCGGGCGCCGAATCGGCCCCGCAGTCAGGCCGGTTCACTTTCCCGATGCGCGCCGTTCACTTTCCGTACGGGCGGCAGTCAAGGCAAATGCCGGGGCCACCCCTAGCGTGATGCGGGTGGTTAAGCTCTCCGTCATCGTGCCGTTCTACAACGTCCAGGCATACGCTCCCGACACGCTCAGAAGTCTGCGGGCCAATACCCGTGAGGATTTCGAGTTCATCCTCGTCGACGACTGCTCGACCGACGGGACGCCGGATCTGTTGCGCCGGGCCCGGGACGAGATCGAGGGGGTGGTCGTGCACAGACATGAGCGCAACGCCGGTCTGGCCACCGCCCGCAACACCGGTCTGGACGCCGCCCGGGGCGAGTACATCGCCTTCCTGGACGGCGACGACTGGCTCGCACCCGGCCACTACGACCGTCTGCTCGCCCGGACCGAGGCCCTGGGCTGCGCGTTCGTGCGCACGGACCACGTCCAGGTCACCGGCACGTCCCGCACGGTGCGCCGTGTCCCGCACGGCCTGCGGGGAGTGGTGAGCGACCCCAGAAAGGCGATCCTGCCGGCCGGCCGGACGACCTCGGTGGACTACGCGTTCGCCTGGGCGGGGCTCTACCACCGCGGCCTGCTGGACCGGGGGCTGCTGCATTTCACCGACGGGCTGCGCACCGCCGAGGACCGCCCGTGGATCTGGCGGCTGCACCGCGAGGCGGAATCCTTCGCGGTCCTGGGGACACTGGGCCATTTCTACCGGCGGGGAGTCGCTTCATCCCTCACCCAGATCGGTGACGAACGCCAGCTGGATTTCATTCGGGCATATGACCAGGTGGTGGCCGATACCGCGGCGGATCGCGACGCGGACATCCTGATGCCGAAAGCCGTGCGGACATACTGCGCCGTTATTTCGCATCACGTCGGATCGATGGAGAAATTCGAGCCGCCCGTGGCCCGCAGGCTGAAATCACTCGCCTCGGCGGCGCTCGGAAACATGCCCCGGCGCGTGCTCGACGACGTCCTGGACTCGATGGACACCGAACGGGCGACCGTGCTGCGCAAGCTGCGCCGCCGGTCCGCCATCACCGAGGGAGCGACCGCCGCGTGACCGTCCAGATCTTCGTCGCCTCCAGCCTCCACGGCACGGCCCTGCTCGCCGCGGCACTCGACTCGGGCTGCTTCGGGAGCTCCGGTCGCCGCGTCCTCCTGCTGAGCGACGACACGGCGGTCCCCGAGGCGACGCCCCCGGTCGACGCGGCACCCGGGTTCGAACGGCTGCGCACCCGCTTCGACGAGGTGCTCTCGTGGAACGACGCCGTCTTCCCGCTGCACCCCGGCGCCTGGACCCCCCGGGCCGACGACGTCCCCCTGTGGGAACGACACCTGCGGCGCGCGTGGGACCTCGGGGACGAGGAGGTCGAGCTGGCCCTGGAGTCCCCGCACGCCGCCCCGGCCCAGGCCGTCGTCCAGATCCTCACCGGCGGGCCGGTGACCGTGTACGCGGACGGGCTGACCGGCTACGGCCCGACCGGGGGCAAGATCCCGCCGCTGGTCGGCACCCGCGTCCGCCGGCTCCTCCACCCGGACCTGCTCCCCGGCCTGACACCGCTGCTGCTGGGCGAGTTCGACGCCGCACCCCGACCGCTGCCCGCTCCGGCCCTGCTCAAGGTCTTCGCCGAACTCGCGGAGGCCGCGCCCGATCCCGGGGCGCCGCAAGGAGCCGCGGTGCTGCTTCTCTCCAGGGCCGGGACCCTCCCCGCCGCCGAGGAGACGGAGCTCCACCTGCGGATGATCCGCGGCACGGCCGCCCTCGGCCACACCCACCTCGTCCTCCAGCCCCACCCCAGCGGCCCCGCGCCCTCCCTGGCGGCGCTGAGTGCGGAGGCCGTACGCCTCGGTGTCGAGCTGACCGTCCCGCACTCGGCCCTCCCGGCCGAGGTGCTCTACGAGCGGCTGCGCCCCGCGCTCGTCGTCGGCACGCACTCGACGGCGCTGCTCACCGCGGCCGCGTACTACGGCCTGCCGGTGGCGAGGACCGGGACCGGCACCCTCCTGGAGCGCCTCACCCCGTACGAGAACCCGGCGCGGATCCCGGTCACGGTCGTCGACGCCCTGCTGCCCGACCTGGCCGACCCCGCCGCCGTGGCGGGCCGCTCTCCGCTGACGGAGGCCACGGTGGCCGAGGGACTCGACGGCCTGCTGCCTGCCGTCGCCTTCGCCATGCAGCCACGCGTCCGTCCGGACCTCCGCCCGGCCGCCGAGCGCTACCTCTCCACCCGTCTGAACACCCGGACCTGGCGCTACTTCAAACGCCGCCGCCTCGGTTCGCTGGCCCTCCCCGGCGTCGTCCCCGCCCGCCTCGCCTTCGTCCGCCGGAACGCCACACTGCGCCGGCTCGCACGGCGCGCACGGGCCCTGAAGCGGGGCGTCGGGAGATGAGACGGTGCGCCGGTGCGGAAGCGCGGGCGTCAGGGAGTCACACCTCGTACTGTCCGACCTCGACGAAACCGGTGCGGTGACGGGGCGTCGGCTCTCAGCCCAGCACCCGCGTCAGCCCCAGCCGAGTCCACAGCATGGCCGCGCCGAAGGAGAGGGCCGTCGTGGCGGCGGTCACCGTGACGACGAGGGCCGCCGCCACCGGCAGCGAGAGGTCGGCGTCGACGAGTAGGTCGGTGAGGACACCCAGCACCAGCACGTGGATCATGTACGCGCCGAACGAGGCACCCGCCAGCCGGGTCAGCGCCGGGCGCAGCCGCTCCGGGACGCGCAGCCGGTGCAGGGAGACCAGCACACCCGCGCTGAACAGGGCCACCAGGACGCTCGCGTACGGGATCGCGTAGTGCACCTCGTGCTGGTAGGCGATGACCGCGGCCAGGAACGCCCCCGCCGGGAGCAGCCACCACAGACTCCGCCTGCCGAACGTCCCGGCGGGCAGTGCGAGGACCAGGGCGCCGAGGACCGCGTAGATCAGCTGGTACGGGCCGAAGCTCCAGCCGAAGCGGGGCAGTTCCAGGTCCGTGACCTTGCCCAGGTCGCCGAAGAGGGTCGGGGCGGCGCCCAGCACGAGGAGGGCGATGCCGAGGCCCCAGGGGCGCTTGCCGGACTTCACCAGGGCGGCGAAGGCCAGGAGCAGGATCACGGGGATGTAGGCGTACAGGTACCAGAGGTGGTACGCCGGGCGCACCGAGGCGAACAGCGCGTCGAACGCCAGCTCGCCGGCCGGTGCGTCGTTGGTGCCGCGCAGCCGGCCCCAGCCCACGTAGAGCACCGTCCACACGGCCAGCGGCACCACGATCCGCACGATGCGCTGCCAGAGCTGCCGGCCGTCCCGGACGGGGGCGCCGACGAGGACGACCCAGCCGGCGATCGCGAAGAACAGCGGGACGGCGAAGCGGCCCGCCGAGTCGGCCGCCAGGCCCGCCCAGTAGGTGCCGGGACCGTTCGCGGCGTCGCGGCCCGCCGTGCTCACGAAGGCGGAGCCCGTGTGGCAGAGGATCACGCCGACGGAGCAGAGCAGCCGGATCAGATCGATGTCGTACCGGTGTTCGCGGCGCGGGCTGGGTGCGGGGGCGGGCTCCGGGGAGTGCGCGGGGGCGGGCGAGCCGGCCGGGGAGACAGAGGAAGACATGGTCATCGAAGGCTATGAACGGGCGGCCCCGGGGTGAACTCCGGTCAGGTGAACAGTCACTTCGTCCGGGTGTCCGGCAGGTGAAGGCCCGGTGCCTCCTCGGCGGCCCGGGGGCCGGGGACACGCGGGCCCCGGGGCGACGGGTCCGGCAGCGCGAAGACGTCCCGGAGCTCGGTGAGGTTGGCGCGGGTGACCGACCACAGGTGCTCCTGCCGGCCGTGTACGTCGGCCACGGCTGCCCCGTGGTCGTCGAGCACGGCCGCCGCACGCTCGGCGAGGCGGGCGCCCAGCGAGCGGTCGTGGACGGACACCCCCCAGTCGGGGCGGTCGATGTCGGCGAGGAAGTAGGCGAGCTTGGGGTGCGAGACCAGGCTGATGATCGGCGTGCCGCAGCCGAAGGGGATCATCCCCGCGTGCCCGCGCATGCCGATCACCAGGCGTGTGCGCCGGTAGAGCTCGCGGATGCGGTCGTTGGAGAACAGGTACAGCGGCTCCACCGGGAGGGCGATGCCGTGTTCCCGGCGCAGGTCGTGGACGAACTTCTCGTCGGCCGGCATGTGGGCCGCGTAACGGACCTCGGCGCGTCCGCCGATGGCGCGTACGGCGGCGGCCGACTCGGCCAGGAAGTGGCCGTAGTCATGGCCGAAACGCAGGCCCGCGCGGTCGTAGGCACAGTTGACCAGCACGGTGTCGTCCCGGGGCGCACCGTCGTCCAGGCCGGGGTCCAGGTGACGGGCGACGGTCGTGGGACACGGCTGGTAGCGGACCCGGTCGCGCAGTTCCTCGGGCAGGAGTTCCCTGACCCGGTCCACCGAACCGTGGTTCCGCAGTCCGAAGAAGGCCGACTTCCCGACCAGGGCGCGCAGGCTCTCCGCGAAGCGCTCCCTGCGGTAGCGCTGGCCGTCGAAGACGTTGTAGCCGACCGCGAAGACGGCGAGCGGTGCGGTGATCCGGGCCAGGACGTCATCGGGGATGTTCCACTGCCAGCCGCTGTTGCTGTTCGGTGCGGTGTCCGGGAGGAAGAGCCCGCCACCGCCGACGACGATGCCGCGCCGGGCGTTCAGCTCCTCCAGCGCGGGCTCGTCGACCAGCCGGTGCACGGACCGCTCGTGCCAGCGGGCGGGGCCGGTGTCCGGACCGAAGCACATGCGCACCGCTTCGGGGAGCACCTTGTCGCCCGCGTTCTCCTGACCGTCGGCGAACAGGGCGACATGGGCGAGCTGTTCGTCCGCGGGGCCCTGGGCGGGGGCCTCGGCGGAGCGCGTACGGACGTACCAGGCGTGGCAGTTGCCGTCGGTGGGGTCGGCGTCGAGGCCCTCGCGCGCGTACGCCGCCGCGTCCTCGGTCCGGCCCAGCAGCCAGGCGAGCCGGGCCAGCTGGCCGTAGGCGCGGGCGGCGAAGTCCGGTGACACGGTGGCCAGGAGGAGATGGGCCTCGGCCTCCTCGTAGCGGGACAGGGCCATCAGGCTGATGCCCAGCGTCTCCTGGCAGCGCGGCAGGTCCGGCCGGTCCGCCACGGCGGCGGTCAGCAGGGCGACGGCCTCGTCGTAGCGGCCCTGCTGGCGGTGCACCTCCGCGACCCGGCGGACCAGGTCCACCGGCGCGCGCCGCTCCTCGGGGAACGGCAGGGCACAGTGCAGGAGCAGTTCGGGGTGGGTCGGCCCCGGGAGGGCGCAGTAGGCGGCGCGGAATGCCGCGTCGTCCAGCTCGAAGCGCTCCCGCGCCTCGTGCGCCGGGGTGCCGGGGGCGGGATCCTCGCCGAAGTGCAGGACGACGGTGCCGCCGGGTACGGGGATGCCGTCGTACAGCCGGTCGGCCGGGAAGTCGTAGGAGGAGCCGAGAGGTTCTAGGATTCCCGCCCCCGTCAGCGCGCGGTCCACCGCGTTCTCGCCGCCTTCGGCGAGGGCGTCGAGCACGGCGTCCGTCACGTCCTGGCGCTGGATGACCAGCAGCCCGTCGTCCCGCACGAGCCGTTCGCCGCCGGGGCCGGGCTGCGGCACGGCGGCGACTCCGGTGCGCAGGGCCAGCAGCGGCCGGAGGGAGCCGAGGACGACCATGCCGGGGCCGAGCGCGACGACGGTGTCGTAACCGGTGGCCCGGAAGACGTCGAGGCGGCTCTCCGCGATACGCGGGACGAGGCGCGGGTGCAGCCGGCGGGCGGCGTCGAGCGCGGAGTCGGGCAGCCCGGGGTGCAGGAGGAGGAAGTCCTCGCAGACCGCCGGGTCCGCGAGCGCGAGGCTGCGCAGCAGTACCAGGAGACCGGGCATCCGGTCCTCGTCGGCGTAGGCGGCGAAGGCGATCCTCCGCTTCCCGGTGACGGCGCTCCGGTCGTCGGCGACGGCGGGGTCGCTCCGCCCCGGGCCTTCGGCGACGGCGGGGTGTGTCCGTCCCGGGCCGTCGGCGTCCGGCTGCGTCCGCCCCTTGTGGGCTGCGGGCCCGGGCCGTCTGTCGTCGGTGGGCTCGGCGGGGCTGTTCATCGCAGCTCGGTCCTCATCTCGGTCTCGTCCTGGTGTGTCGCGCGGGCGGCGACCCACTCCCGCTCGCGCGGCAGCAGCTGCCCCGGCAGCCCGAAGCCGATGAGGTCGAGGCGGTCGGCCGCGTCCAGGAAGTCCAGGAGCCTGAGCACGGTGAACGCGGTGGTGGTCCGGGCCCCCCAGCCCTCCTCGCCGAGCAGCGCCGGGTCGTCCAGGGGGTGCCGCAGCGTGGCGTCGCCGATCCGGTCCTGCGCGCCGGCGACCAGGCGGGCGCGCAGCGAGCGGCGCCACTGCGACAGCGGGTCACCGAAGACCAGCCGGGTGCCTGCCCTGCGGTCCCAGGCGGGGCCCGTCCACGGGGTGTCGCCCCGCAGGGTGACCGCGTGCAGGTCGGTGCGCGGGGCGCCGGCCGGAAGGCTGTCGCAGCGCACCACCAGGTCGTATCCGTCGATCAGCTCGCGGAGCGGACTGCCGGGGTCCCGTTCCTCGTCGGCGATCCGGGCGGCGCCGGCGACCACGCAGACGGAGCGGCCGGCGACCGTGCGGCGCAGGGCGCCCGCCCCGGCCGGCTCCGCGCCGCCGAGCAGGGGGTCGGCCATCCTGTCCCGGTCCAGGAGCCTGCGGTAGGCGGCGTACCGCGCGGTGAGGCGGCGGACGGCGGGGTCGGCGGTGCCGCCGCGCTCGGCGGTGTGCCTGCGCACGATCTCGGCGAAGACCGTACGCGCCTGCCCGGCGGGGGCGTTGTGCAGTGCCCGCAGGGCCGCGCCGTCCTCGCCGGGGAGCAGCCGGGCGGCCTCGTCCAGACGGGCGCGGAGGTCCCGCAGGGTGGCGACGCGGCGCACGATGTCCTCGGCCGCCGCCGGGTTCCGCTGGAGCGACAGGTGTTCTCCGTACGCCTGCTCCGCCTCGTCCCGGCGGCCCAGCGCGTCGAGCGCGCTCCCACGCAGCCGCCATGCGCCCTTGGACCTGGCACGCAGCGTGGTGGCCTCGACGGCGATCTCCAGGGCGAGGTGCGTCTCCGTCTCCCCGCCGGCCTCCAGGGCGCGCTGCCCGGTGCGGAGCAGGGCGTCGAAGAGGTCGTCCCCGTCGGTTCCGCAGGCCGACGTGAGGCCGCCGATCGCGGCGAGGAGCCGGGTCTGCGGGGCGTCGCCCGTGGGACCGCCCGCGGTGAGACCCGCGAGGTAGTCGCCGCACAGGCGCAGTGCGGCCGTGGGAGCCGGCCGCGCCGTGGAGCCCTGCCCGGTTCTCGCCCGCACTGCCTTGAGCAGCCCCGTGAAGGTCTGGCCCATGCTCGTTCCGCCGTTCTGTCATCAGTGGCCGGCCGGGGCGCGCGCCCCGGTTCCGGGGTCAGAGGCCCAGGCTGGTGCGGGTGCGCCGCACGGTGCGGCGCAGCCGGATCGCCGCTCCTCGCGGGCCGCCGCCGGGCAGGGTGAGCTTCTGCAGACGGCGCCGCTTGAAGTAGTGCTGCGTCTCGGTGCCGAGGTGGTCCCGCAGCCAGGCCTCGGCCTCGGCGCGCAGCGTGGGGTGGAGGCCGGACTGCATGCAGTAGCCGACCGTCCTGATCAGGGGTGCGAGGGTTTCCGGTGCCGTGGAGGGGAGTTCGGGCACGGCCCGGCCGGCGGCCTGCTCGTCCAGGTCGGGCACGAGGTGGTCGACGATCGTCAGCGGTATGCGGTTGCTGTTCTCGTACGGGGTGATGCGGTCCAGGACGAGACGGGTGCCGACCCGGGCGACGGGGATGCCGTAGTACGCGGCGGCGGTGAACATCGCGGTCGAGAAGCAGCCGACGACGAGCGTGGGTGCGCACCGCTCGTAGAGGGTCTCGGCGAGCAGCGGGCTGTCCAGGGTGGTCAGCCGTATCCCCAGGGCGGCGGCCGCGTCGTCCAGGGCCCTGGAGTAGCGGGCGGGCGCCGTGGGGTGGGGCTTGAAGAGGACGGACGTGTGGCCTGCCCGCGCCGCGCCCCTCAGCATGCGCAGATGCAGGTCCTCCTCCTCCTCGGCCGTGAGGATGTTCAGCGCCGCGAGGTACTGCCCGAGGAGCACGGCCGTGGGCGCCCCGGCCTCGGCCTCCGCGAGCCGGCGGTCTCCGTCCGCCGCCCCGGCGATCTCGCCCAGGACCTTGCGGAAGGCGTCGTTCGGCACGAGTTCGGGCTCGACGCCGGACTCGGCAAGGAGCAGCGGGCGCAGTCCCGGTACGAGATCCAGGTGGAGCACCCGCTGGATGCGGCAGGCGATGGACCGCGGCACCTTGTTGCGGGTCGGGCCGTAGCTCATCAGCCCGTCCGCGTAGACGTGCACGGCGCTCTCGGAGAAGATCGCGGCCAGCGCACGGGCCGGGTTGACCTGGATGGACTCGACGGCGAGGTCGACGGGGGCCTCGGGGGCGATGCCCCAGGCGAGGCGGAAGGCGCGCTGCCAGAGCTCGGTCTCCTCGGCGCGCGGGCCCCAGCCGCTCGGGTGGTGCGGGCTGATGGCCTCGTTCCAGTCGACGACGGAGTCGAAGCGGGCGGCGATGTCCCCGTAGCCGCGCATCTCCTCCAGCCGGAGGGCGGTCTCGGGGATCGCCGCGTTGTTGGTCACGAGCAGGACGCGGTGGCTGTCCTGCCCGGGTCCGAACTGGCCGGCGTCCAGGGCCGCAGCGAGTGTGGCCGCCCCGTACAGGGTCGACACCTGGAAGATCTGGGTGCGCGTGGGCATGGGTCAGGCGGCCTTCTGCTTGTCACGCAGGCGGTTGAGCAGGGTGCTGCGCCTGGTGTCCATCATCGTCAGGGTGTGGTCGAGCACCTGCTGCGGCATGCGGTGCAGCGCGGCTGCCGACTCGTGGCGAAGACGCCGGAACGTCGCGGGTTCGTAGGCGTCCGCCTTCTCGTTGTGGAAGGCGATCATCGCGCAGTAGGTGCGGACCGCCTTGGGAAGGAGGATCTCCGCGTCCGGGTCCTGGAGGATCTCGTCGATCAGCGTGTCGTAGGCGGGGAAGAAGTCCAGCTGCCGGGAGTCCTTGATCTGCGTCAGGGACGTGGTGACACCGCGCCGGTAGAAGATGCCGTACAGGTTCAGCGCGGCGTAGGTGCGGGCGCGCAGGTGCAGCTGCCAGATCCACAGCCGGTCCTCCGCGGTGCGCAGCCGGGTGGTGAAGCGGTGGCCGCCGTCCTCGAAGAGCCGCCGGTGGTAGACGCCCGCCCATACGAAGGGGTAGTCGACCATGGTCTCCCACTCGGGGGCCGCGATGCCCTCGCGTGGGTCCAGCACCGTGTCACGGAGCCGGGCGGGCGCACGCTTCACGACGCGGCTGGTACCGGTGGCCTGGACGTGATCGGTGCGGGCGAAGTCGCAGTCCAGCTCGGCGGCGGCGTGCAGCAGCCGGCCCAGGTGGCCGGGGGCGTACCAGTCGTCGCCGTCGAGGAAGGTGACGAAGTCGCCCCGGGCCGCGTCGATGCCGCTGTTGCGGGCCGCCGCGATGCCCACGTTCTTCTCGTGCCGGATGACCTCGGCGTGCGGGAGTCTGTCGGCCCAGCGGTCGACGACGGCCGGCGTCTCGTCCGTGGAACAGTCGTCGACCAGCAGGAACTCGATGTCCGGGCCCGCGTTACGGGCAAGGCTGCCCAGCGTCGTGTCGGCGTAGGCGCCGACATTGTGGAACGGAACGACAACGGACAGCTTCGGCACGCGGGCCCTCACCTTCGATCATGGTCCGCACACGCTAGTGACGCGGATGAAGGAGCGGGTGTCGCACGGCCCGACGAACGGTGAACTCTGGGCGTCGCCCAAGTGACCCCCACCGGGGCGGGCCGCGCCAGTCCGGCCCGGTCCGGCAAGGGCCTGTTCCTGATCCGTCCCGACGGCTACGTCGGCTGGGCCGGCGAGGACACCACAGGGCTCGCGGAGTACGCCGGACCACTGGGCCTTGACCTCAACTTTGCTTGAGGTCCTACGGTCCAGGACATGGACTACTCACATGACGACGCGGGACTGGCACGGCAGCCCATCGGTTACTGGAGCTGGGCGGCCCACGACGCGACCGTGACCCACATCCGGGCCGCACTGGCCGAAATCGGACTGACCCAGCCCCCCTGGTGGGTCCTCAACCAGCTCACCGAGGCGGACGAACACGGCCGCCCGCGCGCCGAGGTCGTCGCGATGCTCAGCGGCTACCTGAACGTCGGCGACTCGCTGGAGCCCGAGATCGACACCCTCATCGCCCGGGGCCTCGTCACCGAGGACCCCACCACCCGCCTGCGGCTGACCGCCGAGGGACACGCGCTGCACGCCAAGGCGGCCGAACGGGTCGGCAGGGCGCTCGCGGAGATCCATGCCGGCATCCCCGACGAGGAGTACGTCGCCGCGCTCAAGGTCCTCCAGCGCATGATCCACAACGTGGGCGGCAAGGCCTGGCACCACTGACCCGGGCCGGGCTCACACGCTGCTGAACGACAGCTTCGCCGCGAACCCGAGGAACAGCACACCCGCCGCCGAAGTGGCCCCCGCCGACAGCCGCTTACGGCGGCGGAAGGCGGCGGCCAGGCGGGTGCCTCCGAATATGAGCGCGGAGAGGTAGAGGAAGCTGCTGATCTGGAGCAGCGTCCCCAGAAGCAGGAAGGAGAGCGCGGGATAGGCGTAACCCGGATCGACGAACTGCACGAAGAAGGAGATGAGGAACAGGATCAGCTTCGGATTGAGCAGGCTGACCACGAGCGCCCGCCGGTAGGGACGCTCGGCGTCCTTCGCCGGCGCCTCGTCCTCCAGCGTCAGCTCGGCCATGTGCTGGTGCCGCTCGCGCCACATCGTCAAGGCCGTCCGCATCATCCCGATCGCCATCCAGGTCAGATAGCCCGCGCCGGCGAACTTGACGACCGCGAAGAGCAGGGGCGTCGTCTGGAGCAGCGAGGCGGCGCCCAGCGCGGACAGCGTCATCAGGATCGTGTCCCCGGTCCACACCCCGGCGGCGGCCACATAACCGGTGCGCACCCCGCGCCTGGCGGCGACGGAGAGCACGTACAGCGAATTCGGCCCCGGCAGCAGAATGATCAGCACAAGGCCGGCGAGATAGGTCGGAAGATCGGTGACACCCAGCATGAACGGAGTGTCGCACGCGGGTACGACACCCCGGCGGGGCGGTCCAGAATGCGGCCGGTCAGCCCTCGTCGCCGTCCAGCAGTCGGTCCACCGAGAGCTCCATCTCCACCCCGACCACGTCCGGCACGCTGAAGGACATGCCCCGCTTGTGGGGCGTCCGGGTCCTGTACTCACCACCCCGGGGATCGGTGCAGACCAGCACCTGGTCGTGCTTGCGGTCCGCCACGACGTAGACCGGGATTCCGGCCTGGGCGTAGCCCTCGACCTTGGGGCCGAGGTCGTCCGCCCAGTTGGTCGAGGTGACCTCCAGGACCATGCGGAAGACGTGCGGGGCGTAGCAGTTCCTCATGACATGGGCGTCGCGGAAGTCGGACTCGACGACCGCGAGATCAGGAATCGCGTAGTCGTCCGGCCCGGTGGGTAGCCAGAGCCCGACCGCCTGGACCAGTCTCAGCCCGACCCCGCGAGCTCGCGCGCCGAATTCCTCGCTGAGCCAGGACAGTGCCAGAGCGTGCGATCCGTCGGCCGGTGGTGTCACAGTGAGCCTCCCCTGGAGAATCTCCACGCGATGCCCGGGCAGCGAGCGTGCGGCCTGTTCGGCCGCCTCGCCGATCGTCAGCTCGGACTGCATCGTCACCAACTCCTCGTGCTGTATCACAGCCACGGCATCCTCCTTTCGGAGACCACTGTTCACGAGCCTATCCACGGGTGCGGCCGATCGGCAGGAGATCACCCGTGAGGATGGCCGAGCCCTTCAGAACGCGTCCGTCGGGACGTACGCCCCCCAGACCTCCCGCAGCGCGTCGCAGACCTCGCCCACCGTGGCCCGGGCCCTGAGCGCGTCCTTCATCGGGTGGAGCACGTTGTCCGTACCCTCGGCCGCCTTCTTCAGCTCCGCCAGCGCCGCGTCCACCGCCCCCTGGTCGCGTTCGGCGCGGAGCTTCGCCAGCCGGGCCGCCTGCTGGGCCTCGATCGCCGGGTCGACGCGGAGCGGCTCGTACGGCTCCTCCTCGTCGAGGCGGAAGCGGTTCACGCCGACGACGACGCGTTCACCGCTGTCCGTCTCCTGGGCGATGCGATAGGCGCTGCGCTCGATCTCGCCCTTCTGGAAGCCGCGTTCGATGGCGTCGACCGCGCCGCCCATGTCCTCGACCTTGAGCATCAGTTCCAGCGCCGCGGCTTCGACGTCGTCGGTCATCCTCTCGACGACGTAGGACCCGGCGAAGGGGTCCACCGTCGCCGTGACGTCCGTCTCGTAGGCCAGGACCTGCTGGGTGCGCAGTGCGAGGCGGGCGGACTTGTCGGTCGGCAGGGCGATGGCCTCGTCGAAGGAGTTGGTGTGCAGTGACTGCGTGCCGCCCAGGACCGCGCCCAGGCCCTGCACGGCGACCCGGACCAGGTTGACCTCGGGCTGCTGGGCGGTGAGCTGGACCCCGGCGGTCTGGGTGTGGAAGCGCAGCATCAGGGACTTGGGGTTCTTCGCGCCGAACTCCTCCCGCATCACCTTCGCCCAGATCCGGCGCGCGGCACGGAATTTGGCGACCTCCTCCAGGATCGTCGTACGGGCGACGAAGAAGAAGGACAGGCGCGGCGCGAAGTCGTCCACGTCCATGCCGGCCGAGACGGCGGTGCGGACGTACTCGATGCCGTCCGCGAGGGTGAAGGCGATCTCCTGTGCGGGCGAGGCGCCGGCCTCCGCCATGTGGTAGCCGGAGATGGAGATGGTGTTCCACTTCGGGATCTCGGCCCGGCAGTACTTGAAGATGTCCGCGATCAGCCGCAGCGAGGGCTTGGGCGGGAAGATGTACGTGCCCCGGGCGATGTACTCCTTGAGCACGTCGTTCTGGATGGTGCCCGTCAGCCGGTCCGCCGGGACGCCCTGCTCCTCGGCGACCAGTTGGTAGAGCAGCAGGAGGAGCGCGGCCGGGGCGTTGATGGTCATCGAGGTGGAGACCTCGTCCAGCGGGATCCCGCCGAACAGGACGCGCATGTCGTCGAGCGAGTCGATCGCCACGCCGACCTTGCCGACCTCACCGGAGGCGATGGGGGCGTCCGAGTCGTGCCCCATCTGGGTGGGCAGGTCGAACGCGACGGAGAGTCCCGTCGTGCCGTTGGCGATCAACTGCTTGTAACGGGCGTTGGACTCGGCGGCGGTACCGAACCCGGCGTACTGCCGCATCGTCCACGGCCGCCCCGTGTACATCGACGGATACACACCACGCGTGAAGGGGAAGGCGCCCGGCTCGCCGAGCTTCTCCTCGGCCCGCCAGCCGGCGAGGGCCTCCGGCCCGTAGACCGGCTCGATGGGCAGTCCCGACTCCGACTCACGCGTCATTGCTGTGCCTCCCGTTCAAGCTACTTATGGGTAACAACCTCGCGACGGACTCCGGCCCCGGCGCCCGTGCCCTTGGGATCCCTCTGCTGGGACCTTGCTCACAGCCCATGTCCGGAAGCCTGGACGTATGTCTCCCATCATGGACAGGATTCGGCAACCGGGCAGGACGGGAATCCGTCCCATGAGATATCCGTGCCGAAGGGTCACGCGCGACCGGGCGGTGACGGGCGGAGACCAGGGGGCCGAGGATGAGACGCACACGGACGGACGGATACGCGCGCGGGGTGCGCGCGGCGGGCGCGGCGGCCGTGGGTGTACTCGCACTCGCCACGCTGACGACGGGCTGCAAGGTAGAGACGGTGGGAGCGGCGGAGCCCACCGCCCTCCCGGTGGAGGCGCCCCCGCCCCCCTCGCCCGCACCGGACGACGCCAAGCCGGGCGGCGACCTGGCGGGCTCCTCGGCCACTCCCTCCCGGACACCGAGCACACGCCCCTCTCCGCAGCCCAGCACCCTGATGTCCGTCGGCGACCGGAGCGGGCGCGTACGGGAACTCCAGGCCCGGCTGCGCCAGATCGGCCACTTCGACCGCAGCCCCACCGGGTACTACGGCACCGTGACCGTCGCGTCCGTGCAGTCCTTCCAGGGCAAGCGGGGCCTGGCCCGCACGGGCCGGACCGACACGGTGACCTGGGAGCGGCTGCTCGCGATGACGCGGCAGCCGACGGCGAAGGAACTCGACCCGCCGGCCACGCCGGCGGCCGCGAAGCCCGACGCCCGCTGCATGAAGGGCCGCGTCCTGTGCATCAGCAAGAACAGCCGCAGCCTGTCCTGGATGATCGACGGCAGGGTCGTCTCGACGATGGACGTGCGGTTCGGCTCGCAGTACACGCCCACCCGTGAAGGCGCCTTCTCGGTGTACTGGAAGTCCCGCCACCACGTGTCGACGCTCTACGACTCCCCCATGCCGTACGCCATGTTCTTCAGCGGCGGCCAGGCGGTGCACTACTCGTCCGACTTCGCGGCGCGCGGTTACGACGGCGCCTCGCACGGCTGCGTGAACGTACGGGACGAAGGGAAGATCGCGTCGCTCTTCGCCCAGGTACGGGACGGCGACAAGGTCGTCATCTACCAGTAGTCCGTCCGGCCCGCATCGTCGACGGACGGGTTCGACCGGTCAGGGGCGCGGGCGGGACCGGGGGAACGTGTCCCGCCCGCGCCGGATGCGCCGAGCCGAAGGTACGGGGGGAACCCCGGCTCGTTGCGCGGCCGATGACCAGTCGGCACTTATTACTGCGCCGGACCGCCGAAGAACGTTACTGCCGAGTTGTTCGCGCAGGTCAGCGCGTTGCCGACAGGGGCGCGGAGGGTGCGCTCGCGGCGGGCCCGGCCGTCGCCCGCTCGCCGCCGTCCTGCGGCGCGTCGTCCTGCGCGGCCCCCTCGGAGGGCGCACGGAAGGTGATCGCGGGCAGGGAGCCACCGCCGTCCTTGCCGTCGCCCTTGCCGTTGTTCCCGTCGTCGTCCCGGCCGTCCTCACCGCTCCCGCCGTCACGGTCGTCCGGACCGAGGAGGCGGTCGCAGAAACGGCCCAGGTTGCGTTCCCCGTCGGCCAGTTCGAGGAGCCGGGACCTCTCCTCCCGGCTCAGGGTGTTCTCGCGGTAGGCGCGGCAGGCCTTGGCCGACTTCTTGAGCACCTCGGCCGGGGACGTTCCGGGCGCCTGGGGTGCGGCCGTGCCGTCCTCGGCATCCCCGGTGCCGCTGTCCCGGCCGGTGTCCTCGCGGTCCGCCGCACCACCGTCGTCCTGCCCGGTGCCCGGATCGTCTCCGGGCACCCCGCCGTCCGGCACGTCCGTCGGGGACGGGGAGCTGGGCGCATCCGGCGTGACGGAGGGCAGCGGCGAGGGCGGTTCACCGGCGTCGGGCACCTCGGCGCCCAGCTCCTCGGAAGACGCGGACGCCGAGACGGACGCGGCCGGAACCGGCGAGTCCTTGCCGCCGAACGGTGCGGGAAGCATGCCCGTGCCCCCGGCGACCGCCACCCCGCCGAGCGCGCACCCGGCGAGCGAGACGGCGAGGCCGTAGCGCAGCGGGCGGGCCCATCGCGGGCGCCGGGGCGGGGCCGTGCGCGTCGCCCCGATCCGTACGGTGTGCTGTGCGTCCGGCTGCCCCGCGATCCCGGTGGGGCTCGCCGCTCCGGCCCGCTTCCCGCCCCGGGACGCCTCACGGAAGGCGGCCAGCACCGCGGCCTCCCCGGGCAGTTCGTCACCGGACGGGCCGGGGGCGCGCAGCGCGCGCAGCGCCGCCTCCACCCGGCGGGCCTCGGTCCTCGCGTGATCGTCGACGGGCTCGACGGACTCGCCACGGAGCAACATCTCCGCCGCTTCCGCGTCAAGCCACTCGTACTGCTCGTCGGCCATCACATGTCCTTCTGCGTCCACGGACGCGAATGCGTCACACCGGCGGGTGCCACCGCACCCTGGCGGCCGAGGCGTTGTGCGGGCACGGCGCCGAGCTCCGCTCCCGCCGCCGGAATGTCCTCCTCCGGGCCGTTGTCGGCGCCGACCAGCTCCGCCAGCCGTTTCAGTCCTCGGTGTGCGGCGGTGCGCACCGCGCCGGGGCGCTTGCCCAGCGTCAGCGCCGCGCTCTTCGCGTCGAGACCGATCACCACGCGGAGCACGACCGCCTCGGCCTGGTCCTGGGGCAGCTGGGCGATGAGGGACATGGTGCGACCGGTGGCCAGCGACTCCAGTGCCTCGCCCGCGGTGTCGGACTCGGCGGGCTCGCCGGCCAGTTCGCTCTCGTCGCCGCCGATCGCGGGGCGCCTGCCCCGCATCCGTATGTGGTCGAGCGAGCGGTTGCGCGCTATCCGGGCCGCCCAGCCGCGGAACCGGTCGGCGTCCCCGCTGAAGCGGTCGAGGTCACGCGCTATCTGCAGCCAGGACTCGGACGCCACGTCCTCGGCGTCCGGTTCACCGACCAGCGTCCGTATGTAGCCGAGCAGCCGTGGGTGCACGGCGCGATACACAGTCCGGAAGGCGTCCTCGTCCCCGTCCTGTGCCGCGAGCACCGCGGCGGTCAGCTCCGCGTCGTCCCCCAGCACTCCCTCAACCCGCCCTGCTGATCCGAATCGTAGCTGGTCACCACTACTGCGCCACGCTGCGCGACTCAGCACGCTACGTGGTCGGACGGTGCCCCGTCCATGACTTGTACAACCCGCAACTGTCTCCTGACCCAGTGCGGTGTGACAGAAAACGCACCCGTGACGCTGAGATGAGTACGGGGTCGCTCCGCGGCCCCGTGGAAGACGGCCGGGGCCTCTCCTGTGGGGGGTGGCGGCCCCGGTCGTCGTCCCCTCCCCTCATGACGTCACGTCAGGGGCACGCCGCCGGCCGGCCATGGCCGCGGGCGCGACGGGACATCACCGCGCGCAGCACCCGCCGGCCCTCCGTCGACAGATCCAGGGCCCGGCGCAGGCCCGGCGCACCGCCCGGCGTTCCGGCGGTCCCGACGAGACTCTCCAGGATCGCGGCCTGGCGGCGCAGCTCTCCCGTGACGAGAGGGCCACCGCCCACCGCGCCGTCGGCCCGGCAGGCCTCGGCCGTCCGCTCGCCGTCACCGGCCGGGAAGTCCGACTCCCGGTGGATGTCCAGCGCGAGGAGCGAGCAGGCGTCCGCCCACGCGCGCAGGGGCCCGACGGCGAAGTCCCGGGGCGCGGCGGCGAGCAGCGCGCGGACGCGGGCCGTCGTGGCGTCCCGGCCCGCTCCGCCCTCCAGCGCCGCGTGTGCGGCGTCGAGCCCGGCTGCCCATTCCGCGCCACTCCCGCACCCCGCCCAGAGCGGGCGCAGCGGCTCCGGATCGCTCCCGTCCTCCGGCGGCGGGAGGCAGCGGTCCAGACAGGCGACCCCGCTCGCCGCCAGACCGCGCTCGTCGGCACGAGCGATCAGCTCCAGCAGACTCATCGACGCCTCCCCCATCGGTTCACCGGTCAGTCGGTCGTCGGGAAGCACTCCGCTTCCCGTTACCGCGTACAGCGCCAGATGGCCGAAAAGCGTCACTCTTCCGGCACGGGAGACCAAGGGGGGCTCAGTCGGACAGGCGCTCGATGCCCAGACGGTCCAGGAAAGCGAAGAAAAGTTCCTCCGCGGACCGCTCGGGCCGCTCGACCCGCAGCAGTTCGAGCAGGGGGCCTTCGAGAACGCCCTGGCCGGATTCGGCCGCCCATGCGACGGCCCGGGCCGCCGCGTCCTCGGGTGGCAGGAAAAGGTCCTCCAGCGTCAGGCCGTCCCGGTCGATGTGCGCGGCCATCGGCGCCCTGCCGAGGCAGGCGTACCAGGACCCGCTGTGCGGTGCCGCCGCCTCGACGGCCACGCAGACGCCGTCCATGACGAAGCCGAGGAGGACCGGTGCCCGTGCGGCGTCGGCGAGTGCGGTCATGCTGCCGAGCGAGGGCTCGGTGGGGTGGGACCAGACCTGCCAGCCGTCCGCGCGGTACTCCCGCAGCGTGAGCCGTTCGCGCGCGTCGCGCAGCGCGGGGTGGCCGATGAGCGGCTCCCCGCTACGGCCCACCAGATACAAGCCCCAGAAACCCACGTCGCGCTCCCCCCGCGGTCCGGGCCATTCTTCCCGCCCCGAACCGCGGGGAAGCGCGAAAACGGGTCAACTCAGACGGGCGCCGGGCCGGTCGGAGAGGGGGCGGACAGCGGGGTCGCGCCGAGGGCCGCGCGCTCGCCCTGCATGCGGGTCAGTTTCCGTACTAAGAGGATCGCGAGGACGGCCGCGGCGATGTCGAGGGCGTCGGCGGCCATGACCAGGGCGACGGCGTCCCTCGTCTCGGAGGGCAGCTCCGAATGCGCGTAGATCCTGGTCGCGACCTGGGAGAAGAGGGTTGCCACGACCCACAGCGTCCACCACAGATCGAGAGGCGCGTGGGAGACCGCGCGCCGGCTTCCGTCCCGGTCCGTCCGCGCGCTCGCCGCCCAGACCCCGCCGGCGACCCGGCGCGGCAGCCACAAGTTGCCGAACGGGACGAACCAGGCGCCGATCGCCCAGCCCGGCCTCATGGGCTGCACCCCGGCGTCGAACACCTCTGCGTTCACCCGCACCCGGTGGAACCAGATGATGAAGACGACGGCGGTGGCCAGCAGCGCCAGCGTCTGGAGGCCTCCGGCCATCCCGTAGAGGTTCTCGGCCCGGATGGCCGGGCCGGGGTCGAACGGCAGCGTCCCGCCGAGCCCCTTGTACTCGCGCCGGATGTTCGCCCCCGCGGCGAGCGCGACCACGTCGGTCACGACGACGGCGCCCAGCAGGGCGGCCACCGCCCTGCTCAGCCCGAGCGGTGACCTCAGCCGGTTCCATTCCGCGGGCGGCGCCGGAGCGGCGGCCATCAGTCCGTCCGGCGGTGAGGGATACATGGCCGCGCAGCGGGTGCAGCGCCCCACGGTCGACGCGACGGGTCTCAGTCCGCATTCGGCGCACTTCATCAGGTGGAGCCCCCCAGGCTTCGTCGGTGACGCACGAGCCGCGCGCCCCTCCCCAGGGCGCGCGGCATGCGGAACCTAGCCTCCCGCGGCATCGCTGTCCACGGGGTCCCCCGGTCAGTTCGACGCGTCGACCTCGTCGGCGAGCTGCTCGAACTGTGCCCAGGTCAGCTTGGGCTCCCGCGGGTCCCACAGCTTCTGGGAGACGGCGTTGAGCGGCATCCGGATCCCCTCCGCCACCTGCGCCTGCGTCTGCGCGTTCGGGAAGTCGCCCCAGACCGCGAACCGGCCGCCCAGGATCTGCTTCGAATAGCGCTCTGCCACCGGCTCGGTTCCACGCAGAACGAGCGGTGTCCACTGCTCGTAGATCCGCTCACCCGTCGGGTACGTGAAGTCGTTGGGCTCGCCGAGCACGTAGTAGAGGTACTCGTCGTTGAGGTTGATCACCTTGCGGCCCTCGGCGAGGTAGTCCTGGGGCGGCCGGGCGCCGATCTCCTTGCCCGTCCAGTACTCGACCTCGATGCCCTTGTCGCCGGTGACCGATCCGCCGCTGAAGAAGCCGTCGTTCCAGGCCTTGGGGATCTTCTTCGCCTCGGTGATGACCGCCGCGCGGTCGTTCAGCCAGCCCTCCGCCAGGTCCTGCACGGTGGCGTCGCTGCCGTACTTCTTCCGTGCGGCGGCGGCCAGCTGCGGGTAGGAGGCGGCCGGATCGCTCACGGTGAGCGCCTGGTACTCGTCGGCGCCGACGTGGAACCAGTCGCCGGGGAAGAGCTCCGCGTACTCCTTGAGCAGGTCGTCGACGATCTGCGCGGACTCGGGCTTCGAGATGTCGATGGCGCCCTCCCGCACGACCCCCTGCGTGTTCCGCAGTCGCAGGTCGGGGTGGGCCTCCAGGACCGCGCCCAGGTGTCCGGGCGAGTCGATCTCGGCGACGATCGTGATGTGGAGGCTCTGCGCGAGCTTCACGATCCGGCGGACCTCCGCCTTGGTGAGGTGCTCCTCGGAGACCACCTCGGGGTGCGAGTCGGACTCGATCCTGAAGGCCTGGTCGTCGGAGAAGTGGAGACCGAGCTGGTTGAGCTTGAGGTCGGCCATCTCGCGCAGCCGGTCCTCGATCCAGTCCGCGTCGTAGTGCTTGCGCGCGATGTCGAGGTTGAGCCCGCGCTGCGGCCGGTCGGGCGTGTCACGCACCACGCCCTCGGGCACGGTGTCGTCCGCGCTCAGCGACTGCTTGAGGGTGCGGGTCCCGTAGAAGACGCCCGCCTGGCCCGGACCGCTGATCGTGACCCGGTTGTCCTCGGTCCTCAGGGTGTAGGACTCCTGGCCTCCCTTGCCGCCGAGCGCCAGCTCGACGTCACCGGCGCGGGCGGCCTTCTCACCCCGGTAGCCGATCTTCAGCTCCCCGGCGAGCAGCTTCGCCTCGTCGGCGAGCTCCGGATCGGCGGCGACGACCGTGCTGTCCTTGGCGGGCTTCCAGCCCGGGCCGCGGGCGGCGGTGTGCTCCCGGACCGCGGGTATCGTCCGCGGCGTCGTGGAGAGCGGGTAGCTCCGGGTGGGTGACGCGGAGGCGGACGTGCGGGAGGAGGCCGACGCGCCGTTCCCCGCTCCGGGACCGGAGTCCTCGGGCCAGACGACGACGGTGAGGGTGACGGCGGCTGCCACCGCGACAGCGGCGCCTGCCACCAGGGGTGCACGTGAGGGCGACATCGGTCAGAAACCTCCGGATCGGGGGAGAAAGAGTTCAAAGAAGATGAGAAAGTCGGGCATTTCCCCCACTGATTCGTCCATCAAGCGTTCCGAAACTCTCCCGTCCGGGTGAATTTCTCGCATCCTTCGGCTGCGCGTCGCTCGTCCTCGATAGCGTGACGGCACACAGGTCCAGTCCTCACTCCCCGCCCTTCCGCGCAACCTCGTCGCTCTCCGGCCCCTCTCCAGGGTCACAGATGTCATTCATTCGAGGAGTCCCGCTGTCCAGGTCCAGCGAGTCCCACGCCGGCCTGCCGAAACCACCGCAGCAGGCCGGGCCGTCGGCCGTTCCCGTCCAGAACCGCGGCCCTGCCCCGGCCCTTCGCGAGGCCCCGGTGGAGGCCCCTGTTCCGGAACCAGTGTCCGTGAGCCGGCGCCCCAGTGCCCACTCGAGTGGCCTCGGCCGCTTCAACGCCTGGCCCCGGGGCCTGGCCGAGGCCGCCCTGCTGGAGTGCTGCGGGAGCCACCGCTGGGCCCAGCGGCTGGCCGCCCACCGCCCCTATCCGGACCTGGAGACGCTGCTGGCCGCCTCCGACGAGGCGGGATACGACCTCGCGCCCGCCGATCTCGCCGAGGCGCTCGCCGAGGAGAGCGCCCCCTGCCTGCACCACGACGCGCCCCGGGCCGCCCACCTGGCGCTGCGCGCCGCGCACGCGGCGTACGAGAGCCGGTTCGGCCACGCCTTCGTGATCTGCCTCGACGGCCTGCGCCCCTCCCAGCACGTCGACCAGGTGCTGGCCGCCATGCGCACCCGGCTGACGCACGAACCGGACGAGGAGCGCTCCCTGACCGCGGAGGAGATGCGACGACTCGCCCGGGGCCGCATCATCGAGCTGGTGACCGAGGCGGGTCTGGCGCCCGACCCGTTCCCCCCGGTGGCATATGACCCGCGGTAGCCCGTCCGTGCCTGTTTGACTGCCGCTTTGATCACACCGGAGCCCCCGCCGCAATGGAACCGACAAAGCGTCGCTACGATGGCCAGGGCCGGTGGACCGTACCCGGCCGGGTCAGACCGACAGTCAAGCCGGCCGGCCCCAATCCCCGCTCCCGGAGGGTTCTTCCGTGCCGGCTGGAACGCTGTACCGCGGCCGGGAAGGCATGTGGTCCTGGGTGGCTCATCGAGTCACCGGTGTCCTCATTTTCTTCTTCCTGTTCGTACACGTCCTGGACACCGCTCTCGTGCGTGTCTCCCCCGAGGCGTACGACGACGTCGTGGCCACCTACAAGACCCCGCTCGTCGCGCTGCTCGAGTACGGCCTGGTGGCCGCGATCCTGTTCCACGCGCTGAACGGTCTCCGCATCGTCGCCGTGGACTTCTGGTCCAAGGGCGCGCGCTATCAGAAGCAGATGCTCTGGACCGTCCTGGGCATCTGGATCGTGCTGATGGTCGGGGCGCTGTACCCCGTCCTCGGTCACGCCGTACGTGAAGTCTTCGGGAGCTGAGGCCGATGTCCACCGAGACTCCTTCTTCCGCGATCGGTGACGTCGAGGGCGTAGGCCTGTACGACGTCGAGAACCCGGCCCCGGTGATCGAGCCCCCGCGCAAGCGCACGGGCAAGACCCCCAAGGGTTCGCGCACGAACTTCGAGATGTACGCCTGGCTCTTCATGCGCCTGTCGGGCATCGTGCTGGTCGTCCTCGTCATCGGCCACCTGCTGATCCAGCTGGTGCTCGACGGCGGCGTGTCCAAGATCGGCTTCGCCTTCGTCGCGGGCCGCTGGGCTTCGCCGTTCTGGCAGGTCTGGGACCTGGCGATGCTGTGGCTCGCCATGCTGCACGGCGCCAACGGCCTCCGTACGGTCATCAACGACTACGCCGAACGGGACAACACCCGCTTCTGGCTGAAGATGCTCCTGTACACCGCCACGGTGTTCACCGTCCTGCTGGGCACGCTGGTGATCTTCACCTTCGACCCGAACATCCGCTAGGCGCCGGGACAGAGGGACCAGAGGAAAACCATGCAGATCCACAAGTACGACACCGTCATCGTCGGCGCCGGCGGCGCCGGCATGCGCGCGGCCATCGAGTCGACCAAGCGCAGCCGCACCGCCGTGCTGACGAAGCTCTACCCCACCCGCTCCCACACGGGCGCGGCGCAGGGCGGCATGGCCGCCGCGCTCGCCAACGTGGAGGAGGACAACTGGGAGTGGCACACCTTCGACACGATCAAGGGCGGCGACTACCTGGTCGACCAGGACGCCGCCGAGATCCTCGCGAAGGAGGCCATCGACGCCGTCCTCGACCTGGAGAAGATGGGCCTGCCGTTCGGCCGTACGCCCGAGGGCAAGATCGACCAGCGCCGGTTCGGCGGTCACTCCCGCAACCACGGTGAGGCCCCGGTCCGCCGCGCCTGCTACTCGGGCGACCGCACCGGCCACATGATCCTCCAGACGCTGTACCAGAACTGCGTCAAGGAGGGCGTGGAGTTCTTCAACGAGTTCTACGTCCTGGACCAGCTGGTCGTCGAGGTGGACGGCGTCAAGAAGTCCGCCGGCGTCGTCGCCTACGAGCTGGCCACCGGCGAGATCCACGTCTTCCAGGCGAAGTCGGTCATCTATGCCTCGGGCGGCACCGGCAAGTTCTTCAAGGTGACGTCGAACGCGCACACCCTGACCGGTGACGGCCAGGCCGCCTGCTACCGCCGGGGTCTGCCGCTGGAGGACATGGAGTTCTTCCAGTTCCACCCGACGGGCATCTGGCGCATGGGCATCCTCCTGACGGAGGGCGCCCGCGGTGAGGGCGGCATCCTCCGCAACAAGGACGGCGAGCGCTTCATGGAGAAGTACGCGCCGGTCATGAAGGACCTCGCGTCCCGTGACGTCGTGTCCCGCTCCATCTACACCGAGATCCGTGAGGGCCGCGGCTGCGGTCCCGAGGGCGACCACGTCTACCTCGACCTCACGCACCTCCCGCCGGAGCAGCTGGACGCGAAGCTCCCGGACATCACCGAGTTCGCGCGTACGTACCTCGGCATCGAGCCCTACACGGACCCGATCCCGATCCAGCCGACCGCGCACTACGCCATGGGCGGCATCCCGACCAACGTCGAGGGCGAGGTGCTGGCCGACAACACCACCGTCGTCCCGGGCCTGTACGCCGCCGGCGAGGTCGCCTGTGTCTCCGTGCACGGCGCCAACCGTCTGGGCACCAACTCGCTGCTCGACATCAACGTCTTCGGACGCCGCTCGGGCATCGCCGCCGCCGAGTACTCCGCGAAGAACGACTTCGTCGAGCTTCCCGAGAACCCGGCCCAGCTGGTCCAGGACCAGGTCGAGCGGCTGCGCAACTCGACGGGCACCGAGCGGGTCCACGCGCTCCGCACGGAGCTGCAGGAGTGCATGGACGCCAACGTGATGGTGTTCCGCACCGAGCAGACCATCAAGACCGCCGTCGACAAGATCGCCGAGCTGCGCACGCGCTACCTCGACGTGTCGATCCAGGACAAGGGCAAGCGGTTCAACACCGACCTGCTGGAGGCCATCGAGCTGGGCAACCTGCTCGACCTGGCCGAGGTCATGGCGACCTCCGCGCTGGCCCGCAAGGAGTCCCGCGGCGGTCACTACCGCGAGGACTACCCGAACCGCGACGACGTCAACTTCATGCGCCACACCATGGCGTACCGCGAGGTCGCGGACGACGGCACCGAGTCGATCCGGCTCGACTACAAGCCGGTCGTCACGACCCGCTACCAGCCGATGGAGCGTAAGTACTGATGGCAACCCCCACCCTGGAGAAGTCGGACAAGGCCCCCGAGCCCGAGGCCGGCTTCGCCGACACCCCGTACATCACGGCGACGTTCCGGATCCGCCGCTTCAACCCCGAGGTCACCGACGAGGTCGAGTGGCAGGACTTCCAGATCTCGATCGACCCGAAGGAGCGTGTGCTCGACGCCCTTCACAAGATCAAGTGGGAGCAGGACGGCACGCTGACGTTCCGGCGCTCCTGCGCGCACGGCATCTGCGGCTCCGACGCGATGCGGATCAACGGCAAGAACAGGCTCGCCTGCAAGACGCTGATCAAGGACATCAACCCGGAGAAGCCGATCACGGTCGAGGCCATCAAGGGCCTCACGGTCCTCAAGGACCTCGTGGTCGACATGGACCCGTTCTTCCAGGCCTACCGCGATGTCATGCCCTTCCTCGTCACCAAGGGGAACGAGCCGACCCGCGAGCGCCTGCAGTCCCCCGAGGACCGCGAGCGCTTCGACGACACCACCAAGTGCATCCTGTGCGCCGCGTGCACGTCCTCGTGCCCGGTGTTCTGGAACGACGGCCAGTACTTCGGCCCGGCGGCGATCGTCAACGCGCACCGCTTCATCTTCGACTCGCGTGACGAGGCCGGGGAGCAGCGCCTGGAGATCCTCAACGACCGTGACGGTGTGTGGCGTTGCCGCACGACGTTCAACTGCACGGACGCCTGCCCGCGTGGCATCGAGGTCACCAAGGCGATCCAGGAAGTGAAGCGCGCGCTGATCACCCGTCGCTTCTGACCCACGCGTTGTACCGGAAGGCCCCGCTTCCCGCACGGACAGTGCGGGAAGCGGGGCCTCTTGGTGCGTCGGGCGGTCCGGGACGGTACGGTCGTGCGGAGCCGTCGACCGGCTCACCCTCTCCCGGCGCAGGACAGCACGGGAGCAGATGGCTTGATGGAGAACGGGGAACGTCGTGAGCGATCCGAATCCGTACGCGGACGACTCATACAAGTGGGGCCCGCCCCAGCCGCCGGGCAACCCGCCCACGATGCCGGACGGCCAGGGTTACGGCTATCCGGCGCCGGGCGCCGCTCCGGCGTACGGCTATCCGCAGCCGCTGCCCGACTCCGCGGCCCAGCCCGGCCCCGGTTACGGCTACCCGGGCCCCGGACAGCCGACGGAGCCCGGCTTCAACCTGCCGGCGCAGCACGGCGGCAGCGGAGTTCCGGTGCTCTCGCTCGGTGACATCACGGTGATGAACGACGGCATCGTGACCCCGTCCGGCACCCTGCCGCTCAAGGGCGCGGTGTGGACGGCGACCGACATGTCGCGCACGGAGGAGAAGATCCCGACCGTGGGCATCGTGCTCGCGATCGTCTTCGCGCTGTTCTGCCTCATCGGACTGCTGTTCCTCCTGATGAAGGAGAAGCGCACGACCGGCTTCGTGCAGATCACGGTCACCAGCGGAGGCCGGCACCATCAGACGATGATCCCGGCGACGGGCCCCGAGACCTTCCAGTGGGTCATGTCGCAGGTCAACACCGCGCGTTCGATGAGCGCCTGAGTCCGGACCGGCCGCTCCCCCTCGCCCGGTTAGCCTTGGAACCGTGGCGAAGCAAGAGAAGAACGTGGCGGAAGCGGGCGGTTCGAAGCCGGCCGGAAGCGGCGCGGCCGGGAAGTCGAAGGCCCCGAAGAGCGAGCAGACCCGCACCCTGATCCTGGAGACGGCGCTCCGGCTCTTCGAGGAGCGCGGGTACGACCGGACGACGATGCGGGCCATCGCCCAGGAGGCCGGCGTCTCCGTCGGGAACGCCTACTACTACTTCTCCTCCAAGGAACACCTGGTCCAGGGCTTCTACGACCGGATCGCCACCGAGCACGAGGCGGCGGTCCGGCCGGTCCTGGCCGACGAGACGGATCTCGCCCTGCGCATCCGGGGCGTACTGCTCCGGTGGCTGGACATCGCCGAGCCGTACCACCGCTTCGCCGCCCAGTTCTTCAAGAACGCCGCCGACCCGGAGAGCCCGCTCTCCCCCTTCTCGGAGGATTCCGTGGGCGCCCGCGAGGCGGTGATCTCCGTGCACGAGCGGTGCCTGGCGGGATCCAGCACCAAGTACGACCCCGAACTGGGGCGGATACTGCCGCAGTTGATGTGGCTGATGCAGATGGGCCTGGTGCTGTTCTGGGTCTACGACCGGTCCGAGGGCACCGCCCGCAGCCGCCGGCTCGTCGAGCGCACCGCGCCGATCGCCGCCCGGGCGATCGCGCTCTCCCGCTTCCGGGTGCTGCGGCCGCTCGTGCGGCAGGTCCACGACGTGCTGGTGGAGTTCATGCCCGGGGCGCGGGGCGCCGAGGACGTCAGATCCAGCTGAGTTCCCACAGCCGCCAGATCCCGGTGCCGTCGGAGAGGTACTGGGACCCGGACACGGACTGCTTGCTGACGACGTAGTCCTTCTTCTGCCACAGCGGGACCAGCGGCACGTCCTCGCCGACCAGCTTCTGCATCTCCTTGAAGTCGTCCGAGGTCCGGCCGCGGTCGCTGTACTGCTGCGTGGCCGCGATCAGCGCGTCCATCTTCTCGCTGCTGTAGCCGTTGTGGAGGGAGTTCTCGCTGCCGACCAGCGGCTGGCTGAAGGTGTCGGGGTCCGGGTAGTCCGGGAGCCATCCCAGGGTGTACGCGTCGTACTCACCGGCCGCGTAGCCCTTCTGGAAGGCCTGCCACTCGACGGCCTTCTCCTTGACCTCGAAGAGCCCGTCCTTCTCCAGCTGGCGGACCAGCTCGGCGGACTCCGCCTTGTTGGCGTCGTCGTCGCGGTGGGCGAAGGTGATGTGCAGCGGAAGATCCACCCCGGCCTCCTCCATCAGCTCCCTGGCCCGCTCCGGGTCCGACTCCGGGTAGGAGTCGAAGAAGGGGGTGCTGTGCCCGATGTAGCCCTGCGGGATCAGCGAGTACAGCGGTTCGACGGTGCTCCGGTAGGCCTTGGTGACCAGCGGCCCGCGGTCGATGAGCCAGGCGACGGCCTGGCGGACCTTCTTGTCCGCGAGCGGCGCGCCGTCCCGGACGTTGAAGACGAGGTTGCGGATCTCGGCGCTGTCCGCCTCGGTGACGCGCTGGTCGTCGGCGGCCGGGTCGAGCTCGGCGAGCTGCTCGGAGGGGAGCTGGCGGTGCGTGACATCGACGTCCCCGGCCTTCCAGGCCGCCTGGAGCGCCTCGGACCCCTCGAAGTAGCGGATGTCGACCGCGACGCCCGTCTTCTTCAACGCGCCCTTGTACGCCGGGTTGGGCACCAGCTCGGCCTGGACACCGGACTCGAACGACTTCAGGGTGTACGGGCCCGAACCGTCGACACGGCCGCCCGTGCGGAGCTTGTCCTTCGGGTACTGGGTGGGGTCGACGATGGACCCGGCTCCCGTGGCCAGTTTCTGCGGGAACGTCGCGTCCCTGGCCGAGAGGTTGAAGGTGATCGTGCGGCCCTCGGTCACGATGGTGTCGAGGCTGGGGAACAGCACCGAGGGCCCGGCGTCCGCCTTGATCCGGAGCATGCGGTCGAAGGAGTACTTGACGTCCTCGGCCGTGATCTTGCGGCCGTTGGAGAAGGTCAGGTCGTCCCGGAGCCTGCACTGGTAGGTCTGGAGCTTCTGGCCGACGAAGCCGCAGCTCTCGGCGGCGTCCGGTTCCGGCACGACCGCCCCGGACCTGAAGGTCATCAGGGACTGGTAGAGGTTGCTGTAGATCGCCCAGGAACCCGCGTCGTACGCACCGGCGGGGTCGAGCGAGGTGACCTCGTCGGACGTTCCGACCGTGATCGGGGACTCGTTCACCTCGTCCGAGGGAAGCAGCTGCCAGGCGCCGACGCCTGCGATGACCAATACCGCCAGAATCGCGAGAATCCGTAGACGGATGAACCGCATGTGCCGTGCTCCCTTGCCAACCCCACCCCGGCCAGCGTGCACAGAGAGGCACATCATCGCCGCATGATCGCCCTCAGCCAATCACACGATATTCACATATGGAAGCCCAGGGTGGTCACTCACAGGTTTCGGACTCAGGCCTGCGGGGAAGCGAGCTCCACCACGGTGATGTCGGACGGGGCGCCGACCCGCACGGGCGGGCCCCAGGCGCCCGCACCTCGCGAGACGTACAACTGCGTGTCGCCGTAGCGTTCGTATCCGGCGACGGTGGGGTTGGCGAGCTCCGCCAGGAGGTTCCCCGGCCAGAGCTGACCCCCGTGGGTGTGACCGGAGAGCTGGAGGCCGACGCCGTACTCGACGGCCTCGTCGATGACGACGGGCTGGTGCGCGAGGAGGACGGAGGCGCGGCTGCGGTCCCTGTCACCGAGCGCGCGGGCGAAGTCGGGGCCCTGGCCCTCGCTCTCGCCCGCCACGTCGTTGACTCCGGCGAGGTCGAAGCCGGCGATCTCGACGCGGGCGTTCTCCAGCGGGTGCAGACCCAGCTCGCGTACGTGGTCGACCCATTCGGCGGCGCCGGAGAAGTACTCGTGGTTGCCGGTGACGAAGTAGCTGCCGTGGCGGGCTTCGAGCCCGGCGAGCGGCTCGGCCGCGGGACCGAGATCGGCGACGGATCCGTCGACGAGGTCGCCCACGACGGCGACCAGGTCGGAGCCGGTGGCGTTGATGGCGTCGACGATCCGCCGGGTGTGGGCGCGGCCCAGGATGGGACCGAGATGGATGTCGCTGACCACGGCGATGCGGAAGCCGTGGGCGCTTCGCGGGAGTCCCGCGAGCGGGACGGTGATCCTCTTGGTGCGGGGGCCGCGCAGCACCCCGTAGGTGCCGAGGCCGACGGTGCCGAGCCCGGCGACGGCGGCCGCTCCGCCCACGGCACGGGCGACGAAGAGGCGGCGGGAGGGGTCGGCGACGGGCGGGGCGGGGGTCTCGGCGCGCGGCGCGAGGTCCGTACGGGTGCTGCCGCCGCCCGGACCGGCCCCTGAGGCCGTCGCGGTGGCCTGGCCGGGGCGCTCGGAGTCCGGGGCGGCGTCCGGGTCCGCGGGGCGGCCGGCGGTCTCGGGAGCCTGGTCCGCGTGCCCGTCGCCGGCCGTCGCGGCCCGGCGGGCGAGCAGTCGGCGCAGCAGCGGCCGGACGGCCTCGCCCACCAGCAGAGCCAGCGTCAGGTAGAGCAGGGCGGCCAGCCAGAGGTAGCCCGGCCAGGCGAGGACCTGCTGCACCGGAAAGGGGACCCCGGCGCGGCTGGAGACCAGGGCCCCGACGCTCAGCAGAGGCAGCACGAAGGCCGCGACGGTGCCCGCGCGGCGCGCGAGGCTGCCCTTCGCCGTCGTGTCACCGATCAGCCGGCGCCACACATACCGGTGTACCGACGCGAGCAGCGCGAGAACCGCGACCGCCACGAGTACGAAGACCACAACCACGTACGCTCCCCCGCTGAAACGATCCTGTCCGGACGGCGGCCCACGCCGGGGCCGTCATCCGCCTTCGCGACGCAAAGCCCTGACGCCACGGAACCCGATGACCCCCACAGCCGTCCCCAGAAGAAACGAGGTGATGGCGAGCAGGAGATGGACCCAGAAGTACGCGGTCGGGTCGCCCGCGTCGTCGAACGCGAGCCCGCTGCCGTCCTTCCAGAGATTTTTGACAAAGGTGACCCAGATGACCCAGCTCCACGCGCCGAAGACGAGCAGGAACCAGGACACGGGGCGGCTGAGCTTCATGGAATCAGTATCGCCGCCGCGCTCCCGCCCGATCGCCCGGGGTGGGCTGTCCCGGCGGTATGCACGGCGGGTCAGGCCATCCGGGTCCCCATCAGCGGCAACGCCATGTACGTTTCCGACCGTGCCTGCTCTGAAAAAGACCGTAATGACGGTCCTCTCTGCCGCGTTGCTGTCCGTATCCGTCGTCAGTCCCGCCGGGGCGGCCGACAAGGACAAGACCGACGACAAACAGCCGAAGCCGAGCGGTCCGATGTCGACCGTGGGCGGCAAGCGGCTGGGCGAGGTGGGCACCCAGGTCAATCTGGGCCCGGGCGCCCCGGTCCTGCCGAAGGACCTCACCGCGCGGTCGTGGATCGTCGCGGACGCGGAGGACGGGCAGGTGCTCGCATCGCACAACGCGCACTGGCGGCTGCCGCCCGCATCCACGCTGAAGATGCTCTTCGCCGACACGGTCCTGCCCGCCCTGCAGCCGAAGTCCCTCACCCATCTGGTGACCGAGGACGAACTCGCCGGCGTCGGTGAGGGAAGCAGCCTGGTGGGCGTGAAGGAGGACCACTCCTACACGGTCCACGACCTGTGGCTGGGCGTCTTCCTGCGCTCCGGCAACGACGCGGTGCACGTGCTCTCCGAGATGTACGGCGGCGTGGACGCCACGGTCGCCGCGATGCAGCGGCACGCCGAGGAGCTCCAGGCCCTGGACACCACGGTCATCTCGCCCGACGGTTACGACGCCCCGCACCAGGTCTCCAGTGCGTACGACCTGACGCTGTTCGCCCGGAGCGGGATGCAGAAGGCGGACTTCCGCGAGTACGCCGCGACGGCGACGGCGGAGTTCCCGGGCGAGCAGAAGAAGGGCAAGAAGCGGGAGAGCTTCGAGATCCAGAACACGAACCGGCTGATCACCGGTGACATCGGGGTGGAGCCGTACAAGGGCATCGCGGGCGTCAAGAACGGCTACACCTCCCACGCGGGCAACACCTTCACGGGGATCGCCGAGCGCGACGGGAAGGTGCTGCTGGTGACGGTGATGAACCCGTCGTCGGAGGAGAGCCACGCCGTCTACAAGGAGGCCGCCGGCCTGCTCGACTGGGGTTTCTCCGCCGGCGGCAAGGTGACCCCGGTCGGCGAGCTGGTGCCGCCGAAGTCCGCCGTGGTCTCGAAGGGCTCCGAACCCGCGTCGGGCACGGGCAAGGGCGCCGCGAAGGAGAGGGAGCCGGCCACGACGGCCCACGCCGCCGCTGCCGGCTCCAACGGGGTCTGGACCGCGCTGTCGGTCGCCGGAGGGGCACTGGTGGTCCTGGCGGCCGGAGTGTTCCTGGTCAACCGGCGCTGGCCGCTGCCCGACCTGGTGCGTCGCCTCCCCCGTCGCTGACCTCCGCGCCCTCCTTCTCCCTCGTGCCGTCCTTGCCCGGCGTCGCCGTCCAGGCGGCACAGACCAGCAGCAGCTTCGCGCTGAAGTTGATCCAGAGGAGGAGGGCGATCGGCACGCCGAACGCGCCGTACATGCTCTTCGAGGCGACATCCCGCATGTAGCTGCCGAGCAGCAGCTTGAGGAGTTCGAAGCCGACGGCGCCGACCAGCCCCGCCACGATCAGCCGCCGGCGCGGCGGCTCCACCCCGGGCAGCAGGGTCAGCAGGTAGAGCAGGATCAGGAAGTCGGCGAGGACGGCCACGACCACGGCGGCCGCCTGGAGCAGCACCCCGCCCACACCGTCCTCGGGGATGCCCAGGCGGTCGGCCGTCCAGCCGATGGCCGTGGACGCGACGGTCGAGACCGCGAGGGTCGCGAGCGCCGCCCCGCCGAGGCCGAGCAGCAGACCCGCGTCCTTGAGCTTGCGGACGACCGGGTTGCCCTCGTCCACGTCGTCCTTCTCCCACACGGCGCGCAGGCAGTCCCGCATCGAGCCGATCCAGCCGACGCCGGTGAAGAGCAGCAGCACACCCGCGACGACCCCCACCGTGCCCGCGTGGGCCACGAGGCTGTCGATGCCGAGCTGGTCCGAGATGCCGGGCACCTGCTCCGCGAGCTTGTCCTCGATCTTGTCGAGCTGCCGGGGGGAGAGCAGCGCGGCGCCGACGGCGGCACCGACGGCGATCAGCGGGAAGAGCGCCAGGAAGCTGAGGAAGGTGATCGCGGCGGCGAGCCTGGTCCAGTGGACCCGGTCCAGCGTCTCGTAGGAGCGCCATGCGTGCGTCTCCATCAGCCGTGCGACGAACGGCCCGACGACGGGGAGGTTCTTCAGCCAGTCCATGCACTACGCGTACCCTCCCGGCCACGGAAAACCTTCGTCCGGGGCCGCCCGGATCACCAATCACCCATTTCGGTGAGTGCTGTAACAAATCCCTCAAACAGGTTTTCTCGGGCGATACGGTCACGATCACGTCCGTCGTCACCCCGCTAGGAGTTATCCCGTGAAGGACGCCTTCGGTGCCCCGCGTTCCCTGCTCGTCCTCGGCGGCACCTCGGAGATCGGGCTGGCCACCGCGCGGCGGCTGATCGCCCGCCGCACCCGGACCGTCCAGCTGGCCGGCCGGCCCTCCCCCGCCCTGGAACGCGCCGCGGCCGAGCTGCGCGAGCTGGGCGCCGACGTCCGTACCGTCGCCTTCGACGCGCTCGACTCCGCCTCCCACGAGGAGGTGCTCGGGAAGCTCTTCACCGACGGGGACATCGACATGGTGCTGCTGGCCTTCGGGGTCCTGGGCGACCAGGCGCGCGACGAGGAGGAACCGCTCTCCGCGGTCCGGGTGGCGCAGACCAACTACACGGGTGCCGTCTCGGCGGGCCTGGTGTGCGCCGGCGCACTCCAGGCGCAGGGCCATGGGTCGCTGGTGGTGCTCTCATCGGTGGCCGGCGAGCGCGCCCGGCGCGCCGACTTCATCTACGGGTCGAGCAAGGCGGGCCTGGACGCCTTCGCGCAGGGGCTCGGAGACGCGCTGCACGGGACAGGGGTGCACGTGATGATCGTGCGCCCCGGTTTCGTACGTTCGCGGATGACCGCCGGACGCGAGGAGGCGCCTCTGGCCACGACCCCGGGGGCGGTCGCGGACGCGATCGTGACGGGGCTGCGGCGGCGCTCGGAGACGGTGTGGGTCCCCGGAACGCTGCGCGTGGTGATGTCGGCCCTGCGGCACGTGCCGCGTCCGCTGTTCCGGCGGCTGCCGGTGCGGTAGGGCACCGCGGTCAGGCCGGGCTCAGGGGTGCAGGGACGGCTGGTCCTTGGAGCTGCCGCCCTGGGCCGGTACGGCGGGTGCGGTGCCGCCGCCCCCGAACGGGAACTCGTTGATCTTGCGCCAGACGCTGTCCGTGCCCTGCTCGTACAGCGCGAAGGAACCGCAGGTCCAGGCCGCCTCGTACGAGGAGAGCTCCTCGTACGCCCGGTCCATGGCCTCCTCCGCGATGCCGTGCGCCACGGTCACATGCGGGTGGTACGGGAACTGCAGCTCGCGCACCAGGGGGCCGGATGCCTCCCGGACCCGCTTCTGGAGCCAGGAGCAGGCCGCGGCGCCCTCGACGACCTGGACGAAGACGACCGGCGAGAGCGGGCGGAAGGTGCCCGTGCCCGACAGCCGCATCGGGAAGGGACGGCCGGCCGTGGCGATCTGGGAGAGGTGGGTCTCGATCGCCGGCAGGTCGGCCGCCTCGGCCTCGGTCGGCGGAAGAAGGGTGACGTGGGTGGGGATGCCGTACGCGGCAGGGTCCCCGAAGCTCGCGCGCCGCTCCTGGAGCAGGCTGCCGTACGGCTCCGGGACCGCGATCGAAACGCCAAGCGTTACGGTCCCCACATCGTTCTCCTCAATCTTCGATGGTCGTTCTTCGGTCGTGCCGACGCCAGTGTGGCCCCTTCGGCCGTGGTCCCGCCAGGGTCCTTGGACTCAGTGCTTCGCAGGCAGAAGACCCATCCGGTCATAGGTCTGCGCCAGCGTCTCGGCCGCGACGGTCCTGGCCTTCTCGGCCCCCTTGGCCAGCAGGGCGTCCAGGGTCTCCGGGTCGTCCAGGTACTCCTGGGTCCGGGTCCGGAACGGGGTGACGAACTCCACCATGACCTCGGCGAGGTCGGTCTTGAGCGCGCCGTAGCCCTTGCCCTCGTACTTCTGTTCAAGGTCCGTGACGGCGGTGCCGGTGAGGGTGGAGTAGATGCTCAGGAGGTTGCTGACCCCGGGCTTCTTCTCCGTGTCGTAGCGGATCACCGTGTCCGTGTCGGTCACCGCGCTCCTGACCTTCTTGGCGGTGACCTTCGGGTCGTCGAGGAGGTTGATCAGGCCCTTCGGCGTGGAAGCCGACTTGCTCATCTTGATCGACGGGTCCTGCAGGTCGAAGATCTTCGCCGTCTCCCTGAGGATGTACGGCGCCGGGATCGTGAACGTCTCGCCGAAGCGGCCGTTGAAACGCTCGGCGAGGTCCCGGGTGAGCTCGATGTGCTGGCGCTGGTCCTCGCCGACCGGGACCTGGTTGGCCTGGTAGAGCAGGATGTCGGCGACCTGGAGGACCGGGTAGGTGAAGAGGCCCACGGTCGCCCGGTCGGCGCCCTGCTTCGCGGACTTGTCCTTGAACTGCGTCATGCGGGAGGCCTCGCCGAAGCCGGTGAGGCAGTTCATGATCCAGCCGAGCTGGGCGTGCTCGGGGACATGGCTCTGGACGAAGAGCGTGCACCGCTCCGGATCGAGCCCGGCCGCCAGCAACTGGGCGGCGGCGAGCCGGGTGTTGGCCCGGAGCTCCTTCGGGTCCTGCGGCACGGTGATCGCGTGCAGGTCCACCACCATGTAGAAGGCGTCGTGGGACTCCTGCAGCGCCACCCACTGGCGGACCGCACCGAGGTAGTTGCCGAGGTGGAACGAGCCTGCGGTGGGCTGGATTCCGGAAAGCACGCGGGGTCGATCAGAGGCCATGGAGCCATTGTCTCAGGTGCGGAACCGATCTCCGGCAACCGGTGCGGGAAAGATGTGAGGCCGTGGGAGGGGGCCCGGCCGGGGGTGCGGCGGAGACGGGCGCCCGGTCATCACCCGGGCGCGGACCGGGGCGCCGCGACGGATGAGACGAGAAACACGGTGCGCCCCGGCAGGGCGTGCGCGCGGTGACCGCGAGGCGCGCCGCGCACGGAAGGTTTCCAGGTCCCGAATCCGACCGACGATACAAAGTGGGCACCACCCCCGCCCCCGCCGCACGACGAACGGAGATCCCGTGTCGACCACGGAAACCGCCATCGCCTCCGCCGAGGCGCACAGCGCGCACAACTACCACCCGTTGCCCGTCGTCGTCGCGTCGGCGGACGGCGCCTGGATGACCGACGTCGAGGGGCGCCGTTACCTCGACATGCTCGCCGGCTACTCGGCGCTCAACTTCGGGCACGGCAACAGGCGCCTGATCGACGCGGCCAAGGCTCAGCTCGAACGCGTGACACTGACCTCCCGCGCCTTCCACCACGACCGGTTCGCGGAGTTCTGTACGCGGCTCGCCGAGCTCTGCGGCATGGAGATGGTCCTCCCCATGAACACCGGGGCGGAGGCCGTGGAGACGGCTGTGAAGACGGCGCGCAAGTGGGGCTACCGCGTCAAGGGTGTCCCGGACGGCATGGCGAAGATCATCGTCGCCGCCGACAACTTCCACGGCAGGACGACCACGATCGTCAGCTTCTCCACGGACCAGGAGGCGCGGGCCGACTTCGGGCCGTACACCCCGGGGTTCGAGATCGTGCCGTACGGGGATCTCACCGCGCTCTCCGGAGCGATGACGGAGAACACCGTCGCGGTGCTGATGGAGCCGATCCAGGGCGAGGCCGGGGTGCTGGTTCCGCCGCCGGGCTATCTGGCCGGGGTGCGGGAGATGACCCGGGAGCGGAACGTGCTGTTCATCGCGGACGAGATCCAGTCGGGTCTGGGCCGCACGGGCCGGACCTTCGCGTGCGAGCACGAGGGCGTCGTCCCCGACATGTACGTGCTGGGCAAGGCGCTGGGCGGTGGCGTCGTGCCCGTCTCGGCCGTCGTGTCGTCCTCCGCGGTCCTCGGTGTGTACCGGCCGGGCGAGCACGGGTCCACCTTCGGCGGGAATCCGCTGGCCTGCGCGGTCGCCCTGGAGGTGATCGCGATGCTGCGCACCGGTGAGTTCCAGCAGCGCGCGGCGGAGCTGGGCGACCACCTCCACCACGAGCTGGGGCTGCTGGCCGGCGGCGCGGTGGAGGCCGTGCGTGGCCGGGGCCTGTGGGCGGGGGTGGACGTCTCCCCGGCCCTCGGTACGGGCCGGGAGATCTCGGAGAAGCTGATGGACCGCGGGGTGCTGGTCAAGGACACCCACGGCTCCACGATCCGGATCGCCCCGCCGCTGGTGATCAGCAAGGAGGACCTGGACTGGGGCCTGGACCAGCTCCGCGGCGTGCTGGCCGGCTGAGAGCCCGGTCCGGCCGCGGACGCCCGGTCAGAGGATGACGTGGGGCAGGAAGCGCGCGTACTCGTCCGTGACCAGCCCCGCCGATTCCCGGATGCCGAGCCCGGCGGCCTCGTCCTCGACCACCCAGGCGCCGAGCACCACCCGGTTGCCCGCGAAGTCGGGCAGGGGGGCCAGCTCCTGGTAGCAGCAGGGCTCGTCACGCGGAACCGCGGCGCTGCCCGGCTCGTGGACGGTGACCCCGGCGCCCTCACGGCCGAGCAGCGGCTTGGCGACGTAACCCGCCCCGTCCGGCCCGGCCAGCTCGCGGGGTCCGTCGAGGTAGGCGGGGAGGAGGTTGGGGTGGCCCGGGTACAGCTCCCAGAGGATGGGCAGCAGCGCCTTGTTGGAGAGGAGCATCTTCCAGGCGGGCTCGATCCAGCAGGTGCTGCCGGTGCCCCCGCCGTTGTCCAGGGTCTCCAGCACATGCGGTCCGAAGCGGTCCGTCGCCAGCCATTCCCACGGGTACAGCTTGAAGCAGCTGCGGATGAAGCGCAGCCGCTCGTCGACGAAGCGGCGGGACAGCCGGTCCCAGCCGATCCGCTCGACGGAGAGCGCCCGGGTCTCGATCCCGGCCTGCTCGGCGGTCTCGCGCAGATACGCCACCGTCATCAGGTCCTCGCCCAGCTCGTCGCCGTCCGAGTGGGCGAAGTGCAGGGGGCCGGGCGGCAGCAGCGGGGCCTGCCGCTTCCAGGCGTCGACGAGACGCTCGTGCAGGGAGTTCCACTGGTCGGCGCCGGGGAAGCGGTCCTCCATCCAGAACCACTGGGGACTGGCGGCCTCCACCAGCGAGGTGGGGGTGTCGGCGTTGTACTCCAGCATCTTGGCCGGGCCGGTCCCGTCGTACCGCAGGTCGAACCTGCCGTACAGGGAGGGCAGTTCGGCGCGGCGCCGCCAGGACTCGGCGATCAGGCCCGCCAGCCGGGCGTCCGTGATGCCGAGGTCGGCGAAGCGGTCGTGCTCGACGATGTGCGCCGCGGCGGCCAGACACATCGCGTGGAGCTCCTCCACGACCTCCTCCAGCGCCTCGACCTCGGGCAGGGAGAAGACGTAGTAGGCGCTCTCGTCCCAGTAGGGGCGCAGGGAGCCGTCCGGGTAGCGGGTCAGGGGGTAGATCAGCCCCTGCTCCTCGACGGTCTCCTGCCAGCCGGGGCGCGGTTCCGTGGTGCGGCGTTCCATGAGGGACTCAGCCGCCGCTGGAGCCGGAGGAGCCGAATCCGTCGCGTTCCACCGCGGATTTGTCGAAGCTGCCGCCGGAGACCCGGTTGTTGTGGGTGCTGCCGCCGTAGTAGTACTTCCCGCTGCCGTTGCCGTCCTCGCACTCGTACTTCGGCAGGATCTCCTGGGTGACCCGGTCGACGCACCGCTCGTCCGGTTCCGAGCCGCACGCGGTGAGCGTCGCCGCGAGGACTCCCATGCCGCCGAGCACGACGGTGCTCGACCTCAGCTTGCGCCTGTCCATGTTCTGTTCTCCCCCGTCGTACCCACGGGCCGGTGTACGCCCACCCGCCAACTTCCAGTCAGATTAGATGCACGGCTCCCCCGTCTGAAACCCGGTGCCGCCCACCGCCCCCGGCGCATTCCGGCGTACCGCCTACGGGAGCACCCGGCACAGGGCGTCCAGCGCCCCCGCCCAGCCGCTCTCCGACGGCGTGCCGTAGCCGATGACCAGCCCGTCGCGGCCGGGCTCCGCGTCCTTGTGCCGGAAGCGCGAGAGCCGCTCCAGCGCGAGTCCCTGCCAGTTGGCCGCCTGGACGACCGACCGCTCGGTCCCCCGGGGGAGTTCGAGCACGGCGTGCAGTCCGGCCGCGATGCCGCTCACCTCGAAGTCCGGCGCCCGCTCGGCGAGCGCCTCGACGAGCTGGTCACGACGGCGCCGGTAGCGCAGCCGCATCGCCCGCACGTGCCGGTCGTACGCCCCTGAGGCGATGAACTCCGCGAGGGTCAGCTGGTCCGGCGCCGCGGACATCCAGTCGAAGCCGCCCTTCGCGTCGCACACCTCGTCCACCAGGCCCTCCGGCAGCACCATCCAGGCCAGCCGCAGCCCGGGCGCCAGGGACTTGCTGGCCGTCCCCATGTAGACCACCCGTTCCGGGTCGAGGCCCTGGAGGGCGCCCACCGGCTGACGGTCGTAGCGGAACTCGCCGTCGTAGTCGTCCTCCAGGATCAGACCGCCCGAGGACCGCGCCCAGTCGACCGCCGCGGCCCGCCGGTCGGGATGGAGCGGCACACCCGTGGGGAACTGGTGGGCGGGGGTCAGCAGGACCGCGCCGACACCGGGTGCCCCTCCCAGTTCCCCGGTCCTGGCCCCGAGCGCGTCCACCGGGAGGCACGGGGTGCGCAGTCCGGCGTCGGCCAGGAGATTCCAGTGGATGTCCAGCCCGTACGACTCGACGGCCGCCGCCCGCACCCCGCGGCGCCGCAGCACCTTCCCCATCAGCGTGAGCCCGTGGACGAACCCGGAGCAGATCACGATGCGCTCCGGGTCCGCGTACACCCCGCGCGCCCGCGCCAGGTAGTCCGCCAGCACGCTCCGCAACTCGAAGCGGCCCTGCGGGTCGTCGTATCCGAAGGCCGCGTCGGGGGCGGCGGTGAGGGCACGCCTGGCGGCCTTCAGCCACTCCGCGCGGGGGAACGCCGAGAGGTCCGGGGACCCCGGCATCAGGTTGTGCACGGGCCGGCGGCGCACCTGCCTGCCCCCGGCACCCCGGGCGGCCGGCCCGGGCGCGTCGGCTCGCTGCGCGACCCTGGTCCCCGAACCCTGCCGCGCGGTGAGCCAGCCCTCGGCCACGAGCTCGGCGTAGGCGTCGGCGACGGTGTTGCGGGCGATCCCGAGATCCACGGCGAGTGTCCGGGACGAGGGCAGCCGCGTGCCCGGCGTCAGCCGTCCGGTGCGCACGGCCTCACGCAGTGCGTTCATCAGCCCGCTGCGCAGGCCCGTGCCGACCGGTTCGATATGCAGGTCGGCGCCGAAAGCGGCCCAGGAATCCGTCATGGAAATGGACCATACCGGTGCGCCATCCGACCGTTAGCTTCGAATCATGACGACGCACACGCAGCACCACACGCCCACCGACAACGCCCCCGAGCACCCCGCCCGCCTGCAGTGGGCCCAGCTCGCCCCGGACGTCTACAAGGCCATGGTCCGGCTGGACGCCGCGTCCCGTCAGGGACTGGACCCGACACTGCTCGAACTGGTGAAGGTCCGCGCCTCGCAGCTCAACCACTGCGCCCTCTGCCTGGACATGCACTCGAAGGACGCCCTGGCGGCGGGCGAGTCCGTCGAGCGGCTCATCCAGCTCAGCGCCTGGGAGGAGTCGCAGCACTTCTACACGGAGAAGGAGCTTGCGGCGATCCAGCTGACGGAGGCGGTGACGGTCCTGACCGACGGCTTCGTGCCGGACGAGGTCTACGCGAAGGCCGCGAAGCAGTTCGAGGAGGCCGAGCTCGCTCAGCTGATCGCCGCGATCACGGTGATCAACGCCTGGAACCGCTTCGGGGTGACCTGCCGGATGGCCCCGGGGCACTACACGCCCGGCGACATCAAGCACTGAGCCGCAGCCGCCGAGCCCCCGCACGCACCTTCCGCCCCGGAGCCCTGATGAACGAGCCCGCGTCCGTCTTCCGCGCCCTGCACCACGGCCGCCCTCCCGGCGACCCGCTGGTGCTGCCCGGCCCGTGGGACGCCGTGAGCGCCCGCGTGTTCGAGGAGGCCGGTTTTCCCGCACTGGCCACCCCGAGCGCGGGTGTCGCCGCCTCCCTCGGTCACGCCGACGGGGAGACGCCCGCGGACGAGATGTTCGCGGCGGTGGCGCGGATCGCCCGAGCGGTGTCCGTGCCCGTCTCGGCGGACGTCGAGGCGGGTTACGGCCTGGCCCCGGACGAGCTCGTCGACCGCCTCCTGGAGGCCGGGGTCGTCGGCTGCAACCTGGAGGACTCGGTGGACGGCGTGCTCGTCGACCCTCGGTGGCAGGCCGACCGGCTCGCCGAGGTGCGCGCGGCGGCGGGCGGGCGCCTCTTCGTCAACGCCCGCATCGATACGTACGTCCACGGGGACCCGGCCGCCACTGATGTGCCGGCGGACACGGTGGCCCGCGCGCGGCTCTACGCCGACGCCGGTGCCGACTGCGTCTATCCGATCATGGCCCCGCCGGACACGCTGCCCGCCCTGGCCGCGGCGGTCCCGGTCCCGGTCAACGCCCTCGGCGCACCCGACGGCCCGGCCGCCACCCGCCGGCTCGGCGAGCTCGGCGCGGCACGGATCACCTTCGGACCACAGCTCCAGCGCAGGGCTGCGGCCGCCGTGCGGGACCTGGCCGGGCGGCTGCTCGACGGGTGAGCAGACGTACGAGGGCGCCCCCGCAGCAGCGGCTGCGGGGGCGCCCTCGTACACCCCGGGGGCCGGCCGGTGGCCGGGCTCCGGTCAGATCAGGCCGAGCTCGCGGACCGCGTCGCGCTCCTCGGTGAGCTCCTTCACGGACGCGTCGATGCGCGCACGGGAGAACTCGTTGATGTCCAGGCCCTGGACGATCTCGTACTTCCCGTCCTTCGTGGTGACCGGGAAGGAGGAGATGATGCCCTCGGGGACGCCGTAGGAGCCGTCCGACGGGATACCCATCGAGGTCCAGTCGCCCTCGGCGGTGCCGTTGACCCAGGTGTGCACGTGGTCGATGGCGGCGTTGGCGGCCGAGGCGGCCGAGGACGCGCCACGGGCCTCGATGATCGCGGCGCCGCGCTTGGCGACGGTCGGGATGAAGGTGTCGGCCAGCCAGGCCTCGTCGTCGACGACCTCGGCGGCGTTCTTGCCGGCGATCTCCGCGTGGAAGATGTCGGGGTACTGGGTCGCCGAGTGGTTGCCCCAGATCGTCAGCCGCTTGATGTCGGAGACGGCGGCACCGGTCCTGGCGGCCAGCTGCGAGATCGCGCGGTTGTGGTCCAGGCGGGTCATCGCGGTGAAGCGCTCGGCCGGTACGTCCGGGGCCGCGGCCTGCGCGATGAGGGCGTTGGTGTTGGCCGGGTTGCCGACGACGAGGACCTTGATGTCGTCCGCGGCGTTGTCGTTGATGGCCTTGCCCTGCGGCTTGAAGATGCCGCCGTTCGCGGACAGCAGGTCGCCGCGCTCCATGCCCTTCGTGCGCGGGCGGGCGCCGACCAGGAGGGCGACGTTGGCGCCGGCGAAGCCGACGTTGGCGTCGTCCGTGATCTCGATGCCGCGCAGCAGCGGGAAGGCGCAGTCGTCGAGCTCCATGGCGGTGCCCTCGGCGGCCTTCAGGCCCTGCGGGATCTCGAGGAGTCGCAGGTTGACCGGCACATCCGGGCCGAGCAGGTGGCCGGAGGCGATGCGGAAGAGCAGCGCGTAGCCGATCTGGCCGGCTGCGCCGGTCACGGTGACATTCACGGGAGTGCGGGTCATGGCGGTCTCCGTTAGACAGCTGGCGGTAGGGGTCCCTGCCCCTGGGCTGGACACCTCTGAATCTTGACGTGAAGAGATATCCAGCGGTCAGGCTATCCGACCCTCGCCGCCGGAGCCGCCCGGCCCCCTGTGGCACCGCGCACAGTCGGTTACACAGCGCAGCGGCTCCCCTACCTCACTCCGGCGTGGTGCAGCCGGTGGTCCCGGAGGCGAGGGTCGCGCAGGCCTTGGCGTCGGAGGCCTCCTTCACGGCGACCATCGGGGTGTAGGCCTCGGCATCGCCGTCCACCGTGCCGTCCTGCTCCGACGGGCCGGCGGTGATCTTCACCGTGTCCCCGGAGGACGCCCGGGTGATACGGGCCCACGCGGCGCCGCATGTCTCGCTGTAGCGGACCTCGACGAGGCCACCGCCGACGGTCTCCCTGGCGACCGTATCGGCGAACTGGCCGCCGCAGCCCATGGCTTCCGGGTCCCGGCCGGTGCAGTCCGCGCCGCTGCACTCGACGCCGGCGGGCAGCCGGGGCGCGCTGGTGGCCGGGTCGGCGGACGGTGTCGCGGTGAGCGCACCGGTGTTGTCGTCCCCGCCCAGATCGGTGAGCAGCACGGCCCCGGCCATCAGCAGGAGCGCGGCCACGAGCCCCGCCAGGAACAGCGTCAGCCTGCGCCCGCCGCCCTCCCGCCGCTCGCCGGGGCCGCCGGCCGGGCGGTGTCCGCCGCCGACGGAATCCGGCACCGCCCCTGGCTGCGGCTGCCGCGGAATCCGCGGAACCGTGCCGCGCTGGACGGGTACGGACGGCGGACGACCGCCGTCGAGCCCTCCTCCGCCCGGCCCGGCGGCGGTGGTCACTCCCGTACCGCCGCCGGCCGCATGCCTGCCCGCCACGGGGGACGCGGCCACACCCGCCTCGCCGAGCGCCGCACGCGCCTGGGAGATCCTGATGGCCTCCATCGTCATGTCGTGGCGCATCTCGGAGCGGCTCCAGGCACGCTCGGCCAGCTCCCACATGGTCGTCAGCTGGTGCTGCTGAACGCCCGTCACCTCGGCGAGCGCGACGACCGCCCCCTTGGGCGCGAGCAGCCTGCCGTGGAGATAACGCTCCCACGACGTCTTGCTGTAGCCCGTGCGGTCGGCGACCGCGGCCAGGCTCAGACCGCTCCGGTCCACCAGGCTGCGCAACTGGACCGCGAACTCCCGTACCTGCGGATTGAGTTCTTCCGGTAGCGCCTTCCAGCGAGGCATTGCTTCCCCCAGTCGATTCCCCCGAACGTGCCCGGCGCGCTCTCGATCCCGGCATCGAGCCCCCCTGCCGTCGGCACGTCTGGTCCTACGCTCCGGACTACCCAGAAGAATGCACGGATCCGGGCCGCCAGGCCCGGGCAAAGGGGCGCACGGGGGCATTCCGTATGAGCGTGGGCTCCGCTGTGCGCCGTAGCGCACACCGCGCAGGGTTCGCATCGTTGCGTGACGATCACACGATGGCGGAATGGTCACTTCCGTGCCACAGGCACCGGGCATCCCTTGAACCCGGCACCTCATGTCCATGACGCTTGACCCAGGACAGGGCAAGGCCGCTCAAGTCACCGCATTCCGGTGCTTCCGGCACCGGAGCCCCGTCCGGTGTCCGTCCCTTCTCGGGGGAGGGGACGGACACCCCTCAGCGGATCGTGAAGTGGACGACGTCCTGCAGGAAAGGGACCCGCAGCCACGGGCCGGGCTGTTCCATCAGCGCGAGCAGCACGATCAGCGCGCCCATCAGGCCGTACGTGACCAGGTCGGTGAACCGGGACCGTACGGCGAGCATGCCGACCGAGGGGACCGTCCAGCGGAGCACCGCTCCCGCGAGCAGGGCGACGCCCATCACCATGGTGCCGACCCTGAACGCCTCGGCGAAGGGGTCGATCGCCACGATCAGCAGCCCGAGCCCGGCGGTGCAGAGCACCGTGAGCAACGGCCACTGCCGCGCGGGCGCGGGGGCGTCCCCCGATGCGGCCCGGCCGCCGCCCTCGGGACGCGCCGTGTCCCGGGTCAGCGAGAAGCGACGCGAGGGCGCCCAGGTCGAACCGCTTTCCCCGGAGGCCACTTCCCCGGAGGTCCCGTCCGCGTCAGCGGTGCCGGGCGCCTCCTCTTCCCCGGCGGTGCCGGTCTCCCCCCGCACCGCCTCTCCCGGCACACCGGTCTCCCCGGACACCTGGACCTTCGACACCCGGGCCTCCTCGGCCGTCCCTGTCTCCTCGGCCGGTCCGTCCGCGTGCGTACCGCCCGCCGGACTCGTACCAGCGCCCATGACGTTCCTCCGGTCCGGGTCAGCCCGCGGATGCGGCGGAGGCCTCGGCGGCGGCGAGCTCGGCCGCCTCGACCACGTTGACGAGCAGCTGGGCCCTGGTCATCGGGCCGACGCCGCCCGGGTTCGGGGCGACCCATGCGGCCACCTCCGCCACTCCGGGGTGGACGTCGCCGACGATCTTGCCGTTCTCGTCCCGGCTGACGCCGACGTCCAGCACGGCCGCGCCCGGCTTCACGTCCTCGGGCTTGATCAGGTGGGGCACACCGGCGGCCGCCACGATGATGTCGGCCTTCCTGAGGTGCGCCGAGAGGTCACGGGTGCCGGTGTGGCACTGGGTGACGGTCGCGTTCTCGGACTTGCGCGTCAGCAGCAGCGGGAGCGGGCGGCCGATGGTGACGCCCCGGCCGACGACGACCACATGGGCGCCGTTGATCTCCACACCGTGGCGGCGGAGCAGGGTGACGACGCCCTGCGGGGTGCAGGGCAGCGGGCCGCTCTCGTTCAGCACGAGCTTGCCCAGGCTCATCGGGTGGAGGCCGTCCGCGTCCTTGGCCGGGTCCATCAGCTCCAGGATGCGGTTGGTGTCGATCCCCTTGGGGAGCGGGAGCTGCACGATGTAGCCCGTGCAGTCCGGGTTGGCGTTGAGCTCCCGTACGACCTCCTCGATCTCCTCCTGGGTGGCGGTGTCGGGGAGTTCGCGCTGGATGGAGCCCATGCCGACCTGGGCGCAGTCACGGTGTTTGCCGTTCACGTACCAGCGGCTGCCCGGGTCGTCGCCTACGAGCAGGGTTCCCAGGCCGGGTGTGATGCCCTGTGCCTTGAGGGCCGCCACGCGGACGGTCAGATCGGACTTGATCGCAGCTGCGGTGGCCTTGCCATCGAGAATCTGGGCAGTCATGGCACCCATCCTCGCGGATGACCCCGCCCCCGTACCAATCCTGGCTTGCCACGTGGACACGAGATTGCACTTGCACAACACATTGGGCTATCGGCTGGACAAGAGGTGGATGTCACGACGACGATAAGGCCCGCATCACTGCGGGTAGCGTCGGGGGGACCAACCGTTCAGATCGTGCAGCTTTCCTCCGTCAGGACCGCGTCGTCCCCACATCACAACGGAGGAAACCCGCCATGAGCTTCGGCGACCCCAACAACCCCTACGGCCAGCAGCAGGGTGGCCAGCAGCCGGGCGGGCAGCAGCCGGGCTACGGCTACCCGCAGCAGGCCCCGCAGGGTGTCCCGCAGCAGGGCTACGGCTACCCGCAGGCGCCGCCGGTCCAGGGCGGCTACGGCTTCCCCGGCGGTCCCACCGAGATGCCCGGCGGTGTGAAGGCCGCGCGCGTCATGCTCTACGTGATCGCGGGCCTCCAGGTCATCGGGACGATCTTCGTCGCGCTCGCCGCCGTCGCCGTGAACGCCGCCAAGGACGACCCGACGCTGCAGGAGGACGTCCAGTTCCAGGAGCTGGCCGACTACTCGGGCAGCGCGCTGTGGGGGATCGCCGTCTTCGCCGTGCTGTGGGGGGTCCTCGCGGTCGTCTTCGCCGCCAAGTTCGGCAAGGGGGGCAACGGGATCCGCATCGCGACCATCGTCTTCGGTGTGATCACCGCGATCCTCGGCATCTACCCGTTCATCGTGATGGGCCTCGTCCACACGATCCTCGCGATCCTGGTCGTCGTCTTCGTGGCGAAGTCCGACGGCGGTGCCTGGTTCAACCGCCAGCGGCAGCAGCAGTACTGACGCCGCCGTGGACACGTCCGCGTGAAGGCCGCAGCACCCGCTCACCGGCGGGTGTGCGGCCTTCAGCCGTTTGCGGGCGCCGGCGTGGTCCGTTCCATGACGACGAATGAGCCCACCTCGCGGGTGACCCGGTAGCGCGCCTCGGGGTGCAGCTGCTGAGCGTATTTCACCGGGTCGTCGATCGGCCGCGACCAGCCGAAGTCGAGGTTGATCGCGACGACGTCGGGTGCGGTCCCGGGGGCCCCGCCGACCCAGTAGACCGTGCGGTCCCCGGTCAGGTGCGCCATCAGCGTGATGTCCGTCTCCACCCTCGCGCCCACGGGTATCGCCTCCAGCGCGGCCTCGGCGGCATGGGTCCGGGCGTCGGCCCGGTACGTCTCCGGGCGCAGCAGGTCGCGGAGCGGGAGGTGCTGGGTGAGGGCGACGGCGATCGCCACCGCGACGGGGACGGCGACGTTCGCGTAGGAGACGAGCCAGGGCCGCTTCGAGCCCCGGCTGCGCCGGACGCCGTCGGCCATGGCCAGGAAGACCACCGGCATCAGGATCGCGCTGTAGTGCCAGACCATGCCCCAGTGGTTGGAGTCCTGGGAGAGCAGACGCCAGCCGAGCGTGGGCAGGACGAGCAGGACCAGGGGCGAGCGGAGCGCCATGAAGGCGGTGATGCCGACGAGGAAGACCAGCATCTCCAGCTTGACGGAGGAGTCGAGCACGCCGAGGACGGAGTCGAGCAGGGAGACCTCCTGCCCGCCGTTCTCCTCGATCTTCTTCCAGTAGTCGTACGTCCCCGCGCTGCTGGCCGCCGGGATGAGCACCAGCACGGTCAGCGCGAACGCGAACACCCCGAAGGCCGCCAGCAGGAACCCCTGGAGCCGCCGCCCGTACAGGGCCAGGAGCAGGCCGACGACGGCGACGGTGACCCCGAGGTCCTCCTTGACCAGGACCAGCGGCAGCGACCACAGGACGACGGCCCGCCAGCGCTCCATGAGGAGGGCACGGCAGACCAGGGCCAGCAGCGGGACGGCGAACGCTATCTCGTGGAAGTCGGCCTTCACCGCTTCCTGGAGCCCCCAGGACAGCCCGTACGCGACGGTGACGCAGAGGCCGGAGCGGCCGCCCAGGATCTGCTGGACGGTGCGCCCGACGACGACCGCGGAGCCGGCGAACAGCGCGGCCTGGGCGAACAGCAGGGCGGCCGCGGACGGCCAGATCCAGTAGAGCGGGACGAGGAGCGCCACCACGGGGCTGAAGTGGTCGCCGAGTATCAGATAGCCCGGACCCTTGATGTCGACGACCGGCGCGTCGAAACCGGCGTACGCGCGCACCTCCTGCTCGAAGATGCCCAGGTCCCAGGAGGGCGACTGGAAGTGGCTGTACTGCAGGTACGCGTAGAGGAAGTAGAGGGCGCACAGGACCACGGCGGCGATGAGGTACGGCCGCAGCGGCGCCGGGTGCGTACCGGCGGCCGGCTCCGGGGTCTGCTCTCCGGACGTCTCGGTCTCGCTCTGGTTCAGATCAAGCACGGTGCCCCCGCAACGGAATCCCTCACTGGTCACTGCCGGTCGCGCCGGTCCCGCCCGGCACGGCCCGACAAGGCCATCCATTAGAACAGAGGAACGACTGATCTCCGTACGCCGGGACGCACCGCAGGCCGCACCCGGAACGGGTACGGCCTGCGGGATGTCACTACGGGCGCCGTCAGTGGAAGAAGTGGCGCGTGCCCGTGAAGTACATGGTCACGCCCGCCTTCTGCGCGGCCTCGACGACGAGCTCGTCACGGACCGATCCACCCGGCTGGACGACGGCCCTGACGCCGGCGGCGGTCAGGATCTCCAGACCGTCGGGGAAGGGGAAGAAGGCGTCGGACGCGGCGTACGAGCCCCGGGCCCGCTCCTCGCCCGCCCGCTCGACCGCGAGCTTCGCGGAGTCGACGCGGTTGACCTGTCCCATGCCGACGCCGACCGAGGCACCGTCCTTGGCGAGCAGGATCGCGTTGGACTTGACCGCGCGGCAGGCCTTCCACGCGAAGGAGAGCTCCCTGAGCTCCTCGGCCGAGAGGGCCTCTCCGGTGGCGAGGGTCCAGTTGGCCGGGTCGTCGCCGTCGGCCTGGAGCCGGTCGGTGACCTGGAGGAGCGCGCCGCCGTCGATCGGCTTGACCTCGACGGTGGAGGCCGGGGCGTCGGGGCAGCGCAGGACGCGGATGTTCTTCTTGCGGGCCAGGACCTCGACCGCGCCGTCCTCGTACGCCGGGGCGACGATGACCTCGGTGAAGATCTCCGCCACCTGCTCGGCCATCTCGACGGTCACCGGACGGTTGACGGCGATGACGCCGCCGAACGCGGACAGCGGGTCGCAGGCGTGCGCGTTGCGGTGCGCCGTCGCGACGTCGTCGGCGATGGCGATGCCGCACGGGTTGGCGTGCTTGATGATCGCGACGCACGGCTCGGCGTGGTCGTAGGCGGCACGGCGGGCGGCGTCGGTGTCCGTGTAGTTGTTGTAGGACATCTCCTTGCCGTGCAGCTGCTCGGCCTCGGCGAGGCCGCCCTCGCCGGAGGTGTAGAGCGCGGCGGGCTGGTGCGGGTTCTCGCCGTAGCGCAGGACGTTCTTGCGCGCGTACGTCGCACCGGAGAAGTCGGGGAAGCCCGAGTCGTCGGCGGCCGCGTAGCCGTCGGCGAACCAGGAGGCGACGGCCACGTCGTACGCGGCGGTGTGCTGGAACGCCTCGGCGGCGAGCCGCTTGCGGGCGGTCAGGTCGAAGCCGCCCGCCTTGACCGCGGCGAGGACGTCGGCGTAACGCTCGGGGCTCGTCACGACGGCCACGGACGGGTGATTCTTGGCGGCGGCGCGGACCATCGACGGACCGCCGATGTCGATCTGCTCCACACACTCGTCGTCGGACGCGCCGGAGGCGACGGTGGCCTTGAACGGGTAGAGGTTGACGACCACCAGGTCGAACGGCTCCACGCCGAGCTCGGCGAGCTGCTCGCGGTGGGCGTCCAGGCGCAGGTCGGCGAGGATGCCGGCGTGCACGCGGGGGTGCAGCGTCTTGACGCGGCCGTCGAGACACTCGGGGAAGCCGGTGAGCTCCTCGACCTTGGTGACCGGCACACCGGCGGCCGCGATCTTCCCGGCGGTGGAGCCGGTGGACACCAGCTCGACACCCGCCTCGTGCAGACCGCGGGCGAGGTCTTCGAGCCCCGTCTTGTCGTAGACGCTGACCAGGGCGCGGCGGATGGGCTTATTCACCGACATGACCGAGATGAACCTTTCGTCCCTCAATGCGATAGCCGTCGCGGGCGAGCCGCCCCACGGCCTCGACGAGCAGCTTGCGCTCGACTTCCTTGATGCGTTCGTGGAGGGCGGCTTCGCCCTCCGCCGTTTCCTCTTCGGTCACCTCGACCACGCCCTGCGCGATGATCGGACCGGTGTCGACGCCGTCGTCGACGAAGTGGACGGTGCACCCGGTGACCTTCACGCCGTACGCGAGCGCGTCGCGGACGCCGTGAGCACCGGGAAAGCTGGGGAGCAGGGCGGGGTGGGTGTTGACGATCCGGCCGCCGAACCCGGCGAGGAACTCCTTGCCCACGATCTTCATGAAGCCCGCGGACACGACGAGGTCCGGACGGTGTTCGGCCACGGCCGCGGCCAGGGCCGCGTCCCACTCCTCGCGGCTCGCGTACTCGCCGAGCTTGCACACGAAGGTGGGAAGCCCGGCACGCTGGGCACGCTCGATGCCGAGGGTGCCGTAGCGGTCCGCGCCGACCGCGACGATCCGGGCGCCGTAGCCGTCGGGGTCGTCACCGATGGCGTCGAGGAGTGCCTGGAGGTTCGTGCCTGAGCCGGAGACGAGCACGACCACGCGGGCCGGAGCGGCGGAGGGGGGCGGGGAGGCCACGGCAGGGCCCTTTCTCGCGTGGTGCAGCAGGTACGCGATGTACAGGAGGTGCGTTTGTATGGTCGTACGAAAGAAGCTCGCCCCGTGATACGGGGAACTCTACGAACGGTCCGACCGTCAGCAACGATACCGGCACACCCGGCGGCCCCCACGGGACGGGGGCGTAGCCGGGAGGTAGCGTCAGGGGACAGGGAACCGCCCCCGGGCGGAAATGACGAGATGGGGAAGACGTTCACCACATGCCGGACCGCCTCCGCACCGCCCTTGGCCACCCGCTGCCCGAGCGGGCATCCACGCTGATGCGGGAACGCCAGTCCTCATCGCCGGACTCCTCTTCGGGCTCGGGTTCCCCGTCGGGCCCGGGGTCCTCCTCGGGTTCGGGGTCCTCCTCGGGTTCGGGGTCCTCCTCCGGGTCGTCCGACGACAATCCCTTCGCCGCACCGCCCGAGGACCGGCCCGATCAGCCCTGGCAGCCACGCCACCCTCCCCACGCGCCGGGAAACCACGGCAACGGCGGAAGCGGTGACGGCGGCGAGGGACAGTCCGACGGCCGCCCGGTCTGGGGCAGCCAGTGGAGCGACCGGCAGCCGGGCCGGCAGAGCGGCGACTTCGGCGGCCGCCCCGGCGGCAACGGCGGACCGAGCGGCCAGGGCGGTGGCCCGGAGGGCAGCCCCGGCGGACTGCGCTGGGACCCGACCGACCCCGCCCAGCGGCGGGCGCGCTACGCGGTGCTGGGCGGCATGTGGGCGTTCTTCTTCGCCCTCTTCGACTTCCCCGAGATCGCGATGCTCCTCGGCGCCCTCGCCGTGTACTGGTCGATCAGCGCCCTCCGCGGCGGGCCGCGGAAGAACCAGGCGGCCGGCGCAGGGCAGACGGCGGTATCCGGCGCGAGCGGTCAGGACCGGGCCGCCACACCCCCGCCGCCGGGGGCCACGCCCGGAACCGCACCGGCCGTCGCGCAGAGCAGCAGCCGTCAGCAGACGACGGCGGCCGTCAGCGGTCTGGTGACGGCGCTCCTGGCCCTGGCGATCGTGGCCACCGGCTACACGGTCCAGCTGGTCTACCGCGACTACTACACCTGCGTGAACGACGCACTCACCAAGACCGGCGCCATCGCCTGCAACGACAAGCTGCCCGACCCGCTGGAGCCCTTCTTCGGCGTGAAGAAGTAGCTCCGCTCCACGCCGGAACGCCCGTCAGGAACCATCTTCCCGGCCGGGTTCCGGGTGCCCCTCGGCATCCGGGACCCGGCCGTTCCGCGCACCCGGCCCGGGAACGGGCCGGGGGTGGTCGGCGTCCTTCTCCGGCTCCTTCTGCTTCTCCGGCTCTTTCACCCTTTCCGGCTCCGGCTCTCTTTCCGGCTCCGGCCCTCTTTCCGACTCCGGCTCCTTCACCGGCTCCGGAACGGGGGCCGGGGCTGACGCAGGTGCCGGTGCCGCCACGGGAGGCGATGCCGGTGCTGGAGCAGTCGTGGGCGCGGGGGCCGGGGGGGGGGGCGCGCGAGGAGGCGTGGGGGCAGGCTCGTACCGCTCTGGTGGCGGGGGAGGCGGCCCCCCACATCGCCGCGTTCACCGGGCCTCCCGCGCTGCCGGACTTCCCCCTGCTCGCCGCGGTGCCGTCCGTCGCGGCCCTGGCCGTCGCCCGGTTCGTCGCCCGGGGGGCGGTTCCGGAGCGGGGGGCGGAAGGGGAGCCCGGGGGAGCGGGCGACGGTGCGGAACCGTACGACTTCCTGTCGGCCGACCCGTGGCACGAGGACGGGGCGAGGGAGGCGCGCTGGGCGGCGCTTAAGAGGAAGTCGGGCGGCCTGATGGCGGACTTCGCGGCGGACGCGAAACCGGCGCCCGGGTCGGGCCCGGCCCCCCCCCCCGGCCGCCCCCGCCGCCCCCAAGCCCCAGGGCCGCCAGCCCCGCCACCAGAGCGGTACGAGCCTGCCCCCACGCCTCCTCGCGCGCCCCCCGCTCCGGCGTCCGCTGCGGTTCCGCCGTCGCCTGCTCCCCCTTCGCCGCGTCCCACCGCCACCCCCACCGGTGCTCCCTCAGCCGCCACGCCCTGAGCAGCAGCGCCGCCGGTACGCCGATCACGGCCGTCCACGCGAGAGCGGCCGGGCCCACCAGCCACCACACGGGGCCGAACTCCGCGAGTGCCCCGGTGCCCAACGGGCCACCCGAGACCGCCGCCAGTACCGCCGCGCCGGCCCCACAGCCCAGGGCCGCCAGCCCCGCCACCAGAGCGGTACGAGCCTGCCCCCACGCCTCCTCGCGCGCCCCCCGCTCCGGAACCGCCCCCCGGGCGACGAACCGGGCGACGGCCAGGGCCGCGACGGACGGCACCGCGACCGCCGCCCAGTTGGCCACCGTTCCCGGGCCGTGGGACGGCACCGCGGCGAGCAGGGGGAAGTCCGGCAGCGCGGGAGGCCCGGTGAACGCGAGCGGGGTGACCACGGACTCCGTACCGAGGGCGAATCCCGGCCCGAGGCCGTAGGCGGCACCCCACATCGCCGCGTTCGGCACGAGCGCCGCCGCCAGCAGCAGGACGGAGACGCGGCCCGCCCACTCGCCCGACAGCCCCAGGAACGACTCCCGTGCCGCCCCCGTGTGCCACACCAGCGCCACCGCGACCAGCAGCGCCCCGCCGCCGAGCAGCATGAGCACACCCCCGGCGGCCGATCGCAGGGCCACCCCGGCCCCGGCCCGGAAGCGGGAGCGGGCGGCGGCCTCCTGCAGACTCAGCGGCGCCCAGACCAGCAGCGGGGTCAGTGGGCGCCCACGGGCCGTCCACACCCCCGCGGCGGCCGCGCCGGCCACCACGAAGGTGACGGGGAAGGCGAGCGAGGCCCGGTCGGCGGGCAGCGCCCCGTCCCGCGCGTAGGCCGCCGCGGCGAGCACCACCAGCAGGTATCCGGCGCCCACCGCGCAGAACGCCCCGACCGCCGAGTGTCCGCCCGAAGTCTTCTCCTCGGTGTCCGCCGAGTCCCTGGCGGCCCGGTGCAGCAGCCACACCGGCAGCGCGACGAGCAGCAGCGGGACCGTCGCCACGGGCGCGGGGTGGCCTCCCACCGTGTCGGCCCTGACGAGCTCGGCACCGTGGGCGAGCAGCCAGATCCCGGCCGCCACATGGAGGGCCCCGCCGGGCCCGCTGTCGGGGTACGGAGAGCTGATCCACAGCACCATGACCAGGACCGCCAGCGCGCCCAGCCCGAGCCCGGCGGCCAGTGCCCCGCGCACGAAGGCGGAGGCCAGCGCGGCGGACCTGCTCCGCTCGGCCGACAACATCGGGCTGCGTTCGGTCACTTGGGTCACGCGGCCATGCTGCCAACGACACGCGCTTATTCCGTGTAACGGGCGAATGGCCGTTGTGTCGCTCAATATACGTTTATGTACTTTTTCACCCAGTCCAGTGCCATCGGGGACGGAGGCGGGGCATGACGCGGAGCGCCACCGGTCAGGCCCCTGCCGCCCCCCTGCCCTCACCGAAGGAGCGCCGCAGGCTGCGCGAGGCCAGGGCACTGAGCGAGGAACAGGTCGCGACGGCCGTGGGAGTCACGCCTGCCACCGTCCGCGCCTGGGAGACAGGGCGCACGAGCCCGCGGGGCCGGCGGCGCACGGCCTACGCCAGGCTCATCGGCTGCGCCGAACCCCGCCCTGCGCCACCCCCCTCCGTCGAAGCCACCGGGAGCAGCCCGATGTCCCCGACCGAGCCCCACACCGTCGTGGAGCAGCAGGGTGCGCCGGTACGAGGGCGGCAGGGCGAGCAGCGCGTCGAGCAGCGCCCGCCGCGCCGGGTCCTCGGGCAGCGCGTCGGGCCGGCGGTGGGCGCGGCGAAGCCGGTGCCAGGGCGACATGGCGTACTCGTAAGACGCCGCCCGCACCCAGCCCCCGGGATCGCGGTCCCTGGCCACCTCGGGCCAGCGCTGCCAGGCGATCCGGAAGGCGTGTTCGACGGCTTCCCGGGCGAGCTTCCGGCGGCCGGTCAGCAGGTACATCTGACGGGTGAGACCCGGCGCCGTGCGCCCGTACAGCGCGTCGTACGCCTCCTCGGCGGTGAGGCCCGCGCGGGGCTGCGGGGCGGGACCGCGCCCGGGGCCTCGGCGCCGGACGAGCGCGTTCCCGCCCCGCAGCCCCGCGCGGGCCTCACCGCCGAGGAGGCGTACGACGCGCTGTACGGGCGCACGGCGCCGGGTCTCACCCGTCAGATGTACCTGCTGACCGGCCGCCGGAAGCTCGCCCGGGAAGCCGTCGAACACGCCTTCCGGATCGCCTGGCAGCGCTGGCCCGAGGTGGCCAGGGACCGCGATCCCGGGGGCTGGGTGCGGGCGGCGTCTTACGAGTACGCCATGTCGCCCTGGCACCGGCTTCGCCGCGCCCACCGCCGGCCCGACGCGCTGCCCGAGGACCCGGCGCGGCGGGCGCTGCTCGACGCGCTGCTCGCCCTGCCGCCCTCGTACCGGCGCACCCTGCTGCTCCACGACGGTGTGGGGCTCGGGCTGCCGGAGACGGCGGCGGAGACCGAGGCGAGCACTCCTGCCACGGCGAGCAGACTGCTGAACGCCCGGGCCGCCGTCGCCGAGCGGCTGCCCGGGGCGTCGGAGCCGACGGAGCCCGGCGGCAGGCCCGCGCTCCACGACCCGCTGGGCGCGCTCGCCCTCGCGGAAGAGGTACCCGAACCGCCGGCGGCCCCCGCCGTCCGCGCGGGCAGCGAGCGCATCGCCGAGCTCTGGACCCGGGCGGCGCTCTGCTTCGGGGTGCTGCTCATCGGCACGACCGCCTTCACCCTGCACACCGCCCCCACCCAGTACGAGCAGCCGCTGGCCCCCGCCGAACGTGTCGGCGGTGTCCCTCCGCGGGGCGGGCCGGAGAAGCTGACGCCGCAGGACCTGAAACTGCAGAAGTCGCTGCGGGGCGAACTGACGCACGGCCCGGAGCGGCTGGTGCCGCGGATTCCCTGACCGGAGCCCGGAGGAACTCTCCGGCGGGGATTCCTCGGCCGGGCTTCCGGAACGGAAACGGCGCGGGCCCGCACCCCTTCGATGAGGGGTGCGGGCCCGCGCCGTTCGCGCCGTGAGGCGGTGCGACGGGTGACGCGGTGGGCGTCAGCCGCCGAGGATCTCGCGCGCCAGCTTGGCGGTCTCGGTCGGCGTCTTGCCGACCTTCACGCCTGCGGCCTCGAGGGCCTCCTTCTTGGCCGCGGCGGTGCCGGAGGAGCCGGAGACGATGGCGCCGGCGTGGCCCATGGTCTTGCCCTCCGGGGCGGTGAAGCCCGCGACGTAGCCGACGACCGGCTTCGTGACGTTCTTCGCGATGTAGTCGGCGGCACGCTCCTCGGCGTCGCCGCCGATCTCGCCGATCATCACGATGAGGTCCGTGTCGGGGTCGGCCTCGAACGCGGCGAGCGCGTCGATGTGCGTCGTACCGATGACCGGGTCGCCACCGATGCCGACGGCCGACGAGAAGCCGATGTCACGGAGCTCGTACATCATCTGGTAGGTCAGCGTGCCGGACTTGGACACGAGACCGATGCGGCCGGGCTTGGTGATGTCGCCCGGGATGATGCCGGCGTTGGACTGGCCGGGGGTGATCAGGCCGGGGCAGTTCGGGCCGATGATCCGGGTCTTGTTGCCCTTCGAGCCGGCGTACGCCCAGAAGGCGGCCGAGTCGTGGACGGCGATGCCCTCGGTGATCACGACGGCCAGCGGGATCTCGGCGTCGATCGCCTCGACGACGGCGGCCTTCGCGAAGGCCGGCGGCACGAAGAGGACGGACACGTCGGCGCCGGTCTTCTCGATCGCCTCGGCGACGGACCCGAATACGGGTACCTCGGTGCCGTCGAAGTCGACGGAGGTGCCCGCCTTGCGGGGGTTCACGCCACCGACGATGTTGGTGCCGTCGGCCAGCATGAGCTTGGTGTGCTTCATGCCCGTGGCGCCGGTCATCCCCTGGACGATGACCTTGCTGTCCTTGGTGAGGAAGATAGCCATGGTGTTGGAGTCCCTCGTCCCTTACTTCGCAGCCGCGGCGAGCTCGGCGGCCTTGTCGGCCGCGCCGTCCATGGTGTCCACACGCTGAACGAGCGGGTGGTTGGCGTCGGAGAGGATCTTGCGACCCAGCTCCGCGTTGTTGCCGTCGAGGCGCACGACCAGCGGCTTGGTGACGTCCTCGCCCTTGGACTTGAGCAGCTCCAGGGCCTGGACGATGCCGTTGGCGACCTCGTCGCAGGCGGTGATGCCACCGAAGACGTTGACGAAGACGGACTTGACGTCCGCGTCGCCGAGGATGATCTCCAGGCCGTTCGCCATGACCTCTGCGGAGGCGCCGCCACCGATGTCGAGGAAGTTGGCGGGCTTCACGTTGCCGTGCTTCTCACCGGCGTACGCGACGACGTCCAGGGTCGACATGACCAGACCGGCACCGTTACCGATGATGCCGACCTCGCCCTCGAGCTTGACGTAGTTGAGGTTCTTGGCCTTGGCGGCCGCCTCGAGGGGGTTGGCCGCGGCCTTGTCCTCGAGCGCCTCGTGGTCGGGCTGACGGAAGTCGGCGTTCTCGTCGAGAGACACCTTGCCGTCCAGCGCCAGGATGCGGCCGTCCTTGGTCTTCACCAGCGGGTTGACCTCGACGAGGAGGGCGTCCTCGGCGACGAAGGTGTCCCACAGGGTCACCATGGCCTCGGCGACACCCTCGGCCACCTCGGCCGGGAACTTCGCCTGGGCCACGATCTCGCGGGCCTTCTCGATGTCGACGCCGTCGACGGCGTTGACCGGGACCTTCGCGAGGGCCTCGGGGGTCTTCTCCGCGACCTCCTCGATGTCCATGCCGCCCTGCACCGACGCCATGGCGAGGAAGGTGCGGTTGGTGCGGTCGAGGAGGTACGAGACGTAGTACTCCGCCTCGATCTCCGGGGACAGCTCGGCGATCATCACCTTGTGGACCGTGTGGCCCTTGATGTCCATGCCGAGGATGTCGGTCGCGCGAGCGACCGCCTCGTCCGGGTCTGCCGCCAGCTTCACGCCGCCGGCCTTGCCTCGGCCACCGACCTTCACCTGCGCCTTGACGACGGACTTGCCGCCCAGCCGCTCGGTCGCCTCGCGGGCTGCCTCAGGCGTGTCGATGACTTCACCGGCCAGCACCGGTACACCGTGCTTGGCGAAGAGGTCCCTCGCCTGGTACTCGAACAGGTCCACGCGCGTCCGTCCCTTTTAGTGGTCTCGCGGTTCGTTTTCTGCGTGGGCGTGCCGCGAGGGCAACGTGACTGCGCGGTCACAGGGGAGGCGCACACGGTGACCGGGTACGCGGCATGTCCATCCGGCAGGTTATCCCCCGCACCGGACCGGACCCTAAATTGCAGATCACACCTGAGCGGTGATAACGGTCACAGACCCCGCTGGTGGCCGGGGTACGAGGGACAAAACGCCGCCTCCGCGGGGCGCCCGCCGGGCGGTCCGCGGAGCCGGGACCCGGCCCCGTCAGCGCCCGGTGTCCGGTATCGGCAGCGGCCGTTTCTCGATCGCTGCCGCCATGACCTCGGGAAAGTGGTCCGGAGTGCAGGCGAAGGCGGGGGCGCCGAGCGCGGCCAGCGCGGCGGCGTGCTCACGGTCGTAGGAGGGGGTGCCCTCGTCGGAGAGGGCCAGCAGGGTCACGAACTGCACTCCGGCCGCCTTCATCGCCCCGGCCCGTCCGACCATCTCGTCGCGGATCCCGCCCTCGTGGAGATCGCTGACGAGGACGACGACGGTGTCCGCCGGGCGGGTGATTCTCGACTGGCAGTAGGCGAGCGCGCGGTTGATGTCCGTACCGCCGCCGAGCTGCGTGCCGAACAGGACGTCGACCGGGTCGTCGAGCTGATCGGTGAGATCGACGACCGCCGTGTCGAACACGACGAGCCGGGTCGCCAGGGTCCGCATCGAGGCGAGCACCGTGCCGAACACCGAGGCGTGGACGACGGAGGCGGCCATGGAGCCCGACTGGTCGACGCAGAGGATGACGTCCTTCTTGACGGACCGGTGCGTGCGCCCGTAGCCGATGAGACGTTCGGGTACGACCGTGCCGGCCCCTTCTCTGCCGGGGAGGGGCACGTGGTTCTTCAGGTTGGCCCGGATCGTGCGGTCCCAGTCGATGTCCCGGTGGCGCGGCCTCGATGCCCTGGCCGAGCGGTCCAGGGCGCCGGTGAGTGTCGCCCTGGTGCGGTCCGCCAGCCGGCGCTCCAGGTCCTCGACGACCTTGCGTACGACGGCGCGGGCCGTCTCCCTGGTCGTCTCCGGCATGGCCTTGCCGAGCGAGAGGAGGGTGCCGACCAGATGCACGTCGGGCTCCACGGCCTCCAGCATCTCCGGCTCCAGCAGCAGGGCGGCGAGCCCGAGGCGGTCGATCGCGTCACGCTGCATGACCTGGACGACGGAGGCCGGGAAGTACGTACGGATGTCGCCGAGCCAGCGTGCCACCGACGGGGCGGATGCCCCGAGCCCCGCCGAACGCTCCGCTCCGCCCCGGCCGCCGGGCTTCCTCCCGCCGGCGTACAGCGCGGTCAGCGCCCCGTCCATCGCCGCGTCCCGTCCCGTGAGCGCGCGTCCGGTGCTGCCGTCACCGTCCGCGCCGAGCACCATGCGCCAGCGCCGAAGCCGCTCGTCCTCGGCAGGAGTCGCGTCCATCGTCCTCTTCCCCTTCTCCGTGTCCGCCGCGGTCGTGGTCATACGGCCGCCGCCCTGTCCGGGGTGTCCGGACCGAGCAGCAGCCGGAGCACGGGCATCACCGCGTCCGCCCGCTCCTCGTCGAGTCCTTCACCGAAGCCCGGTGCCGCGGGCACGCCCTCGTCGCGCGCCCCGCCGGAACCCGGTCCGCGGCGCACGAGCTCGCCGAGCGTGCGTCGTACACCCGGCTCGTAGGCCGAGAACGTCCGGCGCAGCAGGGGCAGCACGACGGTGAACGTGTCGGCCGGTATGCCTGTCAGCCAGGTGTCGACGAGCCCGAGGAGCCGCTCGTCGTGGACGAGCAGCAGGCCGCCGCCCGCGGCTCCGCCGACGAAGCCCTCGATCCAGCCGGCCGCGTCGGGTGGTGCGGCGCCGGGCGAGAGGGCGAGTCCCATCAGACGCGCGGCCTCGCTCTCGGCCAGCCGGCCGTCGTCCAGGAGCAGGCGCGTGGCACGGCCCCGGATCACACCGGCGACCGCGTCCCTGGCGGAGAGCTTGCGCAGGGCGCCGGCCCACCGCTCGGGCAGCATGTCCGCCCCTGCGGCGTCGGCGAGCAGCCCGACCGCGGTGTGCACGCCCTCCATCCGCCGGCGGGCCTCCGCGGCCGCGTCCGCGTCGAGGCCCGTGCAGGTGGGCGGCAGGCCCACGCAGACGCGCTCGGCGAGGCCGACGGCGACCTCTCCCAGGGCCGCGGTGTCGGTGGAGCGTACGTCCCCGTACCGCAGGGAGCGGGCCAGGGCGGGCAGCGCGTCCGCGAGGTGGCCGACGTCCGTGTCGAGGGCGGCCCGGTCGGAAAGGGCCCTCATCACGACGGGCAGGGCGTCCGGCAGTCCGGCCAGGAGGCACTGCTCGGCGAGCGCGGTGACCCCGGCGAGCGACGAAGCGGAAACGGCCTCCGACTCGGCCCTGGCGGTCGCGGCTCCGAGCACGGTGGTGCCCCACACCCCGGCCTCGGCTGTCCTGACGAAGAGCTCGGGCTCCCAGCGCAGCCGCCAGCTCTCCCGGAACGTCCCCGTGCTCCCCCGGCCCGCGACGGTTTCGCCCCAGTCCACTCCGAGGAGCCGCAGCCGGTGCAGCAGTCTGCTGCGGGCCGCGTCGGTGTCCTTGCGCAGGTCGAGGTCGAGTTCGCGCCTCTCCGCCTCGGGCCTGAGCCTCAGTGTGCGCTGCTGCCGGTCCAGGTCGCGCTGGAGGGGGACGGCGGGGGCCGTCTCCGGGACCTCGCCGAGGATCTCGCCGACGACGAGCCGGTCCCGCACGAGGGCCAGGGGCACATCGGATCCCTCGCACATGACGGCCCTGACCGCGTCGGTGGCCTCGGCCAGGCCGACGGCCGGGCGGTCGCGCAGGGCGGCCAGCGTCCCGGCGAGCCGGACGGCCTCGATGACATGCGCGGGGGACACGGCCCTGTCCGCGTCGCGCAGCAGTCCGGCCACCTTCGTCATCCAGCGCTCGACGGGCCGGTCAGGGGCGCCGAAGAGGTGCCCGTACCAGCCGGGGGACTCGATCCCCGCGCCGTAACCGCTGTGCCGGGCGAGCCTGCGATGGGTCCACGGCACCCAGGTCAGCTCCGCCTTGACCTTGGGCATCCCCTTGAGGAGCGCCCGGTCCGCGGCGACCGTCGTCCGCGCGCCGAGGGCGGGCACGTGCCAGGCGCCGCAGACCACGGCGACGCCGTCGCCGAACTCCTTGCGGGCGGAGCGGAGCTGAAGGCGCATCGCGGCCTCCCGGACGGCGTCCTGCGGGTGGCCCCCGTCCCCGTACGCCTCACGCAACGCGGTCATCGCCTCGGCGAGCGCCGCGAACGGCGCGCACGGATCGGCCGGACCGCCGTCGGCCGCGCGGTGCTCGACGACGTCCTCCCACCAGCGCTCGGGGTCCTCGTAGCCCGCGGCGCCGGCGAGGATTCCGATCGGATCGATGCCCCTGCCTTCCTCCGGACCGCCCTCACGCTGTTCCGTCAACGCCAGGGAGTGCGCGGCGGGCAGGTCCACGAACCGCACGGGGACCGCGTGCGCCGATGCCCAGCGGATCGCCACCCATTCGGGAGAGAAGTCGGCCATCGGCCAGAAAGCGGCACGCCCCGGGTCGTCCACGGCGTGGGCGAGGAGCGCGACCGGCGGACGCATCCGGCCGTGGGCGGCGAGCGGCAGCAACGCGTCGCCCTCGGGCGGCCCTTCGACGAGCACGGCAGCCGGCCGTACGGATTCGAGGGCGGCGAGCACCGCGCGGGCGGAGCCCGGGCCGTGGTGGCGCACCCCCAGCAGCAGCGGTCCCCCGGGAGCTGTGGTCGCCCCGGCGCGGGGGGTCACTCGGCGGCCTCACGGCAGGCGCGGTAGAAGTCCTTCCAGCCGTCCCGCTCCCGGACGACCGTCTCCATGTACTCCTGCCACACCACGCGGTCGGTCGTGGGATCGCGGACGACGGCTCCGATGACGCCGGCCGCCACGTCCCCGGGGCGCAGGACGCCGTCGCCGAAGTGGGCGGCGAGCGCGAGGCCTCCGGTGACGACGGAGATGGCCTCGGCCGTGGACAGCGTCCCGGACGGCGACTTGAGCTTGGTGCGGCCGTCGATGGTGATCCCGTCGCGCAGTTCGCGGAAGACCGTGACGACGCGCCGGATCTCGGCCATGCCGTCGGGCGCGGGCGGCAGGTCGAGCGAGCGCCCCGTCTGGGCCACGCGCCGGGACACGATGTCCACTTCCGCCTCGGGTGTCGCGGGGAGCGGCAGCACGACGGTGTTGAAGCGGCGGCGCAGGGCACTGGAGAGCTCGTTGACCCCGCGGTCGCGGTCGTTCGCCGTGGCGACGAGGTTGAACCCCTTCACCGCCTGGACCTCTTGGCCCAGCTCGGGGACGGGGAGCGTCTTCTCCGACAGGATCGTGATGAGCGCGTCCTGCACATCGGCGGGGATGCGGGTCAGCTCCTCGACGCGAGCCGTCATTCCCTCGGCCATGGCCCGCATGACGGGGCTCGGCACCAGGGCCTCGCGGCTGGGTCCGTCCGCCAGCAGCCGCGCGTAGTTCCACCCGTAGCGGACGGCCTCCTCGGGGGTGCCCGCGGTGCCCTGGACCAGCAGGGTCGAGTCTCCGCTGACGGCTGCGGCGAGGTGCTCGGACACCCAGGTCTTGGCGGTCCCCGGAACGCCGAGGAGCAGCAGCGCCCGGTCGGTGGCGAGTGTGGTGACGGCTACTTCGACGAGACGGCGCGGACCCACATATTTCGGTGTGATCAGTGTGCCGTCCGGGAGCGTCCCGCCGAGCAGATAGGTGGAGACGGCCCATGGCGAGAGCTTCCAACGGGCGGGCCTGGGGCGGTCGTCGGCGGCGGCGAGCGCCTTGAGCTCGTCGGCGAAAGCATGCTCGGCATGCGGCCTCAGGGCTTCGCCGCCGGCTGCGTCGGTCTGTACGGGCACGGTCATGGATCCCCCTCCGGATCGGTCGATCCGATGCGGTTTCCACGGTGCACCATGCCACTGACAGTCGGCCCCGGCGCACGGCCGGGACCGATCTCGGCGTGGAGGCTCAGTCCGCTACGGGCGAGGCCGCGACGCACCCGCCGCTCGTGAGGAGTTCCTCGCCCTTCGCCTCCCCGATGACCTCGCCCTCGTGCGTGATGGTGCAGGCGAGCTCCGCCGCGCCCTCGTCCAGGGCGACGGGCATCACCGCGGACGGCATGATCCCGCGCAGGGTGACGGTCTTCTTCCAGGGCAGCGTGGGCGACTTGACCGTTTCGATCTCCGGATCCATGGCGTCGCCGCCACCGCCGTGGAACTGGATCTCCCCGACGCCGGTGCCGGTGACTTCGTAGGTGACCTGGTACGTCTCGTCCACGACCTTGTCGACGGATTCGGGAGAACAGCCGCCGAGTCCGAGCACGAGGCCGCAGACGGCCGAGGCCGGCGCGGCCGCACGTGTGGTCCGTCCGAGGCGGGTGGTGCGCATGGTGCGGTTCATCTGAATCCCCCGATTCGTTCGCCGAACTCCCCTCCTCGCAGGGAAGCGCACGGACGCGAAACGGTCAAGACGTTTCGGAACGGGCGGAATGGCAGGTCGGAGCCGATTGTCAGTGGTGCGCTCTACCGTCGGGGCCATGGTGCAGTCTCTAGGGGGAGCAGCCTGGCGCCCCACCGGTCCGGTGGAGTCGAGCCAGGCGGTGGAGCGGTTGCTGGACCTCGCTCCTGACGTGGAGTCACGCGAGTCGGGGCGCGCGTTCGCTTCGGAGCGCGCGTGGTCCGGATCGGGGTGCGGTCAGGGCGTGGTGTGGGGGGTCCGCGAGTCCGGCGACGGCCCACCGCACCGCACGGCGGTGGACACGAACGATGCGTCGTACACATGCGGTTGCGCCGGCGGGGAGACGCCTTGCGAGCACGCCCTGGGGCTGCTCCTGCTCCATGCGTCCGACGCCCCCGTACCGGGCCGGACGAAGGAGCCTCCCGCCTGGGTCGCGCAGTGGCTGGCGGACCGACGCGCGCGGGCGGCGCCCGGGGGTCCCGCGGCGCGCGCGGCCGCCCGGCGCGCCGGGCGCAGGGCCGAGCGCGTCACCGGCGGCGCACAGGAGCTGGACCAGCGGCTCATCGACCTGCTGCGCGGCGGAATCGCCGCGGCGGACCAGCCGGGATTCGGGCTGTGGGAGGAGACAGCGGCCCGCATGGTCGACGCGCAGGCCCCTGGACTCGCCTCCCGTGTGCGGGAGTTGGGGTCGGTCCCGGCTTCGGGGCCCGGCTGGCCGGGGCGGCTGCTGGAGGAGTGCGCGCTGCTGCGTCTGCTCGACTCGGCCTGGGTCGGACTCGACCGGCTGCCCGGTCCGCTGGCCGCGACGGTCCGTTCGAGGGTGGGGCTGACGACCTCTGCCGAAGGGCCTGCCGTCCGCGACCACTGGCTGGTCCTCGCGCAGTACGACACACCGGACGGCAGGATCGTCACCCGTCGCACCTGGCTGTACGGCAGGGATTCCGGGCGCAGCACGCTGCTGCTGTCCTACGGGGCGCCCGGACGCGCCCCCGCCCCGCCGCTGCCGGTGGGCACCGTGATGGACGCCGAGGTGACGCCGTATCCGGGCGGCGGAGGCCTGCGGGGCGAGCTGGGAACGCGGTTCGGCGACCCTCTCGCCACGACGGCACCGCCCCCCGGCGGCAGCACCGCCGATGCCGTCGCCGCGTACGGGAGAGCGCTGCGCGACGACCCGTGGCTCGACGCCTGGCCGGTCACGCTGCGCGAAGTCATACCCGCGCCGTCCGGGGACGGCTGGCAACTGATCGGCGCGACGGACGGATACGCCCTGCCGGTCGCACCCGCGGCGCTCTCCCGGCCCGGTCTGTGGAAGCTCGTGGCGCTCTCCGGCGGCCACCCGCTGACTGTGTTCGGGGAGTGCGGGCACCGGGGTTTCGACCCGCTCACGGCGTGGTGCGCGGGGGCCTCCGACGCGGACGTGCCGAGCAGGGCGGTGGCGCTCGCCTGACCACAGCGCGTTCTGCCGGCACCCGCCCTGCCCCACCGCGTCATCCCACCCGCTCGACCGACCACCGGAACCGGACCACCGGAAGGGACCCGATGCCCACCACCGTCACGACGACCGGCGTAACCGTGAGCGCCCTGTGGGAAGACCTCGTCACCTCGGCGCTGCTCGGCACCGACCGGCGCCCTCTCCGGGCGGATGACGGCGCCGCGGTCGGTCCCGCGGCCCTGCTCGACGCGGCGGCGGTGCACACCGTGCGCCGCAGGGCGGCCCTGCGGCCGGCCACCGGGGCCGCGCTGCCCGTGCCCGCACCCGCCGATCCCCGGCCGGCGCTGCCTGCTCCCGCCCGCCGCCGGCTCGCCCAGTTGCTCGCCGACCGTTCGGCGCCGCCCACCGGAGGGAGGCGCGGATCGGCTCCCGATCTCACCGAGCTCATCCCCCAGTGGCTGGTCTCCGCCGGTGCGCACGGTTACCGCGCGCCCGCGGAGCTCCTGCCCGCGCTGCTGGACGCGGCGAGAGCGCGTACGGATCTGCGTCCGCACGTGCTGGCGTTCGCCGGCCCGCGCGGGCTCTGGCTGGCCGGGCTGAACCCCGAGTGGAAGTTCGCGCTGCGCGCCTCCTCACGCGGCGCACGGCGGCCGGACACCGCCGATCCGGAGGCGGTTCGCCGGCTCTGGGAGGAGGGGCTCTTCGCCGAACGGGTCGCACTGCTCGGGGCGGTGCGGGAGCGGGATGCCGGTGCCGCCCGGTCCTTGCTCGCCACCACCTGGTCCACGGAGCGGGCCGAGGACCGGCTGATGTTCCTCGATTCGCTGCGCTCCGGCCTTTCGGGAGCGGACGAGACGTTCCTGGAGGAGGCCCTGGCGGACCGCAGCCGCAATGTACGCTCCACGGCCGCCGAACTGCTGTCCGCCCTGCCCGGTTCGGCGCTCGCCCGGCGGATGGCGGCCCGTGCCACATCCTGCGTGAACCCCGACCGTACGGGCGGTGCCGTGTCCGTCGCCGTGGAGGCTCCGCACGAGTGCGACGCCGGGATGCAGCGCGACGGCGTGGTGCCGGTTCCCCCCTCCGGGCGAGGTGAAAGGTCCTGGTGGCTCGGACAGTTGGTGGAGGCGGCACCACTGGGTGTGTGGCGGGAGAAGTTCGGCGGCCGGACGGCACAGGAGCTCGTGTCGCTGCCGGTGGCCGACGGCTGGGCGGACGAGCTGCACGCCGCCTGGTGCCGGGCCGCCGTGCGGCAGCGGGATCCCGAGTGGGCGCGGGCGCTCCTCGGGGCCCCCTCGACACCCCTGGCGAACGGCCCCGGGACGGCGTCGCTGGCGGAGCGGTCGCAGCTCCTCGCCACCCTGCCCGCCCCGGAACGGGCGCTCTGGGCCGCCGGTTTCATCGCCGCGCACGGCCTGTCCGAAGCGTTCCAGCTGCTCGGCGTCTGCTCCGTGCCCTGGGACGGGCCGCTCGGCCGGTCGGTGGTCGACGCACTGGACATCGCCCGGGACGCGGGGAGCTACCCCTGGAGCTTCAGCGGGGTGATGGGCCTCGCCGAGCGCTGCCTGAATCCCGCCGAGGCGGACCGGCTCGCTGTGCTCACCACCACGCCCGACGAGCCGGAAGGCGCCTCACCTGGTGCGGGTGGCTACTGGTCGGAGGCGTTCCAGCGCCTGGTCTCCACCCTGCGCCTGCGCGCCGCCATGGACGCGGAGCTGGTCCAGGACGGCACCGAACGCCCCCGGACGGAGGGCGGAAGCCCGGCGAACTGAGGCCTCCAGGAGTCCGGCGGGCCCAGGCCTCCGCGGGGCCGGGGGGCTCGTGCCCTCCGCGGGCCGGGGTCTCGTGCCCTCCGCGGGCCGGGGCCTCGTGCCCTCCGCGGGCCGGGGCCTCGTGCTTGCCCGGACCGGCGGCTCAGGCCTCCACCGGCCGGCTCTCAGGCCTCGGCGGGCTGGCGGACGTTCGCGTTCACCCAGTCCACGATCGAGGCCGTCGTCGCACCCGGTGTGAAGATTTCCGCGACCCCCTGTTCCTTGAGCGGAGCGATGTCCGCCTCGGGGATGATGCCGCCGCCGAACACCTTGATGTCCTCCGCGTCGCGTTCCTTCAGCAGCTCGATGACCTTGGCGAAGAGCGTGTTGTGCGCACCCGAGAGGATCGAGAGACCGATGGCGTCGGCGTCCTCCTGGATCGCGGTGTCGACGATCTGCTCGGGGGTCTGGTGGAGCCCCGTGTAGATGACCTCCATGCCCGCGTCCCGCAGTGCCCGCGCGATCACCTTGGCCCCGCGGTCATGGCCGTCGAGGCCCGGCTTGGCCACCACCACACGGATAGGACCGGTCACACCCATCAATGCCTCCACATGCGTTTCCCGTGCCCGGAGGGCCGGTGATGTGAACGAACGTTATCCACAGCATCCCGCACGGTGTCGTTTCGCGGTGGACCGGGAGGGGGAAATCACACATGGGACATGTTCGCCGGCGTCGTTCCCAGCACCGGGCGGCCCATCGGCCGCGCGGGGAGCGCCGCCAGGGGAGCCGCGACGAGGTCGCCGTACCACCGTGCCGTCAGCCGCACGGCACGGTGGTACGGCCCCCGGCCCCGCATCAGGGCCGCCGGTCACCTCCGCAGCGCTCCCGTGAGGGCGTACGGGGCAGGAGCCGCCTCCCCCGCATGCCAGTGCAGGAGGTCGGCCATGAAGGTCCTGCCCTTCCTACCCCTACTGCTGCGCAGGCAGTGCCTGCGCCCCGCCTGGCTGTCGTCGACTCTGATCAGAGCCACCGCGCTGGAGCTGGTGATTCTCGCCGGGCACGTGCTCATCTACCCGTCCGGCCTCGCCCCGGAGCGCCGGTCCCCCATGCCCCCGCCCGGCCCCGGCCCCGGCGCCGGATCCGCCGCGGATCCCGGCCGGACCACCCGTTCGGCAGACACGGCGGACACGACTGAGACCGCTGACACGGCGGGCACCGTTGACACAGCCGACACCGCTGACACGGCGGGCAGCCCCCGCACGGCGGGCACGGCGGGCACGGCCGCACTCCCCTCCGCGGCCGACACCCGCCCGCCGGTCGTGCTCCTGCACGGCTTCATCGACAACCGCTCCGTATTCGTCCTGCTCCGCCGCTCCCTGGCCCGGCACGGCTGGCGCCATCTGGAGTCGCTCAACTACTCACCGCTGACCTGCGACATCCGTACGGCGGCCGAGCTGCTCGACCGCCATGTGGAGGAGATCTGCGCCCGCACCGGGCACCGCCGGATCGACATCGTCGGCCACAGCCTCGGCGGCCTGATCGCGCGGTACTACGTGCAGCGGCTCGGCGGGGACCGGCGGGTCCGCACACTCGTCACCCTCGGGACACCGCACAGCGGCACCGCCGCCGCCCCGCTGGCAGGCGCGCACCCCATCGTCCGCCAGATGCGCGGCGGATCCGATCTGATCGAGGAGCTGCGCCGCCCCGCCCCGGGCTGCCGGACCCGGTTCGTCAGCTTCTGGAGCGAGCTGGACCGGGTGATGCTCCCCGTGGAGACGGCCTGCGTCGACCATCCCGACCTCGACGCCGTCAATGTGCGGGTCACGGGAATCGGCCATCTCGCGCTCCCGGTCCATCCGGCGGTCGCGTCCGCGATCCGCCAGGCGCTCGAGTCCGACGGCGCGGCCCTCGGCGCCCCAGGAGCCGCCTCGGTCGCCTGACCTCCCGCTCGCCTGACCGCCCGCTCGCCTGACCGCCTGTTCGCCTGTTCACCTCTTCGCCTGACCGCCTGTGCACCTGCCCCGCCTGTTTACCTGACGCCACCTGCTCGTCTACGCCGGTGACGGCTCCGGAGGCCGTACGCGCAGGGCTGCCGCACGGACCGCTGCCGCCACCCGCTCCAGGGGTACGCCGGTGGGCACCGTCACGCCCAGCGCGGCGACCGTTCCCGAAGGGCCCCGCACCGGAGCGGCCACCGACACCTCCCCCAGCCGGAACTCCTCGGCGCAGACCGCGAGTCCGGCTTCCCGGACCCGGGCGAGCTGGCCGGCGAGGAGGCCCGGGGAGACCACCGTGTGCCGGGTGTGCCGGGGCAGCTCCTCCGGCGGGCCAGCCAGCAGCACCTTCCCGTACGCCGTGGCGTGTGCCGGCGGCCGTTCCCCGCTCACCAGGCACAGCACCCCGTCGGCCGACGGAGCGGAGAGCACCGCCAGATCCGCCTGACCGCCGGTCCTGGCACCCAGCGCCCGCAGGGCCGGGAGCGCCGCGTCGAGGAGTCCGCGCGGGCAGGGCGCCGCCGCGCCGAGCACCCGCAGCCGGAGCCCCAGCCGGTACCTGCCGTCCGCGCCCCGCTCCAGACCGCCCCACGCCACCAGCTCGCGCACCAGGCGCAACGCCGTCGGCGCCGGGAGCCCCGTACGGGCCGCGATGTCCGTGAGCCGCAGCGCCGCCGGACCGCCGCCCTCGAAGGCGTCCAGCACCGAGAAGAGCCGGCTCGCCACACTCTCACCCAACTCCCGACCCCTGTCTCTCCGTTGCACACCACTGGATCCCGCTCGCCGGATTCCACTCAGTGGAAGCCCGGTCTTCCGCCCCCGCCCAGGCCGTACGAGGCTCAACGCATGAACCTCGGTCTCGCTTCCGACACCCTGCTCTCCACCACCCGGGCCGTGCGCCACCGGCTCGACCTCACCCGCCCGGTCCCCCGCGCGCTCCTGGAGGAGTGCGTCGACCTCGCCGTCCAGGCGCCCACCGGCCGCAACCGGCAGCGCTGGCACTTCGTCATCGTCACCGACCCCGCCCGCCGGGCCGTCCTCGCCGACCTGTGGCGGGCGAGCGCAAGTGTCCCGGACGCCCACCAGCCGCTGCCCGCGCGGGATGTGCGCCGCGCCGAGGTCGCGCCGGGCGTGATGGACCGGGTGTACACCGGCGTCGGACACCTCCACCGGCATCTGCACGAGGTTCCCGCGTACGTCATCCCCTGTGTCGAGGGGCGCACCGAGGGCCTCTCCGTCACCCACCAGGCCGGCACCTGGGGGTCGATCCTCCCCGCCGCGTGGAGCTTCATGCTCGCCGCCCGTGAACGCGGCCTCGGCACCGTGTGGACGACCGGCAACCTGCCGCTGGAGCGGGAGTTCGCGGAGGCGCTCGGCATCCCGTACGCGGAGGTCATGCAGGCCGCCTTCATCCCCGTCGCGTACACCGTCGGCACCGACTTCCGCCCCGCCCGGCGGATTCCCCGCGAGCAGGTCCTGCACTGGGACGGCTGGTGACCGGGGCCGCGGCCTGCGGGGCCACGAATTCCGCTCCGTGAGCACCGGCCACCACTCAACGAATAGAACGAATTTCGAACATAGAGCCAAGGCTGCTTCCACCGTCCACCGAAAGGCGGCCGATTGCCCGTTTCATGGGGGCCGGAAACCCGCCGAAGATTGTCGTCCTCACCTACCGCCGGGTACAGTCGCGGCCACTGCTCACCCTGGGATCCCCCCACCGGACCCCGGAACAGGTTCTGCTGCCGAGGCGAGAGAGAAGTTGGTGAACGACCAGCACCCCCACGCCGGGTATGCCGGATACGACAGCCAGTCCACCGGCAGCTTCGACACCGACCCGCTCTTCGGGACCCTGCCGGGCCAGCACGACAACAGCCAGGCGACGCCGTACGGCGGCGGTTACGCCCCGGCGTACGACGCCGGTTACGGCGGTGGTCACGACAGCGGCCAGTGGGACACCGGAGCGCATCAACAGGCCTCGTACGACGCCTACGACGCGCAGGCCCACCCACCGCAGGCCCCCCAGGGCTACGACACGACCGCCACCTGGATGCCCGAGGCCGGAATCCCCACCCAGGCTCCCGCCCCGGACGCGACGGGCCAGTGGGACACCACGGGCTGGAACCACAGCGGCCAGGCCGACCAGTGGGCGGCGGGCGACACAGGCGCCTTCCCCACCGCGACGTTCGACACCACGGCCTACGCGACCGGCACGTACAGCGTGCCCGCCTTCGAGACCACGGGTTACGAGAGCTACGCCACCCCCGACACCGGCACCTTCGACGCCACCGCCTGGAACACCGGCGCCACGCCCGAGGACGCCGCGTACGCACCCGAACAGACGTCGTATCCCTCGTACGAACACCGGTCGGCGTCCTACGAGCCGTACGAGACCGCCGAGTTCGCCTCCCACGACCTCCACGGCTCGCCTCAGACGCACGACTCCCCCGGCTCCCACGACCACTCCGGAACCGCCGAGGGCGGGATGGCCGAGGACGGGACCGCCGAGAACGGGATCGCGCACACCGACCCGTACGCCGAGGCCCTCGAAGCCCATGGTGGACCCGAGCCGGTGTCGGACGTCCTCGACGTGACCGCGGAGTCCGCCTCCGTGGCCGCATCCGCCCGCCCCCTGAGCCGTTCCTCCGCCGCCCCGCGCGGCGGCCGGGGCCGGCGCCGTACCCCCGCGAAGCGCTCCGCGCTCCTCACCGTCGCCGTCCCCTCCGCCTGTGTCATGAGCGTCGCGGGCATCGCCGCGGCCTCGGTGAGCGGCGTCGGCGGAAGCGAGGAGACGAAGGACGAGACCGCGTCCATGGCGGCCGCCGAAACGGTCAAGCCGGCCGTGGCCAACAACAAGCTGGACACCCAGCTCGCCAACCTCAGCGCCGACGCCGAGAACTTCGCCGACCGCGCCAGCCGCACCCAGGAGCGCATCGACCTGAAGGAGCGTCAGGCCGCCGAGAAGAAGAAGCGCGAGGAGGAGGCCGCGCGCCGCGAGGCCGCGCGTCCCAAGTTCATGCTGCCCGTGAAGCAGCACGGCCTCAGCGCCACCTACGGCCAGGCCGGCGTGAACTGGATGTCCGTCCACACGGGCATCGACTTCCCCGTCTCCTACGGCACCCCCGTCATGGCGGCGACCGACGGCACGGTCCGCACCCAGTGGAACAGCGCCTACGGGAACATGGCCATCGTCACCGCGGCCGACGGCACCGAGACGTGGTACTGCCACCTCAGCACCACCAAGATCCGCTCCGGCTCGGTCAAGGCCGGCGACGTCATCGCCTACTCGGGGAACTCCGGCAACTCGACCGGCCCGCACCTGCACTTCGAGGTACGGCCCGGCGGCGGCTCGGCGATCGACCCCATGCCCTGGCTCCGCAGCCACGGCATCAACCCGAACTGAGTCCGGCCGTCACACGGGGCCCGTGTGACGGCCGGCCCGGGTCAGAGCTTCTCGACCGGCGCGTAGCGCAGCAGCAGCTTCTTGGGCCGCTCGTCGCCGAAGTCGACCGTCGCCTTCGCCTGGTCGCCGAACCCCTCGACCGCGGTCACCGTGCCCAGGCCGAACTGGTCGTGCGTGACCCGGTCCCCGACCACCAGCGTGACCACCGGCTTGTCGGAGGTGCGCCGGGTCGCGAACCCCGACGGCCCGGACTTCGAGCGCGACGAGGACAGCGACGACGTGATGCCGGACGTCGGCCCCGCCGGAGCCGCCATCGGCCCCTTGCGCTTCCATTCCAGGTGCTGGTCCGGGATCTCCTCCAGGAACCGTGAAGGCGGGTTGTAGGAGGGCTGCCCCCACGCGCTCCGCATCGACGCCCGGGTCAGATACAGGCGCTCACGGGCGCGCGTGATGCCCACGTAGGCGAGCCGGCGCTCCTCCTCCAGCTCCTTCACCTGTCCCAGCGCGCGCATGTGCGGGAAGACGCCGTCCTCCATGCCCGTCAGGAACACCACGGGGAATTCGAGGCCCTTCGCGGTGTGCAGCGTCATCAGCGTGACGACGCCGGAGCCGTCCTCGTCCTCGTCGGGGATCTGGTCGGCGTCGGCGACGAGCGCGACCTTCTCCAGGAACTCGGCGAGGGTGCCCGCACCCTCCTCCTCCGCCCGCTCCTGCTCGAATTCGAGCGCGACGGAGGCGAGCTCCTGGAGGTTCTCGATACGGGTCTCGTCCTGCGGGTCGGTGGACGCCTGGAGTTCGGCGAGATAGCCGGTCCGTTCCATGACGGCCTCCACCACGACGGCCGGACCCGCACCGGACTCCACGATCGTGCGGAGCTCCTCCATCAGCGTGTTGAACCGCTTCACGGCGTTCGCCGAGCGGGCCGCCATGCCGTACGCCTCGTCCACCCGGCGCAGCGCCTGCGGGAAGGAGATCTTCTCGCGCATCGACAGCGCGTCGATCATCGCCTCGGCCCGGTCGCCGATGCCCCGCTTGGGCACATTGAGGATGCGGCGCAGCGGGACGGTGTCCTCGGGGTTGGACAGCACCCGGAGATAGGCCAGGACGTCCCTGACCTCCTTGCGCTCGTAGAAGCGCACTCCGCCGACGACCTTGTAGGGCAGCCCGACCCGGATGAAGATCTCTTCGAAGACACGGGACTGGGCGTTCGTGCGGTAGAAGACGGCGACGTCGCCCGCCTTCGCGTCCCCGGAGTCCGTCAGCCGGTCGATCTCGTCGGCGACGAACTGCGCCTCGTCGTGCTCGGTGTCCGCGACGTAGCCCGCGATCCTGGTGCCGGCGCCGGCGTTCGTCCAGAGGTTCTTGGGGCGGCGGCTCTCGTTGCGCTCGATGACGGCGTTGGCCGCGGAGAGGATCGTCTGCGTGGAGCGGTAGTTCTGCTCCAGCATGATCGTGGTCGCGTCCGGATAGTCCTCCTCGAACTGGAGGATGTTGCGGATGGTCGCGCCGCGGAAGGCGTAGATCGACTGGTCCGCGTCACCGACGACGCACAGCTCACCCGGGGCGTCGTCCTCGCCGGCCGGGCCCACCAGCTCGCGCACCAGGGTGTACTGGGCGTGGTTGGTGTCCTGGTACTCGTCGACGAGGACGTGCCGGAAGCGGCGGCGGTAGTGCTCGGCGACGTCGGGGAACGCCTGGAGCAGGTGCACCGCCGTCATGATGATGTCGTCGAAGTCCAGGGCGTTGGCCTCGCGCAGCCGCGCCTGGTAGAGCGCGTAGGCCTGCGCCAGTGTCTTCTCGAAACCGTCGGCCGCCTGCCCGGCGAACGTCTCCTCGTCGATCAGCTCGTTCTTCAGGTTCGACACCTTCGCCGTGAACGACTTCGGCGGGTAGCGCTTCGGGTCGAGGTCCAGGTCGCGGCAGACCAGCGCCATCAGCCGCTTGGAGTCGGCGGCGTCGTAGATCGAGAACGACGAGGTGAAGCCCAGGCGCTTCGACTCACGGCGCAGGATCCGCACGCAGGCGCTGTGGAACGTCATGACCCACATGGCGTTGGCGCGCGGGCCGACGAGGTCCTCGACGCGCTCCTTCATCTCGCCGGCGGCCTTGTTGGTGAAGGTGATCGCGAGGATCTGCCCCGGATGCACCCCGCGCTCGGCCAGCAGATGGGCGATCCGGTGGGTGAGCACCCTGGTCTTGCCGGAGCCCGCCCCGGCGACGATGAGCAGCGGGGCCCCGGCGTGCACGACGGCGGCGCGCTGCTCGGTGTTCAGCCCTTCGAGCAGCGCGGCGGAGTCGATGACGGGGCGCGGGGCGCCGTCGCGGTAGTAGGCGTCGCGCGGCGGCGGAGGCGCGTCGAAGACGTCCTCGAAGAGGCCCTCCGGCACCGCTTCGGGCGCGTGCTCCTCAGGGGGCGGCGGGGGGCCGTCCTCCGCTTGCTGGAGGCCGGTCAGGAAACTGTCGTCAAAGAGGCTGCTCATCGCCTCACGAGTCTAGGCGGCCGCACCGACAGCCCGGGCCGCATCGGCGACAAGGGCCCCGGTCCGTGTGCGCAACGAGGTCGCCCACCCACGGAACGTGAGATTCCAGGGTGGTTTCCCGGCCGGTGGACCTCCGCCCGGAAAAGGTCACGAAAATGTATCGGGCATATCGAACATCAACCTTCACAGGGACACCACGGGTTGGCTAGCGTGCTCCGACGGGTGCCCCGTACCCCCTTGAGGCGAACCGCGCCGCACGGGCGCCCCCGCCGAATCCGTACTCCCCCGAAGGGAGCCCGGAACCGGGGACCCACACGCAGCACCGGGGTGAATCGGCCCGTCTCCACCGGGCCGTAGGGCAGCCTTCCGTTCCGCCCGAACCCTCCCCCAGTGCCCGAACGGCCTGGGGGGACCCCCATCGCTAACCCGGTAGGCGTTCCACGGAAGGAGATGCCGGCCTTGGCGTCGCATCGCAAGCCGCGCACCTGTGTGCGCACCACGACCCCTGCCGTCGGTCTCACGGCCGCGGCGCTCGCCTCCGTCACCCTGCTCTCCACGCAGAGCGCGACGGCCGCCCCCGCCGACCCCAAGCCCAGCATCGAGGAAGTGCAGAAGAAGGTCGACGCCCTCTACCGGCAGGCCGGCACCGCGACGCAGCAGTACAACAAGGCGAAGAGCGCTTCGGCCGAGCAGCGCTCCAAGGTCGACTCGCTGCTGGAGGCCGCGGCGAAGCGGGCCGACAAGCTCAACGAGACGCGCCGGGAGCTGGGCAACTACGCCGCCGCGCAGTACCGCAGCGGCTCGATCGCCCCGACCGCGACGTTCTTCCTCGCGGACGACCCGCAGTCGTACTTCGACCAGGACCAGCTGATGGCCCGGATGACCAGCCAGCAGCAGAAGGCGGTGGCCGACTTCCGTACGCAGCAGAAGGAGGCGGCGGCGAAGCGTGTCGAGGCGACGAAGAGCCTGGAGACGCTCACCGAGTCCCAGGCGACGCTGCGCACCAGCAAGCAGCAGGTGCAGACGAAGCTCACCGAGGCCCGCTCGCTGCTGTCGAAGCTGACCGCCGAGGAGAAGGCGCGGCTCGCGGAGCTGGAGCGCGAGAAGGAGGCCGAGGCCAAGCGCAAGGCCGAGGAGCTGGCCCGGCAGCAGGCCGCGAAGGAGAAGGCCGAGAAGGCCGCCCAGGAGGAGGCCGAGGAGGAGGAGGCCGGCTCGGGCAGCGGCACCGGCACGGAGACCGGCGGCACGGGCTCCGACAGCGGCTACGCCTCGAAGGCCGAGAAGGTCCTGGCCTTCGCACGCGCCCAGATCGGCAAGCCTTACGTCTGGGGGGCGACGGGCCCGTCCTCGTACGACTGCTCAGGGCTCACCCAGGCCGCCTGGAAGGACGCGGGCGTCGATCTGCCCCGCACCACCTGGGACCAGGTCGAGGTCGGCACCCGGGTGGCCACGGCGGATCTGCAGCCGGGGGACCTGGTCTTCTTCTACGACGACATCAGCCACGTCGGCATCTACAAGGGCGACGGCATGATGATCCACGCGCCGAAGCCGGGTGCGAACGTCCGCGAGGAGTCGATCTACTACATGCCGATCTACGGCAGCGTGCGCCCCGCGTGACGCGCGGGAGCACCACCGGCGGCGGGCCGGGGGCACAGCTCCGGGCCCGCCCGTCCGCGCTCAGGTCCAGAGCGTGGCGATGAAGATGTTGGCGACCGTCAGCCCGCCGACGGCGGCGAACGCGCCCTTGCCGGCCTTCTCCTCGTCCCGCTTCACGTAGACGAGCGCCAGGACCACGATCAGGACCAGCAGCTTGATGCCGATCTTGACGTTGTTCACGCTCTGGTCGTCGGCCTGGTTGAGCCCGACCAGGGCGACTCCCGTGACGAGCATGGTGAGCGCGCCGTGCAGCATGGCCGGGACGAAGCGCGCCGTGCCTGCCCCCATGGCCTTCATCTGGGTCAGGAAGCCGCCCAGCAGGGAGGCGATACCGATGATGTGCAGGGCCACGAAGACATTGATGAGTACGTCCATGGCCGCAGCCTAACCGCGGCCATATCACCACTCTTCGGCCAGGTACGACTTACTGATGAGTTCCCCCGGGCCCTACGCGGATTGCCGGACTCCGGTTGATTTTTCCGGTCAACCGACGGAAACGAAACAGCATATGAGGGCAATAGCTGTCATTACACCTCTTCCCTGTGCGCCGGGTTTAGCGTCCCTCCCAGGTGACCGGCTCTGTACCACCGCCCCCGTACCGGGCGGCTCCCGGTCGCCCCGCCAGGAATCCGGCGGCGGGCCACTCCCCCCTGTGGTGACCCGCCGCCGGACCCGGGCGGGCCCGCGGCACCCACCGACGGGCAGTCGAACGGAAGGACGCACCACCCCCGTGGCCGCCCATCGAGAAGCCGCTCACCGCAAGCCCAAGCAGCGTCTGTTCACCGGGCCTGCTGCCCGCACAGCAGCCACCCTGGCCCTTGCCGGGGCCGCCACCGCGACCGCCCTCGAAGGCGCCGCCCAGGCCGACCCCCAGCTCACCCCGGCCCAGGTCGAGGCCAAGGTGGACCGGCTCTACCACGACGCCGAGGTGGCCACCGAGAAGTACAACGGCGCGAAGGAGGAGGCGGCGGCCTCCGAGAAGTCCCTCGAAGCCCTTCGGGACGAGGCCGCCCGGAGGACCGAGCGCCTCAACACCGCGCGCGACGCCCTCGGCTCCTTCGCCACCGCGCAGTACCGCAGCGCCGGCATCGACCCCGCCGTGCGGCTGGCCCTCTCCTCCGACCCGGACGAGTATCTGGAGCGCGCCTCCTACGAGGACCGGGCGGGCGACCGCCAGGCCGGTGCACTCCAGGGCGTACGCCGGCAGGTCGGCGAGATCGCCCGGCTGCGCGCCCGGGCCCAGGACGAGCTGGAGGTCCTGACCGCCCGCCGCGCCGACCTGAAGAAGCACAAGGACGCGGTCCGCACCAAGCTCGCCGACGCCCGGGAACTCCTGGCCACCCTCACCGCCGGGCAGCGCGCCCACTACGAGCGCTCGGCCGACGCCGCGCACGGCGGCGGCGCCCGTGCCGACCGGGGCGCTCCGCGCGGGTCCGTGGCCGCCCCCAACGCCCGTGCGGCACAGGCCGTCGACTTCGCCTACGGGGCGCTCGGCAAGCCGTACGTCTGGGGCGCCACCGGGCCCTCGTCGTTCGACTGCTCCGGGCTCACGCAGGCCGCCTGGCGCGCGGCAGGAGTCTCCCTGCCGCGCACGACGTACACCCAGATCAACGCGGGCCAACGCGTCTCCAGGTCCGAACTCGCCCCCGGCGACCTGGTGTTCTTCTACTCCGGTGTCACCCATGTCGGGCTCTACATCGGCGGCGGCCAGATGATCCACGCCCCGCGCCCCGGCGCCCCGGTCCGCATCGCACCGATCAGCGAAATGCCCTTCGCGGGGGCGACCCGGGTCGCATAGGCTCCCGTCCCCATGGACACCGCCATCCAGAACTACGCGCGCACGCTCGCCCTCAGCTCCCCGGACCACTACCGCGTCGGCCCCTTCACGGTGCGCCACAACCCGGGCTGGGAGCTGAAGTTCGTCAACTACGCCATCCCCGACCAGGGCGCCGAGCCCACCGCACAGGACGTCGACGACCTGGTCGCCGCGTTCCGTGAGCACGACCGGCTGCCCCGGCTGGAGTTCCTGCCCGCCTGGGCGCCCGCGGTCGAACCGGCCCTGCTGGCGGCCGGTTTCACCGTCGAGAACCGCGCACCCGTCATGGCCTGCACCGCGGACGGCCTGCTCACGCCCAAGCCGGTGGACGGCCTGCGCATCGCCGAGCCCGTCACCGACGCGGAGTTCACCTCCGCGGCCGCCGTCCAGCACACCGGTTTCGGCGGGGAGGGCGGCCCCGACGACGGCGAGATCACCTGGCTGCGCCGGGCGACGGAGAGCGGCGGCGTCTCGGCCCTGGCCACCGTGGACGGCCGGCCCGCCGGCGCGGGCGGCTGCTCGACCCCGGCCGACGGCATCGGCGAACTGGCCGGCCTGGCCGTCGCCGACGCCTTCCGCCGCCGGGGTGTCGGCGCGGCACTCTCCGCCTGGCTGACCCGCACCGCCTTCGAGCGCGGCTTCCACACCGTGTGGCTGGAGCCGGGCGGCCCCGACGTCGAGCGGATCTACGCGGGCGTCGGCTACCGCAGGACCGGCGAGAAGCTCAACATCTCGCTCGCCCCCGCCTGACCTCGGGCCGGGCTCAGACCAGCCGTCGCGCCGTGGCCCACCGGGTCAGTTCGTGCCGGTTGGAGAGCTGGAGCTTGCGCAGCACCGCCGAGACATGGGACTCGACCGTCTTCACCGAGATGAACAGCTGCTTGGCGATCTCCTTGTACGCGTATCCCCGGGCGATCAGCCGCAGCACCTCCCGCTCGCGCTGCGTCAGCCGGTCCAGGTCCTCGTCGACCGGCGGCGCGTCCGTCGAGGCGAACGCGTCCAGGACGAACCCGGCCAGCCGCGGCGAGAACACGGCGTCGCCCTCCTGGACCCGGAAGACCGAGTCGACGAGGTCGGTGCCGGTGATGGTCTTGGTGACATAGCCGCGCGCGCCGCCGCGGATGACGCCGATGACGTCCTCCGCGGCGTCCGAGACGGACAGTGCGAGGAAGCGCACCGGGTTCTCGACGGCGCCCATCATCGGGGCGCAGCGCCGCAGCACCTCGACACCGCCGCCGCCCGGGAGGTGGACGTCGAGGAGGACGACCTCGGGACGGGTCGCGGTGATCACGGTGACCGCCTGATCGACGTCGGCGGCCTCGCCGACGACCTCGACCCCGGTCTCCTCGGTGCGGCCGATCTCGGCCTGGACGCCGGTGCGGAACATCCGGTGGTCGTCGACGAGCACGACCCGTACCCGGCGCTCCGGGCCCCCGGTCGCTTCGGTGTTCTCGGTCATTCGCTCGCCCTCTCCATCTCCAGCTCGACTTCCGTGCCCCCGCCGGGCACCGAACGCAGCCGCGCCGTGCCGCCGTTGCGCTGCATCCGGCCGATGATTGATTCTCGTACGCCCATCCTGTCGCCCGGGACGGCGTCCAGGTCGAATCCCGGCCCCCGGTCCCGTACGGAGACGAAGACCGTGCGGCCCTCGACCTCCGCGAAGACCTGGACGGCACCGCCCTCGCCACCGTACTTGGCGGCGTTGACCATCGCCTCGCGTGCGGCCTGCATCTGCGCCGCCAGCTTCTCGTCGAGCGGGCAGTCGCCGACGACGACGACCTCCAGCGGAACCCCGTGCTTGTCCTCGACCTCGGCTGCGGCCCGCTTGACCGCCTCGGCGAGGGTCGCCGGTTCCTCGGCCTCCTCCTTGCCCGTGCCCTCCGGGTTGTACAGCCAGTTGCGCAGCTCGCGCTCCTGGGCGCGGGCGAGCCTGCGGACCTCGCCGCCGTCGTCCGCGTTGCGCTGGATCAGCGTGAGCGTGTGCAGGACGGAGTCGTGGACATGGGCGGCGACCTCGGCACGCTCCTGGGCCCGGATGCGCATCAGGCGCTCCTCGGAGAGGTCCTGTGTCATCCGTACGAGATAGGGGCCCGCGAGCAGCGCGATCCCGGTGAGTACGGCGACGGCGGCGGTCAGCGCGGTGCCGAGCTGGGCCGCCGAGCCGCGCACCACCATGAAGGCGGCGAGGCCGAGGCCGACGAGCGCGACGCCCGCCAGCCCCCGGGCCAGTTGCAGCACACGGCGGCGGCGGCCGACCTCCATCCAGCGGGCGCGGCGCGCGTTGTCGGCCTGGCGCCACACCAGGACGGAGCCCGCGCCTATCAGCAGCGCGGGCCAGACGTAACGGTCCGCCTTGCTGCCCATGTCGACGTTGCCGACGAAGATCATGGCGCCGACGAGCAGCGCGACCAGGGCGAAGACCTGGCCCTTGTCCGGCTTGCGGAGTCTGCGCCGGCCGTCCGGGGCGGTCTCGAAGAGGGCCCGCTCCACCCCGCCGATCCCACCGCCCCCGCCGACCCCGAGCGGTACGACGATCCAGAACACGGCGTAGAGCAGGGCGCCGAGGCCGTCCGCGAAGAACAGTCCGAGGAAGACGAACCGGACCCAGGCGACGGGCAGCCCCAGGTGTCCGGCGAGCCCGCGCGCGACACCGCCGAGCATCCGCCCGTCGGCGCTGCGGTAGAGCTTTCGCGGCGCCTGCTCCTCCGGGTCCGGGGCGTGGGAGCTCGGGGCTCGGCTCGTGGCTGCTGGCATGTACCGATCGTCACACGTTCCGGCGGGCCGCAACATCAGGGTCTGCCCGGACTCGACCCTGAGGAGGCCATGGAGCGGCCGGGCGGTCCCCCATCGGTCTCCGGGACGCAATATCAGGGATCGGCCAGGGTCGTCGCAGGTCCCACAGGGGCGTACGGGCCGTCACCATGGAGCCATGACCGTTCCCCAGGACGCCTCCCCCGGCGTCGCACCGCCCCCCGGGCCGGCACCGCGGCTGCAGCGCAGCCCGCGGCAGAAGGTCGTGGCCGGGGTGTGCGGCGGGCTCGGCCGGTACTGCGACGTGGACCCGGTGATCTTCCGGATCGTGCTCGGTGTCCTCGCGGCGACGGGCGGCATCGGGCTGATCTTCTACGGCTTCGCGTGGCTGCTGCTCCCGGTGGAGGGCGAGGACGAGAACGAGGCGCGCAGGCTGCTGTCGGGCCGGGTCGAGGGCGCCTCGCTGGTCGCGCTGGTGCTGGCCCTGGCGGGCTGCGGGCTGCTGCTGTCGATGCTGCACAACGGCGGGATGCTCGCCTTCGCCGCGATGCTGTCGCTGTCCGTGATCGGCTTCTCGGTCTGGAGCCAGCACCGCCGGACGGCCCCGCCCGAGGACGCGCCGGGCTCCGCGGCGCACACCCCGGGGAGCACGGCTCACGGCGCCGGCCACGGGGCGCCGCCCGAGGTGAAGGCGCCGCCCACACCGGGCAGCCCGTCCTGGTGGCGGGACCCCATCGTCAAGGACGGCACGACCGGCCCGGCGGGGACCGGCTATCTGTGGGGCCCGGCGAACGCGGTGCCGGAGGAGGCGGCGGAGCCCGGCAGGAACGCGCCGGCGGCGGACGACCCGTACCGCCCGCCCCACCGCCGGACCGGCACCCGGGGCCCACGCCCGATCGGAGGCCTCGTCCTCCTGCTCGCCCTGATCGCGGGCGGCGTCGGCACGAGGCTGAGCTGGGACACCCATCCGCTGGGTACGAGCCTGCAGATCGGGCTCGCGGCGGCGCTCGGGGTGTTCGGCCTCGGCCTGCTCGTCGCCTCCGTCCTCGGCAGGACCGGCTTCGGCACGGTCCTGCTGGCCATGATCACGGCGGGGCTGATGGCGGGGGCCTCCGTCGTCCCGGAGGACGTGGGAACCGACTGGGTCCGCAAGGAGTGGCGCCCCGCGTCGGTCGCCACGGTCCAGCCGCAGTACAAGCTGGGCACCGGGGTCGCGAAGCTCGATCTCTCGGGGGTCACCGTCCCCGAGGGCGGGACCCTGCGCACCCGGATCGAGGTCGGCGCGGGCCGCGCGGTCGTCGTCGTACCGGCCGGGGTGACGGTGAAGGTGGACGCGGAGGCGGGGCTCGGCGACATCCGGTTCCCGTCGGACCGGCGCAAGGACGTGGACATCGCCCCCGACCGGCGCACCCGGCAGACCATCGGACCCGCCGAGGACAGCGAGCCCGCCGGCACCGTCGAGCTGGGCATGGGAGTCGGCATCGGACAACTGGAGGTCACCCGTGCTGCGTCATGAGTTCCGGCCGGGCCGCGCGGTGGCGGGCCTCGTCATGCTGACCCTGGCGGCCGGTTACGCGGCAGACGCGGCGGGCGCGTGGAACGCCCCGTGGACGTTCTTCGCCCCCGTGTTCGTCGGCGGCCTCTGGCTGGCGGCGACGGTGACCTGGGTGAGCTACCGGCTACGACGAAGGCGGGGGGCGCGGAAGGCCGCGGCGGAGGCGACGGCACCCGGTCCGTCCGGAGCGGCCTGACCGCCGCGCCACCCTCAGACGCGCCCGCGGCGCCGGCCTCCTCGCAGGGCGTCCACCGACCAGTAGGGCGCTCCGGCCAGCAGCAGCGGCAGCCAGGCCATGAGGTAGACGAGGTCGTTGCCGTAGTAGTACGGCGTGCTCTGCCAGCTCACCGTCAGCCACAGGCTCAGCGAGATCAGCGCCCCGCCGAGCGCCGCGAGCCGCGCCCACAGGCCTGCCAGGGTGCCCAGGCCGACGAGGAGTTCGCCGATCGCGATGGCGTAGCCGAATCCTTCGGGGCTCTTCAGAGCCAGGTCGACGAGGCCCGGGATCGCCGCGCTGTCACGTACGCCGTTCATCATCTCGCCGATGGAGCCGGGCCCGCTCGCTGACAGGAACGCGCTGTCGGTCAGCTTGTCGAGCCCCGCGTAGACGAAGGTGACGCCGAGGAAGATCCGCAGGGGAAGGAGCGCGTACCGCCCCGCCCGGTCCCGGAGACTTCTCGGCTCGTCGAGCCCGTAGGAACCGCCCCTGTACCCAGTCATCACTGTCCCGCTTTCCGTTGGCCTTCCGACAGACCATACGTACGCCGGTTCGGTGCGGCTCACCAGGTGTGCGGGTCAGTCCGTGACATCGATGCGGCAGGAGTTGGTCTCGACGCCCGCGGCCGTGACGACCTGCACCTCGACCTCGCCGGGTTCGACCTCGACGGGCACGGGCACGGTGAGCACGGTGTCCGCCGGGTTGGCGAAGCCTCCGGTGACCGGGATCAGGGGTACGTGCACGTGTACGCGGCCGATCCTGACGACCACCCGCGCCAGCCGGTCGGGGCTCCCGGCGCCCGGCGGGACGAATCCGGCGCCCCGGATCTCGATGTCGTCGCCGGTACGGATCGGGGCGTCCAGGTCCCCCGCCTCCCTGGCCCGGACGACCGACAGGACGACGGGCCGGCCGCCCTCCGCGTACTTCCCCGCGAAGTACGTCGCCGCCGAGACGGCCACCAGGACCGCCAGGCCCCACGGCAGATCCGGCAGTTGCTCGGGGCGGCGGGCCAGGCGTACGGCGGCGAACAGCACGGCGACCGTGCTGACCAGGACGTACTGCACGTCGGTGAAGCTGCCGCGTCCGGAGTCGTCGGTCAGCAGATCGGCGGCCCGGGGCCGGTCGGCCCGCAGCTTCTGCAGCCGCTGCCCCAGGACGCGTACGGTCACCACCCGGCGTACGACGACGGCGACGGCGCACACCAGCGCGAGCACGGTCAGCACGCCGGCCGAGCGGACCAGGTCCAGGCCCTCGATCAGGGCGTCCCGGTCCGCGTGGGCGGACGCCCCGGCCAGCTGGAGCGCGAGGACGAGTACGGCGAAGACGGCGAGCAGCACCCAGGAGGCCGCGACCGTGCGCGAGGTGGAGAGCCGGTTGTCCTCGCCGATCAGCGGGGCGAGGAGGCCGCCGCGGGCCCGGTGGACGCGGGCGGCACCCGTCAGCAGGCCCGCGGTGACGAGTGCGGCGAGCAGGCCCGCGGTACGGGCGGTGGACCAGCCCGCGCCGATGGCGGTGACGGCCTCGCCGATGACCAGCAGGGCGACGCCGCCCCAGACCACGGTCAGGGTGCGCCGCCAGAGGGCGTGGAGCCAGGCGTCACCGGCCTCCCTGCTGCGGTCGGCGACGGTGCGGGCCGACTCGGTCAGCTCGTCCGACACCCACTGCCGGGACGCGGACACCGACTGGGCGACACCACCGGGCAGGCCCTGGCCGGCCGCGAGTTCGTCCCGCTTGGCGAGGAAGGCCGCCACGGCCCGCCGGTGCCCTTCGCGTGCTCCGTGCGGGCAGTCGCCGCACGTACAGCCACCGCCGTGCGCACTTTTCGCCCTCGCCTCGTCCAACGCCACGGAGAACGCCGCCCTTTCCCGCCCCGGTACCAACCAACTCGCCTCTGATTTCTGCGAATTGTGCCGTACGGGGCAGCTCCGTCCCGCATCGGGGCGGCTCGGGGACGCTCGTTGCACGGATGTGCGATTGTCAGGCGCCGAGCACGAGGTAGGCGAGGCCCAGGGTCCCCCGGTATCCCCCGTAGTAGCCCGTGCGGCGGGCGTCGACGGCCTCGGTCACCGCGGCGTGCAGCCGGTGCCCGGGATTGGCCAGCGCCCAGCGCTCGCCGCGCCCGATGTTGGCGGCGGACTCGAAGAGGTCCCACTCGCGCTGGTCCGCGACGGTCACCTGGAGCGGCCTGAGTCCGGCCGCCTCCGCCTGCCGGATCAGCCCCAGGAGGGACCCGAAGTCGTCCGGCTCCGCTCCGAGGCCCTCCAGCGCGGCGGGCGAGGGCTCCCGCTCCCAGAACCCGTCCCCGAACAGCACCCGGCCACCGGGGCGTACGGCGGCCCGCAGGGCCTTCAGGGCCTCCGGGGTGCCGCCCGGCCAGGCATGCGAGGAGCCGATGGAGACGGCGAGGTCGTAGTCGGTCGCCGGATGTCCGGCGGCCGGGACCTCGTGGAACCGCACCCGGCCGGCGAGCCCTCGCTCCTCCGCCAGGCGGCGTCCCCGGGCCACGGCTTCCGGGTCGGTCTCGATGCCGTCCCCGGTGGAGCCGGGCGCCGCCTCGGCCAGGCGCATCAGCAGCTCACCCCAGCCGCTGCCGAAGTCGGCGATCCGGGCGCCGGGGGCGGGGGCGCAGGCCGAGATCAGCTGGGCGGCGTGCTCCTCGGACAGCGGGGTGTTCCAGGTGAGGCGGTCGTTGCCGGGGGCGGACATGAGGGCGCGGACTTCTTCGGCGGACATGGTGGGGCAGCCTGGCACGGGGGTGGAGGCCCGTGCCAGTGGATTACGGCCGACCGCGACGGTGGATCTCGGTGAGGTCCACGTCGATGAGGAACGGGACGTCGAGGTTCAGCTTCTTGCGGTGGATTCCGGTGGGCGTGTAGCTGTTCGTGGCCGGGTCGAGCTCATACACGTGCACGACGGGCAGATCGTCGGCCCCCTGCTCGACCCGCCAGAAGTGCCTGATCCCGGCTTCGGCGTACGTGCGCGGCTTGACGCCCCGGTCGCGGTCCTCGGGAGTCGGGCGACACGACTTCGACAGCCCGCACGACGTCCTCCGGTGCGTACCAGGTCTGGTCGGCTCCGGTGTCCGCATCCGCCCGGTACCCCGGCAGGTCGGGCTCAGGACGGTTCGCGCGGTCCAGCCTGATCGTCATCTCACGGTCGGCGTCCGGGTCGGCCGGCACCCTGCGTGAGCAGCGCCGCCTCCAGCAACCACACGGAGTCTCGTCCCTTCACCCAGCGTACCCATCCGGTACGACGATGCCGCCGCCCGGACGAATGAGCGACGGCATCGGCATGGACCTCAGGGAGCGGGGGTCACTCCCACTCGATCGTCCCCGGCGGCTTGCTCGTCACGTCGAGCACCACGCGGTTGACGTCGGCGACCTCGTTGGTGATGCGGGTGGAGATCTTCGCCAGCGTCTCGTACGGCAGGCGCGACCAGTCGGCCGTCATGGCGTCCTCGGAGGAGACCGGGCGCAGCACGATCGGGTGGCCGTAGGTGCGGCCGTCGCCCTGGACGCCGACGCTGCGGACGTCCGCGAGCAGGACCACGGGGCACTGCCAGATGTCACGGTCCAGGCCGGCCGCCGTGAGCTCCTCGCGGGCGATGGCGTCGGCCTCGCGCAGCAGGTCGAGCCGCTCCTTGGTGACGTCACCGACGATGCGGATGCCCAGGCCGGGGCCCGGGAACGGCTGGCGCTGGACGATCTCGTCCGGCAGGCCGAGCTCCTGGCCGACCATCCGGACCTCGTCCTTGAACAACTGGCGCAGCGGCTCGACGAGCTGGAACTCGATGTCGTCGGGGAGCCCGCCCACGTTGTGGTGGGACTTGATGTTGGCGGTGCCGGTGCCGCCACCGGACTCGACGACGTCCGGGTAGAGCGTGCCCTGGACCAGGAAGGCGACCTCGGGGCCGTCCTCCTGGAGGATCTCCAGCTGGGCCTGCTCGAAGACACGGATGAACTCGCGGCCGATGATCTTCCGCTTCTGCTCCGGGTCGGACACACCGGCCAGGGCGTCGAGGAAGCGCTTCTCCGCGTCGACGACCTTCAGCTTCGCGCCGGTCGCGGCGACGAAGTCCTTCTCGACCTGCTCCGTCTCGCCCTTGCGCATCAGACCGTGGTCGACGTACACGCAGGTGAGCTGGGAGCCGATGGCCTTCTGCACGAGAGCCGCTGCCACCGCGGAGTCCACGCCGCCGGAGAGGCCGCAGATGGCGCGCTTGTCGCCGACCTGCTCGCGGATCAGGGCGACCTGCTCCTCGACGACGTTGGTGGTCGTCCAGGTCGGCTCGATGCCCGCGCCCCGGTAGAGGAAGTGCTCCAGGACCTGCTGGCCGTAGGTCGAGTGCATGACCTCCGGGTGGTACTGGACGCCGTAGAGCTTCTTCTCGTCGTTCTCGAAGGCGGCGACCGGCACGACGTCCGTGGACGCGGTGACGGTGAAGCCCTCGGGGGCGGCGGAGCAGGCGTCGCCGTGCGACATCCAGACCGACTGCTCGGAGGGCGTGCCCTCGAAGAGGGTGGAGCCTGCCTTGGAGACCGTGAGCGGGGTGCGGCCGTACTCGCGGGCACCGTTGTCGTCGACCGTGCCGCCGAGGGTGGTGGCCATGATCTGGAAGCCGTAGCACATACCGAAGACCGGGACCCCGGCCTCGAACAGCGAACGGTCGATGCTGGGCGCGCCCTCCGCGTACACCGAGGACGGTCCGCCGGACAGGATGATCGCCCGGGGGTTCTTGGCCAGCATCTCGGCCACCGGCATCGTGGACGGGACGATCTCGCTGTAGACCCGGGCCTCACGGACGCGTCGGGCGATGAGCTGGGCGTACTGGGCGCCGAAGTCGACAACCAGGACGACGTCGGTCGTGGTGTCGGGGGCGGCGGGGGGTGCTGCTGGCACGGGGCGGCCTTCCGGCGGTGGAGAGGGGGTCGGTCCTCCCAATTCTACCGGCCGTGGGACATGGCCCCGCCGGGCTCCCGTCTCACCATCCGGGCCCGGCGTGGACCCCGGCACGGGGCGGGGTCCATACTGGTCCCATGCGTCAGCACACGATCTTCGTCTTTACCTATGGCACCCGGTCCGCCGGCTGCCATGGTCGTGCTGCTTGAGCAACTGACAAGCAACGTTCCAGGCGCCCCGGGCCGACAGGCCCGGGGCGTTCTGGCGTTCGGGACCTGTCGCTCCGGGCCCTCAGCCCACCGGGAGTCACAGATGACCAGCACCGCACCCACGAAGACGGCCGCCGAGCGGACCGGCGCGCACACCGACGAGGCCGCGTCCCTGATCGGGGGCGCCCGCACCCGCATCGACGCACTGGACGACCGGATCATCGGCCTCGTCCAGGAACGGATGGCCGTCTCGGCGGTCATCCAGGAGGCGAGGATCACGTCCGGGGGCCGCCGGGTGAACCTCTCCCGGGAGATGGACGTCCTCAGCCACTACAGCGATGCCCTGGGCAAGCCGGGCACGGCACTCGCCATGACGCTGCTGGAGCTGTGCCGCGGCCGGGTGTGACGTACGGGAAGGCTGTACGGCCGCACCCGCGTTCGGTCCGGGTCTCACCCGTACGGCGCGTGACCGGGGCCGGGACGGCTTCGTTGATCCGTGTGTCCGTGCCAGCCAGGGGCGGCATCGGTAGGAATCCACGCGTGGCTCCGCCGGGACGTGTGGCGTACCGCAGGTACGCCGTGGGACCACGATCCGGCGCGTGTGACCGGTCGGCAGGGGACAGCAGCCCGGTCACCCATGTGCGGCCGGTCCCGGGGACGCCCGGGACCGGCCGCCTACGGACCGTCGGGAACGACGGCCTCAGACCTGCTGGGCGCGGCGCCGGTTCGTCGCGTACAGCACGCCGCCCGCGGCCAGGGCGATCACCGCTCCGCCGGAGGCCATCAGCGCGACCGAGCCGGTGGAGGCGAGGCCGCCACCCGTGCTCTCCGACGCGGTGCCGGACGAACCCGTGCTCCCGCTCGATCCGGAGCCGGAGGACGTGCCCGAGCTGCCTGACGTCCCGGTGTCCTCACCCCCTGTGTCACCGCCGGCGGAGCCCTCGGTGGCGCCGCCCGTGCCGGTGGCGCCGTCCGACGTCCCGCCGGTGTCCTCGGAGCCGGAGCCGTCGTCGTTGAGCACCAGTCGCGCGGTGTTGTCGGCCGGCTTCGGGTCGAAGGGCAGTTCGGGGTCGCTCAGCCAGGTGTTGCGGATCTGGACGGCGCCGCCGGCGTTCGGGACCAGTTCGGTGATCTTCAGGTCGAAGGGCAGCGAGAATTCGGCCCCGTCGCGCACGGTCATCGACGTGTCGCAGACGTAGCGGGGCGCGGCGTTCTGGTCCTCGCGGTACTTGCCCTCAGCCGTCACTCCCCGGCAGGACTCCGGCTTGCCGGTGACCTCGGCGCCCTCGGGGACGGTGAAGTCGAAGGTGGCGACGGGCTCGCCTGACCGGATGTAGCCGATCCAGGCCGGGCCGTCGTTACGGAAGCCGATGTCCGCCGTGACGGTCTCCCCCACGGCGCCGTCGGCCTTGCCGCCCACGGCGACGAAGTTCGCGGTGTTGTCCGTACGGAAGTCGATCTCCTGCTGGTTGTCCCGGGGGTTCAGGTCCGCGCCCCGGGCGGAGGAGGTGACCTTCTTCAGGGTCAGTTCGGGGCCGGTGCCCTTGGTGAAGGCCGCGCCGGCGCGCTGCGCGGCGCGCTGGGCGGCGCTGTCCTCGTTGACGCGGTAGATGAAGGTGTCGTAGAACGCGCGCTCGGAGGCCTTGACGGACAGGGGCTCCGCCAGGGTGTAGGTGGCGCCCGGTTCGTAGGAGCCCTCGACCGAGCAGAGGGCGGTCGCCCAGGCGAAGCCCTCGAACGGCTCTTCCCCGGCCTCGCCGTTGTACTCGCAGTTGGCGTAGCGCTCGGGGATCTCGATCCCGCGCGAGTACCTCAGGGTCAGCAGGACGCCGTCGGCGGCCGTGGTGCCCTTGTTGGTGAAGGTGATCGGCGCGGGCTGTACGTCGCCGGGCTTCAGCTCCTGCTTGAAGGGGAGCCGCTTCATGACCAGGTCGGGGCCGCCGACGGTCACCTTCGTCGAGAAGGGCGTGAAGGTGACCCCGTCCGCCTTGCCGGTCACCTGGATGGTGCCGGTGGCGCCGTCCTTGCTCCCCTTCGCCGCGGCGAGGTCGAAGTCGGCGATGGAGCTGAGGCCCGCGTAGACACCCCAGTCGTGGCAGACGGCCGTGGCTCCGGTGATCTCGCAGTCCGATCCCGTGTCCTCGGCCGGGGAGAGCTCGGCGACGCCCGCGATGCCGCTGAGGTCGAGGGTGTAGGTCACCTCGCCCTCGTAACCCGTGCTCTCCTCGTCGGGGTCGGGGTTGTGGACGGTGAGCCCGAGTGAGGACTTCTGCGGGCTTCCGGTCTCCGGGTAGGGGTGCAGGGCGGTCTCGGCGGGTCCTCCGAGCGTGAAGACCGGGCCGTCCGCCTGCGCGGGGGCTGCCACGGCGAGCGAACCGGCGGCGAGCAGCCCGGCGGCGGCGAGGCCGCCTGCCGTCCGGCGCAGCGCTGTTCTCGGGGAAAGGCGTGTCATCGCGAACCTCTGGGGATCGGCGGAGCTGTGTGACTGCTGTGACGTACGGGTTCGACCACGCAGCGGTGCGAACAGTTGCACCGGTCAAGATCACGGATTGGGTACGGCACACCGGTGTGGCGGGCGCCACATAAAGATTCCGTGAAACCCGGGACAACCGTTTCCGCACTTCACAGGTCATGCATGGCGAACACACCGGCTCGTTCCGTGCCCCACGACGGCAGGCCCGTTCATTCCTTTCAGCCGTACCGCAGCCCGCGCGGTACCACGGACCCGCTGAGGCCCCAGATGAAGCTCCGCCGCACCCTGGCACTCGCTGCCGCCACCGCCGTCATAGGCCCGGTCGTCCTGCTCTCGGCACCGGCCGCCTTCGCGGACACCGAGACCACGACGACCGAGAGCCCCTCGGCCACGCCGACCGAGACGGAGAGCGAGTCGCCGTCCCCGACGGCGACCGCCGAGACCACCGAGTCCGCTTCGCCGTCCGTGACGCCGTCGGCCACGGAGCCGTCGGAGGAGATTGCGCCCGGGACGGCCTCCCCGACCCCGACCGCCACCGAGTCGGAGACGGCGTCCGCGACGCCGACGCCCACCGCTACGGAGACCGAGGACGACGAGGAGGAGGGGGACGAGCCGCTCGACTCCTGCGAGCCGCGTCCGCTCGAACTCTCCATCAACGGCCTCTCCGGCAAGATCGTCCGGGGAAGCGGCTGGGACCGGTTCACCCTCAACGTCTACAACGACTCGGAGAGGACCGTGAAGAACATCGCGTTCTTCGCGGGCGCCGCCGCCGACGAGGCGGGCGAGCAGCTCTTCACGACCAAGCAGGTCCGGCTCCAGGCCCTCAACGAGTCGGAGGGCACCTGGGAGGACCTGGAGGACCTGGGCACGTCGTCCGGCTACGTCGGCCAGACCGACGAGATCAAGCCCGGGTACGAGGTCGACATCGACCTGCGCCTCAAGGTGGAGGCGAGCGCCCCGGTGGGCGCAGGCTTCAGCCTCGGCGGCGGGCTCGTCTTCGGGGACGAGCTGGAGGCCGTTCCGTGCTTCACCGACGTCGCCTACAGGTTCCAGATCGTCAAGGCCGGTGAGGACGACGGCGCGAAGCCCCAGGAGGGCGGCAAGGTCCCCGTCCCCACCACGAAGCCGGCGGCCGGGACCGCCGAGGTCACCGGCAGCCTCGCCGAGACCGGTTCGTCCTCCGGTACGTCGGTGATCGCCCTCGCGGGCGGCGCGGCCGTGGTGCTGGGTGCCGGTGCGATGTTCGTCGTGCGGCGCCGCAGGAACGGTGACGCCGCCGCGTAAGGCGCGTCACCCGTAGGACCGCGAAGGGGCTGCACTCGGAGGGGGGTGCAGCCCCTTGGCGTTCCCGGAGTCAGGCGTCCGACGCGGCCTTCTTCGGCGGCACCGCCGGAATCCCCAGGAACGGCAGCTTCAGCGCGCCGAACGCCTCCTTCGGCACGGCGGGCGCCTTCGGCTCGACGGGCGCGAGCCGTTCGTACGCCGTGTCCTGCGCGGGACGCGGGTCGGTCTCGCCCTTGTTGGGCCAGAAGGACATCGCGCGCTCCGCCTGTGCCGTGATGGTGAGCGAGGGGTTGACGCCCAGGTTGGCGGAGACCGCGGAGCCGTCGACCACGGATATGCCGGGGTGTCCGTACAGCCGGTGGTACGGGTCGATGACGCCCTCGTCCGGGCTCGCCCCGATCGGGCAGCCGCCGAGGAAGTGCGCGGTGAGCGGGGTGCCCATCAGCTCCCCGATGTTCGATCCCGCGAAGCCGTTGATCTCCTGGGCGAGCAGCGTCGCGCCCTGGGTGGCCTCGGCTATCTGGGTCGGGTTGGGCGAGCCGTGGCCCTGACGGGCGGTGAGCAGGCCCTTTCCGACGCCGCCCGGCTTGCGGTACGCGGTCAGCGAGTTGTCCAGCGACTGCATGACGAGACCGATGATGGTCCGCTCCGACCAGCGCCGGTTGGACAGCGAGCGCATCAGGAGCCACGGGTGCTTGGCCACGTTGCCGAACCAGCTGAGCACCCGGTGGGTGCTGTAGGGCACCTGGAGGATGGTCAGCGCGCCCATGGCGTTGGAGCCCTTGCCGTAACGCACCGGCTCGATGTGGGTGTTCTCGTCCGGGTGGATCGACGAGGTGATGGCGACGCCCCGGGTGAAGTCGGCCTTGGCGGTGCCGTGCTTCTTGCGGTAGCGGCGGTCGCTGGTCTGCGCCCCCACCAGCCCTTCGGAGTTGGTGCGGGTCAGCTCGCCGAGCCGGGACGACAGCCGGGGCAGCAGCCCTTCGTCCTTCATGGTGTGCAGCAGGGTCTGGGTGCCGTACGTGCCCGCCGCGACGACCACCTTCCGGGCCCGCAGCACGGACGGCGCCGCCTTGCGGCGCCGGTGCGTGGGCACCGTCGAGACGCGGTAGCCGCCGTCCGGGCTCTCGGTGACCGCGACGACGGACGTCATCGGGTGGATGACGGCACCGGCCTTCTCCGCCAGGTAGAGGTAGTTCTCGTTGAGTGTGTTCTTCGCGCCGTGCCGGCAGCCCGTCATGCACTCGCCGCACTGCGAGCAGGCCTTGCGGTCGGGGCCCGCGCCCCCGAAGTAGGGGTCGGCCGTCTCCCCGCCGGGCTTCGTGCGCGCCGTGCCGTCGGCGTCCTGGCCGTCCCCGAAGAAGACGCCGACCGGGGCGAGGTGGAAGGTGTCGCCGACGCCCATGGACTCGGCCACGGACTTGAGGTGGACGTCCGCCGGGGTCACGGTCGGGTTGAGCCGCACCCCGAGCATCCGCTTGGCCTGGTCGTAGTACGGCGCCAGCTCGTCCTTCCAGTCGGTGATGTCCGCCCACTGGCGGTCCTCGAAGAACGGTGCGGGCGGCACGTACAGGGTGTTGGCGTAGTTGAGGGAGCCGCCGCCGACGCCCGCCCCGGCCAGCACCATCACCTTGCCCAGCAGGTGCACCCGCTGGATGCCGAACAGCCCGAGCGCGGGTGCCCACAGGTAGTTCTTGATGTCCCAGGAGTTCTTGGGCAGCGTCGCGCGCGTGAAGCGGCGGCCGGCCTCCAGGACACCGACCCGGTACCCCTTCTCGCTCAGCCGCAGGGCCGAGACCGCGCCGCCGAAGCCAGAGCCGACGACGAGGACGTCGTAGTCGTACGCGTCGTCGTCCGCCGCCGCGACGGCCGGTGCGGCCTGATTCTGGGCAGGGCTGTCCTGGGACATGGCTCTCCTCGGTACGAAAAGGGCGGAAAGGGGTGGCTGAGGGGTCAGCGCAGCCGGAAGGCCTTCATCGCCTTGAGGCTGCGGCTCATGAAGGCGGCGTACTTCTCGTCGTCCATCCCGAAGGCCGGGGCGAGGGGGATCAGCCGCTGCTGGGCGACCGTCTGGGCCTCGGTGTACTTCAGGATGCCCTCGGAGCCGTGCCGCCGGCCGAGGCCGGAGTCCTTCATGCCGCCCATGGGCGACTGGACGCTGCCGTACGCGGGCGCGTACCCCTCGTTGATGTTGACCGTGCCGGTCCGCAGCCGCGCGGCGACGCGGTGGCCGCGCCCGGCGTTCTTCGTCCAGACACTGGAGTTGAGGCCGTAAGGGGTGGCGTTGGCGAGGGCCACGGCTTCGTCGTCGTCGCTGAAACGGTAGATCGAGACGACCGGGCCGAAGGTCTCCTCGCCGCAGACGGCCATGGGCGCCTCGACGCCGTCGAGGATCGTCGGCTCGTAGAACAGCGGGCCGATGTCGGGGCGGGCGACGCCGCCCGCGACGAGCGTGGCGCCCTTCTCCACGGCTTCGGCCACATGACGGCTGACGGTCTCCAGCTGCCGCTCGCCGACGAGGGAGCCCATGTCGGCGCCGTACGCGAGGGAGTTGCCGAGCCGCATGGCCTTCGTGCGGGCGGCGAAGCGCTCCACGAAGTCGTCGGCGACCGACTCGTGGACGTAGAGCCGCTCGATGGAGATGCAGAGCTGCCCCGCGGAGGAGAAGCAGGCGCGGACGGCACCCGCGGCGGCCTTCTCCACGTCGGCGTCCGCCAGGACGAGCATGGCGTTCTTGCCGCCGAGTTCGAGGGAGACTCCGACGAGCCGGGCGGCGGCGCCCTGGGCGACCTCGCGGCCGGTGCGGGTGGAGCCGGTGAAGGAGACGTAGTCGGCGCGGCTGACGACCTCGGGGCCGACGACGGGCCCCTCGCCCAGGACGACCTGGAACACCTCGGCGGGCAGCCCGGCCTCGACCAGGAGGTCACGTGCCCACAGCGCGGTCAGCGCGGTCTCCGTGTCCGGCTTCATCACGACGGCGTTGCCGGACACGAAGGCGGGGAGCGCGTCGCCGACGGAGAGTTCGAGCGGGTAGTTCCAGGGGGCGATCTGGCCGATGACCCCGCGCGGCTGGCGCAGTTCGGTGACCTTGGTGAGGGTCGGGACGACCCCGGTGTGCCGCTTCGGCCTGAGGTACGAGGCGGCCTTGCGGCCGTAGTGCCGGGCCGCGACGGCGACGGCCTGGACCTCCTCGTGGGCGTGCAGCCGGGCCTTGCCCGTCTCCAGCTGGATGAGGTCGAGGACCTCGGACTGGCGCTGCAGGACCAGGTCGTGGAAGCGGAGCAGGACGGCCGCCCTGTCCCGGACCGGCGTCGCGGCCCAGGCGGGCTGGGCGGCCCGGGCGCGGTCGAAGGCGGTCGCGACGTCCTCGGGGGTGGACTCGGGCAGGTCGGCCAGCTTCTCCCCGGTGAAGGGGCTGTGGTTGGCCGTACGGCCGGAACCGATGACGTCACGGGTCAGCTGGGCGATCACCTCGGGGGTGACCACGTCGGCGGCGGTGCGCACGCCGGCCGGGGCGGCGGCCACCGGATTGGTGCCGACGCGGGTGCCGGGAGCGGCGGTGGTCGTGGAGGCCTGCGAGTCCGTCATGAGGGCGAGAGTATGTCCACCCGCCCACTTTGGGTACCCGTGGGTAACAGGTTTTCACAGACCCCGCCAGAGACCCGTACCCCGTCGGGTCATGCAGCCAGTGATCACTGGCGGCATAACCGCTGATCAGGGGCGATCCGCTGTCCGTCGCGGGATCGGGAGTCAGGAATCGTGAATCCTCAGCCGCCCGGCCGCCTCGGCGTGGTCCGTACGGGGGCGAGCTCCCTCAGCCCGTCCGCTCCGGCGGTTCCCAGCCGCGCAGCATCGTGTCGAAGAGCTTCCGGGTCTTGGCCCAGTCCTCCTCGGGGCCCGTCATGTAGAACGCGTACTCCGGCCCGCCCTCCTCGGCGAAGTACATCTGGTCGATGCCGTGGCGCGGGCCGGGGAAGTCCTTGGACTCGACCCAGGTGAACTCCCACAGGGAGCCCGGGCGGTCGCGGAAGACGTTCTCCTCCAGCGACAGCCGTTCGTACGCCGGCAGACGCCTGGCCAGGTCCTTCTCGATGCTCTGCATGTGCGCGTACGAGTTGCTGAAGTCGGGCTGCGGATCGAGGCTGATCCGGATGCGGTGCGCGCCGTTGTCCGGGGTGTAGTCGATCTGCCCCTCGTTCAGCTGCCGCTCCCAGCCTTCGGGCACGACGAGACCGAAGCCCTCGGGGTCGGTGACCTTCTTCCAGCCGTCGGGTATCTCCGGCCGGGCGGACCCGTCCTCCTCGCCGGACGCGCCCCCGTCACCGGACGCGTCGTCGACGGCGGAGCCGGAGGGGGTGGGAGCCGGGCCGGCGGTGGTCAGGTCCGACGTCTTTCCGCTCGTTCCGCCGCCGCCGGCCTTCATCGCGACCAGACCCGCCGCCCCGCCGACCGTCCCACGGCCGCGGAGACCGAGCGCATGCTGCTGGACGCGATGGAGGGGCGGAAGCCCCGAGCCGCGCAGGCCCATGTGCCCACGCAGCGGGTCTCCGAGGACGACCTGCGCGACTTCCTCGTCCCGGGCGGTGGAACCGTCCGGGACGAGGAAGTCGCGCAGGTCGTCCTCGGAGACCCGCTGCGTGGGCACATGGGCCTGCGCGGCTCGGGGCTTCCGCCCCTCCATCGCGTCCAGCAGCATGCGCTCGGTCTCCGCGGCCGTGGGACGGTCGGCGGGGTCCTTGCGAAGCAGTGCGGTGATCACGGGCGCCAGCGCGCCACCACGCAGCGGCGGGGGCGGTTCCTCCGTGACGACGGCCTGCATGGTGGAGATGGGGGACGTACGGCGGAAGGGCGAGCTCCCCTCGACGGCCGTGTAGAGCGTGGCACCCAGCGACCAGAGGTCGGACGCGGGGCCCGGGTCTCCGCCGCGCACCCGCTCGGGTGCGAGATAGTCGATGGAGCCCACCAGTTCACCGGTCCTGGTGATGGTGGAGTCACCCTCGATCGCGGCTATCCCGAAGTCCGTCAGCAGGACCTGGCCGTCCCTGGCGAGCAGGACGTTGGCCGGCTTCACGTCGCGGTGCAGGACACCCGCGCCGTGGGCCGCCCGCAGGGCGCTCAGCACATGGAGCCCGATCCTGGCCGCCTCGCGCGGCTCGACCTCGCCCGATTCCTTCGCCGCGTCGGCCAGCGAGGGCCCGTCGACGTACTGCATGACGATCCAGGGGCGGTCGTCGTACTCGATGACGTCGTGCACGGTGACGACGCCGGGGTGCGTGATCCGGGCCGCCGCGCGCGCCTCCTTCTGCGTGCGGGCGTGCAGCACGGCCCGGTCCGCCTCGGCGACGTACAGCCCGGCGGTCAACTCCTTGACGGCGACCGTGCGGTGGAGAACCTCGTCCTGGGCGCGCCACACCTTGCCCATGCCGCCCCGGCCCAGGACCTCGCCCAGTCGGTACCTTCCGGCCAGTACGAGCCCCGCGTTCGTGCCCTGCGCGTGTTCCACGTCTGTTCGCCCCGTTCCTTGGGACGACAGGGTACGGACGGGAGGTGGTACCGGGAAACCTCGCATCGCTCACGAGACCGCACTGTGATGCTTGTCGCGCGTGGCTGTCGCTCCGTCAGGAGGCCGCACGGTAGGTGGAGATGGCCTGCTCGTAGATCTCCGAGACCTTGTCCCGCTCGTTCTCCGGGCCGATGACCTGGACGATGTGATACCTGCCGTCCACGATCATGACGAGGTTACGGACGTACACCTGACGGCCGTCACCCTCCTGCCAGGTGAACTGCCCCTCAGCCATGGCCTGCCGGCCGATGTCGACACGGCGCAGGCCGGTGGACGTCGCCCAGCTGGACTCCCGGAAAGGCTTCAGCTCGGGCTCCGCCGTCCGCTGGTAGTCCAGCGGGTCGCTCCCGTTGGCCTTCACGGTGTCCCGGCCGGGCACGACGAGCACCGTGAACCCGTCGCTGCCGTAACGGATCTGACGGTCGGTGCCGGTCGCACCGCGCTGCCAGCCCTTCGGCACCCCGATCTCGAAGCCCTCGGCGTCCTTGCGCAGCTCGTACCCCTCCGCGAGAGCCACGGCGGAGCGACTGGTCTGCGGCTTCTCCGAACCCGATGAGCCCGACGAAGCCGATTCCGACGGCCCTCCGGACGGCGCGGCGCCGCCGGACGGGCTGCTGCCGGGGCCCGGTGCGGCGGAGCCCGAGGGCGACGCCCCCGTTCCCGTCCCCGAATCCGACTCGGGCATGAACAGCACCGCGTAGGCGATGGCTGCCGCCATCAGCAGCAGGATCAGCACCAGCAGCAGCCGTCCGAGCCGTCGCGGCGCCCGGCCGCCCCGCTGCGGCTCGCGCAGCACCTTGGGGCCCTTGGGTTCACGGGGCGCACGCGGGGGCTTCTCGTACACCTCCTGCTGCTCGTACGCCTGCGGCTGCTCGCGGCGCTGCGGCTTCCGCTGGCGGTGCCGGCCGTGCGCCGCGCCTCCGCGGCCCCGGCGGCGGCGCACCAGCTCGCCCCGGCGTCGCACGACCGGAAGGCGGGTGGCGTCGGCCGGCGGCAGCGTGACGATGTCGGCCCCGGCCTCGGGCTCCGGGGCCGAGCGCACGAGTGAACGCAGCCAGCCGCGCAGCTCCTCGAAGTCGGGCCGCTCCGTCGGGTCCTGGCGCAGCAGCGACTCGACGACGGGCCGCAGCGGGCCGCACTCCTCGGCGAAGGCCGGCGGCTCGCCGCAGACCATCTGGACGAGCTCGGCGGCGTTCTCCTCCGGATACGGGGCGTGGCCCTGCACGGCACGGTAGAGCAGCGCGCCGAGCGCCCACAGGTCGGTGGAGGGGCCGATGGGCGGGGCGAGCTGCCAGTTGTCGTGGACCGGCCCAGCCTGCTCGGGCGCCCACCGCTCGGTGACCGCGCCGACCACGGCGATACGGGCCTGCCGGGCACGTTCGGCGGCGAGGGGGGTGGCCGGGCCCCGGTAGGCGGGGGTGGTGCCGCTTCCGGCGACGACCTCGTCCCAGCCTCCGGCGGGCGTACGGGCCGCTACCGGCTGCGGCAGCAGCCGGTCCTGGCGTTCCGCGGGGCCGCTGCCGAGACGCCGGGCGTCGGCGCGCAGCGCGTCCTCGCCGGAGCGGCCCGGTCCTCCGGAGCCGCCCGCGGGCACGGGCCGGCCGGAGCCGGGGCCGTCGCCCCACGTGCCGGCGAGGTGGACACGCCGACCGGGGGGCGTGGGCCCGGGGCCCTCGTCGTCGTCCTCGTCGCCCTCGTCCTCGTCCTCGTCGTAGGCGTATGCGTACGGGTCGTCCGCCGCCCGGCTCCAAGGGGCGGGCAATTGCGGCAGTCCAGCGGCGGGAGGCACGACGCGCTGCTCCCTACCGTCCGCGTCGGCGACCTCCGCGGGGCCGTCGTCGCGGTCGTGCTCCGCGCGCTTCCGGTCCTCGCCCGCCCGGGCCGCCGCACGGGCCCCGGCGCGGTAGGCGGCGATGGCTCCTGCGCGGGCGGCGCGCAACTGCGCGGCGCTCCCCGCCCCGGGCTCCGCCGCGGGCAGGCCGGCGGGCGGCGCCACCTCGATCTCTCCACGGGGCGCGGGGGACGGCACGCCGTCGGTGGACGGCCGGGGGGCGGGCAGGGCCTCCGGAGCGGAGGGCGCGCCGGGCCCGGGCAGGGCGGCGCCCGGCTCGAAGGACGACGGCGGCTCGTACGGGCCGGACTCGACGGCCTGGGCGTCGTACTCGTACGGGCCGGACTCGACGGCCTGGGCGTCGTACTCGTACGGGCCGGACTCGACGGCCGGCGGCTCGTACGGGCCGGACTCGACAGCCTGGGCGTCGTACCCGTACGGGCCGGACTCGACAGCCTGGGGGTCATGGGGGCCGGCGTCGACAGCCTGGGTGTCGTAGGGGCCGGCGTCGACAGCCTGGGCCTCGTACGGGTCCTCCTCGGCGGCCGGGGGTTCGTACGGGCCGGTGGGGCCCGATTCGACCGCCGGAGGCCCGTAGGCGTTCTCCTCGTCCGGGTCCGTACGAGGCGCCGGAACGTATCCGCAGAGCGCCTCCTCGGCCGCGCCCGCCGCGAGCCCCGTCAGCACGACGCGGCCGTCGTCGCAGACCAGCACCGTGCGGACCGTGATGTTGCGGTGCGTCCAGCCGTGCGCGTGCAGCACCCGCAGCGCCGTGAGCACGTCGGAGCCGATCTCGGCGGCCCGGTAGGGGTTGAGAGGCCGCTCCGCGAGGAGCGCGGCGAGCGGCCGGGCGGCCACCAGCTCGCTCACTATCCAGAGCGATCCGGCTTCGGCGAACACGTCGAAGACCTGGTCCAGACGCGGATGATCGGGCACCTGGGCCGCCGCCTGGGCGGCCTCGATCGCCCGCCGGACCGCGGGGTCGGTGGACCGCCGCACCGTACGCCCGGTGGCGCGCCGCGCCGAGGGCAGGCCGTCGGCATCGAGCACCTCCGCGTCCACGACCTCCGGCAACGGCACCTGCCGCACCAGGACTTCCTGTCCGCTGTACGTGTCGAAGGCCCGCGTCTCGACCAGCTCGAAGGCGTCGGACGGAGGCAGCGGAAGGCGGTAGCGGTCGGCAAGCACCCGACCCGCGTAGTCGTCCACGACGCCTCCCCAGAGCGCGCTGTCCCCCGGTCACCGAGACCGCATGAATCCGTCAATTGCGGTCACTTGCTGTGCAATTGATCCTTCGTTCCGGCTGCGTACGGTCTTCGGCCTCTCACAATACGTGGCAAGTCGAGGGCGCGCGGCGTGTCACGCCAACCCGGCCGCCCGGGCGCCCGCCCGGGCGGTCAGTCGGTCGGCTCGAACGTGGCGAACGCCGTCTCCCGCAGGGTCCGGCACTCGTCGTCGTCCCAGGTGTCCGCCTTGCAGCTGATCATGATCGAGTAACCGTGGGTGGCGTCGGCCTTGAAGCCCCGGTTGAGGACCCGGACCCGGATGCCCTGCTGGTCGCGTGTGAACTCCCAGTCGGCGACGGTCGGGTAGCCGTTGTACTCGACCTTCCTTATCCCGATGTGCTTGTAGCCGTTGCTGAGGCTCTTGGTCGCCGCGACCGCCCCGGCCCAGGCGGCCGCCGCATCGTCCTTCGGGGAGGAGTTGTAGTCGATCTGGACGCGGGGGAAGCCGCCGTCGGTGTTGTAGATGGCGCCGGAGTTCTGTCCCGCGATCTTGTCGAACTTGAAGTTCTCCGGCATCGCCATGGAGAAGTGGAACTGCTGGTTGGTGACCTTCTTGAACCCGGCGGGCAGCGCGTCCGGGTCCGGGGTCTGCTCGCCGGTCTCCGGCGAGGGAGAGGTGTCGCCGGTCGCCTCGCCCTTGTCCTGCCCCTGGCCGTCCTTGCCGCTGTCCTGCTCGCTGTCGTCGCCCTTGCCCGAGCCTCCGCCGGAGGCGGCCTCGGTGTCGCCGCCGCCCGCCGCACCCGCGGACGCGGCGGTGCCGCCCTTGGAGCCGCCGCCTTCGTTGCCCGTGTCGTCACCGTCGAGGGTGAGCGCCAGGACCGTGCCGAGGACGGCGAGCACGACGACGCCGGCGATGACCGCCAGCGTGCGGCGCGGCACGACATCGGTGATCGACGCGCGGGGCACGGCCGGACGCGCGGATCCCGCGGGCCCGGAGGCCGACGCCGTGGCGGCCGCGCCCGGAGCGTGCGAGGGCGCCGGGGGAACGGCGGCGCCCGCGGCCGGGGACTTCGCGTTGCGCACGGACCGCAGGGCCCCGCGCAGCCGGTCCCGCGTGGCCTCGGCGATCCCGGAGACACCGACCGGAGTGGTCGCGGAGGAGGAGCCGGCGTCCCGGCCCGCGGGGACCGGTCCGCCGCTGTCCGGTCTCGCGGAGCCCGCGGCGGCCCCGCCGCCCCCGGCGGCCGGGGTGGACACGGCGGCGGCAGCGGCAGCAGCGGCGGCGGCCTTCTTGCCACCGCCCTTGGAGTCACTCCCCCCGCCCTTGGTGCCCTTGGCGTCACCGATCGTGGGCAGCGCCATGACCTGGGTGGAGTCGGCCGGCGGCACGACGGGCTGTTCCGGAGCGTTGATCACCGCGTTGAGCAGCACACGCGCCCCGGCGTCGTCCAGCCGCTCGTCGGGGTCCCGGGCGAGCAGGCCGTAGATGACCTCCTCCAGCATGCCCGCGTTCGCCGGCGGCTCGACAGGTTCCGTCATCACCGCGGTCAGCGTGGCGATCGCCGAGCCCTTGTCGTACGGCGGGCGGCCCTCGACGCTCGCGTACAGCAGCCCGCCCAGCGACCACAGGTCGGCGGGCGGCCCCGGCTTGTGGCCGCGGGCCCGCTCGGGCGAGATGTAGGAAGGGGCTCCGACGAGCATGCCCGTCGAGGTGACCGAGGGGTCGCCCTCGACCTGCGCGATCCCGAAGTCGGTCAGGACGACCCGCCCGTCCTCCGAGATCAGCACGTTGGACGGCTTCACGTCGCGGTGCAGGATGCCCTCGCGATGCGCCGAGCGCAGCACGTCGAGGATCGCGAGGCCGACCTCCGCCGCGCGCCTCGGTGTCAGCGTCCCGTCCTCGCGGATCACCTCGGCCAGGGACTTGCCCTCGATGAGTTCCATGACGATCCACGGCCGGTCGTCCTCGTCGACCACGTCGTAGACCGTCACCGCGCTGGTGTTGCGGATCCTCGCGATCGCCTTCGCCTCACGCAGGGTTCGCGTGATGAGACGCCGCTTCTCGTCCTCGTCGATCGACGACGGGAACCGCAGTTCCTTGACCGCGACCGTACGCCCCAGCGTCTCGTCGGCAGCACGCCAGACCGTGCCCATGCCGCCCCGGCCGAGCACCTCCCCGAGCCGGTACCGCCCCGCGAGGAGACGTCCGTCCTTGTCCCCTTGGGGCTCCCGCGCCTGCTCCGCCTCCGACATGCGTCCCCTCTGCGATCAACCCGCCCTGGCAGAGCGTTCATTGTCCCTCACCCCGGGACCGGTCGTGGCCCCGGGTCCGGGGCGGCCCCGGTGCGACCGGAGGACGAAATCCCCTGCCATGCAGACATTCAGGGCGCTGTCCACCGCCCCGCTGGTGCTGATTCCGCTCGCCCTGGGAACCGCGAGCCCGCCAAGCGAACCACACCTCACGACCGCATCGTCCTACCTCCCCCGGTCCGCCGTCGAGGGCCGCGCGCCGGCGGCCGCTCCTCCGGCACCCCGCAACACCCCGGGAGCGAGGAGGAATACGGATCCGCGGGCCGCGGAATCCCGCCACGGAACCGCCGCGGAATCCCGGCGCGGACCGGCCCGCCACGGAACCGGCCGGTCCGCGCCGGGGCGCCCGGACAGGGCCCCCGGCGGGGCTTCCTGAAAGGTGCTCAGCGAGGCACGATGTCCGGCGCTCCCAGCCGTGCCGCGTCCGCCGTCAGGTCGTCGGGCTGACGCTGGGACTCCCGCTCCGCCTCCACGCGCTTGCGGTAGTGCTCCACCTCCCGCTCGACCTGGTCCGTGTCCCAGCCGAGCACCGGCGCCATCAGGTCCGCGCACTCCCGGGCACAGCGGGTGCCCCGGTCGAAGGTCTCGATGGAGATCCGGGTGCGCCGCGTCAGGACGTCGTCGAGGTGCCGGGCGCCCTCGTGCGAAGCGGCGTAGACGACCTCGGCCCGCAGATAGTCCTCGGCGCCCGCCAGCGGCTCACCCAGCGAGGAGTCGCCCCGCACGAGCTCAAGGAGCTCCTCGGTCATCGAGCCGTACCGGTTGAGCAGGTGCTCGACCCGGACGACGTGCAGCCCCGTGCGGGCGGCCATCCTGGCCCGGGCGTTCCACAGGGCGCGGTATCCCTCGGCGCCCAGCAGCGGGATGTCCTCCGTGACGCATTCCGCCACCCGCTGGTCCAGCGCGTGGACCGCCTCGTCGACGGCGTCCTTCGCCATCACCCGGTACGTGGTGTACTTCCCGCCCGCCACGACGACGAGCCCAGGTGCCGGGTGCGCCACCGTGTGTTCGCGCGAGAGCTTGCTCGTGGCGTCCGACTCACCGGCCAGCAGGGGGCGGAGTCCGGCGTAGACACCCTCGACGTCGTCCCTGCCCAGCGGGGTGTTCAGCACCGAGTTCACATGTTCGAGCAGATAGTCGATGTCGGCGCTGGAGGCGGCCGGATGGGCCTTGTCCAGGTCCCAGTCGGTGTCGGTCGTACCGATGATCCAGTGCCGTCCCCACGGGATCACGAAGAGCACCGACTTCTCGGTCCGCAGGATGAGCCCGGTCGAGGAGTGGATGCGGTCCTTGGGCACCACGAGATGGATGCCCTTGGACGCCCGGACGTGGAACTGGCCGCGCTCGCCGATCAGCGCCTGGGTGTCGTCCGTCCACACCCCGGTGGCGTTGACCACCTGCTTGGCCCGGATCTCGTACTCCTCGCCGCCCTCGACGTCCTGCACCCGCGCGCCGACGACGCGCTCGCCCTCCCGCAGGAAGCCGGTCACCCTCGCCCTGTTCGCCACATGCGCGCCGTAGCTCGCGGCCGTGCGCACCAGGGTCGCCACATAGCGCGCGTCGTCCATCTGGGCGTCGTAGTACTGCAGGGCGCCGACCAGGGCGTCCTTCCTGAGCGCGGGGGCGACCCGCAGGGCGTGGCGCCGGGACAGATGCCGGTGCACGGGCAGCCCTCGGCCGTGGCCGGAGGACACCGACATCGCGTCGTACAGCGCGACGCCCGAGCCCGCGTAGAGCCGCTCCCAGCCCTTGTGCTGCAACGGGTAGAGGAAGGGGACGGGCTTCACCAGATGCGGTGCCAGCCGCTCCAGCAGCAGCCCGCGCTCCTTCAGCGCCTCCCGTACGAGTGCGAAGTCCAGCATCTCCAGATAGCGCAGCCCGCCGTGGATCAGCTTGCTCGACCTGCTCGACGTGCCGGACGCCCAGTCGCGCGCCTCGACCAGTCCGGTCGCAAGGCCTCTGGTGGCCGCGTCCAGCACGGTCCCGGCGCCGACCACGCCCGCTCCCACGACCAGCACGTCCAGTTCGCGCTCGGCCATCGCGGTCAGCGCCTCGGCGCGCTCCGCGGGTCCCAGTGTCGCTGTCCTCACTGCTGCCTCCCGGTAATCCCGGTGCATCGGGGGTCGTACGGCACGTGAGCGGAGACCGGCCGGAGGGGCCGGGCGCCCGTGCCCACCCCTCGATTCTGTCCGCGGTCCGCGACTTCAGCCACCGCCTGTGGACAACACCCGCCTCACAAGAGTCACAGAATGCGACATATAGGTCATATTTACGCCTAGTCTGACATAGCGCTGTCCACAGCAGTTGCACTTTCTGTCTCTTGGCCTTAGGGAAGGACGGCCCACATGCCCGCAGACCTCGCCGTCATCGGACTCGGTCACCTCGGCCTGCCCCTCGCCCAAGCAGCCGTAGGCGTGGGAATCCACACCGTCGGCTACGACACCGACCCACGCCCCTTCGCCGAACTCTCCGCGGGCCGTACTCCGGTCGAGGGATCCCTCAGCGCGTCCGACATCCGGCGGATGGTCTCGGGAGGGTTCCGGCCCACCGCCGACCCGGCCGAACTGGGCCGGGTGCGCACCGCCGCGATCTGCGCCCCCACTCCCCTCGGTCCGGACCGCGCCCTCGACCTCCGCGCCGTCACCGACGCGGCCCGGGCGCTCGCCGCCCGGCTGCGGCCGCACACCACCGTCCTGGTGGAGTCGGCCGTGCCGCCCGGCACCACCGAGAACGTCGTACGCCCCCTGCTGGAGGAGGGCTCCGGGCTGCGCGCCGGACGGGACTTCCACCTCGCCCACTCCCCCGGCCGTCTCGACCCCGGCAACCGCACCCACGTGTACGGCAACACCCCGAAGGTCATCGGCGGCCTCACCCCCGCCTGCACCGAGTCGGCCGCCGCCTTCTACGGGCGCCTCACCGACAAGGTCGTCCGCGCCCGCGGGCCGCGCGAGGCGGAGATGACGAAGGTCCTCGAAACCAACTTCCGGCACGTGAACATCGCGCTGGTCAACGAGATGGCGGTGCTCTGCCACGACCTGGGTGTCGACCTCTGGGACGTCATCAGGTGCTCCGAGACCAAGCCGTTCGGCTTCGAGCCGTTCCGCCCCGGCCCGGGTGTCGGCGGCCACGGCGTCCCCGTGGACCCCGGCTACTTCCCGTACAACAGCCGTACGCCCGGACACCCGTTGCGCATGGTCTCGCTGGCCAAGGAGATCAACGACCGGATGCCGAGCTATGTCATCCAGCGCTGCGCGACCCTGCTGAACGAACACGGGAAGTCCGTCCGGGGAGCCCGGGTCCTGCTGCTCGGTGTCACCTACAAGCCGGACCTCGCCGACCAGGAGGCCTCGCCCGCCCGGGAGATCGCGACCCGGCTGATGGACATGGGTGCCCAGATCGGCTACCACGACCCGCACGTCCTGGACTGGCGGGTGCGCGACCTGCCCGTCCCTCGCGCCGACTCGCTCTACGAGGCCGCCGCCGGGGCCGATCTGACGGTGCTGCTCCAGCACCACCGCACGTACGACCTCCAGGGCCTCGCCGTGAAGGCCCAACTCCTCCTGGACACCCGGGGAGCCACCCCGGCGGGAGCCGCGCACCGCCTGTAGGAAGGCCTCCGAGGCCAATGCCCCCAAGGATCACGGTGGGCCATGTCGGCATGGGCTGCTAGCCTGCGGCGTCACTTCTCGCACAGTCGTGCGCGTTTCCGTCCCAGGGGGAAGATCCATCATGAGCCAGCCCGTGCAGCCGCCGAACCCGCCACAGCAGCCCTACGGCGGACAGCCGGCCGACGGCAACCCGTACGCGGGCCAGCAGCCTGTCCAGCCCGGCAACCCGTTCGCGGGCCAGCAGGGCCAGCAGCCGGGCCAGTTCGCCGGTGGCCCGTTCCCGCCCGCCCCGCCGACGGCCGGCAACAAGGTCGGACTCGGTGTGCTGGCGGCTCTGGGCGCCGCGATCGTGGCCGCGGTCCTCTACGGCGTCCTGGCCGGGTCCATCGAGCGTGAGATCGGCTACGCGGCCATCGGTGTCGGCTTCCTGGTCGGCTTCGCCGCGAGCAAGATCGGCGGCGCCAACCCCGCCGTCCTCGGCGCCAGTGCCGTCTTCTCCCTGGCCGCCGTCTTCCTCGGCCAGCTCATCGGCATGTCGATGATCCTCGCGGACGGTCTGGGCGTCGGCTTCTCCGAGGTGTTCTTCGACCACTTCAGCGACGTCCTCGACATCTGGAAGGAGGAGGCCGACTTCATGACGTACCTCTTCCTCCTCCTGGGCCCGGTGGCCGCCTTCGGTGGCGCCAAGCGCGCAGGCTGACGCCCCGGGCCCGTCGTCCGGATCCGGACGACGGGCCCGCGCGCACGCGCGACGGCCCGGACCATTCCCTGGTCCGGGCCGTCGTGCGTACCGTGTGGGAATCAGCGGCGGTGCTGCGAGTCCGCCACCGTCACCTCGACGCGCTGGAACTCCTTGAGGTCGCTGTACCCCGTGGTGGCCATCGCCCGGCGCAGCGCGCCGAAGATGTTCATCGAGCCGTCGGGGTTGTGCGAGGGGCCGGTGAGGACCTCCTCCGTCGTGCCGACGGAGCCGAGGTCGACCAGCTTGCCGCGCGGCACGTCCTCGTGGACGGCCTCCATGCCCCAGTGCCGGCCGCGGCCGGGCGCGTCCGTCGCGCGGGCCAGCGGGGAGCCCATCATCACGGCGTCCGCGCCGCAGGCGATGGCCTTGGGCAGGTCGCCGGACCAGCCGACGCCACCGTCCGCGATGACGTGGACGTACCGGCCGCCGGACTCGTCCATGTAGTCACGGCGGGCCCCGGCCACATCGGCGACCGCGGTCGCCATCGGGACCTGGATGCCGAAGACGTTGCGCGTGGTGTGCGCCGCGCCGCCGCCGAAGCCGACGAGGACACCCGCCGCCCCGGTGCGCATCAGGTGCAGGGCGGCGGTGTACGTGGCGCAGCCGCCGACGATGACCGGGACGTCCAGCTCGTAGATGAACTGCTTCAGGTTGAGCGGCTCGGCGGCACCGGAGACGTGCTCGGCGGAGACCGTCGTGCCGCGGATGACGAAGATGTCCACGCCCGCGTCGACCACGGCCTTGGAGAACTGCGCGGTGCGCTGCGGCGAGAGCGCGGCGGCGGTGACGACACCGGAGTCGCGCACCTCCTTGATGCGCTGCCCGATCAGCTCCTCCTGGATGGGGGCGGAGTAGATCTCCTGGAGCCGCGGGGTGGCGGTCTCGACGGGCATCTCGGCGATCTCGTCGAGGAGCGCCTGCGGGTCGGCGTGCCGGGTCCACAGCCCTTCGAGGTTGAGGACGCCGAGGCCGCCCAGCTCACCGATGCGGATGGCGGTCTGCGGGGAGACCACCGAGTCCATGGGGGCGGCCAGGAAGGGCAGCTCGAAGCGGTAGGCGTCGATCTGCCAGGCGATCGAGACCTCCTTCGGGTCGCGGGTGCGCCGGCTCGGCACGACAGCGATGTCGTCGAACGCGTATGCCCGGCGACCGCGCTTGCCGCGCCCGATCTCGATCTCAGTCACGATGGTGTGCCTTTCCTCTACGTCTGCGCTGACCAGTATCCCCGACACACGAGTGAGGGGCGGCCCGGGGAACCCCGGTCCGCCCCTCACCCGCGTCGGTGTCTTACTTCCTGCTGTAGTTCGGTGCTTCGACCGTCATCTGGATGTCGTGCGGGTGGCTCTCCTTGAGACCCGCCGAGGTGATCCGGACGAAGCGGCCCTTGCTCTCCATCTCGTCGACCGAGGCCGCGCCCACGTAACCCATCGTCTGGCGGAGACCGCCGACGAGCTGGTGCAGCACGTTGGCCAGCGGGCCGCGATAGGGCACCTGGCCCTCGATGCCCTCGGGGACGAGCTTGTCGTCGGAGGACACCTCGGCCTGGAAGTAGCGGTCCTTCGAGTACGAGCGGCCCTGCCCGCGGGACTGCATCGCGCCCAGCGAGCCCATGCCGCGGTACGACTTGAACTGCTTGCCGTTGATGAACATCAGCTCACCCGGGGACTCCTCGCAGCCGGCGAGCAGCGAGCCGAGCATCACCGTGTCAGCGCCGGCCACCAGGGCCTTGCCGATGTCGCCGGAGTACTGCAGGCCGCCGTCGCCGATGACCGGGACGCCGGCCGCGCGGGCGGCCAGGGCCGCCTCGTAGATCGCGGTGACCTGCGGGACGCCGATGCCGGCGACCACACGGGTGGTACAGATCGAACCGGGTCCGACGCCGACCTTGACGCCGTCCACACCGGCGTCGATCAGGGCCTGGGCACCGTCGCGGGTCGCGACGTTGCCGCCGATCACGTCCACGTCCACGGCCGACTTGATCTTCGCCATCCAGTTGAGGGCGTTGCTGTTGTGGCCGTGCGAGGTGTCGACGATCAGGAAGTCGACGCCGGCGGACGCGAGCGCCTGGGCGCGGTCCAGCGCCTCGGGGCTGGCACCGACGGCCGCGCCGACCAGCAGACGGCCTTCGGCGTCCTTGGCGGCGTTCGGGTACTGCTCGGCCTTCTTGAAGTCCTTGACCGTGATGAGGCCCTTGAGGATGCCTGCCTCGTCGACCAGCGGCAGCTTCTCGATCTTGTGACGGCGCAGCAGCTCCATGGCCTCCACGCCGGAGATCCCGACCTTGCCCGTGACCAGCGGCATCGGCGTCATGACCTCGCGCACCTGGCGCGACCGGTCCGACTCGAAGGCCATGTCGCGGTTGGTCACGATGCCGAGGAGCTTGCCCGCGGCGTCGGTGACCGGCACTCCGCTGATGCGGAACTTCGCGCAGAGCGCGTCGGCCTCGCCGAGCGTGGCGTCGGGGTGCACGGTGATCGGGTCGGTGACCATGCCGGACTCGGACCGCTTCACCAGGTCGACCTGGTTCACCTGGTCCTCGATCGAGAGGTTGCGGTGCAGCACACCGACACCGCCCTGCCGGGCCATGGCGATGGCCATCCGGGCCTCGGTCACCTTGTCCATCGCGGCGGAGAGCAGCGGGATGTTCACGCGTACGTTCCGCGAGATGAGCGACGAGGTGTCGACCGCGTTGGGCAGCACGTCAGATGCGCCCGGCAGCAGCAGCACGTCGTCGTATGTCAGCCCGAGCGTCGCGAATTTCTCGGGCACTCCGTCGACGTTTGCAGTCATGACACCTTCCCCAAATGGCCTTGATCGGTGCGGATGTCCATGCTAACGGCCCAGCGGGGTGTCTCATTCCACGAGCAAGATCACCTGGCGGTTCTGTGGCTTCCTCCACATCGCGGGAGCCCTCGGGAACCGTCTCCTACTGGCCCGCGAGGGCCCGCAGTCTGCTCAGCGCGCGGTGCTGGGCGACGCGGACGGCCCCCGGGGACATCCCGAGCATCTGCCCGGTCTCCTCGGCGGTCAGTCCGACCGCGACCCGGAGGACCAGCAGCTCACGCTGGTTCTCCGGCAGGTTGGCGAGAAGCTTCTTGGCCCAGGCGGCGTCGCTGCTGAGCAGCGCCCGCTCCTCGGGGCCGAGCGAGTCGTCCGGCCGCTCCGGCATCTCGTCGGAGGGCACGGCCGTCGATCCGGGGTGCCGCATCGCGGCGCGCTGGAGGTCGGCGACCTTGTGGCCCGCGATGGCGAAGACGAACGCCTCGAAGGGCCTGCCGGTGTCCTTGTACCGCGGCAGCGCCATCAGGACCGCGACGCAGACCTCCTGCGCGAGGTCCTCCACGAAGTGACGGGCATCACCGGGCAGCCGGTTGAGCCGGGACCTGCAGTAGCGCAGAGCGAGGGGATGGACATGGGCGAGCAGGTCGTGGGTGGCCTGCGCGTCACCGTCGACGGCACGGTGCACCAGAGCACCGATCACCGTCGTCCCGTCCTCGCGCATCGGACCATGGTGCCTTGGCGGCGTCCGATCCGATGCATCGCGTCCCGAGTTGTGCACCGAAGCGTTATCAGCGGGTGCGCCGGTATGTGCGCCGTCGGCGTCGTGAGCGAGTGCTCCAGCGTTCTGAGCGGTTGCGCCGGATGTCATGTCCTGCGCCCTCCCCTTCCGCTCGACCGAATGTTCCCCGAGGAACTCCACAACCCCAAGGATGCGGCATCGGCCAGGAAGCGTCACATAGCGCTGGTGGGGAGGGCCCGGCCGCAGGTCCGCCGCCACCGTCGCCCCGTCCGCCGGCGTGCGGACGGGATCGCACGGCTACCGGCCGCGCAGCGGCATCAGCGGACCAGACCCCAGCGGAATCCGAGCGCGACGGCGTGCGCACGGTCCGAGGCCCCGAGCTTCTTGAACAGACGTCGCGCGTGCGTCTTCACCGTGTCCTCGGAGAGGAACAGCTCACGCCCGATCTCCGCGTTGGAACGCCCGTGGCTCATGCCTTCGAGCACCTGGATCTCCCGCGCGGTGAGGGTCGGCGCCGCACCCATCTCGGCGGACCGCAGCCGGCGCGGGGCGAGCCGCCACGTCGGATCCGCGAGCGCCTGGGTCACCGTCGCGCGCAGCTCGGCGCGCGAGGCGTCCTTGTGCAGGTAGCCGCGGGCCCCGGCGGCGACCGCGAGCGCCACACCGTCCAGATCCTCCGCGACGGTCAGCATGATGATCCTGGCCCCGGGGTCCGCCGAGAGCAGCCGCCGGACCGTCTCCACACCCCCCAGGCCGGGCATGCGTACGTCCATCAGAATCAGATCCGAACGATCGGCCCCCCAGCGGCGGAGGACTTCCTCGCCGTTGGCCGCCGTCGTCACACGCTCGACGCCGGGCACGGTCGCAACCGCGCGGCGGAGCGCTTCTCGGGCAAGCGGGGAGTCGTCGCAGACGAGGACGGATGTCATGACCGTCCTCCGCAGCTGATGCGCGTCACCTTGAGCCTCCAGGCTGATACAAGTCGTCACCTGTGCGGTTGACCCCCTCGGACATCTGCCCGAGCTCGTTCTCCGTCAACCGCCTCTCCCCCATCAACGACGGTCACTCGAAAGAGTTACGGGCCAAAGCATCCGGTTCGGCACTCTAAGTGAGGGCCCGCACACGGAGGAGAGCGACACGGGATCATTCACCCGTCAACCGATCTCTCACCCGACGACCTGCCCCATTTAGCGGGTTTTCTTCCCTTTTGCTGGCGTCTGTGGCTAGATTTCCAATCAGTCATATTTACATCTACTAACACCGTAGATGTACGGTCGGGACTCAGGTCACCGACGAGCAACCACGGTCGAGGAAGCCGTTTCCGAACCAGCAAGGTTTCGAGGGGACACGCAATGGCAGATTTCTCCCGCCTTCCCGGACCCAACGCGGACCTGTGGGACTGGCAGCTGCTGGCCGCCTGCCGCGGGGTCGACAGTTCGCTCTTCTTCCACCCCGAAGGGGAACGCGGAGCAGCCCGGAGCGCCCGTGAGACCTCGGCGAAGGAGGTCTGCATGCGCTGCCCGGTGCGCGCCGAGTGCGCTGCGCACGCGCTCGCGGTGCGAGAGCCCTACGGCGTATGGGGCGGCCTGACCGAGGACGAGCGCGAAGAGCTCATGGGACGCGCCCGCAACCGTCTGATCTCCGCCCACTCAGGACCGGCCCCGGAGGCCGGTCACACCTGACACTCCGCACGACCCGCCGAATGCAGAAACGTTTCCGCACGCCTGCCCCAGACCCTGGAGCCCCGGGTGGAGCGGGACGGGCCGGTCAGCGCGCGGCCGCCAGGGACAGCTGGTCCAGGGTCGCCGCCACCGCCGGCACCCGGGAGAGGTCGGGCAGGGTGAGGGCGACGATCTCCCGCTCCACGGCAGGCTCCACCGTCACGGTGCGGGCCCCCTTGGAACGTACGGACTCGATGGCCAGCCGGGGCAGGACGGCGACCCCGAGACCCGCTCCGACGAGGCCGATCACCGCCGGGTAGTCGTCCGTGGCGAAGTCGATCCGAGGGGTGAAGCCGGAATCCTCACAGACCTCGACCAGCTGGCGCCGGCAGCGCGGGCAGCCGGCGATCCACGACTCGTCGGCCAGCTCCCCGATGCCCACCGCGTCCGCGTCCGCCAGCCGGTGCCCCTCGGGGACCAGCCCGATCAGCCGGTCCCTGAGCAGCGGGCGCACGACCAGGTCGTCCCACTCGCCGCCGGCCGTCCCGTAGCGGAACGCCAGCGCGATGTCGCAGTCCCCGTCGCGCAGCATCTCCACCGAGCGCGGCGGCTCCGCCTCGACGAGGGAGACCTGCGTGCCGGGGTGCGCGGCGCGCAGCGCGGCGAGGGCGCCGGGGACCAGGGTGGAGCTCCCGCTGGGGAACGACACGAGCCGGACCCGGCCGGCCCGCAGGCCGGCGATCGCGGCGATCTCCTCCTCGGCGGCGGTCAGCCCCGCGAGGATGCCGGAGGCATGCCGCACCAGCGCCTCACCCGCCTGGGTGAGGCGCATCTCGCGCCCCGTACGGATCAGCAGCGGAGTCCCCGCCGAGCCCTCCAGGGCCTTCATCTGCTGGCTGACGGCGGGCTGGGTGCAGCCGAGCTCCCGCGCGGCGGCGGAGAAGGAACCGGTGGTGGCCACGGCGCGCAGGACACGGAGATGACGGGCTTCGATCACCCTTCAACCATAAGGGACTCTTGCAGCATCGGGCGATTAATCATGAGCGGCTTTGAGGGACGCCCCGTTAGCCTGTCCGGTTATGAAGGTCCTCACCGTGAATCTCGGCCGTCCCACGCCCTCCCCCCACAGCGACGGAGCCGACGGGCTCACCGGGATCGGCAAGCAGCCGTCCGACGGTCCGGTGAGCGTCGCCGACCCCGGGCCCAAGGGCAGCGGCGGCAGCGGCCTGGCCGGTGACGCGGTGTGCGACCTCCGGCACCACGGCGGGTCGGACCAGGCGGTGTACGCGTACGCCCGCGAGGAGCTCGACACCTGGGAGAAGCAGCTCGGCCGCCCCCTTCCCAACGGCTCCTTCGGCGAGAACCTGACGACCCTCGGGCTCGACGTCAGCCACGCCCGGATCGGGGAGCGCTGGCGGATCGGCGACGGCCTGGTCCTGGAGGTGACGTCGGGCCGCATCCCGTGCCGCACGTTCGCGGGCCACATGGGCGAGCGGGGCTGGGTGAAGCGGTTCACGCGCGAGGGTGCCACGGGCGCGTATCTCCGGGTCGTCGAGCCGGGGACGATCCGTTCCGGTGACCCGGTCGAGGTGGTGCACGTGCCCGCCCACGAGATCACCACGGCCATGGAGTTCCGGGCGACGACCACTGAGCGTGAGCTGCTGCCGCGCCTGCTCGAAGCCGGTGACGCGCTGCACTCGGAGACCCTGCGCGCGGCACGGGCGTACGTGGCGAAGCGGAGCGCCGGACACGCGTCATGATCCCGCCTCCCGGTCGCGCAGCACCGCGCGGGCCGGGAGGGTCACGGCGAGGAGGCCGAGGGACACCGCGGCCGCGGCGAACGCGGCGTACAGCAGCGGGGGCGCGTACGGGGACTCGCCCGTCACGCCGCGCATCATCGGCGTCAGCGTGATCATGGCGATGACCGTGCCCAGGGCCACGCCCGCCGCCGTGACCAGCAGGCTCTCCCAGCGCAGCATGCGCAGCACCTGACGGCGGGTCGAGCCGACGAGGCGGAGCGTGGACAGTTCGCGGCGGCGGTCCAGGACCGTCATCACCAGGGTGTTGACGGCTGCGACGGCTGCGAAGCCGCCCAGGACGGCCGCCATCATGTAGTTGGACCAGGCGCCGTAGGCGTGGTCCAGGTCCTGCTCGACGGCGTAGCCGGAGGCGTCGGTGACCCTGCCGAGCGTCGCGAGCGACCGGGCGTCCCCGCCGTGCACCAGCAGCGTGCTGTCGAAGCCCGACGTCACGTGGCCGGCCAGGGACGCGCGGTCCATGGTCACCGCCGCCAGGCCCAGGCCGCGGCCGTAGACCGCGACGACTTCGGGGCGGTCCTCGGTGCCGTCGGGGAGGTGGAGCGGCATCGTGTCGCCGACCTCGACCCCCGCCGAGGCGGCGAGCGTCCTGTCGATGGCGATCCGGCCCGGACCCACGCGGTCCAGGCCGCCGCTGCGCACGTCCAGGTCCTGCACCCGGGCGAGCAGGGCGGCGGAGCCCGAGACCCCCTGGACCGCCGCCCCCCGCAACGACGTCTCGCCGACGGCGTGGACGGGCACCAGCACCTGCGCGTCGAGCAGACTCACGGCCGCGTCGACGCCGGGAGCGCGGGCTGCCCGGTCGGCGGAGCCCGCGGGCAGCCCGGCCGGGTCGGTGACGACGTGGTCCGCCGTGATGCCGGCGCGGAGCTGGTCCGAGGCGACCTTGCTCTCGCTCGTGTGCATGAAGACGAGCGTCGAGGCGAAGGCCATGGCCAGCACGATCGGGGTGATCGCGGAGGCGAGCCGGCGGGAGTTGGTACGGGAGTTGGCGGCGGCCAGCGTCGCCGAGGCCCCGCCACCGCGCAGCAGCAGGCCGAAGAGCACCGCGCACAGCCGGGCCACCAGCGGGCCGAGCAGGGCGAAGGCGAGCATGAAGAGCATGATGACGCCGAGGGAGGCTCCGGCCGCGTCGTCACCGGCGGCGGAGGCCGCGACACCGGCGAGGGCCGCGCCGCCGCCGAGGGCGGCCAGCCCGAGGACGGTACGGATGACGCCCGGACGCAGTCTCTCCACCGCTGCCTCGGCGAGTGCCTGTCCCGGTTTGATCTTCGCGGGCCTGCGCCCGGCCGCCCAGCCTGCGCCGAGTGCCGTGAGCAGCCCGGCCCCGACCGCGACGACCGGCGGGACCCAGGACACGTGCAGGCCGACCGCGTCGGGGATGACCCCGCGGTCCTTCAGCTGCCCGAACCACCAGTGCGCGAGCCCGATCCCCGGCAGGCAGCCGGCCAGACCGGCGAGCGGTGCGACGAGGAGCGCCTCGGTGGCGACCGCGCGGCGGATCTGCCGCGGGGTGGCGCCGACCGCGCGCAGCAGTGCGAACTCGCGGGTGCGCTGGCCGACGGAGAGGGCGACGGTGCCGGCCGCGGTGAAGACGGCGACCAGGGTGGCGATCCCGCCGAAGGAGCCGCCGAGTCCGGTGAGCGTCTCCTTGGCGTACGCCAGCCCACGGTCCTCGACCCCGCCCCGGGCGTCTCCGGTGAGCACCTGCGCGCCGGAGCCGGCGAGGGACTTCGCGACGGCGGCGGCGAGTGCCCCGGTGCCGGTGCCGTCCTCGGCCAGCACGGCTACTGCGTCGACCCTGCCGGGGTGCCCGGCCAGCGTGGGTGCCTCGGCGTCGGTGAACCAGGCCGTGGCCGCGGAGCCGGCCGTCGCGGTGTCGCCCGTCCCGGGCTCGGCCAGCCCCGACACCCGGAAGTCCGCGCGGCCGGCGGCCGTTTCGAGCGTGACGGTGCCGCCGAGACCTGCCCCGGCGCCACGGGCTGCGGCGGCGTCCAGCACGACCTCGCCGCTGTGCGGCGCGGTGCCCGCGGACAGCGCGGTACCGGTGAAGACATGCGATCCCCAGCCGTGCCCGGTGATCGCCGCGTCGCCCTGCCGCACCGGGAAGGTGGAGTCCGGCACCGCGGTCTCCGCGCCCGGTGCCCGGGCGGCCTTCGCCACGAGCCCCGCGTCGACACGGGCCTTGTCCGGCAACGGGTACGCGGATTCCTCGGGGCCGTCGACGGTGTCGGAGACGACCCGCGCGGACTGGTCGGCCGCCGCGACGACCGGCGCCTTCGCGTACCGCTCCGCCGGCACCGTCGCGCGGATGCCTGTCTCCAGCAGGGTTCCGCAGGCCGCGACGATCAGCGCCGCCATCATCAGCGCGACGAACGTCCCCGCGAACGAGGCGGGTTTGAAGCGGACGGCCGCGCGGGCGAGTCCGGTGGGGCGCCTCATGCCGCGGCCCCCGCCATCGCGCGCTGACGGGCGGTGAGCGCCGCCATCCGCGCCGCGATCTGCTCCGCCGAACCGCGCTCCAGGCCGCCGGCGAAGGTGCCGTCGGCGAGGAAGAGCACCTGGTCGGCCCAGGCGGCCGCGGCGGGGTCGTGGGTGACCATGACGACGGTGGCGCCGTGGGGGTACGCCCCGCCCGCGCGGAGCCCGGAGCCGGAGGGGGTGTCGACCGCGTGCCGGAGCAGGCCGAGGATCTCGGCGGCGGTGCCGGTGTCGAGCGCTCCGGTGGGCTCGTCCGCGAAGATCACGTCGGGGCCGGTGACCAGGGCGCGGGCGACGGCCACGCGCTGCTGCTGGCCGCCGGAGAGCTCACCGGGCCGGCGCCGCGCCTTGTCGGCGAGCCCGACCCGCGCGAGCACCTCGGCCGCCCGGCGGCGGTCCTGGCGCTGCCCGGCGAGGCGCAGGGGCAGCAGGACGTTCTGCTCCACGGTCAGCGACGGCAGCAGGTTGAACGCCTGGAAGACGAAGCCGAGGCGGCTGCGGCGGAGCTCGGTGAGCTGGTTCTCGCTCATTCCGGTGATCTCGGTCCCACCGAGGCGCACCGACCCCGCCGACGGCTGGTCCAGCCCGGCGGCACACTGCAGGAAGGTGGACTTCCCGGACCCGGACGGCCCCATGACCGCGGTGAACGTACCGCGTGGGAGGGCGAGGTCGACGCCCGCTAGCGCGTGCACGGCGCCGGGGCCGCGGCCGTACCGCCTCCGGACCCCCCGCAGTTCGACGGCGGGACCGGGGCCGGCGGGCGAGGCCTCCGGCCGGTCGTCCGCCTTCTCCCGTTTGCCGCTGCGTAGCCTCATGTTCCGCCCTTTCGCGATGTTCTCGTACCGACGGGGTGGAACGTACGGGGACGGCCGCGCGCCGGGCGTCGTACCCGGGAGCCAACCTGGAGGTGCTACCCCGGTAGGGGGTGGCCCACCTGGGAGAAGCCGGGTCCACCGCCGCTGCGCGCGGCGGCTAACGTGCCGCCTATGACGACTGCACTGATTACGGGCGCGACGGCGGGGATCGGGGCCGCCTTCGCGCGGCGGCTCGCGAGTGACGGGCACAATCTGGTGCTGGTGGCCCGGGATACGGAGCGGCTGCGGGCCCAGGCCACGGAGCTGCACGACGGACACGGCATCGAGGCAGAGGTGCTGACGGCCGACCTGTCCACTGATGACGGGATCGAGGCGGTCGCGGCACGGCTGACGGACCGTGTGAGCCCTGTCGACCTGCTGGTCAACAACGCGGGATTCGGCAACAAGGGGCGCTACCTGGAGGTTCCGGTGGCCGACGAGCTGACGATGCTGAAGGTCCACTGCGAGGCGGTGCTGCGTCTGACCTCGGCCGCCGCCGGCTCGATGCGGGAGCGCGGCCGCGGCGGAGTGGTCAACGTGGCCTCCGTCGCGGCGTTCCTGCCGCGCGGGACGTACGGGGCGTCGAAGGCGTGGGTCGTCCAGTTCACCCAGGGCGCGGCGAAGGACCTCGCGGGTTCGGGGGTGCGGCTGATGGCGCTCTGCCCGGGCTTCGTACGGACCGAGTTCCACGAGCGTGCCGGGATGGGGACGGGCAACATCCCGGACTGGATGTGGCTCGACGCGGACAAGCTGGTGGCCGCGGCCCTGGCGGACCTGGCCCGGGGCAGGTCGGTGTCGATCCCGGACCCGCGTTACAAGGCGATGATGGGCCTGGTGAAGCTGACGCCGCGCGGCCTGCTCGGTGGAGTGACCTCCCGCGCAGGCCGGACGTACGGCCCGAAGTAGCCCCGCGCACGCACCGAGGCCCGGTGCCCCCGCGACGGGGGTACCGGGCCTCGGCCGCGTACGGAGTCGTACTAGTGGGAGTGGCCGTGACCGTGGCCGTGACCGGCGTCGGCCTCTTCCTCGGCCGGCTTCTCGACGACCAGGGTCTCGGTCGTGAGCAGCAGCGACGCGATGGACGCGGCGTTCTCCAGGGCGGAGCGGGTGACCTTGACCGGGTCGATGACGCCGGCCTTCACCAGGTCGCCGTACTCGCCGGTCGCGGCGTTGAAGCCCTGACCCTTGTCGAGCTCGGAGACCTTCGAGGTGATGACGTAGCCCTCGAGGCCCGCGTTCTCCGCGATCCAGCGGAGCGGCTCGACGGCGGCGCGGCGCACGACCGCGACACCCGTGGCCTCGTCGCCGGTCTTGCCGAGGTTGCCCTCGAGGACCTTGACGGCGTGGACCAGAGCGGAGCCACCACCGGAGACGATGCCCTCCTCGACCGCGGCGCGGGTCGCGGAGATGGCGTCCTCCAGACGGTGCTTCTTCTCCTTGAGCTCCACCTCGGTGGCCGCACCGACGCGGATCACGCACACGCCGCCGGCCAGCTTCGCGAGGCGCTCCTGGAGCTTCTCGCGGTCCCAGTCGGAGTCCGTGGACTCGATCTCGGCCTTGATCTGGTTGACGCGGCCCTTGACGTCGGCGGAGTCGCCGCCGCCGTCGACGATGGTCGTGTCGTCCTTGGAGACGGTGACGCGGCGGGCGGTGCCCAGCACGTCCAGACCGGCCTGGTCGAGCTTGAGGCCGACCTCCTCGGCGATGACGGTCGCACCGGTGAGGGTGGCGATGTCGCCGAGCATGGCCTTGCGGCGGTCACCGAAGCCCGGGGCCTTCACCGCGACGGCGTTGAAGGTGCCACGGATCTTGTTGACGACGAGGGTGGAGAGCGCCTCGCCCTCGACGTCCTCGGCGATGATCAGGAGCGGCTTGGAGGCGCCGGCCTGGATGACCTTCTCCAGCAGCGGGAGCAGCTCCTGGATGGAGCCGATCTTGCCCTGGTGGATCAGGATGTACGGGTCGTCGAGGACGGCCTCCATGCGCTCCTGGTCGGTCACCATGTACGGGGACAGGTAGCCCTTGTCGAAGGCCATGCCCTCGGTGAACTCGAGGTCCAGCCCGAAGGTGTTGGACTCCTCGACGGTGATGACACCGTCCTTGCCGACCTTGTCCATCGCGTCCGCGATGAGCTCGCCGACCTGCGGGTCCTGCGCGGAGAGCGCGGCCACGGCGGCGATGTCGGCCTTGTCGTCGATCGGGCGGGCGGTCGCGAGGAGGTCCTCGGACACGGCCTTCACGGCGGCGTCGATGCCCTTCTTCAGGGCGGCCGGGGACGCGCCCGCGGCGACGTTGCGCAGGCCTTCGCGGACGAGGGCCTGGGCGAGCACGGTGGCGGTGGTGGTGCCGTCACCCGCTACGTCGTTGGTCTTGGTCGCCACCTCCTTCACCAGCTGGGCACCGAGGTTCTCGTACGGGTCGTCGAGCTCGACCTCCCGCGCGATGGTGACACCGTCGTTGGTGATGGTGGGGGCGCCGAACTTCTTGTCGATGACGACGTTGCGGCCCTTCGGGCCGATCGTCACCTTCACCGTGTCGGCAAGCTTGTTGACGCCGCGCTCAAGGGCGCGACGGGCGTCCTCGTCGAACTTCAGAATCTTCGCCATGGGCTGAGCTGTCCTCTCAAACGAACTGCGCCCCTCGCCGCCCGGCTAGTTATTTCGCAGGGGGCCAGGGGCGCAGAACAGAAGCAAACGTTAAGTGAATTACTTCTCGACGATCGCGAGAACGTCGCGCGCCGAGAGGACGAGGTACTCCTCGCCGTTGTACTTCACCTCGGTGCCGCCGTACTTGCTGTACAGGACGACGTCGCCGGTCTTGACGTCGAGCGGAAGGCGCTCGCCGTTCTCGAAGCGGCCCGGGCCCACGGCCAGGACGACGCCCTCCTGGGGCTTCTCCTTGGCGGTGTCCGGAATGACCAGGCCGGAAGCCGTGGTCTGCTCGGCGTCGAGCGGCTGGACCACAATGCGGTCCTCGAGCGGCTTGATCGCAACCTTGGAGCTGGTGGTCGACACGATCCGGTCTCCCCCTTCGGAGATCTCACGGGGTTTAACAGTCTGTGGGGTGGCGACCAGGTCGATCCGTCGTCGCGGGTGCCGGACCTGCCCTGTCGCGCGGTTGTGCTGGCACTCTCCATCGGGGAGTGCCAGCACTGACACTATGACCGCGATTAGCACTCGGTCAAGCGGAGTGCCAATTCACCACCCTCGCGTGGCGCCGTCGGACCGGCGCACGCCCGGACAACGCGGGAGATCTCCGGAGGGTTCCGTACGGCGGACGACCGCCCGTCAGACGTAGTCCTCCAGCCTGGCCACGGCGTATCCCTTGTCGGTGACCGTCTTCATGACGTTGCGGATCATGTCGGCCATGGACCCGTCCCAGTCCTCACGCCCCCGGAAGTGGGTCAGGATGATGTCGCCGGGGTGCAGGTCCTGGTCCCACTCGCGCCACTCCATGTGGTCGGGGAACGCCTCGGCGGCCCACAGGGGCACGGCCTTGATGCCGCAGGACTTGGCGATGCGCAGGGTGTCGCCGTTGTAGTTGCCGTACGGCGGACGGAAGAGGGTGGGCCGCTTGCCCAGGAACTTCTCGATCTTGTCCTGCGAACCACAGATCTCCCGCTGCTGCTCCTCCCGGGAGAGCCCCGGGAGATAGCGGTGGTTGAGCGTGTGGTTGCTGAGGGTGACGCCCCGGGCCTGCATGTCCTTGAAGTAGCCGTAGTCGTCGCTGACTTCGTAGTCGCTGAGGAAGGCGCTGTACGGGATCTTCAGCTCCGACATCATCCGGAGCAGTTCGGGGTCCTTCTCCGCGCCGTCGTCCATCGTCAGGAAGACGATCCGCTCCTCGGTCGGCACGGTGGTGAAGACCGGCGGCAGCCCCTCCCCGCCCTCGACCTCGAAGCCCTTACGGGTGGTGATGTGCGGCTTCTCGGCCGGCGGTGCGGGCGCGACGAGCGGGACCTTGGCCAGCCCCCACTTCCTCGCGACGGCGGTACGGGCGGCGACGGCCCGCTTCAGCCGCTCGGCCTCGGCCTTCGCCTTCGCCTCCGCGGGGCCCGCCTGCGCGGCGGCGGCGCCGGGCTGCCCGGCCACCGGCTTCTGCCGCCCGGCGGCCCCTTCGTCCGCGCCGTCGCCGCACCCGGAGGCGGCGGCACCGACCAGCAGGGCGACCAGGACCGCGCAGACCGGTCTGTGACGCTTCGGGACTCTTTTGTCGTTTTGTCGTACTAGCTGCATGGCGCCGCATCCTGCCACCGGGCCACCCGCCGCCTCCGGCGACACCTCCGGGGGACCCGCCGGGTCCCCCGGCTGGCTCACAATGGACTGGTGAACGCCCTTCCCCCGCCCGATCAGGCCGGCCCGCTCGCCGCCTTCGCCGCCCTCCGCACCCCCGAGGGAGCGGCGCTCCTGGACGAGCTTCGCGACCACGACCCCGCCCGGGAGCTGGCGACCGCGACCCGGCTGCGCCGCACGCACCCCGCCGCCCTCGTGTCGGCGGCGCTCGGCCAGGCGCGACTGCGTCAGCGTGCGGTGGCGAAGTTCGGGGCGGCGGACGCGTACCGCATGTTCTTCACCCCCGACGGCGTGGAGCAGGCGACCCGCACCTCGGTCGCCGGCTACCGGGCCGGAAGGTTCGCGGAGCTCGGCGTACGGAGCGTCGCCGACCTGTGCTGCGGCATCGGCGGGGACGCGATCGCGCTGGCCAGGGCGGGCGTCTCGGTCCTGGCGGTGGACCGCGATCCGCTCACCGCCCAGGTCGCCCGCGCCAACGCCGAGGCGCTCGGCCTCCAGGACCTCGTCGAGGTGCGGTGCGCCGATGTCACGGATGTCGACACATCGCCGTACGACGCGGTGTTCGTCGACCCCGCGCGGCGCGGCGGGCGGGGCAGGATCTTCGACCCCGAGGCCTACTCACCGCCGCTCTCCTGGGCTACCGGGGCAGCGCTGAAGGCCCCCCGCGCCGCGCTGAAGATCGCCCCCGGTGTCCCGCACGAGGCGATCGGCCCGCAGGCCGAGGCCGAGTGGATCTCGGACGGCGGGGACGTGAAGGAGGCCGTGCTCTGGTTCGGCGAGGGCTTCGCCCCCGGCACCTTCCGGGCCACACTCCTCCCGTCCCGCACCACCCTCACCTCCGACGGCCCGCTCCCCGCCCCGCCGGTCGGCCCCGTCGGCCGCTATCTGTACGAGCCGGACGGCGCCGTCATCCGCGCCCATCTGGTGGCCGACATCGTGGACCGGTGCGAGGGCAGGCTGATCGACGAGACCATCGCGTACGTCACGAGCGACCGGCCCTACGAGTCCGACGCCACGGCCGCGTACGAGATCACCGATCAGCTGCCCTTCAACATGAAGAAGCTGAAAGCCCTGCTGAGGGAGCGTCAGGTGGGCGTGCTGACCGTCAAGAAGCGGGGCTCGGCGGTCGAACCCGAGGAGCTGCGCCGGAAGATGAAGCTCCAGGGGCCGCACTCGGCCACCGTCTTCCTGACCCGGGTGGCCGGGGCGCCGACGATGCTGATCGGGCAGCCGGTGAAGCGGGCCTGATCAGCCGTCCACCGCGATCAGGGGTTCCGCCGGCACCCCGGCCAGCACCCGCAGCACCCAGCGGCGGTGGGCGAACGCCTTGATCAGGCCGGTCAGCCCGGTCACCCAGGCGATGAACCCGAGCCCCATCAGCCAGGCCACCAGGCCGTACGTCTCCTGGCCCGCCCTGGCGGTCGCCGGGACGGCGACACAGCAGAAGAGACCCGTCGCGCAGAGCGGGAACGACATCAGCAGCCACGCGAGGCTCGCCCGCGGCCTGCGCAGGGCCCTGTCCCCCTCCGGGTCGCGGTCGAGCCCGCCCCACTCCATGAGGAGGCGGTGCACCCGCAGGTCCCTGGCCAGCCCGACGGCCATGAGGACGGCGGCGGGGACCAGCACGGCGGCACCGATGGCGAGGCAGATGACCCCCGGGACCACGCCGAGGGGGTCGTAGGCGTCCTCGAACATGAGGAACGCCGAACCCACCACGGACCAGCCGAGCGCGGCGATCCCCGCCCACATCCACAGGATTCCGAGCCGCCCTGGCCCGATGAACATCCTCACCAGCTCGCCGAGGACCAGCGCCCGGTCCCTCAGCAGGGCGCCGCGGTCGGGCCACGTGCGTATCTCCACGGGCGGAGGAGACGGCGGAAGCGGTGAACGACTGGGCATGGCCCAGACATTACCGAGTGCGCGCCCCGCCCGTGGACGGTGGACGGGCCTGGGTCAGGTCAGCGGGTACGACGTGCGGCCGGACGCCTCGTCGATCTCGTCGTGCGCCTTGGTGAGCAGCTTCATCGCGAGCTCGTTGAGCGCGCGGGCACCGGCGATCTCCTCGCCGACCCTCGGCTGCTCCGCGTCGGAGGGGTGGCGGCTGGCGTACCCGTGGGCCCGCACCTCGGTCCCGTCGCTCAGCCGCACCATCGCGGCCGCGCGCGTCCGGTGGGTGTCCTCCTCGAATTCCAGCTCGATGTGCCAGCCGACCGTGGTCTCCATCATGTCGGTCACCTCCCGGGAGTCCTGCTTCCAGGGTGCTCCCGATCCCCCGCCCGCGCACGGCGTGCGGCGCCACGCGCCTCAGGCGTCCCGCAGGGCCTGGACGTCCAGCTTCCGCATCCCCATCATGGCCTTCATCACGCGGTCGGCCTTGGCCTTGTCGGGATCACCGAGCAGCTCGGGCAGCGCACGCGGGACGATCTGCCAGGACAGGCCGTACCTGTCCTTCAGCCACCCGCACATGCCCTCCTCGCCGCCCTCGGTGAGCTTCGCCCACAGGGTGTCGACCTCCTGCTGGTCCGCGCAGTCCACGCTGAGCGAGACGGCCTCGCTGAAGGTGAACTCCGGGCCGCCGTTGAGGCCGAGGTACTCCTGGCCGGCGAGCACGAAGTCGACGGTCAGCACCGAGCCGGCCTGCGGGGACCCCTCGTTCCAGTAGGTGATGTCCTCGATGCGGGAGTCCCCGCCGAAGACCGAGACGTAGAACTCCGCGGCTTCCCGCGCCTGGTTGTCGAACCACAGACAGGGCCTGATCTTCTGCACGGCCTTCTCCTTGCCTCGGGGGACGTCTTCGTCCGCTGCAAGGTAGACCGGTCCGGCGCCCTGAACTCATCGGAACGGGCGCGCCCCGTACGCCCGTCAGCCGCCCGCCGGGCCGAGGGATTCGAACCGCCACCGGTGCACCGGGCGGCTGATCAGCCCGGCCTCCGGCTCGGGCAGCTCGGGCAGCTCGTCCTCGTACGCCGCGTCCCACCACGTCAGCACGAGCACCCGGTCCCCCGGGGCCCGCAGCAGCTCGCCGCGCAGCGGCTCCGGGGCCAGCTCGGCCGCCCGGGCCCCGGCCCACTCCAGCAGCTCCGCGCCGCGGCCCTCGGCGGCGCGGGCCTCCCACATCAGGGTGACGGTCATGAGTAGAGGTTGTCCTTGCTGACCTCGTGCACATGGTCGTGGCTGTGGCTGTGGCTGTGTCCGTGGGCACCCGGCACATGGGTCTCCGTGACCGGCAGCGAGGAGTCCGCCGAGAGGTCCAGGTCCGACACCGGCCGGTTGCGCGCGACCATCTCCGCACCCAGCGCGGCGACCATGGCGCCGTTGTCCGTGCAGAGCCCCGGCCTGGGGACCCGCAGCCGGATGCCCGCCTTCTCGCACCGCTCCTCGGCGAGCGCCCGCAGCCGCGAGTTGGCCGCCACGCCGCCGCCGATCATCAGGTGGTCGACGCCCTCGTCCTTGCACGCCCGGACGGCCTTGCGGGTCAGGACGTCCACGACGGCCTCCTGGAAGGACGCCGCCACGTCGCGCACGGGCACGTCCTCGCCGGCAGCACGCTTCGCCTCGATCCAGCGCGCCACGGACGTCTTGAGCCCGGAGAACGAGAAGTCGTACGCGGGATCGCGTGAGCCGCTCAGTCCGCGGGGGAACGCGATCGCCTTCGGGTCCCCCTCCCTGGCCAGCCGGTCGATGACCGGGCCGCCGGGGAAACCGAGGTCCAGCACCCGGGCGATCTTGTCGAAGGCCTCGCCCGCCGCGTCGTCGATGGTCGCGCCCAGCGGCCGTACGTCGCTGGTGATGTCCGGGGCCAGCAGCAGCGAGGAGTGCCCTCCGCTCACCAGCAGCGCCATCGTCGGCTCGGGCAGCGGGCCGTGTTCCAGCTGGTCGACGCAGATGTGCGAGGCCAGGTGGTTCACCCCGTACAGCGGCTTGCCCAGCGCGTACGCGTACGCCTTGGCGGCCGACACGCCGACGAGCAGCGCCCCGGCGAGTCCGGGGCCCGCCGTGACGGCGATGCCGTCGAGGTCGCGGGCGCTGATCCCGGCGTCCTTCAGGGCGCGCTCGATGGTGGGGACCATCGATTCCAGGTGGGCCCGGGAGGCGATCTCCGGGACGACTCCGCCGAAGCGGGCGTGCGTCTCGACGCTGGACGCGACGGCATCGGCGAGGAGCGTCGTGCCGCGCACGATGCCGACGCCGGTCTCGTCGCAGGAGGTCTCGATACCGAGTACGAGCGGTTCGTCAGCCATCAGTTAGGTCTCTGTTCCTTGTACGGTCAGACGCATGACGAGTGCGTCGATGTTCCCTGGCTGGTAGTAGCCACGGCGGAAGCCGATGGGTTCGAAGCCGAAGCGTTCGTAGAGTTTCTGCGCGCGGGTGTTGTCGACACGGACCTCCAGGAGCACGGCGGTGCACTCGAAGGCCGTGGCGTGCCGGAGCAGGTCGGTGAGGAGTTCGGATCCGAGGCCGCCGCCCCACTGGCCGCGGCTGACCGCGATCGTCTGGACGTCGGCGAGGTCGCCGGCCGAGGCGAGGCCCGCGTAGCCGACGATCCGGCCGTCCACGGGGTCCTCGGCGACGACGTAGCGGTGGGTGGCCCGGGGGCCGCGGGCGCGGGCCAGTTCGGACCAGAACATGCCGGCGGACCAGGCGTCGTCGGGGAACAGCTCGTGTTCCAGCTCCAGCACCGGCTCGATGTCCCACCAGCGCATCTCGCGGAGCACAGCGGTCGCGGTGGTCACTTGGGGGTGACCACCTTGTAGTTCTTCGGGACCTGGGCGTCGGGCCTGCGCAGATAGAGCGGCTGCGGCGGCAGGAGTGCGGCGCCGGAGGCCAGCCGCTCGGCGGCCAGGGCGGCGAGCGCGGCGGCGGAGACGTGTTCCGGGCCCCGGGCGTCGGGGAAGGCGTCGGGGTAGAGCAGCGCGCCCGCGCCGGCGACGGGCAGTCCGGCGAGCCGGTCCGCGATGTCGGCGGGCCGGTCGACGGCGGGCTCGCCGTCCCGCGTGCGGAAGTCCTCGTACCGCGCCCAGTAGACCTCCTTGCGGCGCGCGTCGGTCGCCACGGCGAACGGGCCTTCCAGGCCGTCCTGGCCGGCGGCGTACGCGAGGGCGTCCAGCGTGCACAGTCCGTGCACCGGCACGGAGAGGGCGGAGCCGAAGGTCGCGGCGGTGACGAGGCCGACGCGCAGCCCGGTGTAGGGGCCGGGTCCGACGCCGACGACCACGTCGGTCACGGCGTCGAGCTTCACCCCGGCCTCGGCGAGGACCCGGTCGACGGCGGGCAGCAGCAGCTCCCCGTGCCTCCGGGCATCGACCTGACCTGTCTCGGCCACGACGGAGGACCCGTCGTGGAGTGCGACGGTGACGGCGGGGGTGGCGGTATCCATGGCGAGCAGCAGCACACAAACAGCCTACGGCTCCGCCGACCCGGTCACGGCAGCCGTACGACGTCCCGGTCCGCTCCGCCGCTGCTGGTACCGTCGCCGGGTATACGCGTGTACGACGTAAATGCTTGTACGACATGCGACGGACGGCATGTGAAAGGGGACCTCACGGTGGCAAGGGGCAGCTCGGGAATCGTGGCCGGGCTCACTGCCGCGGCGTTGGCCGCGGTCTGTTTCCTCGCCTACCAGGCGTCGGCCAACGCGCCCGACTCGGTCGCCGCGCCCTCGGACAAGGCCTCCGGGGCGACGGCCGCCCCCTCCCCGAAGCCCAAGGCCCCGAAGGAGCCGTTCGCGGTCCCCGCGGACTCCGACACGGGGACCCGCGTCGTGTACGCGCTGAAGGACCGCCGGGTGTGGATCGTGGACGACAAGGAGAAGGCTCTCCGGACGTTCACCGTCATGCCGAGCTCCGTGAACCCGCTGCCCGGCGTCTACGCGGTGACCTCGCGCTCCGGCACCATCACGGGATCGGACGGCGTACCGATCGAACACGTGGTGCGTTTCGCGAACGTCGGCGAGGTCTCCGTGGGCTTCAGCGCCGCGCAGGACAACTCGATGGAGAGCCCCGACCCCACGATGAAGACCGGCGGCGTGCGGATGAAGCGCACGGACGGCAACGCGCTGTGGACCTTCGCCACGGTCGGCGTGAAGGTCGTCGTCGTCCCCTGAGGGCCTACGCGGCGTCGCGCCCCAGGTCCTCGGCTTCGCCCTCGTCGGCGTGCTCGTCCCGGGGCGGCGTCGACACCGCCGTCGCGGCGGCGCAGGAGGCCAGCAGGTCCTTCATCGACACCGCGGACGCCGACGGCGGCTCCGCCTGCGGCGGCTGCGGCTGCACTTCACGCTCGGGTCCCGGCATGGATGCCTCCTCGGGCTTCGGTGAGAGGCGTGGTTAGGTAGACCTAACCAGTCCCTGTATCCCATGTGACCACGCCGGACCGCCCTGACGCAACATTTTACCGACGACCTGTCGGAAAGCGTCGGGAAGCAGGGGGTACGGACGCGGCTCCGTCACTCAGAGCTCCCGGAGCGCCGCCAGCTCCGCGCCGAGGCCCGACCAGCGCGTGCCGACGCCCATCAGGGTCACCGTGCGGCGCTCGTCGTCCGTGTCGCCGACCGCGCGGTCGATCACCACCCGCAGCCGGTCCTCCGACAGTTCCTCGACCTTGCCGTCGCCCCACTCCACGACGATCACCGACTCCGGCAGCGACACGTCGAGATCCAGGTCCTCCATCTCGTCGAGACCGCCGCCCAGGCGGTACGCGTCGACGTGGACCAGGGCGGGGCCCTCGCCCAGCGGCGGATGGACCCGGGCGATCACGAAGGTCGGCGAGGTGACGGCGCCGCGTACCCCGAGGCCCTCACCGAGGCCACGGGTCAGGGTGGTCTTGCCCGCGCCGAGCTCGCCGGTGAGCATCACCAGGTCGCCGGGGGCCAGCACACCGGCGATCCGGCGGCCCAGCTCCTTCATCTCTTCGGGGGACTCGACGGCGACGTCCAGGGTGACGGTGCCCGGTTCGACGGTGCCGGCCACGGGGCCGTTGTGCGCTGCTTCCATGCCGACCAACGGTAGAGGATCAGCCCCCCTCGGCCGGAACGGCTCCGATCCGCACCAGCAGGTCCGCGAGCCGGTCGGTCACCGTCTCGGGGTGTTCCAGCATCACCAGATGACCGGCGTCCGGCACGATGACCAGCTCGGCGTCCGGGAGCTCGTCCGCGATGGCCTCGCTGTGCGAACTCGGTGTCACGAGGTCCTTGTCGCCCGCCAGGATCAGCACCGGGAGCCCGCGGAAGGCGGGGAGGGCCTCGCTCTTGTCGTGCTCCGTGAAGGCCGGGTAGAACTCGGCGACCACATCGATCGGGGTGGACTCGATGAGCCGCTCCGCGAACCGCGCGACCGCCGGGTCCACATCCCGCGACCCGAACGAATACCGCTTGATCAGCCCCGCGAACAGGTCGGCGGTCGCCCGCCGCCCGCGCTCCACCAGCTCCGCCTGCGAGCCGAGCGCCTTCAGGACTCCGGGCAGCACCCGGCGCACCGCGTTCACGCCCGCCACCGGCAGCCCGAAATTCACCTCGCCGAGCTTGCCGCTCGACGTCCCCACGAACGCGACCGCGGCCACCCGGTCACGGATCAGCTCCGGATACCGGTCGGCGAGCGCCATCATCGTCATGCCGCCCATGGAGTGCCCGACCAGCACCAGCGGGCCCTCGGGAGCCGCCGCGTCCAGGACCGCCCTCAGATCGCGGCCCAGCTGGTCGATGCCGACCGGCACGCCCTCGGCCTGCGCCCTGCCCCGCTCGGACCGGCCGTGGCTGCGCTGGTCCCAGTAGACCGCGCGGACCAGGCCGCGCAGCGCCGCCCGCTGGAAGTGCCAGGAGTCCTGGCCCAGGCAGTAGCCGTGGCTGAAGACGACGGTCAGGGGCGCGGGGTCCTTGCTCCCGAAGAGCCTGCGCCGGCGCGGGCCGGAGCCCGCGGGGGCACTCGCCCCGGTGCCCACGCCCGCCCGGCCCGTCCCGCCGTCCGGCTCGATCTCGTCGACCTCGTAGTACAGCTCGGTGCCGTCGTCGGCGACCGCCCGGCCGGGCTGCCCGCGCAGCGAGCCGTACGGCCCGGAGGCGTCCAGCGCGAGGCGGGCCTTCTTGCGCATGCCCCGGCCGACGGTGAGCCGCTCGACGGCGACACCCGCGGCCGCGCCCGCGGCGATGACGCCTATCGCCGCCCCGGCGACGCCCGCCCGGCGCCAGCCGGCCGCTGCGACGGCCGCCGTCGCCACCACGTCCTCGGCGCTGGTCTCGCTCACCGTGCCGTGCTCCTTCGTCGTCGATGTGGGTCGGGTCCGCCGGGCCGGGGGATCAGTCCCGGACCGGGTCCTCGTGGAGATGGACGCGGGGGACGCGTGAGCCGATGCGTGTGACGATCTCGTACGCGATCGTGTCCGCCGCCTGTGCCCAGTCCTCGGCGCTCGGCTCGCCCCGGTCGCCCGGCCCGAACAGCACCGCCTCCGCGCCCGCTTCGAGGACGTCGCCCCCGAGGTCGACCACGAACTGGTCCATCGCCACCCGGCCCGCGATCCTGCGCACGGCGCCTCCGACGAGGACGGGGCCCCGGCCGGAGGCATGGCGCGGGATGCCGTCCGCGTAGCCGACCGGCACCAGGGCGAGCGTCGTCTCGGCGGAGGTCGTGTAGTGGTGCCCGTAACTGATGCCGTGGCCCGGGGGCACCTGCTTGACCAGCGCGACGGAGGCGGCGAGCGTCATGACGGGCCGGAGCCCGAAGTCGGCCGGGGTGCCCAGCTCGGGGCTGGGCGAGATGCCGTACATCGCGATGCCGGTGCGCACGAGATCGAAGTGGGACTCGGGCACCGTCAGCGTCGCCGGGGAGTTGGCGATGTGCCGCACCTCGGGCCGGACGCCCTCCTTCTCGGCGTACGCCACCATGTCGCGGAAGACGTTCAGCTGGGCCGCGATCGACGGGTGGCCGGGCTCGTCGGCGCACGCGAAGTGCGACCAGAGGCCGGTGACACGCAGGATGCCCGCTTCCTCGGCGGCGCGGGCGGCCGAGACGAGCGCCGGCCAGTCCGCGGGCTGGCAGCCGTTGCGTCCGAGGCCCGTGTCGGCCTTGAGCTGGACCCGGGCCGGGACCCCCGCCTCCGTGGCGGCGGCGACGACCTCGTCGAGCGCCCACATGCCGCTCACCGAGACATCGATGTCGGCCTCGACCGCCTCGCGCCAGGGGCCGCCGGGCGTCCAGAGCCAGCACATCACCCGGCCACCGATCCCGGCCGCGCGCAGTGCGAGCGCCTCCTGCGGGGTGGCGGTCCCCAGCCAGGCCGCACCCGCCTCCAGCGCCGCCCTGGCGCAGGGCAGCGCCCCGTGCCCGTACGCGTCGGACTTCACCACGGCCATGAGCTGCGCGCCGGACGCCCGCGCGCGCAGTGCCCGCACATTGGCGCGCAACGCGGCGAGGTCGATCTCGGCACGGGCTCTCAGGGTCGCTGTCTCGTTCATCGCGCCCAGTCTCTCAGAGCCGTACGCCTGTGCCCTCGACCCTCTGTGCCCGGTGAGGCGGTCAGCGGTGGTCCAGGGCGTGCTCCAGATGCTCGACGAGGACCGGGACATGGCTGGCCGGGACGTCCTTCACCGCCGTGACGAGGGTGAAGGCACCGCCCCGGCGCAGCAGCGCGAGCAGCTGCTCCACGGCCTCGGTGTGCGCGGGGTCGCCGAGCTCGGTCCGGTAGCGGTCCACGAACTCGTCGTACCGGGCCCCGGGGTCCTCGTGGTACCAGGTGCGGAGTTCCTTCGAAGGCGTCACGTCCTTGGCCCACAGGTCCACCGCCGCGTGTTCCTTGGAGATCCCCCGCGGCCAGAGCCGGTCGACGAGCACGCGGGTGCCGTCGTCCTCCTCCGGAGGGTCGTAGACCCTGCGTACGCGGATACCGCTGCCGCTGCCCACGACCGACCACCTTCCGTTCCTGTGCCTCCAGCCTGGATCAGGCCCGCACGTCCCGCCAGGCAGCCGGTACCGCGTCCGCGACGTCCTGCGCGGTGACCGGCGCCCCGTCGGAGGTCCGGCGGGCCGCGAGCCCGTGCAGATGGGCGCCCACCGAAGCGGCGTCGCGCGGGGCGAGGCCCGCTGCCAGCAGCGAACCGGTCAGCCCGGAGAGCACATCGCCGCTGCCTGCCGTGGCCAGCCAGGACGTCCCGGTCGGATTGACCCGCACGGGCGTGTCCCCCGGCTCCGCGACGAGGGTCGTCGAGCCCTTCAGCAGCACGGTGGCGCGGTAACGCGCGGCCAGTTCGCGCACGGCTGCGAGCCGTCCCGCCTCGACCTCCTCGCGCTCCACGCCGAGCAGCGCGGCGGCCTCACCGGCGTGCGGGGTCAGGACGGTGGCGGCGGTCCGCTCCCGTACGGCCCCGGCGTCCATCAGCCGCAGCCCGTCCGCGTCGACCAGCACGGGGACGTCCGCGGCCAGCACGTCGGACACCGCGGTGGCGGCCTGCGCGCCGTCGCCGAGCCCGGGCCCGACCACCCACGCCTGGACGCGCCCGGCCTTCGACGGCGGCCCGGGGTGCACCAGTGTCTCCGGGAAGCGGGCGATCACCGCGCGGGCCCCGGGGCCCGCGTACCGCACGGCCCCGGCTCCGCCCCGCAGCGCCCCGGCGACCGCGAGCACGGCCGCGCCCGGGTACCGCTCCGAGCCCGCGGCCACCCCGACGACCCCACGCCGGTACTTGTCGCTCTCGGCGTCGGGTACGGGCAGCAGGGCGGCCACATCGGCGTACTGGAGGGCCTCCAGGTCCGGGCGCGCGGGCAGTTCCGCCGACAGGCCGATGTCGACGAGCCTGAGCGCGCCCGCGTGTTCGGCGGCCGGGTCGATGAGCAGCCCCGGCTTGTACGTACCGAAGGTGACCGTCGCGTCCGCCCTCACGGCCGCGCCGAGCACCTGGCCGGTGTCCGCCTCGACCCCGCTCGGCAGGTCCACCGCCAGCACGGGCGCGTGGCCCCCGGTGACCGCGCGGACCAGCTCGGCGGCCTCGGGGCGCAGGCCGCCGCGGCCACCGATCCCGGTGATGCCGTCGACGACGAGGTCGACGGGGCTCAGCCCGTCGGTGGTGTCCAGGACCTGCCCGCCCGCGGCCAGCAGGGCGGCGAGTGCGGCCCGGTGGACCTTGTCCGGCGAGGTCAGCACGGCCCGTACGCCGGCTCCGCGCCGGGCCAGCCGGGCCCCCGCGTACAGCGTGTCGCCGCCGTTGTCGCCGCTGCCGACGAGGAGCAGCACCCGGGAGCCGTAGACCCGCCCGTTGCGCCGGAGCAGGTCGCCGCAGGCCACCGCGAGTCCGGCGGCGGCACGCTGCATCAGGGCGCCCTCCGGGAGGCGTGCCATGAGCGCCTTCTCGGCGGTCCTCACGGTCTCGACGCTGTAGGCATGTCGCATACCTCAACCCTCCGCGATCACCACGGCGGACGCCACCCCCGCGTCGTGGCTGAGCGACACGTGCCAGCTGCGTACGCCGAGCTCGGCCGCCCGGGCCGCGACGGTGCCGCGGACCTCCAGGCGCGGCTGTCCGCTGTCCTCGACGCACACCTCGGCGTCCGTCCAGAGCAGGCCGGCCGGTGCGCCGAGCGCCTTGGCCAGGGCCTCCTTCGCGGCGAACCTGGCCGCCAGCGAGGCGATCCCCCGCCGCTCCCCGCCGGGCAGCAGCAACTCCCGCTCCAGGAAGAGCCGCTCGGCCAGCTGCGGCGTGCGCCCCAGCGCGGCGCCGAAGCGCTCGATCTCCGCCACATCGATCCCGACCCCAATGATCACGCGTTCACTCACTCATTCGACTGTCACGGACTTCGCCAGATTGCGCGGCTGGTCCACCTCGTTGCCCCGGGCGGTCGCCAGCTCGCAGGCGAAGACCTGCAACGGCACCGTGGCGACCAGCGGCTGAAGCAGCGTAGGCGTAGCCGGGATCCGGATGAGGTGATCGGCGTACGGGACGACCTCCTCGTCGCCCTCCTCCGCGATGACGACGGTACGGGCACCACGGGCCCTGATCTCCTGGATGTTCGACACGATCTTGTCGTGCAGCACCGAACGGCCGCGCGGGGACGGCACGATCACGACGACCGGCAGGCCCTCGTCGATCAGGGCGATCGGCCCGTGCTTGAGCTCCCCCGCGGCGAAGCCCTCGGCGTGCATGTACGCGAGCTCCTTGAGCTTCAGCGCGCCTTCCATGGCCACCGGGTAGCCCACGTGCCGGCCGACGAAGAGCACCGTGTCGTGGCCGGCCAGGGAGCGGGCCAGTTCGCGCACCGGCTCCATGGTCCCCAGCACGCGCTCGACGGCCCCGGACATTTCGGAGAGCTGGCGTACCACCGTGCGGATCTCGTCGCCCCACTTGGTGCCGCGCACCTGTCCGAGGTAGAGCGCGACCAGGTAGCAGGCGACGAGCTGGGTCAGGAACGCCTTGGTGGAGGCGACGGCGACCTCCGGCCCGGCGTGCGTGTAGAGGACCGCGTCCGACTCCCTGGGGATGGTCGACCCGTTCGTGTTGCAGATGGCGAGGACCCTCGCCCCCTGCTCACGGGCGTGCCGGACCGCCATCAGCGTGTCCATCGTCTCGCCGGACTGCGAGATGGCGACGACGAGGGTGCGCTGGTCCAGGATCGGGTCGCGGTAGCGGAACTCGCTGGCGAGCTCCGTCTCGCAGGGCAGCCTCGTCCAGTGCTCGATGGCGTACTTGGCGATCATCCCGGCGTGGAAGGCGGTTCCGCAGGCGATGATGACGACCTTGTCGACCTCGCGGAGGACACCCGGCGGAATGCGCACCTCGTCGAGGTGGAGCGCGCCCGAGCCGTCGACCCTGCCGAGCAGCGTGTCGGCGACGGCCTTGGGCTGGTCGGCGATCTCCTTGAGCATGAAGGAGGCGTAGCCGCCCTTCTCGGCGGCCGACGCGTCCCAGTCCACGTGGTACTCGCGTACGTCGGCGGGCAGGCCGTCGAAGCCGGTGACCGTCACCCCGTCCCGGCCCAGCTCGACCACCTGGTCCTGGCCGAGCTCGATCGCGTCCCGGGTGTGCGCGATGAAGGCGGCCACGTCGGAGGCGAGGAACATCTCCCCGTCCCCCACGCCGACGACCAGCGGCGAGTTCCGCCGCGCCCCGACGACGACGCCGGGCTCGTCCGCGTGCACGGCGACCAGCGTGAACGCCCCTTCCAGCCGCCGGCACACCTGCCGCATGGCCTCCGCCAGGTCACCGGCCGACGAGTACGCCTCGGCGAGCAGATGGGCGACCACCTCGGTGTCGGTCTCGGAGGTCAGGTCATGCCCACGCCCCGCCAACTCCTCCCTCAACGCGGCGAAGTTCTCGATGATCCCGTTGTGCACGACGGCGACCCGGCCCGCGTTGTCGAGATGGGGGTGGGCGTTGGCATCGGTGGGCCCGCCGTGCGTGGCCCAACGGGTGTGTCCGAGGCCGGTGTTCCCGGCCGGCAGCGGCCGGTCCTTGAGCTCCTTCTCCAGGTTGAGGAGCTTCCCCGCCTTCTTCGCGGAGGCCAGCCCTCCGTCCGCGAGGACGGCGACCCCGGCGGAGTCGTACCCCCGGTACTCCAGCCGCTTCAGCCCCGCGACAACGACATCCTGCGCCGACTGCGCCCCGACATAACCCACGATTCCGCACATATCGGCACCATAAGGCCGGGCGGTGGCGGGGGACAGTAGTGGTAGGCCGCGCGCGGGCGGTGTTGTCGGCACCCGACTTCGAGCGTGCGCACCGGGCCGCCGCGGCCATGGCTTCCTGGAGCGCCGGCCGGCCCCTGGGTGCGGTGGGCGGGTGCTGCCGTGCCGGCTGCCCTGCCGCGAGGCGGGCCGCCGGCACGGCTCTGCTCAGCGCACGTCGACGAAGTCGCCCGCGGCGGTGGCGGTGCCCGAGGTGGACGAGCCGCCGAAGGTCCAGCGCCAGTAGCCGTCGACCGAGGCCTTGACGGTGGTCTTCAGCGCGCCCGTGCCGGACGACGTGGCCGTCTTGACCGTGGAGTAGACGGAGCTGCCCTTCTTACGGAACTGCAGGCTGACCGTCTTGCCGGCGTAACCGGTGTACGTGTGCTTCACCCAGTCCGCCCGCTTGAGGCTGCCGGTGACGGTGATCGTTTTGCCCTTCGTCACCGGTTCGGGCGAGGCGTTGACCGTGGCCTTGGCCCAGCGCTTGACCTTCACGGTGCCGGAGGCCGTGGTGTACTCCGCCGTCCTGAGCCCGCCGCCGGCCTTCCACAGCTTCGCCGCGACACCGATCTTCCAGGTCGTCGCGTCGCTGTTCGAGTCCAGGTCGTAGCGCGGGTCGACGGAGAGCTCTCCCTCGCAGTCCGCGACCCTGGCGCTGGTCTCGTAGCAGGTGTAGCTGCCCATGTAGAGCCCACCGCCGTCCGCCCCCTTGACCGCGGTGGTGCCGTGGTAGAGGTACGGCTCCGCGTCGTACGCGGAGGGGTCGGCCGTGCTGTAGCCGGCGGGGAGGGTGATGCGGAAGGTCACCGGCGGCGCCTTCTCGTCCGAGGTGCCCACGATGATGGACTTGCCCCCGTTGACGACGATCCGCGACACGGTGATCCCCGTGTCCGCGGCCTGTGCCGCAGGAGCCGCGAACGCCGAGAGGGCGAGTGCCCCTACGACCACGCCCGCAGCGCCGGTTCTGCCACTTGTCTTCAATTCACACCTCATGGTCGTGCGTCTGAATGGTCTCCGCCTGCCTGACCGGCTGTCACCTGCCGCAGGCGGTGGGGCAGGTTACCAACGGACCGGGCCTTCGAACCGCGCGGTCCAGGCCTCAGGCATCCGCTACGACGCCTGCGCGGCCCCGTTGAGCACCAGTTCGGCCCGGGCGTTGAGCGGGTTCGGGTCGTAGGGGGCCTGCCGCGGGGAGGCCTGGAGCGTGACGGCGCCGGTGGCGTTCGGGATCACCTGGTCGACACGCAGTTCGAAGGCGAAGCGGATCTGCTCCTCGGGGGTGGCCCAGTGCCGCAGTTCGCACCGGTAGCCGGACCCCAGCGCCCAGCAGTTCTCCGGCGCCGAGACGACCGTGGCGCCCTCGGGCACCGCCAGGGTGACCGTGCCGACCGCCTCACCGCTGCCGGTGTTGGCGAACCAGGCGGGACCGTGGTTGCGGAACCCGATCGTGGCGGTCACCGTCTCCCCGGCGGCGGCGGTGACCTCGTCACCCTGGACGGCGAAGTCGGCCGTGTTCACCGCGGTGACCGGTATGCCGACGAAGTTGTCCTCGGTGTTCGGGTCCTGCGTGCCCCCGAGCGGCTGTACCTCCACATCGAGTCGCTCGAAGAGCGCGTGGGACGCCACGGTGAGCCGCAGCGGTTCCGGCAGGGTGACGGAGGCTCCGGGCTCCACGGCGGTGTCGAACACGCAGTCCAGGAAGCCTCCCGGCGCCTCCTCGGTGTCCAGGACGGGCGGGGTCCAGGCGCAGTCCGGGTAGGTGGACGCGAATTCCAGGCCGTAGGTGTTCCACAGCTGGAGACGGAACCCCTCCGCAGCCGCGTCGCCGTTGTTGGTGACCGTGAGGGGCACGGTCAGGGCGGTGCCGGGGGCCACCGTGCCCACCGCCGGCGGCTCGGTCAGGCCCAGGTCCGGCGCGGGTACGGACTCGACCGTGACCGGAGTGCTGCCCCGCTCGGAGTAGAGGACACCGGCCGGTGCGTCGGTCTCCGCGTGTGCGTGGTGGCCGATGTTCAGCTCGGCACCGGCCGGGGCGCCCTCCGCGGTCCGGAGACCGAAGGTGAACTGGGGCCCCTCGTAGGAGCCGCCCAGATCGCCGACCTCCCACACGTCGCACACGGCGACGGTGTCGGACGCGGCCAGGAAGCAGCCGTCCGGCACCGAGACCTCGGCCACGCCCGCCAGCTCCGACAGGTCGAGGGTGAGCACGCCGTTGGCGACGCGGTAATCGCCGTCGTCGTGGTACAGGCCGTACGACAGCTCCTGGTACGAGCCCGGCTCGGCGGCGAGCGTCACCCCCTCGGGGGCCTGGACGTACAGCGTGTGGCTCGCGGCGGAGGCCGGCGTGGTGCCGAGCGCGGTGGCGCTCAGAGCCGCCGCCGCGACGAGCGCGTACGCGCCGCGCCGTCGCCTGCGGCCGGTGGCGGTTCTCATTGTCAGCTCCCGGACTGTACGGAGGTCTGTCCCGTGGCGGCGGCCCTGGGGACGGCCGCACGGAGTGATCGTTTCCGCTGTTGGACCGTGCGGGGCCGCCGATGGTTGCCCCGGCCGCTCCCCCCACGTGACCGACCCCACCCCCCACTCCGTTAAAACTCCCGCAACAATGAGTGGGTGATCACCTCACCCGCACGGAGCCCCCGCCGCACCGAGCACGCGCCGACGCCCTACGTCGACCTGACCCGGGCCGAGTGGAGCGCGCTGCGTGACAGGACTCCGCTGCCGCTGACCGCGGAGGAGGTCGAGAAGCTGAGAGGGCTCGGCGACGTCATCGACCTCGACGAGGTCCGGGACGTCTATCTGCCGCTCTCCCGGCTGCTCAACCTCTACGTCCAGGCCACCTCGGGTCTGCGCGGCGCCCTGAACACCTTCCTGGGTGACGCGGGCAACGGGCACGGCGAGCAGCGCGGCACCCCCTTCGTCATAGGGGTCGCCGGGAGCGTCGCCGTCGGCAAGTCCACCACCGCCCGCATCCTGCAGGCGCTGCTGGCGCGCTGGCCGGAGCACCCCCGGGTGGAGCTGGTGACGACCGACGGCTTCCTGCTGCCGATGAAGGAGCTCGAGTCACGGGGCCTGATGTCGCGCAAGGGGTTCCCCGAGTCGTACGACCGGCGGGCGCTGACGCGGTTCGTCGCGGACATCAAGGCCGGCAAGGACGAGGTGACGGCCCCCGTCTACTCGCATCTGATCTACGACATCGTGCCTGGTGAGCGGCTGACCGTGCGCCGCCCCGACATCCTGATCGTCGAGGGGCTGAACGTCCTGCAGCCCGCGCTGCCCGGCAAGGACGGGCGGACCAGGGTCGGGCTCGCGGACTACTTCGACTTCAGCGTGTACGTCGACGCGAAGGCCGAGGACATCGAGAACTGGTACCTCCACCGCTTCCGCAGGCTGCGCGAGACGGCGTTCCAGAACCCGTTCTCGTACTTCCGCAAGTACACCCAGGTCTCCGAGGAGGAGGCCCTGGACTACGCGCGCACGATGTGGCGGACCATCAACAAGCCCAATCTGCTGGAGAACGTCGCGCCGACGCGCGGCCGTGCCACCCTGGTGCTCCGTAAGGGACCGGACCACAAGGTCCAGCGTCTGTCACTGCGCAAGCTCTGACTCGGAAGGGGTGCACCGTGCTGCATCTGCGCCTCATCGTGCCCGCGGACCGCACCGACGAGGTGCTCGGGCTGATCGAGCGGACCGTGGGCACCGCCCATGTCGCGGTGCTCACGGGCGCCGCGCGGAGCCCGGTGGGCGATGTGGTCCTGTGCGACGTGGCGCGGGAGGCCGGCGACGAACTCATCGGCGAACTGCGGAAGATGGGCATCGACGACTGCGGTTCCATCACCGTCGAGAACATGGACCTCACCCTCTCCAGGCGCGCCGACGAGGCCGAACGGGCGGCGCCGGGCGAGAGCGCGGACGCGGTTCTCTGGGAGGAGCTGAGCGAGGTCACCCACGAGGAGTCGACCTTCAGCGTCACCTACGTGGCCTTCCTCGCCCTCGCGACGATGCTCGCCGCGTGCGGGGTGATGCTGGACAACGCGGTCCTGATCGTGGGCGCGATGGCCGTGGGCCCGGAGTTCGGCCCGCTGGCCGGGATCTCGACGGCGCTGGTGCAGCGTGCGCCCCGGCTGGTGGCGCGGTCGCTCTGGGCGCTGATCGGCGGCTTCGCGGTGGCGATGGTGCTCACGGCGGGCTTCGCCTGGCTGATGGACGCCCTCGGGCTGTTCACCGAGGACATGGTCAAGGCGGAGAGGCCCAACACCGGCTTCATCTGGCACCCGGACTGGATGTCGTTCGTGGTCGCGCTCCTGGCGGGCATCGCGGGGACGCTCTCGCTGACCTCGGCGAAGTCGGGAGCTCTGATCGGCGTGGCGATCTCGGTGACCACGGTGCCGGCCGCCGCCAACGCGGCGGTGGCCTTCAGCTATCAGGACCTCCAGCAGACGTGGGGATCGTCGGTGCAGCTGCTCGCCAACCTGGGCGGCATCGTCCTGGCGGGGACGCTGACGCTGCTGATCCAGAAGGCGCTGTGGTCCGTGACGCGCCGGACGGCTCCGGCCGGCCGGAGCACCTGACCCGCGTCGTCCGGAGCCGGAGCACGAGCAGCGCCCGCCGGAACGCCGGACGGACCCGGCCGTGAGGCCGGGCCCGTCCGGGAGCCGAGGGTCCGTCAGCCGAGCGCGGACTTCACCACGTCGGCCAGCTGCCCGGCGACGGCGCGGGCCTGTTCGAGGTCGGCGGCCTCGACCATGACCCGTACGAGCGGTTCGGTGCCCGACTTGCGCAGGAGTACGCGGCCGGTGTCACCCAGCGCGTGCTCCGCCTGGGACACCGCGGCGGCCACCTCCGGCGAGGTGTCCACGCGGGACTTGTCGACGTCCGGCACGTTGATGAGGATCTGCGGGAGGCGCTGCATCACACCCGCCAGGTCGGCGAGCGTACGTCCGGTGGCGGCGACCCGGGCCGCGAGCATCAGCCCGGTCAGCGTGCCGTCACCCGTCGTGGCGTGGTCCAGGACGATGACGTGGCCGGACTGCTCGCCGCCCAGCGCGAAGCCCTCGGCCTTCATCGACTCCAGGACGTAGCGGTCGCCGACGGCGGTCTGGACGAGCTGGATGCCCTCCCGCTCCATCGCCATCTTGAAGCCCAGGTTGGACATGACCGTCCCGACGACGGTGTCCTTGCGCAGCTGCCCGGCGTCGCGCATGGCGAGGGCGAGCACCGCCAGGATCTGGTCGCCGTCGACCTCCGCGCCGCTCGCGTCCACGGCCAGGCAGCGGTCCGCGTCACCGTCGTGCGCGATGCCGAGGTCCGCGCCGTGCTCGACGACGGCGGCCCGCAGCAGCTCCAGGTGGGTGGAGCCGCAGCCGTCGTTGATGTTCAGGCCGTCCGGCTCGGCGCCGATGGTGACGACCTCGGCCCCGGCCCGGGCGAACGCCTCGGGCGAGACGCGGGCGGCGGCGCCGTGCGCCTCGTCGAGGACGACCTTCAGCCCGTCGAGCCGGTTCGGGAGGACGCCGATGAGGTGGGCGACGTAACGGTCGAAGCCCTCCGTGTAGTCGGTGACGCGGCCCACGCCGGCGCCGGTCGGACGGCTCCACGGCTCACCGGTGCGGTGCTGCTCGTAGACCGTCTCGATGCGGTCCTCCAGCTCGTCGGCGAGCTTGTGCCCGCCGCGCGCGAAGAACTTGATGCCGTTGTCCGGCATCGCGTTGTGGCTGGCCGAGAGCATGACACCGATGTCCGCGCCCAGCGCCCCGGTGAGGTACGCCACGGCGGGGGTGGGCAGAACCCCCACACGCAGCACGTCCACGCCGGCGCTGGCCAGGCCCGCCACGACGGCGGCCTCCAGGAACTCTCCGGACGCACGGGGGTCGCGGCCCACCAGCGCGGTGGCCCGATGCCCCTCGAAGGTGCCCGCTTCGGCCAGTACGTGCGCCGCCGCGACCGAGAGGCCGAGCGCGAGCTCGGCTGTCAGGTCCGCGTTGGCGACGCCGCGCACGCCGTCCGTGCCGAAGAGTCGTCCCACTGGTGTCCTCCGAAGGTGCTCCGAAACCGCAAAACCAAAGTAATCAAAACAGGGCGAAGCGAGGCAAGGCACAACAAAGAAGGGTGCGCCTGAGGCCGCCGACCCTATGAATGTGCAAACGTCTTATGCCGTTATACGCCCGCACGGGTTGATAAACGAACGCCCCAGCAGCACGAGGTGTGCCGCCGGGGCGAGCGTGTGAAGCAGACGAGCAGGCGATATTTAGCGCTTGCTGTACTGCGGGGCCTTACGGGCCTTCTTGAGACCGGCCTTCTTGCGCTCGACCGCACGGTCGTCGCGGGAGAGGAAGCCGGCCTTCTTCAGCGTGGCGCGGTTGTTGTCCACGTCCGCCTCGTTCAGCGCGCGGGCCACGCCGAGGCGCAGGGCGCCGGCCTGACCGGAGACGCCGCCACCCGAGATGCGGGCGATGACGTCGTAGCGGCCGTCGAGCTCGAGCACCTTGAAGGGCTCGTTGACTTCCTGCTGGTGCACCTTGTTGGGGAAGTAGTCCTCAAGGGTGCGACCGTTGATCTTCCACTTGCCGGTGCCCGGGACGATCCGGACGCGGGCGATGGCGTTCTTGCGACGGCCAAGGCCGGCCGCGGGCTGCGGGTCGCCGAAGCGGCCCGCGAGCGACTCGGAGGTGTACTCACCCTCGACGGGGACCTCCGACTCGAAGGTGGTCACCTCGGCGAAGGTCTCTTCGCCCTCGGTGCCCTCGACGGGCGTCTCAACAGTGGTCTCGGCCACGATGCTCCTCAGATCTTTCTTTACGTCTTAGGGGGGAGGCCGGAACTACTGCGCGACCTGGGTGATCTCGAACGGGACCGGCTGCTGCGCAGCGTGCGGGTGCTGGTCGCCCGCGTAGACCTTGAGCTTCGAGATCATCTGGCGACCCAGGGTGTTCTTGGGGATCATGCCCTTGATGGCCTTCTCGACGGCCTTCTCGGGGTTCTTCGCGAGGAGCTCGTCGTAACGCACGGAGCGGAGACCGCCCGGGAAGCCCGAGTGGCGGTACGCCATCTTCTGGGTCTTCTTGTTGCCGGAGAGGTGAACCTTCTCGGCGTTGATGATGATGACGAAGTCGCCCATGTCCATGTGGGGGGCGTAGATCGCCTTGTGCTTGCCTCGGAGGAGGTTCGCGGCCGTGGTGGCCAGACGGCCGAGGACGATGTCCTCAGCGTCGATGATGTGCCACTGGCGAGTGACATCGCCGGGCTTGGGGCTGTACGTACGCACTTCGTAGCCTTCGCTTCTTCAGTGGATGAGGTCCAGACACATGGCACCCCTGAAGCGATCATGCAGCTGGGGCTCACAGTGCCGGGAACACCGCCCGTATGCGAGCCACTGGTAACTGCTCCAGAGAACCTACGCAGGGCCTCTCCGCGTGAGAACGCCGAAGCCCATACGTATAACAACCACCGACAGTACCCGTCCCGCCCCGGACGGGTCAAAACGCACCGTCCCTACCGCTCCCGCTCGACCCTGCGCTCGTCCCAGACGGGCTCGGCGGACTCGCGCACCACCCCGTCCGAGCCGAAGACCAGATAGCGGTCGAAGGATTTCGCGAACCAGCGGTCGTGCGTGACGGCCATGACCGTCCCGTCGTACACCTCCAGCCCGTCCTGCAGGGCCTCGGCCGATTCCAGGTCCAGGTTGTCCGTCGGCTCGTCCAGCAGCAGCGCGGTCGTGCCGGCCAGCTCCAGGAGCAGGATCTGGAACCGTGCCTGCTGACCGCCGGACAGCCTCTCGAAGGCCTGGTCGCCCTGGCGCTCCAGCTCGTAGCGCCGCAGCACCGACATCGCGCCGCCGCGGTCCTTGGCGTGCTCCGTCCACAGGATCTCGACGAGCGTCTTGCCCAGCAGCTCCGGATGGGCGTGCGTCTGCGCGAAGTGGCCGGGCACGACCCGGGCCCCGAGCTTCCACTCACCCGTGTGCGCGACCGGCTCCCCCGCCAGCAGCCGCAGGAAGTGCGACTTCCCCGACCCGTTGGAGCCGAGGACCGCGACCCGCTCCCCGTAGTAGATCTCCAGGTCGAACGGCTTCATCAGACCGGTCAGCTCCAGGTTGACGCACGTCACCGCCCGCACCCCTGTCCGCCCGCCGCGCAGCCGCATCCTGATGTCCTGCTCGCGGGGCGGCTCCGGCGGCGGGCCCGCCTCCTCGAACTTCTTGAAGCGGGTCTGCATCGCGTGGTAGCGGTTCGCCATGTCGGGGCTGTTCGCCGCCTGCTGCCGCATCCGCAGGACGAGCGCCTTCAGCCGGGCGTGCTCCTCCTCCCAGCGCCGCAGGAGCTCCTCGAAGCGCGCGAACCGCTCCTTGCGTGCCTGGTGGTACGTGCCGAATCCACCGCCGTGCACCCAGACGTCCGAGCCGGCCGGGCTGGGTTCCACGCTGACGATCTTCTCGGCGGCCCGGGAGAGCAGCTCCCGGTCGTGGGAGACGAAGAGCACCGTCTTACGGGTCTCCTTGAGCTTCTCCTCCAGCCACCGCTTGCCGGGCACGTCCAGATAGTTGTCCGGCTCGTCCAGGAGCAGCACCTCGTCCGGACCCCTCAGCAGCGCCTCCAGGACCAGACGCTTCTGCTCACCCCCGCTGAGCGTGCGCACCTCGCGCCACTGCGCCTTCTCGTACGGGACGCCGAGCGCGGCCGTCGTGCACATGTCCCACAGCGTCTCGGCCTCGTACCCCCGCGCCTCCGCCCAGTCGCTGAGCGCCTGCGCGTACGCCATCTGCGCGGCCTCGTCGTCCACGGCGAGGATGCGCTCCTCGGCCGCGTCGACCGCCTTCGCGGCCTCCCTGATGCGGGGCTGGGCCACGGACACCAGCAGGTCGCGCACGGTCCGCTCGTCCCGTACGGAGCCCACGAACTGGGCCATCACGCCCAGCCCGCCGCTCACCGAGACCGAGCCGCCGTGCGGCTGGAGCTCCCCGGCGAGCAGTTTCAGCAGCGTCGTCTTGCCCGCCCCGTTCGCGCCGACGAGGGCGACGACGGCACCGTCGGCCACCCGGAACGAAGCGTCGCCGAGCAGCACCCGTCCGTCCGGTAGGTAGTACTCCAGGTGGCCCGCTTCAAGATGTCCCATGCACAGCATTGTCACGGCATGCGAACCGTTGACCCAACCGGATTACGGTCGGTCTAGGATTCGCCGCATGAGCTTTGGGCAAGGGGGGCCCTCCTGGGGGCCGGGAGAGAGCCGGACTCCGGACTGGGCGGCGCTGGCGGAGGCGTCCGCGGCACGCGGCAGGCGCAAGAAGTGGCTGATGATCGGCGGCGGCGCGCTGGCCACCGCCGCGGTGGCCGCGATCGTGGCCACGGCAGTCATCACGACCGACGGAGGCGGCGCCTCCGGGTCGGACAAGAACGCGAGCGAGCTGCCGGCCCCCGCCGACCTGCCCTCGGAGACCTCCGCGCCGCAGCCCTCCTTCTCCTCAGTGGCGCCGCCGCCCCCGCCGGACCCGAAGGACTACATAGCCGACGAGAAGAAGGACAAGGCCCCGGTCGACGTCAACGCCTTCTTCCCCGGCCGGAAGCTGACCATGGGCGACCGCGTCTACGCCAAGGGCGCCACGGCCCGTACGGCGAACTGCGCCGCGACGACCCAGGGCGCGCTCGGCTCGATCCTCGAGAACAACGGCTGCGACCAGGTCATCCGGGCGACGTACAGCAAGGGCGGCGTGGCGGTCACCGTCGCACTCGCCGTCTTCGGCACCGAGGCGGAGGCCAGGAAGGCGGCCCAGCAGGCGTCCGGCGGGATCGCCTCGCTCAGCGGTTCGGGGGTGCCCACCTTCTGCCGCGGCGGATCCGTGTGCCGGCGCACCTCCAACTCCTACGGCCGGTACGCCTACTTCACGATCGGCGGCTACACCAGCGGGAAGAACGTCACGACGTCCTCCAAGGACGCGTACAAGGTGGGTGACGACCTGACCGACTTCACCTTCCGGCAGATCCGTCACCGCGGCGAGGTCCAGGCCTCGGCGGCCGCAGGGGCCCCCGTCGTCTGACCGCCCGTGCTGTGCTTCCTCCCCCCACGCACCAGCCCCCGTCCCTCCTCTCGACCGAGGACCCGCAGCCGTGCGTCTGACCACCCTCTTCACCCTCCCGCGCGTCCTGCGCCACAGCGACGCGATCGGCGCCGGTCTGCCCCCGGACGAGGCCGTGGTCCTCGACGCCCCGGACCCCTCGCTGCGGGTGGCCCTCGCCGCCGCCGCGGCGGGTGACCACGCCCCGGCCGCCGAACTGCTCGCCCTCACCCGCGAGCACGCCCAGTGGGAGCGCAGGGACACCTGTGTCACCCGCCTCGCACGGGCCTCGCTGCACCACCCCGGCTGGCTGGACAGCTGGCTGGACGAGTCCCCGGAGGACCCCGACGCCGTACTGGTCAAGGCCGACCAGTACATCTGCCAGGCCTGGCAGATCCGGACGGGGGCCCGGGCCAAGCACATCGAGGCCGACCAGTTCCGGGCGTTCCACGCGGTGCTGCGGGACTCGGTGCCGGTGATCTCCACCGCCGCCGAGCTCAACCCCGACGACCCCGTCCCGTGGCGCGTCGCACTGACCCAGGCCCGGGGCATCCAGGCCCCCCGGGACGTCTTCGACACCTATCTGGCCGAGGCGAACGCGCGCGACCCGCACCACGAGGGCTGCCACATCCAGGCGCTCCAGTACCTCTGCGACAAGTGGTACGGCTCGCACGAGGAGATGTTCGCCTTCGCCGAGCGCGCGGCCGGCCAGGCACCTCCCGGCTCGCGGCTCCACGCGCTGCCGCTCCAGGCCGTCGTCGAATACCTGATCGCCGACGAGGAGACGTCCGGCCCCGACCACACCGCCCGCGCCGAGGCCGCGGTGACCCGCGCCCAGGCCCTGTCCGACAGCTACGCCCCGGGAGACCGGGAGGCCGCGGGCTTCCGGAACCACCTGGCCCTGGTCCTGTGGTCGATGAACCGCTACGAGGAGGCCCTCACGGCCTTCCGCTCCATCGGGGTGCACGCCACGACCTTCCCGTGGACCTACTTCGGCGAGCCCCGGGCCGAATTCCTGGAGGCCCGCGCCGACACCCGCGTCGAGCTGGCGATGAAGGTGCCCTTCTTCCGCGCCTCCCCCGAGCCCCCGGCCACCGGCGCGCCCGAATGGGAGCGTGAGCTGGCACCGCGGTCGGTCGCCATCGCCTCCACCGGCCCCACCGAGGTGGCCCAGGCCGCCCTGATCTGCGGCCACAGCCTGCGGACGGCTCCGGCCGGCAGCCGTCACACGTACGTCGAGATCGTCCCGGACCCCGTACGCGGCAGACGCACGGCCCTGCTCCCGGAGGACCCGCTCACCTCGGCGGCCGACAACTTCACCACGGCCGAGGAGTGGCCCGCCCTGGTCCTGCACCGCACCCCGGAACGCAGCAGCTTCACCCTGCTCCACCGGGGCAGGAAGGTGACGGACCACACCTGGGAGACCGCCGCGCCCGCCACCGACCACGCCGAGGCGGGCGCGACGGCCGCCGCGCTCGCCCGCGTCTACAAGCTGACCGACCCGCGCCCCCTCGCCCACATCCTGCGGGCCACCGGCGACCCCGCCCGCCACCAGGGAGAGCTCGTCGCCGCCCTGGGCCTCCCGCCGCTGCCCGCCGGGTACGGCGGCGAACAGGAGATCCTCACGGCGCTCCCCGGGGCCCGGGTGCTGGCCCGGCGCGGCTTCCTCGCGGGCATGCGGGACACCATGACCACCAAGGACGGCGTCCACCCGGAGGCCCCCGTCCCGGACGAACCGCACCCGGCCCGCTGGTGGGTCCTGCGCACGGCCGGGGTGCTGTTCTTCGGCGCGGCGGCGGTCTACGCCTGGTGGACGCCCGACATCGGCTGGTTCCGCTCCACCGCGTCCAGCGCCGTCGCCCTGTACTTCGCGGCCAAGCTGTTCCGAGCCCGGCGCCGCAGACCCGTCAGCAGCAGCCCGCCACCGGAAGCGTCCTGACGTTCCGGGCCTCCAGGGCCCTGGCCGCCAGCAACTCGTCGGCCGGATAGGCCACTTCCTCCAGCGTCAGCCCGTGCGGCCGCACCACGTGCACCGCCGGATCCCGCACCTTGGCCGCCAGCACCTCGGCAGGCCACCCGGCCGGCCTGCGCCCGTCCCCGACGAACAGCGCGGCCCCGATCAGCGCCCGCACCATGTTGTGGCAGAACGCGTCGGCCTGCACGGTCGCCGTCAGGACCCCCGACTCCGCGTCCCGCACCCAGTGCAGCCTCTGGAGCGTACGGATGGTCGTCGCACCCTCACGCTTCTTGCAGTACGCGGCGAAGTCGTGCTCCCCCACCATCAGGGCGGCCGCCTCGTTCATCGCGTCCAGGTCCAGCGGCCGGTCGTGCCAGAGCACATGGCCGCGGGTCAGCGGGTCCACACCGCCCGGCCGGTCCCCCACCCGGTACGCGTAACGCCGCCACAGCGCGGAGAAGCGCGCGTTGAACCCCGCCGGGGCCTCGGCCGCCCGCCAGATCCGTACGTCCAGCGGCAGGCGCCCCGCCATCCGCCGCAGCAGCTTCTCCTCGTGCTCCGCCCACACCTCGGCCGGCAGGTCGACGTGCGCCACCTGCCCGCGCGCGTGCACCCCGGCGTCGGTGCGCCCGGCCACCGTCAGGTCGTACGTCACCGACGACCGCGTCACGGTGCGCAGCGCGTCCTCGATCTCGCCCTGCACCGTGCGCCTGCTGGTCTGCTTCGCCCAGCCGGAGAAGTCCTTGCCGTCGTAGGAAAGGTCCAGCCGTACCCGTACAAAGCCGGGCTCTGCCTCGTCACTCACCCGCAGATCCTCTCAAAACCGAACGGGCCCGCACCGCCCCGAAGGGTGATGCGGGCCCGTACCTGGGTCTCAGGACGCTCAGGCGTCCTTGGACTCCTCAGCAGCGGCGTCGGCCGGCTTGGCGTCCTCGACGGTCTCGGCCGGAGCCTCGTCCTTCTTGAGGGCGTCTTCCTTGACGGCGCGCTTCGTCGCGGCCTCGGCCTCACCGGTGGCCTGCTGGGCCACGGTCAGCGCCTCGACCAGCTCGATGACGGCCATCGGGGCGTTGTCGCCACGACGGTTGCCGATCTTGGTGATGCGGGTGTAACCACCGGGGCGGTTCTCGTACCGCGGGGCGATCTCGGTGAAGAGCGTGTGCACGATGCCCTTGTCCGTGATCGACTGCAGCACCAGGCGACGGTTGTGGATGTCGCCCTTCTTCGCCTTGGTGATGAAACGCTCGGCGACCGGACGCAGGCGGCGGGCCTTGGCCTCGGTCGTGGTGATGCGGCCGTGCTCGAACAGCGACTTCGCGAGGTTGATGAGAAGAAGCTTCTCGTGCGCAGCGCTGCCGCCCAGACGGGCACCCTTGGCGGGCTGAGGCATGGTTTTTCTCCTTGTGTGCTGCACCGGCCGTATCAGGTACCGGTGTCAGTTCCCGCGAGGCGGCCGCCCCGCGGAAGTCCTTACTGGCCCGGTGGGGGGCGCCTGGACATCAGGCACCCCCTGCCGGGAGGCGGCTCAGTACTGCTCGGTCTCCACGAAACCGGCGTCCGCGTCGTCGTCCGCGCCGAAGGCGTCCGCGGCGGCGGTCGGGTCGAAGCCGGGAGGCGAGTCCTTGAGCGCGAGGCCCATACCGGCCAGCTTCGCCTTGACCTCGTCGATCGACTTCGCACCGAAGTTGCGGATGTCGAGCAGGTCGGCCTCGGAGCGGGCGACGAGCTCACCCACGGAGTGGATGCCCTCGCGCTTGAGGCAGTTGTACGAACGGACCGTGAGCTCGAGCTCCTCGATCGGCAGCGCCAGATCGGCGGCGAGCGCGGCGTCCGTCGGGGACGGGCCCATGTCGATGCCCTCGGCGTCGATGTTGAGCTCGCGCGCCAGACCGAACAGCTCGACCAGGGTCTTACCGGCCGACGCCATGGCGTCACGGGGACGCATGGCCTGCTTGGTCTCGACGTCGACGATCAGCTTGTCGAAGTCGGTGCGCTGCTCGACACGGGTCGCCTCGACCTTGTACGTGACCTTGAGCACCGGCGAGTAGATGGAGTCGACCGGAATACGGCCGATCTCCTGGCCCACCTGCTTGTTCTGGACGGCGGAGACGTAGCCGCGACCGCGCTCGACGGTCAGCTCCATCTCCAGCTTGCCCTTGCCGTTCAGCGTGGCCAGGACGAGGTCCGGGTTGTGGACCTCGACACCGGCCGGCGGAGCGATGTCGGCAGCGGTGACCAGGCCGGGACCCTGCTTGCGCAGGTACATCACGACCGGCTCGTCGTGCTCCGAGGAGACGACCAGCTGCTTGATGTTGAGGATGAGGTCGGTCACGTCCTCCTTGACGCCCGGCACGGTGGTGAACTCGTGCAGGACACCGTCGATCCGGATGCTGGTGACAGCGGCACCGGGGATCGAGGAGAGGAGGGTACGACGCAGGGAGTTGCCGAGGGTGTAACCGAAGCCCGGCTCCAGCGGCTCGATCACGAACCGGGAGCGGAACTCGTCGACGACCTCTTCGGTCAGCGACGGACGCTGAGCGATAAGCATGAAGGAATCCTTCAGTCGTGGGCACCCACTATTTGATGCCCGACAGATGAAACAAGGATACGGGCGGCACGCCCTGGGAAGGACATACCGCCCGGATCCGACGCTACTGACGCACGACCGTCACCGGCCGTGACGGATCAGACGCGGCGACGCTTCGGCGGACGGCAGCCGTTGTGCGGCGTCGGGGTGACGTCCTGGATCGAACCGACCTCGAGGCCCGTGGCCTGGAGGGAGCGGATCGCGGTCTCGCGGCCGGAGCCCGGACCCTTCACGAAGACGTCGACCTTGCGCATGCCGTGCTCCTGCGCGCGGCGGGCGGCCGACTCGGCGGCCATCTGCGCGGCGAAGGGGGTGGACTTGCGCGAGCCCTTGAAGCCGACGTGGCCGGCGGAGGCCCAGGAGATCACGTTGCCCGAGGGGTCCGTGATCGAGACGATGGTGTTGTTGAACGTGCTCTTGATGTGGGCGTGCCCGTGAGCGACGTTCTTCTTTTCCTTGCGACGCACCTTCTTGGCTGCGCCCTGACGACCCTTGGGGGGCATGTCTTGACTCCAGATGGAGAGGGGAGGTGATCGGTCCTACAGCGAAGACCGCTGGTTTCCGCGGGCCCCGGACGACCGGAGATCCGCAGTGCGTCCGCTGAGGACTACTTCTTGCCCGGCTTCTTCTTACCGGCGATGGCGCGACGCGGGCCCTTGCGGGTACGCGCGTTCGTGCTGGTGCGCTGACCGTGGACCGGCAGACCGCGACGGTGCCGGATGCCCTGGTAGCAGCCGATCTCGATCTTGCGGCGGATGTCGCCCTGGATCTCGCGGCGAAGGTCACCCTCGGTGCGAAGGTTGGCGTCGACGTACTCGCGGATCTTGACCAGGTCCTCTTCGGCCAGGTCACGAACGCGGGTGTTCGGGTTCACGCCGGTGGTGGCGAGGATCTCCTTGGACCGGGTGCGCCCGATACCGAAGACGTAGGTGAGGGCAACCTCCACGCGCTTTTCGCGCGGGATGTCAACACCTGAAACGCGTGCCATTCAATGGCTCCAGTTGTTATTTCGGGGGTCTTCCACAGTGCCACTCCCGAACGCCGACCTCGTCCGCGTGGGAAGAGGTGGTACGCCCGGGTCCCCGGCCCCCGCCGGAGGTGTCGTCAGCCGAAGCTTGGACGGGCTCTGCGTATGTACGTTTACGTGCGTCGCGCGAAGAACTGCGAGATGCAGGTGGTCGTGCGTCAGCCCTGGCGCTGCTTGTGGCGCAGGTTGTCGCAGATGACCATGACCCGGCCGTGACGGCGGATCACCTTGCACTTGTCGCAGATCTTCTTGACGCTCGGCTTGACCTTCATGGGATGTCAGGTTCTCCGGGTCAGTGCCCTCACCACGCCGAAGCGGGATGGCGGCAAGATCTACTTGTACCGGTAGACGATCCGGCCACGCGTCAGGTCGTACGGAGACAGCTCCACGACGACCCGGTCATCCGGGAGGATACGGATGTAGTGCATCCGCATCTTGCCGCTGATGTGCGCGAGGACTTTGTGACCGTTCTGGAGTTCCACCTTGAACATGGCGTTCGGGAGGGACTCGATCACGGTGCCCTCAATTTCGATGGCACCTTGCTTCTTGGCCACGCTTCGCCTTTCGAATCGGCTACCTTGATCGACTCACGCCCGCCGCATGAAGACACACGGATGCACGAGAGCCGACGAGTCAGTCTACGTCAGCGGACTCCAAAAGACGAATCCGTCAAGTTTGCCCACTTCCTCTGATCCTTAGACACGGATCAGCCGGACAGTCCTGGTGGGCGTCAGGCCGGTACGACGGGCCGGAACGTCAGGCGAGCGGGTCCGGCGCGGCCTCGACCCCGTACTGGGCCAGCTTCGCCCGGCCGCAGTCCGGGGAGGTCAGGACCAGCGGGCCCTGTTCCGTGAGGGCGATCGAGTGCTCCCAGTGCGAGGACCAGGTGCCGTCGGTCGTGAGGACCGTCCACTCGTCGGCGAGGACCTTCGTCTGAGCGGTACCCAGCGAGACCATCGGCTCGATGGCCAGGCAGACGCCGGGGACCAGCTTGATGCCCTTGCCCCGCTTGCGCGAGACGTAGTTCAGCAGGTGCGGGTCCATGTGCATCTCGGTGCCGATGCCGTGGCCGCCGTAGTCCTCGATGATCCCGTACTTGCCGGTCGCCGGGCGGGGCTGACGGCGGATGTAGGACTCGATGGCCTTCGAGATGTCGACGAGCCGGTTGTTCACCTTCATCGCGGCGATCCCGGCCCACATCGACTCCTCGGTCACCCGGGAGAGCTCGACGAGCTCCGGGGCGTGACCGGTGCCCACGAAGGCCGTGTACGCCGCGTCGCCGTGCCAGCCGTCGATGATCGCGCCGGCGTCGATCGAGATGATGTCGCCGTCCTTCAGGACGGTCTTCTCGTCCGGGATGCCGTGGACGACGACCTCGTTGACCGAGGTGCAGATCGTCGCGGGGAATCCGCCGTAACCGAGGAAGTTCGACTTCGCGCCGTGGTCCGCGATCACCTTGCGGGCGACCTCGTCCAGGTCCTTCGTCGTGGCGCCGGGGACGGCCGCCTCACGGGTGGCGGCGTGAATGGCAGCGACCACGAGGCCCGCCTCGCGCATCTTCGCGATCTGCTCGGGGGTCTTGATCTGCACCATTGCGCGGCGCCTCTCTGCGTACGAAGGGAAACGGATGGAGCCGTACTCCACGATACGGCGCCAAAACAGTCGGCCGCGACGCCCGAGGGCGCCGCGGCCGGCTGCGTGGTTCTGCTGGGGGTGGTCAGCCCTCGTCGGACTTCTTGAGGGCCTCCATGGCCCGCTCGGTCACCTCGGTGACCTTGCCGAGCGCGGAGATCGTCACGACCAGGCCCTGGGACCGGTAGTAGTCGATGATCGGCTCGGTCTGCGTGTGGTAGACCTCGAGACGGGTACGGACCGTCTCCTCGGTGTCGTCGTCACGCTGGTACAGCTCGCCGCCGCAGGCGTCGCAGACACCCTCGGCCTTCGGCGGGTTGTACGTCACGTGGAAGACGTGCGCGCTGTCGTTACGGCAGATACGGCGGCCGGCGATGCGCTTGACCACCTCGTCCTCGGGGACCTCGAGGTCAAGAACCGCGTCGAGCTTGACGCCCTCACTGTGCAGCATCTCGTCGAGTGCCGCGGCCTGCCCCACATTGCGGGGGAAGCCGTCCAGGAGGAAGCCGTTCTCGGCGTCCGACTGGGACATGCGGTCCTTGGCCATCGCGATGGTGACTTCGTCCGGCACCAGCTGTCCCGCGTCCATGAAGGCGCGGGCCTGCTTGCCAAGGTCGGTGCCCTGGCTGATGTTGGCGCGGAAGAGGTCGCCCGTGGAGATGTGCGGAATCGACAGATTCTTGGCAAGGAACGCAGCCTGCGTTCCCTTGCCGGCACCGGGCGGCCCGACGAGGACGATTCGCATCAGCGGAGGAACCCTTCGTAATTGCGCTGCTGGAGCTGACTCTCGATCTGCTTCACGGTCTCCAGACCCACACCCACGATGATCAGGATGCTCGTCCCGCCGAACGGGAAGTTCTGGTTAGCGCCACCGAAGCCTGCCAACGCCATCGTCGGCACCAGAGCGATCAGACCCAGGTACAGCGAGCCCGGCCAAGTGATCCGGTTGAGCACGTAGCTCAGATACTCGGCAGTAGGTCGACCTGCCCGGATACCCGGGATGAAGCCACCATACTTCTTCATGTTGTCCGCGACTTCCTCGGGGTTGAACGAGATCGCCACATAGAAGAATGCGAAGAACACGATCAACAGGAAGTACGTCGCGATGTAGTACGGGTGGTCGCCCTTGACGAAGTGGTCCTGAATCCAGGTCGCCCAGCCCGCGGTGGAGTTGGAGAACTGAACGATTAGAGCAGGGATATATAGCAGCGAAGAAGCGAAGATGACGGGAATCACACCCGCCTGGTTCACCTTCAGCGGGATGTAAGTGGACGTACCACCGTAGGACCGGCGCCCGATCATCCGCTTCGCGTACTGCACCGGAACGCGGCGCTGGGCCTGTTCGACGAAGACGACGAGGCCGACCATCACGAAGCCGATGAGGATGACGGTGATGAACTCGATCCAGCCGTCGGCCAGTTTGCCGGACTGCTTGATGGCCCAGAGGGCGCCGGGGAAGCTGGCGGCGATCGAGATGAACATCAGGATCGACATGCCGTTGCCGATGCCGCGGTCGGTGATGAGCTCACCGAGCCACATGACGGCGGCGGTACCGGCGGTCATGGTGATCACCATGACGATCGTCGTGAAGATCGACTGGTTCGGGACCACCTGGTCGGCGACGGAGCACCCGCTGAAGAGGGCGCCGCTGCGGGCGGTCGCCACCAGGCCGGTGCCCTGGAGGATGGCCAGCGCGACGGTCAGATAACGCGTGTACTGCGTGATCTTGGCCGTGCCCGACTGCCCCTCCTTCTTGAGGGCTTCGAGCCTGGGGATGACGACGGTCAGCAGCTGGAGAATGATGCTGGCCGTGATGTACGGCATGATGCCGAGCGCGAAGATCGTGATCTGCAGCAGTGCACCACCGCTGAACATGTTCACCAGACCGAACAGGCTGTTGTTGCCCTGACTGGCCTGGTCAACACAGGTCTGGACGTTCTCGTAGCTCACCCCCGGTACGGGAATGTGCGCACCGAGACGGTAGAGCACGATGATGCCGAGCGTGAAGAGCAGCTTCTTGCGCAGGTCGGGCGTCTTGAACGCCCGGGCGAACGCGGTGAGCACGGTGCCTCCTGCGACCCCCGCGCAAAAGCGTGAGGTGACGGTCTTGAGGATCGACGATTACGTAACAGCCAAAGGACCCCGGGCTCTTGCCCAGGACTTACCACAGCAACAGTGCACGCCACCTTACCGGCGTACATGCCCCCCTAGGAACGACCAACCGGGGATGCCCCAAATGAGAGGCATCCCCGGTCGGGTGTTCAGGCCACAGCCCTGTCCGAGTTGTCTCAGACGAGTTCGGTGACGGTGCCGCCGGCAGCGGCGATCTTCTCCTTGGCGGAGCCGGAGACGGCGTCAACCGAAACCTGCAGCGCCACGGAGATCTCGCCCTGTCCGAGGACCTTGACGAGGTGGTTGTTGCGCACAGCGCCCTTGGCGACCAGGTCGGCCACCGTGACCTCTCCACCCTCGGGGTAGAGCGTCGCGAGCTTGTCCAGGTTCACGACCTGGTACTCCGTGCGGAACGGGTTCTTGAAGCCCTTGAGCTTCGGGAGACGCATGTGGAGGGGCATCTGCCCACCCTCGAAGCGCTCCGGAACCTGGTAACGAGCCTTCGTACCCTTGGTACCACGGCCTGCGGTCTTACCCTTGGACGCCTCACCACGACCCACACGGGTCTTGGCGGTCTTGGCGCCCGGGGCAGGCCGGAGGTTGTGGGCCTTCAGCGGGCTGTTCTCCGCCATGTCAGTCAACCTCCTCAACCGTCACGAGGTGGCGGACGGTCTGAACCATTCCGCGGAACTCGGGGCGGTCCTCCTTGACAACCGAGTCGTTCAGGCGCTTGAGCCCGAGCGAACGCAGGGTGTCGCGGTGGTTCTGCTTGCTGCCGATGTACGACTTCGTCTGCGTGATCTTGAGGCGAGCCATTACGCACCCGCTCCCGCACGCGCACGGAGCAGAGCCGCGGGGGCGACGTCCTCGAGGGGCAGACCGCGGCGGGCCGCGATCTCCTCGGGACGCTGCAGGCCCTGGAGGGCCGCCACGGTCGCGTGCACGATGTTGATCGGGTTCGAAGAACCGAGCGACTTCGACAGGATGTCGTGAACGCCGGCGCACTCCAGAACGGCGCGCACCGGGCCACCGGCGATAACACCGGTACCGGGGGAAGCAGGCTTGAGCAGGACGACGCCCGCAGCCTTCTCGCCCTGGATCGGGTGAGGGATGGTGCCCTGGATACGCGGGACCTTGAAGAAGCTCTTCTTGGCCTCTTCGACGCCCTTGGCGATGGCCGCGGGAACTTCCTTGGCCTTGCCGTATCCGACACCGACGGTGCCGTCACCATCGCCCACCACGACCAGCGCGGTGAAGCTGAAGCGACGACCACCCTTCACTACCTTGGCGACGCGGTTGATCGCGACGACGCGCTCGACGTACGCGGTCTTCTCGGCGGCTGCGCCACCGTCACGGCCCTTCCGGTCCCGCCGCTCGCCGCCACCGGCACCGCTTCCGCGGCGCTGGGGTCCAGCCATTGGATTTACCTCTCTCTGTTACGTCCGCTGTGCGTTGGAACCGGGGCTTAGAACTTCAGCCCGGCTTCACGGGCGGCGTCAGCCAGAGCGGCAATCCGCCCGGCGTACTGGTTACCACCGCGGTCAAACACGACGGCCTCGACGCCTGCGGCCTTGGCACGCTCGGCGACCAGGGCGCCGACCTGCTTGGCCTGGGCGCTCTTGTCACCCTCCGCACCACGGATCGAGGTGTCCAGGGTCGACGCCGACGCGAGCGTGTGGCCCGCGATGTCGTCGATGACCTGGGCCACGATGTGGCGGTTGGAACGCGTCACGACCAAGCGGGGACGCTCCGGCGAACCGGAGATGTGCTTGCGGACGCGGATGTGGCGCCGCTTGAGAGCGGCACGCTTGTACGCGTCGCCCTTGGCGATCTTCACACCGTATGCCATGGCTACTTACCAGCCTTTCCGACCTTGCGGCGGATGACCTCGCCCGCGTACTTGACGCCCTTGGCCTTGTACGGGTCGGGCTTCCGCAGCTTGCGGATGTTGGCGGCTACCTCGCCGACCTTCTGCTTGTCGATGCCCTCGACGCTGAGCTTCGTGGGCGACTCGACCTTGAAGGTGATGCCTTCCGGAGCCTCGATGAGGATCGGGTGGCTGTAGCCCAGGGCGAACTCCAGGTTGGAGCCCTTCGCCTGGACGCGGTAACCGACACCGCTGATCTCGAGCGCCTTGCTGTATCCCTGGGTCACACCGGTGATCATGTTCGCCACCAGCGTGCGGGACAGGCCGTGAAGGGCCTTGTTCTGACGCTCGTCGTTCGGGCGGACGACGTTGAGCACGCCGTCCTCACCCTTGGTGACCTCGATCGGCGCTGCGACGGTGTGCGAGAGGGAACCCTTCGGGCCCTTCACCGCGACCGTGCGGCCATCGATGGTGACGTCCACACCGGCGGGAACCTGGATGGGGAGCTTGCCGATTCGCGACATGAGCTTTTCCTCCGTTCCCGACTACCAGACGTAGGCGAGGACTTCCCCACCTACGCCCTTCTTGCTGGCCTGCTGGCCGGTCAGGAGACCGTGGGACGTGGAGATGATCGCCACGCCCAGGCCGCCGAGAACCTTCGGCAGATTGGTGGACTTTGCGTATACACGCAGACCCGGCTTCGAGATGCGCTTGATGCCGGCGATCGAACGCTCGCGGTTCGGCCCGAACTTCAGCTCGAGAACGAGGCTCTTACCGACCTCGGCGTCCTCGACCTTCCAGCCGGTGATGAAGCCCTCCTGCTGGAGGATCTCCGCGATGTGCGACTTGATCTTGCTGTGCGGCATCGAAACATCGTCGTGATACGCCGAGTTCGCGTTACGCAGACGCGTGAGCATGTCTGCGATGGGATCAGTCATGGTCATGAGTTGGCCTTCGGCCTCTCTCGCCGGGGTTTCCTGTATGCGCCATCCCTCTCCCCACTCAGTGGCGGGACGGGTGCGGTGCGGGGACCTACGGCGTAGTAAGTCGGTCAGGGCGGCAGGCGCCCAACCCTTCAAGCCTACGGCATGAAGAGCGGGGCTCCTGCCGACCGGATACTTACCGAGAGCTTTCTGGTCCTACGACGCCCGAGGGCGAAGGAGGATTACCAGGAGCTCTTGGTCACGCCCGGCAGCTCGCCACGGTGAGCCATCTCACGAAGGCACACGCGGCAGAGGCCGAACTTGCGGTAGACGGAGTGGGGCCGGCCGCAGCGCTGGCAGCGGGTGTAACCGCGCACGCCGAACTTCGGCTTACGGGCGGCCTTAGCGATCAGAGCCTTCTTCGCCACGGTCAGTTCTCCTTGAACGGGAAGCCGAGGTGACGAAGCAGGGCACGACCCTCGTCGTCGTTGGTCGCCGTGGTGACCACGGTGATGTCCATGCCCCGGACCCGGTCGATCTTGTCCTGGTCGATCTCGTGGAACATGACCTGCTCCGTGAGACCGAAGGTGTAGTTGCCACGGCCGTCGAACTGCTTCGGCGACAGACCGCGGAAGTCACGGATACGCGGAAGCGCGAGCGACAGCGTACGGTCCAGGAACTCCCACATGCGGTCACCACGGAGGGTGACGTGGCAGCCGATCGGCTGCCCCTCGCGCAGCTTGAACTGCGCGATCGACTTGCGGGCCTTCGTGACGGCGGGCTTCTGGCCGGTGATCGTGGTGAGGTCCTTGACGGCACCGTCGATCAGCTTGGAGTCGCGGGCGGCGTCGCCCACACCCATGTTGACCACGATCTTGACCAGACCGGGGACCTGCATGACGTTCTCGTACGAGAACTCCTCACGCAGCTTGCCGGCGATTTCCTCGCGGTAGCGCGTCTTGAGACGCGGCGCAGTGGTGGTCGTCATCAGATGTCCTCACCGGTCCGCTTGGCAACGCGGATCTTCTTGCCCTCGTCGTCAAAGCGGTAGCCGACGCGGGTGACGACCTTGTTGCCGTCCTTCTCCACGACCAGCTGAACGTTGCTGACGTGAATCGGGGCCTCGGTGGTGACAATGCCACCCGTCTGCGAACCGCGAGCCGTCTGACCGGCCTTGGTGTGCTTCTTGACCCGGTTGACACCCTCGACGAGGACACGGTCCTGAGCGGGGAAGGCAACGATGACCTTGCCCTGCTTGCCCTTGTCCTTACCGGTGATGACCTGAACCAGGTCGCCCTTCTTGATCTTCATGCTTACAGCACCTCCGGCGCGAGCGAGATGATCTTCATGAACTTCTTCTCGCGCAGCTCACGGCCCACCGGGCCGAAGATACGGGTGCCGCGGGGGTCGCCGTCGTTCTTGAGAATGACAGCGGCGTTCTCGTCGAAGCGGATGTACGAGCCATCCGGGCGACGACGCTCCTTGACGGTGCGAACGATGACGGCCTTGACGACGTCACCCTTCTTCACGTTGCCACCGGGGATCGCGTCCTTGACGGTGGCGACGATGACGTCACCGATGCCCGCGTAGCGGCGACCCGAGCCACCGAGAACACGGATGGTGAGAATTTCCTTCGCACCCGTGTTGTCGGCGACGCGCAGTCGCGACTCCTGCTGGATCACGTCTATCTCCTGATCGTCTGCCGGTTCCCGGCGGGGGCTCCGGTGAAGGTGCCCCCGCCGAGCCTGGCGGAACTTGCCTGAGGGGGATGCCCCTCAGGAATTACTTGGCCTTCTCGAGGATCTCGACGATGCGCCAGCGCTTCGTGGCGGACAGCGGACGCGTCTCCATGATGACAACGCGGTCGCCGACGCCTGCAGCGTTCTGCTCGTCGTGGGCCTTGAGCTTGTTCGTACGGCGGATGACCTTGCCGTACAGCGCGTGCTTGACGCGGTCCTCGACAGCGACGACGACGGTCTTGTCCATCTTGTCGCTGACGACCAGACCCTCACGGGTCTTACGGAAACCGCGGTCGGTGTTCGTCTCAGTCACAGTCTTCTCGCTCATCAGACGCTCTCCACCGTCTCGATGCCCAGCTCGCGCTCGCGCATCAGGGTGTAGATCCGGGCGATGTCCTTACGGACGGACTTGAGCCGACCGTGGTTCTCGAGCTGGCCCGTCGCCGCCTGGAAGCGGAGGTTGAACAGCTCTTCCTTGGCCTCGCGGAGCTTGTTGAGAAGCTCCTCGTTGCCCAGCTCGCGCAGCTCGGACGCCTTGGTACCGGCCGACATCACGACTCACCTGCCTCGCGCCGAACGATCCGGCACTTCATCGGAAGCTTGTGAGCAGCGCGGGTGAGCGCCTCACGAGCAATCTTCTCGTTCGGGTAGGACAGCTCGAACATCACCCGACCGGGCTTGACGTTCGCGATCCACCACTCGGGAGAACCCTTACCGGAACCCATGCGGGTCTCGGCGGGCTTCTTCGTCAGGGGGCGGTCCGGGTAGATGTTGATCCAGACCTTGCCGCCACGCTTGATGTGGCGGGTCATCGCGATACGAGCTGCCTCGATCTGGCGGTTCGTCACGTACGCCGGGGACAGCGCCTGGATGCCGTACTCGCCGAACGCAACCTGCGTGCCACCCTTGGACATACCGCTGCGCTTCGGGTGGTGCTGCTTGCGGTGCTTGACCCTACGGGGGATCAGCATTTCGGTCAGGCCTCCGTTCCGGTGCTCTCAGCCGGAGCAGCGGCGGCGGGAGCGTCGGCCTTGGGGGCCTCCGCTGCCGGCGCGGACTGCTGCGGCTTGCGGCCGCGACCGCCACGCTCGCCACCACGGCCACCACGGCCGGCCGGGCGGTCAGCGCCGCCACGAGCCGGACGGTTGCCGGCGCGAGCCGCTGCGTTCTCGGCGCGGACCTCGGCGATGTTCTTGACGTCGCCCTTGTAGATCCAGACCTTCACACCGATGCGGCCGAAGGTCGTCTTGGCCTCGAAGAAGCCGTAGTCGACGTTCGCACGGAGCGTGTGCAGGGGCACGCGGCCCTCGCGGTAGAACTCCGAGCGGGACATCTCGGCGCCGCCGAGGCGGCCACCGCACTGGATCTTGATGCCCTTGGCGCCGGCCTTCATCGTGCTCTGCATGCTCTTACGCATGGCACGACGGAAGGAGACGCGGGAGGAGAGCTGCTCGGCGACGGCCTGGGCCACCAGCTGAGCGTCCACCTCGGGGTTCTTGACCTCGAGGATGTTCAGCTGGACCTGCTTGCCGGTCAGCTTCTCCAGCTCGCCACGGATGCGGTCGGCCTCGGCGCCGCGGCGGCCGATGACGATGCCCGGGCGGGCGGTGTGGATGTCAACGCGGACGCGGTCGCGGGTGCGCTCGATCTCCACCTTGGAGATGCCGGCCCGCTCCATGCCCTTCGTCATCATGCGACGAATGGCGACGTCTTCCTTGACGTAGTCCTTGTACAGCTTGTCGGCGTACCAACGGGACTTGAAGTCCGTGGTAATGCCGAGCCGGAACCCGTGCGGGTTTACCTTCTGGCCCATTACCGGGTTCCTTCCTTGCTGCTGACGACCACGGTGATGTGGCTGGTCCGCTTACGGATCCGGTAGGCACGGCCCTGAGCACGCGGACGGAACCGCTTCAGGGTCGGGCCCTCGTCCACGAACGCCTCGCTGATGACCAGCGAAGAGGCGTCGGTGTGGTCGTAGTTGTGTGCAGCGTTGGCGATGGCGCTGTCAAGCACCTTGCCAACCGGCACGCTCGCGGCCTGCGGGGCGAAACGCAGGACCGCCTGAGCCTCCGTGGCGTCCATGCCACGGATGAGGTCCACCACTCGGCGGGCCTTCATGGGCGTGACGCGGATGTACCGCGCCTGGGCCCTGGCTTCCATGGTTGTCCCTTCGGTGTAAGTCATAGTCGTTTCCACCCCGCGGTTAGCGGCGCTTCGACTTCCGGTCGTCCTTGACGTGGCCGCGGAAGGTGCGAGTCGGCGAGAACTCGCCGAGCTTGTGGCCGACCATCGACTCGGTGACGAACACCGGGACGTGGATCTTGCCGTTGTGCACCGCGATGGTGTGGCCCAGCATTGCCGGGACGATCATCGAGCGACGGGACCAGGTCTTGATGACGTTCTTGGTGCCTGCCTCGTTCTGTACGTCCACCTTCTTGATGAGGTGGCCGTCGACGAAGGGCCCCTTCTTGAGACTGCGCGGCATCTAAACCCGCTCCTAGCGCTTCTTGTTCGTCTTGCGGCGGCGGACGATGTACTTGCTCGATGCCTTCTTCGGCGAGCGAGTACGACCCTCCTTCTGACCCCACGGCGAGACCGGGTGACGTCCACCGGAGGTCTTGCCTTCACCACCACCGTGCGGGTGGTCAACCGGGTTCATCGCGACACCGCGGACGGTCGGGCGAACGCCCTTCCAGCGCATGCGGCCGGCCTTGCCCCAGTTGATGTTCGACTGCTCGGCGTTGCCGACCTCGCCGATCGTGGCGCGGCAGCGGGCGTCGACCAGCCGGATCTCACCGGAAGGCATACGAAGGTGGGCCATCGTGCCCTCCTTCGCCAGCAGCTGCACGGAGGCACCCGCGGAACGGGCGAACTTCGCGCCGCCGCCGGGCCGCAGCTCGATGGCGTGGATGGTCGTACCGACCGGGATGTTGCGCAGCGCCAGGTTGTTGCCCGGCTTGATGTCGGCGCCCGGACCGTTCTCGACACGGTCACCCTGCGACAGACCACGGGGGGCGACGATGTAACGCTTCTCGCCGTCCGCGTAGTGCAGCAGCGCGATGCGCGCGGTGCGGTTGGGGTCGTACTCGATGTGCGCGACCTTGGCCGGCACGCCGTCCTTGTCGTGACGACGGAAGTCGATCACGCGGTAGGCGCGCTTGTGGCCACCACCCTGGTGGCGAACGGTCACACGACCGGCGTTGTTACGGCCGCCCTTGCTGTGCAGGGGGCGGACCAGCGACTTCTCCGGCGTGGACCGCGTGATCTCGACAAAGTCGGCGACGCTGGAGCCACGACGGCCCGGGGTCGTCGGCTTGTACTTGCGGATACCCATTTCTCAGTCCTCGTCCGATTCCGGACGACTCGACCTCCGTCAGGAGGTCGGGCCGCCGAAGATGTCGATACGGTCGCCCTCGGCGAGGGTCACGATGGCGCGCTTCGTGTCGGCGCGCTTGCCGAAACCGGTCTTGGTGCGCTTGCGCTTACCCTGCCGGTTGATCGTGTTGACCCCGGTGACCTTGACCGAGAAGACCGCTTCCACGGCCTGCTTGATCTGGGTCTTGTTGGAGCCGGGCGCGACGATGAACGTGTACTTGTTCTCGTCGAGCAGCGCGTAGCTCTTCTCGGAAACAACCGGCTTGACGAGAACGTCGCGCGGGTCCGAGTAGGTCTTGCTGGTAACGGTCGCCTCACTCATCAGGCGGCGCTCCCTTCGGTCTCAGCGGTCTGGGGGCCAGACACGAAGGACTCGAAAGCGGCCTGGGTGAAGACCACGTCGTCAGAGACGATCACGTCGTACGTGTTCAGCTGGCCCGGCTCCAGGATGTGCACCTGGGGCAGGTTGCGCGCGGACAGCCACGCGGCCTCGTCGGCGCGGTCGACGACCAGGAGCAGGTTGCTGCGCTCCGAGATCTTGCCGAGCAGCGTCTTGGCGGCCTTGGTGGAGATCCCACCCTCGACCACGCCGGTGACGACGTGGATGCGGGAGTGACGCGCCCGGTCCGAGAGGGCACCGCGCAGGGCGGCGGCCTTCATCTTCTTCGGGGTGCGCTGCGAGTAGTCACGCGGCTGCGGGCCGTGGACGACGCCACCGCCGGCGAACTGCGGCGCGCGGGTCGAACCCTGGCGCGCGCGGCCGGTGCCCTTCTGGCGGTACGGCTTGCGCCCACCACCGCGGACCTCGCCACGGGACTTGGTCTTGTGCGTGCCCTGACGGGCAGCTGCCAGCTGTGCGACGACGACCTGGTGGATCAGCGGAACGCTGGTCTTCGCGTCGAAGATCTCCGCGGGGAGCTCGACGGTACCGGCCTTGTCGCCTGCCGGCGAAAGGATGTCAATGGTGCTCATTACCTCAAGCCCCCTTGGCCGCGGTACGGACCAGGACGAGGCCGCCGTTCGGACCGGGGACCGCGCCCTTGATGAGCAGCAGACCCTTCTCCGCGTCAACCGCGTGGATGGTCAGGTTCTGGGTGGTGACGCGCTCGTTACCCATCCGACCGGCCATGCGCATGCCCTTGAAGACACGCCCAGGGGTGGCGCAGCCACCGATCGAACCGGGGGAACGGTGCTTGCGCTGGACGCCGTGGCCGGCGCCGAGGCCCTTGAAGTTGTGACGCTTCATGACACCGGCGAAGCCCTTGCCCTTGCTCTTGCCCGTGACGTCGACCTTGACGCCGGACTCGAACACCTCGGCAGTGACCTCCTGGCCCAGCGTGTACTCGCTGGCGTCAGGGGTGCGGAGCTCCACCAGGTGGCGGCGCGGGGTCACGTCGGCCTTGGCGAAGTGGCCCTTGAGGGGCTTGTTCACCTTGCGCGGGTCGATCTCGCCGAAGGCGATCTGGACCGACTCGTAGCCGTCGCTGTCGTTCGTACGAACCTGCGTCACGACGCACGGCCCGGCCTTGACGACGGTCACCGGGACGACCCGGTTGTTCTCGTCCCAGACCTGGGTCATGCCGAGCTTCTCGCCCAGGACGCCCTTGATGTTCTTGCTCATCTCGGCCCGTCCCCTCAGAGCTTGATCTCGATGTCGACGCCCGCCGGCAGGTCGAGGCGCATCAGCGAGTCAACCGTCTTCGGCGTGGGGTCGAGGATGTCGATGAGGCGCTTGTGCGTGCGCATCTCGAAGTGCTCGCGAGAGTCCTTGTACTTGTGCGGCGACTTGATGACGCAGTACACGTTCTTCTCAGTGGGCAGCGGCACCGGGCCCGCGACCGACGCACCAGTGCGCGTCACCGTCTCGACGATCTTCTTCGCCGAGGAGTCGATGACCTCGTGGTCGTAGGCCTTGAGCCGGATGCGGATCTTCTGTCCCGCCATGGCTACTAGTAGTCCTGTCTCTCAATAACGCTCTGGAACCCGGGAGTTCTCGTAACTCCGCCTCCGACCCACGCGGTCGGGCGTGTCGCATCCCCTCTACGAAGATCTCCCGAAGGATTTCCCAACCAAGGGGGTGCGGGCCGAAACCGCGCTGCCGGGGGCGAAACCCCACCGGGTGCCTGGTCAGCGCCCCACTGACGCTTCCCGAAAGATTCCCGTACGTCCGACCCTGGGGTCGACGAGTACTGTGGGACTCGCTTCCGGTCCTCCCGGCGGGAGGCGCGCAGCATTGACACTCAACCGAGCAACCTGGCTAGTGTGCCACACGGCTCGGGGGCCTGGCCAATCGAGCCGGGGATCTTACCCCCTGCGGGGGACCGGTCAAACGCGGGCACGCTTCGAGGCCCGTCGCACCCGGCCGCGACACCCGCTCATCCGGCGCCTCAGCCGCGCGTGACGTTCTCGGTCAGCAGCCGGAGCAGGTGCTTGGCGGTGGCGTCCTGCTCGGGCGTCAGCCCCATCGCGTCACCGATGGCGAGAGGCACCGCGCGCGCCCGCTCCCGCAGGTCCGCGCCCGCGCCGGTGAGGCGCACCGCCACCGAGCGCTCGTCGTCCGCCCGCCGTTCGCGGCGGACCAGGCCGTTCGCCTCCAGGCGCTTGAGGAGCGGCGAGAGCGTGCTCGACTCCAGTTGCAGCGCTCCGCCCAGGTCCCGCACGGAGACGGCGTCCCGCTCCCAGAGGACCAGCATCACCAGGTACTGCGGGTAGGTCAGGCCCAGCTCGTCCAGCAGGGGACGGTAGCGCGCCGTCACCGCACGCGAGGCGGCGTACAGGGCGAAACAGAGCTGGTCCTGGAGTTGGAGCGACCCCTCGGCGGGCGGGGTGTTCGCGGCGGTGGCCATGGGGCGGACTCCTCGCTTCCGTCGACGATCTGCCCGTGGGGCAACAGAGCCCTTCGAGTGTAACCCTTCAGGTGCCCGCGACCACTTCGTGCTCGATTAAGTTGTGCACGACTTAGTCGAGCGCTATGGTTCGACTGCGGCCACCGCTTCGGGTGGCCGCCCCGTCCTTGCCCCGAGGAGCCCGTCATGTCCGAGCAGACCAGCCCCCGTCCGGTCGTACTGGAACCCGCTGCCGCCGCCTTCGCCGAGGCCACCGCGAACCCGCCGTACCTCTTCGACCTCGGTCCGGCCGAGGGCCGCAAGGCCGTGGACGAGGTGCAGTCCGGTCCCGTCGACGCGCCCGAGGTCGTCCAGGAGTGGGTCACCGTCGGGGGCGGACCGACCGGATCGGTCCGGGTCCGCGTCACGCGCCCCGCCGGCGCCGAGGGACCGCTGCCCGTCGTGCTGTACGTCCACGGCGCCGGCTGGGTGTTCGGCAACGCCCACACCCATGACCGCCTCGTGCGGGAACTGGCCGTCGGAGCGCGGGCGGCGGTCGTCTTCCCCGAGTACGACCTCTCGCCCGAGGCCCGCTACCCCGTGGCCGTCGAGCAGAGCTACGCGGTCGCCCGCTGGGTCACCACGGAGGGCGCGGCCCACGGCCTCGACCCCGCGCGGCTGGCCGTGGCCGGGGACTCCGTCGGCGGCAACATGGCGACGGTCCTGACCCTGCTCGCCAAGGAGCGCGGCGACGTCTCCTTCGCCCACCAGGTGCTGTTCTACCCGGTCACCGACGCCGCCTTCGACACCCCCTCGTACCACGAGTTCGCCGAGGGCTACTTCCTGCGCCGCGACGCCATGCAGTGGTTCTGGGACCAGTACACGACCGATGAGAAGCAGCGCGCCGAGATCACCGCGTCGCCCCTGCGCGCCACCGTCGACCAGCTCACCGGTCTGCCTCCGGCCCTGGTCATCACCGGTGAGGCCGACGTCCTGCGGGACGAGGGCGAGGCGTACGCGGCCAAGCTGCGCGAGGCCGGGGTGCCGGTGACCGCCGTCCGCTACCAGGGCGTCATCCACGACTTCGTGATGCTCAACGCCCTGCGCGGGACGCACGCCGCCGAGGCCGCCATCGCCCAGGCCGTCGCCACCCTGCGCACGGCGCTCGCCACCGCCTGACGCCGCCGTCGGGCCTCCACGGCGACCGGCCGCGGAGGCCTGACAGAATCCGGCCATGCCCACGAGCACCGTCCAGGCCTGGAGCCTGCGCCCGGCCACGCCCGATGACGTCGAGGCGATAGCCGGGATCCGGGCCGTGGTGATGCGCCCCGACCTGGAACGCCTCGGCCGGTACGACGAGCACCGGGTCCGGCAGCGGCTGCGTGACGCCTTCACCCCCGAGCACACCTCCGTGGTGGAGGCCGACGGGGCCGTCGCGGGGTGCGTGGCCCTGCGTCCCTCCGAGGACGGCTGGTGCCTGGAGCACTTCTACCTCGCCCCGGAGCTCCAGGGCGGAGGCATCGGCACCGCCGTCCTCACCCGGCTCCTGGCCCGCACCGACGCCGAGGGCCTGCCGGTTCGCCTGAACGTCCTCCAGGGCAGCGCGGCCCGCAGGCTGTACGAGCGCCACGGGTTCGTCCTGGAGCGCGAGGACCCGGTCGACGTGTTCATGGTGCGGGCCCGGTAGATCCGGAGCATCCGCCTCCTCCCCTGTGTTCTGGGCTTTTCGAACAGGGTCGAAGGACCTGGCCGGTCAGGTCCCCGTACCGGGAAGCTCAGGTCCAGCGCGGCACGGGGAACACGACCCCGGCCGCACCACCGGGCGGCGGGGGCCGGGGCACGGTCCGGCCGCTCCACGAAACCCATGGGGGAACGCATGCGTCAGAAGGTTGTGGCAAGGACGCTCGTCGGCTTCACCGCCGCCGTCGGGATCACCGTAGGGAGCCTGGCCGGTGCGAGCGCCGGCTTCGCGGCACCCGCGCAGAACACCACGGCGGTGGCGAGCGCCGAGGCCGGTGTCCTCGCGACGGTCAACCTCGGGCTGAGCACTTCCCAGGCCAAGGCGTTCCAGGGCGCGTTGAAGGCCCGCTGGGGCTACACCGGTTCGATCGACGGACAGCTCGGCACCAACAGCTGGAAGGCGTTCCAGCGCTTCCTCAAGGCGAACCACGGCTACAACGACGGGATCGACGGAGTCGTCGGCCCCAACACGGTGAAGGCGCTGCAGCGCTATCTCCAGCTGTTCTACGGCTACACCGGCGCGATCGACGGAGTCGCCGGAGCGGGCACCCAGGCCGCGCTCAAGCGGGCGGCCGGCCACTGCCCCAACGGCTGCCTGCTCTGATCCGGCCTGCCCCGGCAGCACGCGAGCGCCCGGCCCGCCTCAGCAGTACGCGGGCCGGGCGCACCCGTGTCCGGAACCGGTGACCGGGACAACGGCCCGCTCACCGGCAACGGCCACGCCTCCTCGGTCCCGCACACCCTCACAACTCTCGGTGCAGCGCCTGACTCCCGGACGGGTGAGGCCGTGAGGGGGGGGCTCCGCCTGCGGCGCGCTCACGTTCGCGTGACCGTCCCGCAGGCGCCGTCGGGCTGCCACTCGCTGCGGTCGTACGGGTCCACGTCGTCCCCGCGAGGAGGGTTCGCGCCGTCGCTCGGGAAGGACGGGTGGAGGAAGCCGTCGTTCACCTCGCAGGCGGTGTTGCCGACGTTCTGCTCGGAACTGACGACGGAGAGCTTGCCGCGCGTCGCCACGAACCGCTCCGGGTCGTGCAGCGCCGTCGTCAGTTTCCGCCGCACGATCGTGCGGGCCACTTCGTCGCCGCCCGGCTTCACCAGCGGGTAGACGAACGTGTAGTCGGCGTGCACCTCGACGGAGCCGGCGGCGCCCGCCTCGAAGGTCATCCGGCCGCGGGTCTTCACGACGTCCCCCACCAGACGTGCCTCGTCCGGGTCGAACCGGCTGAACATCATCAGCGGGTCCTGGTCCTCGCCGGGCTCCGTAAGTGACCGTTCCAGGCGTGCCCGCTCGCCCTTCTGCAGCGGGTCGAGCAGGTTCAGCGCCTCGTCGGGCTTCTCCCCCCGCAGGGTGGCGGGATCGAGGTTGGCGGCGACGAGCAGCTGCCGGGTCGCGCGCAGGGCCTGCTCGACCTCGGCCTCGCTCATCCCTCCGGCCGCCTCGGCCTCCGGGAGCTCGATGCCCTCCGCCCCGTCCGCCCAGCGGACGGCGGGCGACCCGCGGAACGGCCGGGCCCGGGTCGGCAGGTCACCGGTCGGCCCGTCGGCGGGCGCGGCGGTCGGCGGCGCGGTCTCGGCGGGGAGCGGGCCGGCACTCGCGGAGTCGCCCCCTCCGGGCAGGTGGTCGGTCAGCAGGCTCGGCCGCATGCTGACCACGAGGACCCCCACGACCACGGCGAACCCCAGGACCGCGGCGACTCGGCGGCTCTTCCGGGGCCGCGCGTCGCCGATCGGCGGGCCAGTGCGCCAGCCCTCCGGCTGCCACTGCTCGGCCGGCCTGCCCTTACGGCCCCGGCCCCTGCCGCGCGCCGCCTCCTCGTCCAGTGCGCGCAGCCGCGCGGTGACCATCCGGGCGCGGGCCGAGGGCTCCTTCGGCGCGTCGGCGCCGCCCTCCTCCGCCCGCCGGACCAGCTCCGCCCACTGCTCGTCGGAGACGGGATCAGTGCCGCCGCCGTGCTCGGGAGATCCCCCTGGCGTGCTCGTGCTCATCGTTCTGCCCCACTCCCCCATGAAGTTGTCAGGGCAACTTCATCCGGGGCGTCCGAACACGGACAAGGGAACACGGCATTCCGTGACGCTCTTGTGACGGTGGCGTGGGGACCTCGCGCATCCGCCGGGCAACCCCGCGGCCCCTGTCCCCGTCTATCCCCCCGCAGGCACAGGCGCACAGAGCCCTGACCTGCGCCGAACGACAGCACGCAGCCCTGGGCTCCCGCCCGCCCGCTGCGGGGGACGCGGATGGAGTGCGTGGCGTGACGGATGGACCTGCCCTGCCCGGAAACGGTGTGCGACGGCGCGCCGTGCTGACCGCGGCCGCCGCGGGCGCGGCACTCAGCGCCTGCTCGGTCCCCGCGCCCCGGCGGACGGATCCCGCCCCGGATCCCGCACCCGGCCGTCCCATCAGCAACGCGCGCCGTGCCCTGCTCATGCAGATACTCGCCCACCCGGACGACGACCTGTACTTCATGAACCCGGACACCCGGCACGCCCTCGACGCCGGGACACCCCTGGTCTGTGTCTACCTCACGGCGGGCGAGGCCGACGGCGTCAACAAGATCCCCGGCCGGGCCCGCCCGGCGCCGGACAAGGCCGCGTACTCCTCGGCGCGCCACCAGGGCCTGCGACAGGCGTACGCGACCCTGCTCGGGCTGGAGAGGTTCGCGCCCTGGGAGATCTCCGTCGCCGAGCTCGACGGCGGGCACCGGGCCGAGGTCAACACCCTGACCGCCGGGGTGCGCCGGGTCGAGCTGATCTTCCTGGACACGGCCATGCACACCGGGCGCCACCGGCTCGGCCTGCCCAGTCTCTGGCAGGACCGCCGGCTCGTCCTGCGCACGGTCGTCGCCGACGGTTCACCTCTGCGGCGCGCCGGCTCGTACACGTACGACGGGCTGATCGACGTCATCGCCGGGCTGCTGGAGCGCTACGAACCCACCGTCGTGCACACCCTGGACCCGGATCCGGACATCCAGCACAGCACCGAGGCGGTCCGGCGGGCGGACAGTGAGCAGCGCGGGTACTCCGACCACGCCGACCACACCGCGGCGGCGTGCTTCGCCTGGGCGGCGATGATCCGCCGGGTCGCCAGGAGCACCCGGAGCGGCGGGGGGATACCGGGGTTCGTCGTGACCTCGTTCCGCGGGTACTACAACCGGCACTGGCCGAAGAACCTGCCGCCGGGCGTGCTCGACGGGAAGGCCGCCGCGCTGGTCCCCTACGGCGGCTCGCCCGACTGGGACTGCGGCAACCCGTCCGGGTGCGGCGACTACAACGTGGGCGGTGACCGGCCCCTGACCAACAGGAAGGGCTGGGTCCGCTCCACCCGCCACCGCTATCCGGGCGCCCGTGCCGTCGTCGCCGCCGAAGCCGGCGGGCGGCTCGCCGCGTACGCGGTGGTGGGGCTGCGTCTGGTCCGGTGGCGCGGGACCGATGCCACCGGCGGGGTGTGGGGGCCGCCGGACGACCTCGGCGGCGGTCCGCTCGCCCCCGCACTGGGATCGGCCGGCACCGGCGACGGCGATCTCCTCCTGTTCGGGCTGCGGTTCGCGGCGCTCGCCGGGCACGGGGCAGACAACGAGCGCGAGGTCGTCCTGCTGGAGCGGAGCACCCCGGGCGGCGGATTCCTCGCCTGGCGCGGTCTCGGTAACCCCTCCCCCGGCCGGGACGAGGGCCGGCGCATCGGCGTTCCCGTCGCCGTGACGGCGCCGGACGGCCGGGTCCACCTCTTCGTGCGCAACGCGGAGAAGGGGGTCAGCACCCGGGTACGAGAGGCGGACCGGAGCTGGGGCGAGTGGCGTGACCTGGGCGGCGGGGAGGTCCAGGACGGCCTGAGCGCCGTGGTGGACGGCAGCGGGCGGGTCCATGTGTACGCCGCGGGCCATCACGCGGTGCACCACTGGACCCAGGACGCTCCGGGCGCCGGGCTCACCGCCCGTACGCAGATCGACGCCGGCCCCGTGCCGGGCGACGCCCCCGCGGCGCTGCCGGCGGCGGACGGCTCCGTCGACCTGTTCTACCGGGGCCAGGCGCGGGCCGTGACGACGGCCGTACGGGGCGGGGCGGCCACGGACCTCACCGGCTTCGACGGGTACGGAGAGCTGACCGCCGCGGGTCCCGCGCTGCTCGGCCGCACGGTCGACGGCCTGCTCCAGCTCCGTGCGGGCACGCGGCTCTCCGTGCGGTCCCACGGGCCCGTCGCACTGGACGGAGCCGCGCTCCGGGTCGGCGACGACGGCCACGCGGTGGTGGTGGGGCTGGGGGCGGACGCGCTTCCCTGGACGTGGCGCCCGTGACCCGTACGCCCCCGTACGCACACGGAAGAGGGGCCCCGTCCCACCGCTCGCGCGGCGGGCCGGGGCCCCTCTCGGTGCTCTGTGCGGAGCAACCAGGTCAGACAGTCAGGTGATTACTTGACGATCTTGGTGACCTGGCCGGCGCCCACGGTCCGGCCACCCTCACGGATGGCGAACTTCAGGCCCTCTTCCATGGCGACCGGCTGGATCAGCGCGACGTCCATGAGGGTGTTGTCACCCGGCATGACCATCTCGGTGCCCTCGGGAAGGGTCACAACGCCCGTCACGTCCGTGGTACGGAAGTAGAACTGCGGGCGGTAGTTGTTGAAGAAGGGGGTGTGACGGCCACCCTCGTCCTTCGACAGGATGTAGGCCTGGGCCTGGAACTCGGTGTGCGGCGTGACCGAACCCGGCTTGATGATGACCTGGCCGCGCTCGACGTCCTCGCGCTTGATGCCACGAAGCAGCAGACCGACGTTCTCACCGGCCTGGCCCTCGTCGAGCAGCTTGCGGAACATCTCGATGCCGGTGACCGTGGTGGTGGTCTTCTCCTGCTTGATGCCCACGATGTCGACGGTCTCGTTGACCTTGAGGACACCACGCTCGATACGGCCGGTGACGACCGTACCGCGACCGGTGATCGTGAAGACGTCCTCGATCGGCATGAGGAACGGCTTCTCGACGTCACGCTCGGGCTGCGGGATGGACTCGTCGACGGCCTTCATCAGGTCGAGAACGGTCTTGCCCCACTCGGCGTCGCCCTCGAGGGCCTTGAGCGCCGAGACCTTGATGACCGGAAGGTCGTCGCCCGGGAACTCGTACTCGGAGAGGAGCTCACGAACCTCGAGCTCGACGAGCTCCAGGATCTCCTCGTCGTCCACCATGTCGGCCTTGTTCAGCGCGACGACGATGTACGGCACGCCTACCTGGCGGGCCAGGAGCACGTGCTCCTTGGTCTGCGGCATCGGGCCGTCGGTGGCCGCGACCACGAGGATGGCGCCGTCCATCTGCGCCGCACCCGTGATCATGTTCTTGATGTAGTCGGCGTGACCCGGGCAGTCGACGTGCGCGTAGTGACGCGACTCCGTCTGGTACTCGACGTGCGCGATCGAGATCGTGATACCGCGCTGGCGCTCCTCAGGAGCCTTGTCGATCTGGTCGAAGGCCGAGGCCTCGTTCAGGTCCGGGTACGCGTCGTGCAGCACCTTGGTAATGGCGGCCGTGAGGGTCGTCTTACCGTGGTCGATGTGACCGATGGTGCCGATGTTGACGTGCGGCTTAGTCCGCTCGAACTTTGCCTTCGCCACTGGGGTCCTCCTGAGTGGTTCTGTACGCCTTGCTTCATCGGCGCCAGGTGATCTTTGCTGGAATGCCGGTGCCGGGGGCATTCGCCACGTTGCTTACGCGCTGCGACGAATGCCCGACCGGGCTCCGGTGACAAGCCTAAAGCGTGAGCTCGGAAGAGTTACTCGCCCTTGGCCTTCGCGATGATCTCCTCGGCGACGTTCCGCGGAACCTCGGCGTAGGAGTCGAACTGCATCGAGTAGCTTGCGCGACCCGAGGTCTTGCTGCGGAGGTCTCCGACGTAGCCGAACATCTCCGAGAGGGGCACGAGGCCCTTCACGACGCGAGCGCCGCTGCGCTCCTCCATGGCCTGGATCTGGCCACGGCGGGAGTTGAGGTCGCCGATGACATCGCCCATGTAGTCCTCGGGCGTGGTGACCTCGACGGCCATCATCGGCTCGAGGAGCACGGGGGACGCCTTGCGGGCACCCTCCTTGAACGCCTGCGAACCGGCGATCTTGAAGGCGAGCTCCGAGGAGTCGACCTCGTGGTAACCACCGTCGAGAAGGGTGACGCGGACGCCGACCATCTCGTAACCGGCCAGGATGCCGAACTGCATGGCTTCCTGAGCACCCGCGTCCACCGAGGGAATGTACTCACGGGGGATGCGGCCACCGGTGACCTTGTTGACGAACTCGTAGGAGGCGTCGCCACCCTCGATGGGCTCGAGGGCGATCTGCACCTTCGCGAACTGGCCGGTACCACCAGTCTGCTTCTTGTGCGTGTAGTCGATGCGCTCGACGGTCTTGCGGATCGTCTCGCGGTACGCGACCTGGGGCTTGCCGACGTTCGCCTCGACGCGGAACTCGCGCTTCATGCGGTCGACGAGCACCTCGAGGTGAAGCTCGCCCATACCACCGATGATGGTCTGGCCGGTCTCCTCGTCGGAGTGCACCTGGAAGGAGGGGTCCTCCTCCGAGAGCCGCTGGATGGCGACACCCAGCTTCTCCTGGTCACCCTTGGACTTGGGCTCGATGGCGACCTGGATGACCGGCGCCGGGAAGTCCATGGACTCCAGGATCACCGGGTGCTTGTCGTCGGACAGCGTCTCACCCGTGGTGGTCTGCTTCAGGCCCATGACGGCGACGATGTCACCGGCGCCCACCGACGCGATCTCCTCACGCTTGTTCGCGTGCATGCGGTAGATCTTGCCGATGCGCTCCTTCTTGCCCTTGACCGAGTTCAGCACCGCGGTGCCGGCCTCGAGGCGACCGGAGTAGATCCGGACGAAGGTGAGCTTACCGAGGTGCGGGTCGCTCGCGATCTTGAACGCCAGGCCGGAGAACGGCTCGTCGTCCGAAGGCTTGCGCTTGACGACCAGCTCCGGGTCCTTGACGTCGTGGCCCTCGATGGCCTCGACGTCCAGGGGGGAAGGCAGGTAGCGGACGACCGCGTCGAGCAGGGGCTGGACGCCCTTGTTCTTGAACGCCGTGCCACAGAAGACGGGGGTCACGGTGACGGAGTCGGCCGAGCCCTTCGACGCGAGGGTGATCCGACGGATCGCCTCGTGCAGCTGCTCCTCGGTGGGCTCGACGCCCTCGAGGTACAGCTCCATCATCTGGTCGTCGTTCTCCGAGACGGCCTCAAGGAGCTTGCCGCGCCATTCCTCGGCGGCCTCCTTGTGGGTGTCCGGGATCTCGACGGTGTCGTACATCTCGCCCTTGGCGGCTTCTTCCGACCACACGAAGGCCTTCATCGACACGAGGTCGACGACGCCCTTGAAGTCGGCTTCCGCACCGATGGGGAGCTGCATGACCAGCGGAACCGCGCCCAGGCGGTCCACGATCATGTCGACGCAGCGGTGGAACTCGGCGCCCGTACGGTCGAGCTTGTTGACGAAGCAGATACGCGGCACGCCGTAGCGGTCCGCCTGACGCCAGACGGTCTCGGACTGGGGCTCGACGCCGGCCACACCGTCGAACACGGTGACGGCACCGTCGAGGACGCGGAGCGAACGCTCCACCTCGACGGTGAAGTCGACGTGACCGGGGGTGTCGATGATGTTGATGGTGTGGTCAACATCATTGAGCGGCCAGTGACAGGTCGTCGCGGCCGACGTGATCGTGATGCCGCGCTCCTGCTCCTGCTCCATCCAGTCCATCGTGGCTGCGCCGTCGTGGACTTCACCGATCTTGTACGAAACGCCGGTGTAGAAGAGGATCCGCTCGGTGGTGGTCGTCTTGCCCGCGTCGATGTGGGCCATGATCCCGATGTTGCGGACCTTGGCCAGGTCAAGCGAAGTGGTGGCCATAAGGCTCAATCTTCTCTCGGTCTCGATGGGGTGAGCGACTACCAGCGGTAGTGCGCGAAGGCCTTGTTGGACTCGGCCATCTTGTGGGTGTCCTCGCGCTTCTTGACGGCAGCGCCAAGACCGTTGGAGGCGTCGAGCAGCTCGTTCATGAGGCGCTCGGTCATGGTCTTCTCGCGACGGGCGCGGGAGTAACCGACGACCCAGCGGAGCGCGAGGGTGGCGGCGCGACCGGGCTTGACCTCGATCGGCACCTGGTAGGTGGCGCCACCGACACGGCGGGACTTGACCTCGAGCGAGGGCTTGACGTTCTCAAGCGCGCGCTTCAGCGTGATGACCGGGTCTGCGCCGGTCTTCTCGCGGAGGCCTTCCATGGCGCCGTACACGATCCGCTCGGCGGTGGAACGCTTGCCGTCGAGGAGGATCTTGTTGATCAGCGAGGTGACAAGAGGAGAGCTGTAGACCGGGTCGATGATGACCGGGCGCTTCGGGGCGGGGCCCTTACGAGGCATTCTTACTTCTCCTTCTTGGCGCCGTAGCGGCTGCGGGCCTGCTTGCGGTTCTTGACACCCTGGGTGTCGAGCGAACCGCGGATGATCTTGTAACGAACACCCGGCAGGTCCTTCACACGGCCACCACGCACGAGCACGATGGAGTGCTCCTGCAGGTTGTGTCCCTCACCCGGGATGTAGGCCGTGACCTCGATACCGGAGGTCAGACGCACACGCGCGACCTTACGGAGGGCCGAGTTCGGCTTCTTCGGGGTGGTCGTGAACACACGCGTGCAGACGCCGCGGCGCTGGGGCGAACCCTCGAGCGCGGGCGTCTTGTTCTTCTCGACCTTGTCCTGCCGGCCCTTCCGGACCAGCTGCTGGATCGTAGGCACTACTTCTCCGGTTTCTGTGTGCCGTTCGGTGAAACTAACCTGGAACAGTCACCGACCCACGCGGTCGGGTGTGTCGAACACTGCACGCCCCTGCTGGAAGGCAGACGGAACACAGATTGCGGTGGCCACTTACGGACTCGCCATGCGGTTGAGGACACGCACCCGAGCCCAGGCACACCCCAGGCACAAGGCTTGAGCGTACCTACCTCACGGAGCTGGGTCAAAACAAATGCCCCGGGGTCGACCGCCCCCTCCCGGGGCCCGACGCGGCCGGCCCCGCATCACAGGGACTCGCCGTCCGGAGTGACGGGCGCCGTGCCTCCCGCCGGGCGGCGGGACGGGGGGCGCAGCCGCGGGATCGTGGGCACCCGGGACGTGCGGCTCTTGGGGACCAGGGCGGGGGCGGGACCCTGGGGCCGGTCCCCCCGCTCACCGTCGGCCGCCGGACCGGGACGGGCGGTCCGCCCGTCCGCGCCGCCGCCCTCCCGGTTCCGGTCGTCCGCGTGGCGGTCGGCCGCGTCGCGGTCCTGCTGGCGGAGAGGTATCACCGCCGCCTGCCCGGGCACCCCTCTCACCAGCCGTAACGCGCGCCCGCCGGCGGCCCTCGCCTCCTGGAGCGCGGGTTCGTAATGTGCGGCGGCGTCGCGCCAGCCGCTGGAGTAGGCGCGCAGCTCCCGTCGCTCCATCTCCTCCCGCAGCAGCACCACGACCTCGTCCGGTGCGTGGCTCTCGAGGTGCCGCCCGAGCGCGGCGAGGAGCCCGGAGAGCGTGTCCGGCGCGTCGGCGGGCGCATCGTCCGCCCGGCGGCCGGCGGGAGCGAGATCCTCGACAAGGGTGCCGGCGGGCCCGGCCGGGGTGTCGGCGTCCGACGAGGCGGCCACGGCGTCCGTGGCGGGGTCCGTGGCGGGGTCCGTGGAGCCGTCCCCGGCGGCGGGCTCTTCGGCCGGAACCCGGGATCGCCCGTTACGCCTCACCACGCGCACCCCCATCCCCGTCCAGCCCGAATCGCACACGGGCGGGTACATGTCTCATCGCCGCGTGAATGCCTGCTGGAGCGGGGGGACAGGCCGACTCAGCTTACGGGCCGGTTCCGGAGGGGGCTTCTACGGGGACGCTCCATGATCCACAGGGGCGCGGGCCGGGCGGTGGCACCCGGTGACGGAAGCCGCGCTCCCCGGCCGGGGAGGCGCGGGCAGGTCAGTCGGAGGCGAGCGGCGTCCGGCTCCCGGAGGCCCTGACGGCTTCCGAGGGCAGGAACTGGCCCGCGATCCTGATGAACATCTCGCGCTGGTCCGCCGCGACCCCGAGACCGTCCGCCGCCTCCTCCAGCGTGAGGCGCCGGCCACCCGCGGGGGCCTGGCCGACCGACGGCAGCGGCAGGTCCTCCTCGGTGAGGCGGCCGGACTGGATGAGCATGTCGCGCACCGGGACCTGGAGCACCTGGGCCAGTCGGCGCGTGGTCTCCAGGTCGGGCATGCTCTGGCGCTGGAGCAGCCGCGTGATGGCCGCCCGATGGACTCCGGCCTCGTCGGCGAGGCGGGATTTTCCGCCACCGCGCGGGCTGTCGATGTCGAAGCCGCGCCGGCGGATCAGCTCTTCGATCCAGGTCGCGAAGCGGTCGAGTTCGCCTGTGGTCATGAGCGGTCGCCTCCCTCCGAAGCGGCCATCAGCGTATCGCGCTTGCGCGCACAGAATTACCCGCTCGCACCGTCTCGTTTGTGAAGTTTCGGTTGACATAAAGGCAGGCCGCTTCGCCCTATTGCCCTTGCGAGCGAGCGCGCAACATGCGAACGTGCGTTCCCGCAACAAGTTGTGCCGGGGAGAAGGGACCACCCATGACCACACGCGCCGACAACGAGAAGACCGAGAAGACCGCCCGTGACGCCGTGCTCTGGATCGAACTGCTGCTGAAGCAGTTCCCCGAGCTGCTCGGCGAGCTGGCGCCGGCCCACCGCTCCCCCTCCGCACCGCCGTCGTCGGACAGCGCGGGGCCGCCGGCCCCGCGTGGCCGTTCCCGGGCCGAACGCGAGGAGGCCCTGCGGGCCGAACAGCTGCACGGCCTGACGCCGTCCGGGCCCACCACCGCCCCCTTGCGGCTGCACGTCTCCGACGCCATCCGCGACATCACCGACGGCGTGGTGGAGCTCGACGAGGCCGTGCACGACAGGCTCCGCCTGCCACGCCCCCGCCGCGCCCAGGTGGCCGAGCGACTGCTCCGCATCGCCTCACTGCTCGGACAGGCGGCCGGGGACGCCCTGCTCACGGTTCACATCCGGGACGAGGTCCGCCGGATGGCGAGGCGCTGCACGCGCGTCCTGGGCGCCGCCGAGCCGGTCGTACGGGTCCGCGGCCGCTGCCCCTGGTGCGACTCGGTCTCCCTGCGCGCCTTCCCGGCGCGGCGGGCGGTGCTGTGCGTCAACCCGGCCTGCCGGTGCGCCGACCTGGAGTGCGACTGCCGCACGGACCCCGCCCACCGGCACGCCTGGAGCGAGGGCGCCTGGGTGCGGCTGGCGGCGGAGTCCGGCGGGGACCTCACGGAACTGACCGGCTCGACGGCGGACACCGCGGAGCGGGAGGTACGCCGATGACGGCGGCGACCCTGATCACGGGAGCACTGGCCGCCGACGAGGCCGGCGTGACCCCGGCGACGATCCGCAAGTGGGTCCAGCTGGGCCGCCTCTCCCCCGCGGGGAAGCAGGGCCGGGCGCAGCTGTTCCGGCTGGAGGACGTCTTCGCGGCGGAGCGCGCCGCCCGGCGGAAGGCGCGTACGGCCGGCTGAGGAGCACCGGCGACAGGGGGAGGGGCGGGCCCGTGCGGGCCCGCCCCTCCCCCTGTCGGCACGTCCGCACCCCGCGCGGCTACATCCGGAACACCTGGGCACCCTCGTCCTTGCCCCCGGTGGTCAGCGCGACCGCCTCACCCCAGCCGCTGCGGAACCCCCGCGTCTCCGCCTCCACGGCGATTCTCGCCCCCACCTTGCCGACGACAGCGGTGAGCGTCCTGGCGACGTCAGCGGTGTACGTGCCCGCTTCCCCTGACTCCGCGGCCACCTCGACCACGGCGGCCATGACATCGGCCAGCCGCTCCTGGGCACTGATCACCATCGCGCTCCCGTCCACACCTGTTCCACTTCCTTGTTCCGCACGCCCAGTAACGGCGCTCCGTGCTTCAGAACCGCCACCTCTCGAATGCATGTTCGATAGCCGCAGACTAACGCACCCGGCCCGTCATATGCGGGAGTTGCGCACCCCTTGAAGTTGCCACTCCGCACTAAGTGGTTGCGCGCACGCACGTTATGCGTCACAATTGGTGCAGCGGCGAAGCTGCGCCCACCTTCCCTCCGGGGCGCGGCTCCGCCGCTCCCGTACCCGTACGCCCGTCGGCAGCCAGCCACGAACAGGAGTGATGCCCCGTCATGAGTTCACCCCCGAGCACCTTCCCCGACGTGGAGGCCATCGTCGTGGAGCTCCTCTCCGACCGCCCGGACCTCGCGGAGGCGGTCGTGGACGAGACCCCGCCCCCGGGCTTCGACGGCACCCAGCAGGCGGTGATCGTCTCCCGGCGCGGCGGCGCCTGGATCGACGACCTCCACCTCGACCAGCCGCTCATCGAACTGGAGGCCTACGGCCCGGACAAGGCGACGGCGCACCGCCTCGCGAACTCCGCCCGCGCCGAGCTGCTCTCGGCGGTCGGCCGGACGTACGGGACGAACGTCGTGATCACCGACGTGGTCGAGGCCGACGGCCCGCGCTGGCTGCCCGAGTACCTGTACCCGGCGGCCAACCGCTACCTCACCGTGCTGCGGGTCTCCCTGCGTATCGGCTGAGCCCGGCACCACCCCGGCGCGACACCGCGCCCCACAGACGAGGCCCCGCCGCCGGCGGGGCCTTCGCCGTACCCACGGCAGGCACCACACCCACGGAAAACCATCCCAAGGAGTCATCCATGGCAGGCAACAACTCGTCCGAGATCCGCGTGGCCGGTACCGGCCGCATTCTGGTCGGGAACCTCAACGCCCCTCTCCCGGAAGCGTTCTCCGACACACCGGCGGCCGACTGGGGCTCGGAGTGGACCGACCTCGGCTACACCTCCACGGACGGGGTGACCTTCTCCAAGAAGGACAAGCTGGACCCGGTCGAGACGTGGCAGTCGATCAGCCCGGCCCGGTTCGTCTACGCGGACCGCGACCTGACGCTGAAGTTCTCGATGCTGCAGTTCAACGAGGACACGCTGCCCTTCTTCCTGGGCGGCTCCGGGAGTGACATCCGCCGGGGCTCGGCCAATTCGGACATCGTCCAGTTCGACGTGCCGGACGGCCCGACCTTCGACGAGCGCGCGCTCGGCCTGGAGTTCACCGACGGTTCGGCGGTCACCTACCGCTTCGTCATCCCGCGCGGCCAGGTGACGGCCACCGACGACATCAAGCTGGCCCGCAAGGCAGCCGCGATGCTCGGCGTCACCTTCACCGCGCTCTCCCCGGGCGACGGCCAGGCACTCGCGACCTTCGTCATGAAGGACGCCGCCTACGCGGTGCCGGCCGAGGCCTGATCCCCAGCCGGGCGGGGCCGGCCCGTCCCGGCCCCGCCCGGCACCCCGCTCACACCACCACGTAAGGAGACTCCCCACCCATGGCTTCATTCGACGTCAACGCGGCCCGCGCCCAGCGCATGGAGGCGCTCGGCCGCTCCTGGTCCTTCGACCTGGACGACGACACCTTCGAACTGCCCACCGAACTCGGCCGCACCACCGCCAAGGCGCTCCGCGGCCTCGACGACAACGACGTCGACGGCCTGCTGAAGCTCCTGCTGGGCGAGGAGCAGTTCGCGCGCTTCGAGCGGCACGACATCACCATGCAGGACATCGCCGCGATCCTGGAGGCGTACGGCAAGGAGACCGGGCTCGGCCTGGGGGAAGGCTGAGCCTCGACGCGTTCGCCGAAGAACACGCCGAGGCACTGGAAGCCGACCTGCTGCGGCACTACGGCGTGGACCTGCTCGACTGGTACCGCGGCCGGCTGTCCTCACGCCGGCTCGCGGTGCTGGTCAAGCACATGCCACGCGACAGCGCCGTAGCGCAGGAGCTCCACGGTGACGGTGCCGAATGGACGGTGACGGACTACCTCCTGGCCGCCGCCGTGGACCATCTCGCCGCCGCCAACTGGATGTTCGCCTCCGTCAACACGGACGAGGACTCCGATCCGCCGGAGCCGCCGGTGCCGGTTCCCAGGCCGGGTGACGACGACGGGCCGGCGGAACCGCCCCTGGAGGACTCCCCGCCGCCCGGAGGGCCCTCACGCGCGGAACTCATGCGCTTCTTCGTCTGAGGGTCCCGTGGCGCCTCAGCGGACTCCGGTTCACCAGGTGAGAACGGCCCCGACGGCGGCGGCCGCCCACAGCGTCCCCATGACAACCGTCAGCGCGGTGTCGTAGCCCACCCTGCTGCCGACTTCGAACGACAGCATCGAGTGCTCCGGGTTCTTCCGGTCGTGGATGACCTCTACGACGTCACCTATGTCCACGGGTGCGACGGAATACCGCGAGGAGCGGACCGACAGGTCCTCCGCGCCCCCCGCGGGATATGTACAGATTGCACCTACATAGCCGCCGCTGGGCCAGTAGTGGTTCACGCATTCACCCTCCACCCGCACACCGGTGGATTCGAGCCGCCGCGCCTTGCGCAAGGCGTAGAGATTGGTGGCCAGAACAAGAGACGTGGCACAGGTCATGAGAATGAGAAGTATTCTCACCGCGAGCACGGAGAACCTCTCGACGCGAAGACACAAAAGGAACTCGCCGAAGCCACCGGCAGCCGCGCAGGGGTGAACCCGGGAGGCTGGGCCTCGTCGTGGTCACCGAGGAACACGCCGCTCTCGAAGCCGGCCTGCCGCGGCGCCACGGTGTGGACCGCCCGGCCGGCCCGCGGCCGTGGATCATCTCGTCGCCACCAACTGGATGTTCGCCTCCGTCAACACGGACGAGGACTCCGGTCCGCCGGAGCCGCCGGTGCCGGTTCCCAGGCCGGGGGGACTCGGACCCGGGCGACGAGGAGACCGACCCACCGAGCGGACCCGATCGGGCCGGAGCTCATGCGCTTCTTCGCCTGAGCCGGGCCCTCCTCACGGCTGCGCCTCACCTGAGGGCGACGACAAGGAGAGCGGCCTCGACCAGGGTGAGCGTGATCAGATCCACGCGCTTCCACAGAGGTTTGCGGGCAGCGATGGCTGTCTCCACCCGACCGGGCGCCTGCGGGTCGTAGAGGACCGTCACGGTGTCACCGACCTGGGTGCCGGCCGGCACATCGCCCTCACCCGCGGAACAGGTCATCCGGCCGCCGTCCCGCAGGGAAAAGCTGAGAAGAAACGTGGGGCCGCCCCCCTGGGTGCGCCACTCACGTTCGTAACAGCGCGCCTCCGCCTCGACACCTCGCGCCCGCACCAGCAACCGCCGCCGGGTTATCCAGATGATGGCGACAAGGCCAAAAAGGGGCGGTATGAGAAGCAGGACATCCGAGTCCACGTGCAGCTCCTTCGAGGACAGTGCGGACAGCGATGGACCACATCACACCACACCCTGATCAAGGTGGTTGAGAGGTTATGGCAGAACCCACAAATGCAAAGCTCGCCGAAGACATCGCGGCAATCAGGGAGGACCTCGACAAGAAGGCCGACAACTCCACCGTCGAGGGCCTCCTCAAACGATCGGACGTCAGACCGAAGGCTCTGATCGACGGACCGGACGATGCGGTCACGGCGGGCCAGGCAGCCGACTCCGGCGAGGCAGCCACATCTCCGGCCAAACCGGACCAGCAGGACCTGGCTACACAACAGGAGCTTCAGGAAGCAACGGCGTCCAGCACCTGGACCGGCATCAAGCCGACCGAACTCGTGGGCATCGCAGTCGCCTGGCAGGCGTTGAAGTTTGAGGTTCCCACGCTGTTCAACCTCGAGATATTCACCGAGAAGCTGCTCGGAAACATAAACCTCTTCCCGAATGCAGAAGGGCGCGGATTTCACATCGCGCGAAACGAGTACGGGTTCCTGCTTCCGACCCGCAGGCCTGCCACCACGGAGGACCCGGGCGACGGACAGCCCACACCCGCCGATCCAGCACGCCCGGCCGGACAGCCCACACCCGCCGATCCAGCACGCCCGGCCGGACAACCCACACCCGCCGATCCAGCACGCCCGGCCGGACAGCCCGCCCCCGGGCGTCGGCGAACCGCTCCTCCCTCACCGGAGCCCCGGCCCGGGCGAGGCCGGGCGACACCAGCTCGGGCGGCCGATCCGGACCCTGAGCAGCAACGACGCCTCCAGGACTCACTGCGCCGCACGAACGATGAGAGCCGACGCGCCGCGGCAGGACTGCGGGACGCGAACGGGGCCGCAGCCGATCTCGCCAGGACCGTCTGAAGTACGGCTGCCACTACGACGGCGCGCACATCCACGGGAGACATCGAATGAACCTGACACAAGCCCTGGGGAGATCCTCCGGCGCCCTGCGGAAGTTCCGGTCGGAAGCCGAGAACGCCGCGAAGTCCACGAAATCACTCGCCACCGGTTCCGACAACGGCGACCGCGGCCTCAAGAAACTCAAGACCTCCGCCCAGGGCTCCGCCCGCGAACTCACCAAGATCCAGGGCGCCGCCGACAAGGCCGAGCGCTCGATGGCCAAGGCCGGCACGACCGGCCAGAAGAGCGGCACCCAGGTCGGGAAGTTCAAGTCCGGGGCCGACAAGGCCTCCAAGGGGATGAACGGGCTCAACAAGTCGATGAAGGGCAACCTCATCGGCCAGCTGCTCTCCCTGCTGGCCCCGCTGATCGAGAAGGTGGTCGAGATGGCCACCCGGTCGAAGACCATGCAGAAGGTCCTCAAGGTCGCCTTCGACGCGATCAAGAAGGTCATCAGCTCCGTCATGAAGGCCGTCGGGCCGATCATGAAGAAGGCCGGCGCACTGATCAAGACGGTCTGGGACGGCATCAAGAAGGCGATCACCGTCGTCATCAAGGCCGTCGCCAAGGTCGTCACGACCTACTTCAACGCCTGGAAGAAGATCATCACGACGGTGATGAACGCCGTCAAGAAGGTGATCTCCAGCGTCTGGAACGGCATCAAGAAGATCATCACGCCGGTCATCAACTGGATCCGCGACGTCATCCCCAAGGCCTTCAGCAGGGTCAAGGAGAAGCTGTCCAGCATCTGGGGCGGACTGCAGGGCATCGCCAAGCGGGCCTTCGACAAGATCACGGGAGCGGTGAAGGGCCCGATCAACTCAGTGATCCGGCTCATCAACTCCGCGATCGGCAGCCTCAACCGCATCAAGGTCTCGATCCCGGGCTGGGTCCCCGGTGTCGGCGGCAAGACCTTCGGCATCAGCCTGCCGAAGATCCCGCAGCTGGCGGCCGGCGGCATCGTCGCCCCGCGCAACGGCGGGGTGCACGCGATCGTCGCCGAGGCCGGTGAGGCCGAGGCCGTCCTGCCGCTGTCCAAACTCGACCGGCTGCTGCGGCACACCGCCCGCAGGGCCAGGGCCGACTCCGTCAACGCCACGGCCGGAGCCGTCTCCGGCTTCCAGATCGAGAACTACTACGAGGCGTCCACGGCCGACCTCCAGGAGACGGCCACCGCTCTGCTGTTCCTCTCGAAGGCCCGCGGATGAGCGCCGCAGCGATCGGTGCGGGCGCGGATCCGCTCGCGGGAGTCGCCGGCGCGCTGAGTTCCTTCCGCGGCAGCCTCACCGGCGCCGCGCGGTCCGTACGGTCCGCGGCCCGGGGCATCAGCGGGGCCGGGTCGGCCGCCGACCGGATCAAGGGTTCCGCCGCCTCCGCCGGCACCCAGCTCCGGCAGATCAGGACCGGCGCGGACAGGGCCGGGAAGTCCCTCACCAAGGCGGGCCGGACCGCCGGCCGTGCGGCGACCCAGCTCCGTACCGGCTCCACCAAGGCCCGCGGCACGGTCGCACCCCTCAACTCCATCGCCACCGAGGGCGCCGCGTTCAGCGGGGTCGTCGGTGTGCTGGGCAAGGGCTCCGGCACGGTCTCCAAGCTCATGGGGCTCTTCGGCGGCGCGCTCACCGTCGCCTCCGGCGCGATGACCGCCGTCAACGTCGCCATGCGCGCCAACCCGCTCGGGTTCGTCCTCGGCCTGGTCGCCCCGCTCGTCGGATACCTCATCGAGTACGCGCTCAACTCGCAGACCGGCCAGAAGATCATGAAGCAGGTCTTCGACCAGGTCCTCGAGGTGTTCCAGACCATCGGGAAGTTCCTCGGTCCCGTCCTCAAGGCGTACGCCACCGTGATCTCGACCTACTTCAAGGCCGCCTTCGCGGTCGTCACCACGGTCCTGGCCGTGGTCGGCGCCCTCCTGTCCAAGGACTTCGACGGCACCCGGAACACCGTCACCTCCGCCACCAACGCCGTGTCCGGCCTCATCCGCCGGGCCTGGAGCGGCTTCCGCACGGCCATCCAGCCAGTCCTGGACTGGATCACCCAGAAGATCCCCGGCATGTTCACCCGGGTCAAGGACGCCATGTCCGGGACCCTCGACGGCATCGGCCGCTTCCTCAGCACCGGCATGCAGGGCGTCATGGCGGCCGTCACCGGACCGGTCAAGGCGCTGATCAACTTCGCCAACTGGGTCATCGACGGCCTCAACAAGCTCAGCTTCAGCTTCTTCGGCAAGAAGTTCGGGGTCGACCTCCCGAAGATCCCGCAGCTCGCGGAGGGCGGCGTCGTCCAGCCCACCCAGGCGGGCGGCAACGCACCGGCCGTGCTCCCGCTGTCCGCGCTCAGCCGGCTGCGCCCCGCCGAGACGGCGACGCGCACGACCGGCCCCACCGGCTCGACGGACCGCTCCCGGCTGCGCGCGTACCACGCCGCCGAGGGCAACGGCCCGCTCGCCGTCGCCACCGACCTGCTGTTCCTGCACGGGGCGGCCGCATGAGCACCCACCCGCCCCACGACTGAAGCGAGGTGACGGCCCCTCATGGCCGAGACCACAACCACATATCCCCAGGAGACCGCACCCGGCTCACTGATCACCCGCGACGGGCAGATCCAGTGGGCCGGACTGCTGATGGGCCCCGGTACGCCGTACGAGATCGACCGCACCGGGATCACCGGCTGGGACGACCTGCCGGTGCTCGACACGGGCGACATCGTCCGCCCCGACCAGCACGGCGCCTGGCCCGGCGCCCGCTGGGCGCAGCCCCGCCTCGTCGGCGCGTCCGTCTGGCTGCTGCCCCGGACGGCCGAACAGGCTCCCGACGTCCTTTCCGCGTTCCGCGCCGCCACCGGCGCCGACGGGAGCGAGCAGTGGCTGGCCGTGCGCCTGCACGGCGAGACGCTGGCCGTACGCGCCAGGGTCAGCCGCCGCGTCGTGCCGCAGGACCGGTCCTTCGTGGTGCACGGCGCGTCCAGGACCAGCCTCCAGTGGACCGCCACCGATCCGCGCCGGTTCGGAGCCGTCCTCCGGGAGGCGCGGGCCTCGCTGCCTCTCAGCGAGCCGGGCCTGGACTGGCCGGCCGAGCCCGGAGTCGCCGGGATGGGGCTCGAGTGGCCGCTGGAGTGGGGCGCGTCCGGTGCGTCCGGCACCTGCACCGCCGTCAACGAGGGCACGGCGGCGGCCCACCCGGTGATCGAGTTCCGGGGGCCGCTCCGGCGCCCGACGCTGACCCGGCTCGGCGACGGCCGGCAGCTCCAGTACGACATCGTGCTCGGCCCCCAGGACGTCCTGACCGTCGACACCGAGTCCGGCACGGTGCTCCTCAACTCCACCGCCTCCCGGCTCTACACCGCGTCTCCCTCCTCAGCCCCCGAGCAGCTGTTCCACCTGCCGCCGGGCAGCACCGAGCTGGCCTTCCGCTCCGACGACGCCACCCCCGACGCCCGGGCCTCCGCCACCCTGCGCTGGCGCGACGCCCACTGGTGACCCTCCGCGGCCACCGACCGACCTCTTCATCCCTTCCCAGGAGGACAACATGCCCGTACGCAGCGCCTGGCTGATCAACCGCACCGAGACCCAGACCGGTCAGTCCCGGGCGGACACCCGGCTCTCCCCCATCGGCACCATGGCCCCGAGCGGGGCGCTGACCACCACCAGCGGGGTGATCCCGGGCTCCACCGACGGCGAGTACCTGATGTCGGCCCTCTACGTCTTCGGCGAGAACGCCGGAATGAAGGCCACCGTCTCGCCGGGCCGCGCGGTGATCCAGGGCCGCGAGTCGGCCGGCGCCTACCCGGTCGTCCTCACCGACTACACCGAGGTGACCTTCGAGGACGGGGACGCCTCCAACCCGCGCATCGACCTGGTGGTCCTGCGCGTGCGCGACGCCCAGGCCGACGGCGAGGGCGTCACGGAGGCCGCCCTGGAGGTCGTCGTGGGCAAGGCGGAGCCCACCCCCCAGCCGCCGCAGGCCCCGGAGGCCTCCCTGCCGCTCGCCCGGGTCACCGTGCCCGCCGGCGCCTCGGTGGGCACCGGCGGCATCCCCTGGGCGAGCGCCCTGTACGACCTGCGGGTGTCGACGGTCGCCGTCGGCGGCATCCTCGCCGACTCGTGGAACCGTGAGACGCCCGGCGGATACCCGGGCCAGTACCGCGACACCTCCAGCACCCTCCAGCGCTGGGACGGCACCCGCTGGGCGACCTACCCCCGCCAGACCGGCGGCATCGCCCCGCAGGGGGCACTCGCCTCGGGTGAGTACACCGGTCAGTACCGCGACGAGGCCGGGCGGCTCCAGCGCTGGGACGGCACCGTCTGGCGGCCGGCCGTCCCGTCCTCGGCATACGCGATCCAGACCGACGGGGGCTACTGCGCCACCACCTCCTGGGTCGAGGCGGTGGCCGACACGAACGGCCCCACGGTCGTCGCGACCTTCACGGTGCCGGTGACGGGCGCGGTCCTGGTGACCGTCGGCTTCATGGGCAACACCGGGGTGGACGGCCAGTGGTCCCGGATGGGCGCCACCATCCGCAAGGACGGCGCCCTGGTCGTCGACGCGCACGAGGTCCGCTCCGCGATCGTCTCGTCCAAGGCGCTGACGTCGGTCTCGACCACGTTCCGCGTCACGGGGCTCCAGGCGGGCGCGGTCTACACCGCGGTCTCCGCCTACTGCTCGTCCGCGACCAACAACAACGGCTGGTACGACAACCGTTTCATCCGCGTCGACCCGCTCGTGTGAGGCAGCCGATGACCGCATCCGTCACCACGCCCGTCTACCGGGCGCTCTTCTGCGACCTGCGCACCGACCGCCTGCTGGACGTGCTGCCGCTCACGGAGACCAAGTTCGACGACTACATAGGCAAGCCGGGGTCGCTCACCGCCAACGTCCCCCTGCCCGGAGGCGCACTCGCCGCCCGGGCTCGGGCCGCCCTCCAGCCCGGCCGTACCGCGGTCTGGCTGGAGCGTGACGGCGACATCTGGTGGGGCGGGATCCTGTGGACCTGCACCCCGGTCTCCGACGAACAGGGCCGGATCATGGTGCAGTTCCAGGCCGGCACGTTCGACTCGTACCTGGACCACCGCATCCTCGCCGACGGTCTGGCGGGCACGGGCACGGATCAGTTCGACATCGCCCGCGCCCTGATCAACCACGCGCAGGAACAGGCCGGCGGTGACATCGGCATCGTTCCCGGCCACGACCGGTCCGGGGTGGTCCGGGACTACGCCTACTCCTACTCCGCACTCGCCCGCGTCCGCGAACTGATCGACAACCTGGGCCAGTTGAGCGACGGGTTCGAGTGGCGCATCCACTGCTACCGCGACGCCGAAGGCCGCCGGGTCAAGCGTCTCCAGCTCGGCCACCCGCAGATCCGCACGGGCCACACGGACATCGTCCTGAACCATCCCGGCCAGGTCCTCACCTACAGCCTGCCGACGGACTCCACCGTGCAGGCGAACGTCTGGGTGGCGCGGGGCGACTCCGACAACACCGACCAGTCCCAGGAGTCCCAGCCGCTCACCGTCAGCGAGGAGTCCCCCGGCGACCTGGAGGCCGGCTGGCCCCGCCTGGAGCTCACCTCCGACCACAGCGGCGTCACGGACGAGGCGACCCTGCGTTCGCTGGCCCGCGCCGAACTGGCCCGGCAGAGCCGCCCCGAGGTCATCCCGGAGCTGACCGTGCTGCTGGACGGGCAGATCACCCCGGCCCTCCTCGGTGCCCGCATCCGGCTCCGGATCCACGACCTGTGGCACCACGAGGGTCTCGACGCCGCCTACCGGATCGTCGGCATCGCCGTCACCCCGCCGCAGCGCACCAAGGCCGAGACCGCCGTCCTCTACCTGGAAGGAGCGTGACCCGTGGCGATCATCCCCACCGATCTGCTCGACCGTATCCGCGCACTGGAACGCCAGGTCAGGGATCTCATGGGCAGTGCCAACACCACGCCCGCACTGAACCAGATCATGGGCGGAGAGGTCGTCATCGGCGACAAGGGCCGGCTGCGCGTCCGCACCTCGGGCGACGAGGACCTGCTCTACCTGGGCCGCGTCCAGCCCGACCGCGGCAAGGACGACCCGCAGCAGGGCTTCGTCGTACGCCGTGACGACGGCTCCCTCGCCCTGACCATCTGGACGGCGGCCCCGGACACCCTGCCCGTCCAGCCGGTGCAGGTCTTCGACCGCCGGGGCAACGTGGTCGTCGCCGACGACGCCGCCCACGGAGGCCTGGCCCGCCCCTACATCCCGTACCCGCTGCCCGCCCCCGCCGACGCCGCGCGCTGGGAGTCCACCGGCTCGACGGCCTGGACGACGCTCTACCGGGGCCCTGGCATCGTCCAGCACCCGCGTCTGCACTGCGCGGTCGCCGCCGAGGGCAGTACGGGCGCCGAGGTGCGGCTGCTCGTCGACGGCGTCCAGCTCGCGGGGGTGGGCGCGCCCGGCGACGGCCTGGTGTTCACCGAGCGGCTGCCCGCCGCCTTCGGCGCCACGGTCACCTTCGAGATCCAGGCCAGGGTCGCGGCCGCCGGCGACACCCTGCGCTGCCGCCCGCTCGCCCTGTACGGCGTCCAGTCCTGACGCCCGGCCAGGCCGGACGGCCACCCGACAACCACCGAGGAGGGCACCCGAGTGCTGCCTGAGAACATCCCCACCGTCACCGTCACCGCCCGCTACATGACCCCCGACGGCCGCCCGATGAGCGGCACCGTCGAATTCCGGCCCCCGGCGCTCCTCACCCACGCGGAGGAGGACCTCTTCCTGGGCGGCCCGACCCGGACCACGCTCGACGCGGAGGGCAGGATCAGCGTGGTCCTGCCCGCCACCGACGCCCCGGGGTGGAACCCCGGCGCGTGGACGTACACCGTCACGGAGAAGCTCGCCGGGCTCGCCCGCGGCGGACGCACCTACCAGGTGGCGCTGGCCGCGGCCGTGCCCGCCGTGGACCTCGCCGACATCGCCCCGGCCGATCCGGGCACCCCGCAGTACGTGGCCGTACCGGGGCCGCCGGGACCCGCCGGAGGACCCGGCCCGCAGGGCCCGGCCGGACCGGCCGGCGCGGTGCACTCCGTCAACGGGCACACCGAGGCCGACATCGTGCTGGGCGCGGCGGACGTCTCGGCCCTCGCCTCCGCTTCGGCGGGAGCGCCGGGCGGGGTCGCCACCCTCGGCGCCGACGGTCTGGTCCCGGCCGCCCAGCTCCCGGCGGGCGGCGGAGCCGTCGCCTCCGTCAACGGGCAGACCGGCGAGGTCCTGCTCACCGCGAACGACCTGGGCGCGCTGACCCAGGCGGCGGGCGACGCCCGCTATCTGGCACTCGGCGGCGCCCCCGTGACCTCGGTCAACGGCCTCACCGGCGAGGTCGCCCTGGCGGCCTCCGACGTGGCGGCGGTGCCGGTCGGCGAAGGGGTCCTGCTCGCGGGAGCCCAGGAGATCCAGGGCGCCAAGACGTTCGTCACTCCGCCCTCGACCGCGGCCGCCCCGTCCACCGACGACCACCTGACCCGGCGCGCCTACGTGGACGCGGTCTCGGCGGCGGGCACCTGGTCCCCTTCCTCGATGGGCTTCAGCGGCTGGGCGTTCGACCCGGCGGCGGCCTCCGCACCCACCCCCCAGTACTGCATCAACGGCTGGGTGTACCTGATCGGCATCCCGCTGCACGCGCCCGCCACCGTGACCAACCTGGTGTTCTACGTCCCCGGCTACGTCGGCGGCACGCTCAGCACCTCCTCGTTCGCCGGGCTCTACACCGGTGCCGGTGCCCGGGTCGGGCTGACCGCCAACCTCACCACCCTGATCCCCAAGACCGAGGGCACGACCGTGGTCTGCCCGCTGACCGTCCCGTACAGCGCCAAGGCGGGCAACTACTGGATCGGGCTCGTCGTCAACGGGCCCAGCCCCAGCAGCAACGGTCCCGCCTTCTCGCGGGGCGCCCACGTGGGCGAGGCGCCGGGCGGCAGCGCCCGGATGCCGGGCAAGTTCATCCGCCACGGCCGGCTCAGCACCACCGGCCAGACCTCGCTGCCCACCTCCTTCGCCCTCGACAAGGTGGTCGCGGACTCCAACGCGATCTGGGCGGCTCTCTCCTGACGCACCCCTGCGAGGGGCCCCGCACCACCCGGTGCGGGGCCCCCTGCCGCACCCCGTGCGCAGCACCGAAAGGAACACCTCCATGGCCACTCCCCTGACCGCCGACCAGCTGCTCGCCGCACTGCACGCCGAAGGCGTCACCGTCGTCGAGTACGCGGACTGGCGCACCCACAACCGCAACCACAAGGGCGCCTGGGGCCCGCTGAACGGCGTCATGATCCACCACACCGTCAGCAGCGGCACGGACGCGTCCGTGGCGCTCTGCTACGACGGCCACTCGTCCCTGCCGGGCCCGCTCTGCCACGGCGTCATCGACAAGGCGGGCACCGTCCACCTCGTCGGCAACGGCCGCGCCAACCACGCGGGCGGCGGCGACCCGGCCGTACTCCAGCGGGTGATCGCGGAGGACTACGGCGACCGCCCGCCCGCCCCCCGCGAACACGACAGCAGCGCCGGCTCCGTCGACGGCAACGCCCGCTTCTACGGATTCGAGTGCGTCAACCTCGGTGACGGCGAGGACCCCTGGCCGGCCGCCCAGCTCGACGCGATCGAACGGGTCTCCGCCGCCATCTGCCGGGCCCACGGCTGGACCGCCCGCAGCGTGATCGGCCACCTGGAGTGGTCCGACTGGAAGGTCGACCCGCGCGGCTTCACCATGCCGTCGCTGCGGGAACGTGTCACCACACGGCTGAGCGGCCCGGCGAGCGGCGGTTCCGCGGGCAGACCGTCCGGCGGGACGTCCGCCCCCCGCTACCAGCCGTTCCCCGGCACCTCGCTCTTCACCGGCCGCACCAGCTCCCCCGTCATCACCGCCATGGGCCGCCGGCTCGTCGCCGAGGGCTGCTCGTCCTACGCCGTCGGGCCGGGCCCCCGCTGGACCGAGGCCGACCGCCGCTCGTACGCCGCCTGGCAGCGCAAGCTCGGCTTCCGGGGCAGCGACGCCGACGGGGTCCCGGGCCGCACCTCCTGGAACGCCCTCAAAGTCCCGCACACGAAGTGAGGAGCCCGCAGACATGTCCGATGCCACCCGTCGCACCGCCCGCACCGTGGTCCAGACCGCCCTCGCCCTTGCCGTGCTTCTGCCCGCGCTTGTCGACGCGTCCGGGCTCCCGGCGGCCCTGCCCCGGGTCGCCGGGGCCCTGGCCGTCGCGGGGGCGCTGACCCGGGTGATGGCCGTACCCGGGGTGCAGGCGCTTCTCCCGGCCTGGCTCCGCGCCGAACCGCCCGGGAACGAGACCGTGGGAGCCGCCCGTGACCGAGACTGATCCGAACAACCCGGTCGCCGTCGCCCTGGAGCTGGAACGCCTGCGCGGCTCGCTGGAGGCCGGCTTCGCCCGGGCCGACGGCCAGCTGGCGCTGCTGGTACAGCGCAGCGACCAGACCGACAAACAACTGGCGGACCACGAGGCCCGCCTCGACACACTGGAACGCTCCCGCTGGCCGCTGGCGAGCATCGGCGCGCTCACCGCGGCCGCCGGGCTCGCCGTCGCCCTGTGGGAATCCATGCGCTGAACCGCCGGACCACGGCACGCAGAAGGGCGCCCACCCCGTACGCGACGGGATGGGCGCCCTTCTCACTCACTCCTACTGGTTGTACGGACCGTAGTCGTAGTCCTCCAGCGGGACGGCCTGGCCGGAGCCCGTGCCGAACGGCGAGTAGTCGATGTCGTCGTAGCCGACGGCCGAGTACATCGCGGCCTTGGCTTCCTCGGTCGGCTCGACCCGGATGTTGCGGTAGCGGGAGAGACCCGTACCGGCCGGGATGAGCTTACCGATGATGACGTTCTCCTTGAGGCCGATCAGGGAGTCCGACTTGGCGTTGATCGCCGCGTCGGTCAGGACCCTGGTCGTCTCCTGGAAGGACGCCGCCGACAGCCACGACTCGGTGGCGAGCGAGGCCTTAGTGATACCCATCAGCTGCGGACGGCCGGAGGCGGGGTGACCGCCCTCGGTGACCACACGACGGTTCTCGGTCTCGAACTTCGAGCGCTCGACGAGCTCGCCCGGCAGCAGCTCCGCGTCGCCGGACTCGATGATCGTCACACGGCGCAGCATCTGCCGGATGATGATCTCGATGTGCTTGTCGTGGATCGACACACCCTGCGAGTTGTAGACCTTCTGGACCTCGCCGACCAGGTGGACCTGGACCGCGCGCTGACCGAGGATCCGCAGCACGTCGTGCGGGTTGGTGGCACCGACGGTGAGCTTCTGGCCCACCTCGACCGGGTCGCCCTCGCCGACCAGGAGACGGGCACGCTTGGAGATCGGGAACGCCGTCTCCTCGCTGCCGTCGTCCGGGGTGACGACGAGCTTCTTGGTCTTCTCGGTCTCCTCGATGCGGACCCGGCCCTTGGCCTCCGAGATCGGGGCGACACCCTTGGGGGTACGCGCCTCGAAGAGCTCGACGACACGCGGCAGACCCTGCGTGATGTCGTCACCGGCCACACCACCGGTGTGGAAGGTACGCATCGTCAGCTGGGTACCGGGCTCACCGATGGACTGGGCGGCGATGATGCCGACCGCCTCACCGATGTCGACCAGCTTGCCGGTGGCGAGCGAGCGTCCGTAGCAGAAGGCACAGGTGCCGACCGCGGACTCACAGGTCAGGACCGAGCGGGTCTTGACCTCCTCGACGCCGGCGCCCACCAGGGCGTCGATCAGGACGTCACCGAGGTCGACGTTGGCAGGCGCGATGACCTTGCCGTCGACGACGACGTCCTCGGCGAGCATGCGGGCGTAGACCGAGGTCTCGACGTCGTCCGTCTTGCGGAGGACACCGTCGGCACCCTTGACGGCGATCTTCAGCTTGAGGCCGCGGTCGGTGCCGCAGTCCTCCTCGCGGATGATCACGTCCTGCGAGACGTCCACCAGACGACGGGTCAGGTAACCCGAGTCGGCGGTACGCAGGGCGGTGTCCGCCAGACCCTTACGGGCACCGTGCGTGGAGATGAAGTACTCCAGAACGGTGAGGCCCTCGCGGAAGGACGCCTTGATGGGACGGGGAATCGTCTCGTTCTTGGCGTTCGACACCAGACCACGCATACCCGCGATCTGACGCATCTGCATCATGTTTCCTCGGGCACCCGAGTCGACCATCATGAAGATGGGGTTCGTCTTCGGGAAGTTCGCGTTCATCGCCTCGGCGACCTCGTTGGTCGCCTTGGTCCAGATCGCGATGAGCTCCTGCGTGCGCTCGTCCTTGGTGATGAGACCGCGCTCGTACTGCTTCTGGACCTTCTCGTCCTGCTCCTCGTAGCCCTTGACGATGGCCTTCTTGGCCTCGGGCACGACGACGTCGGAGATGGCCACGGTCACACCGGAGCGGGTCGCCCAGTGGAAACCGGCCGCCTTCAGGTTGTCGAGCGTCGCCGCCACGATGACCTTGGGGTAGCGCTCGGCCAGGTCGTTGACGATCTCGGAGAGCTGCTTCTTGCCCACCGAGTAGTCGACGAACGGGTAGTCCTCGGGCAGCAGCTCGTTGAAGAGCGCGCGGCCCAGGCTCGTACGCAGCCGGAAGGTGTCACCCGGCTGGTACTCGGGCTCGCCCTCCTCGGCGACCGGCGGCACCCAGCCACGCGGGGGCATGGTGCCCACCGGGAAGCGGATGTCGACCTTCGCCTGGAGCGACAGCTCGCGGGCGTCGAAGGCCATGGTGGCCTCGGCCGTGGAGCCGAACGCGCGGTCCGTGCCCTTGACGTTGCGGCCCTCTTCGTCCGTGGTGAGGAAGAAGAGACCCAGCACCATGTCCTGGGTCGGCATGGTGACGGGACGACCGTCGGCCGGCTTCAGGATGTTGTTCGAGGACAGCATCAGGATGCGGGCCTCGGCCTGCGCCTCCGCGGAGAGCGGAAGGTGCACGGCCATCTGGTCACCGTCGAAGTCCGCGTTGAACGCGGTGCAGACGAGCGGGTGGATCTGGATGGCCTTGCCCTCGACCAGCTGCGGCTCGAAGGCCTGGATGCCGAGGCGGTGCAGGGTGGGCGCACGGTTCAGCAGCACCGGGTGCTCGGCGATGACCTCTTCGAGGACGTCGTACACGACGGTGCGGCCACGCTCGACCATGCGCTTGGCCGACTTGATGTTCTGCGCGTGGTTCAGGTCCACCAGGCGCTTCATCACGAACGGCTTGAAGAGCTCCAGCGCCATCGCCTTCGGCAGACCGCACTGGTGCAGCTTGAGCTGCGGACCGACGACGATCACGGAACGCGCGGAGTAGTCCACGCGCTTGCCGAGGAGGTTCTGACGGAAACGGCCCTGCTTGCCCTTCAGCATGTCGCTGAGGGACTTCAGGGGACGGTTACCGGGACCGGTGACCGGGCGACCGCGGCGGCCGTTGTCGAACAGCGCGTCGACGGCCTCCTGCAGCATCCGCTTCTCGTTGTTCACGATGATCTCGGGGGCACCGAGGTCAAGGAGACGCTTGAGGCGGTTGTTGCGGTTGATCACACGGCGGTACAGGTCGTTCAGGTCGGAGGTCGCGAAGCGGCCACCGTCCAGCTGCACCATCGGACGCAGGTCCGGCGGGATGACCGGCACGCAGTCGAGCACCATGCCCTTGGGCTTGTTGCTGGTCTGCAGGAACGCGGAGACGACCTTGAGGCGCTTGAGCGCACGGGTCTTCTTCTGGCCCTTGCCGGTACGGATGATCTCGCGGAGGCGCTCGGCCTCCTCGTCGAGGTCGAAGGACTCCAGGCGCTTCTGCAGGGCGGCGGCACCCATGCAGCCGTCGAAGTACGTGCCGAAGCGGTCACGCAGCTCGCGGTAGAGCAGCTCGTCGCCCTCCAGGTCCTGGACCTTGAGGTTCTTGAAGCGGCTCCACACCTCGTCGAGACGGTCGATCTCGCGCTGCGCACGGTCGCGCAGCTGCTTCATCTCACGCTCGGCACCTTCGCGCACCTTGCGGCGCACGTCGGCCTTGGCACCCTCGGCCTCGAGCTCGGCCAGGTCGGTCTCGAGCTTCTTGGCGCGGTTCTCGAGGTCCGAGTCACGACGGTTCTCGACCTGCTGACGCTCGACGGAGACATGCGCCTCCAGCGACGGGAGGTCACGCGTGCGGCGCTCCTCGTCGACGAACGTGATCATGTACGCGGCGAAGTAGATGACCTTCTCGAGGTCCTTCGGCGCGAGGTCCAGCAGGTAGCCAAGACGCGACGGGACGCCCTTGAAGTACCAGATGTGGGTGACGGGAGCGGCAAGCTCGATGTGACCCATGCGCTCACGGCGCACCTTGGCGCGCGTGACCTCCACGCCACAGCGCTCACAGATGATGCCCTTGAAGCGGACACGCTTGTACTTGCCGCAGTAGCACTCCCAGTCCCGGGTCGGACCGAAGATCTTCTCGCAGAAGAGTCCGTCCTTTTCGGGCTTGAGCGTGCGGTAGTTGATGGTCTCCGGCTTCTTCACTTCGCCGTGGGACCAGGTCCGGATGTCGTCCGCGGTGGCAAGGCCGATCCGCAGCTCGTCGAAGAAGTTGACGTCGAGCACTTGTCGTCAATCCCTCTTTCGGGGGTTCGAGCCCCCTCGCTTCACGCGAGAAATCGGGGCACTTCAGCAATGGTCTGAACGGGTCCGGGGAGAGCCGGCCGGATCACGAGGATCCGGCCGGACAACCCGTCAGACCTCTTCGACGCTGCTCGGCTCGCGCCGGGACAGGTCGATACCGAGCTCCTCCGCCGCGCGGAAGACGTCCTCGTCCGTGTCGCGCATCTCGATGGACATGCCGTCCGAGGACAGCACCTCCACGTTGAGGCAGAGCGACTGCATTTCCTTGATGAGCACCTTGAAGGACTCGGGAATGCCCGGCTCGGGGATGTTCTCGCCCTTGACGATCGCCTCGTAGACCTTCACGCGGCCGGTCACGTCGTCGGACTTGATCGTCAGCAGTTCCTGGAGGGCGTATGCGGCGCCGTAAGCCTCAAGGGCCCACACCTCCATCTCACCGAATCGCTGCCCACCGAACTGCGCCTTACCACCCAGCGGCTGCTGCGTGATCATGGAGTACGGGCCGGTCGAACGCGCGTGGAGCTTGTCGTCGACCAGGTGGTGCAGCTTGAGGATGTACATGAACCCGACCGAGACCGGGTCCGGGAACGGCTCGCCGGAGCGGCCGTCGAACAGCTGGGCCTTGCCGGAGGGCTGGACCAGGCGGTCACCGTCGCGGTTCGGGATCGTGGCTCCGAAGAGACCGGAGATCTCGTCCTCGCGCGCACCGTCGAAGACGGGCGTGGCGACGTTGGTGCCCGGAGCGACCTGGTCGGCGCCGATGGCCTGCAGGCGCTGTGCCCACTCGTCACCGAGGCCGGAGACGTCCCAGCCGCGGCTGGCGAGCCAGCCGAGGTGGATCTCCAGGACCTGTCCCGGGTTCATTCGGGACGGGACACCCAGCGGGTTGAGGATGATGTCGACCGGGGTGCCGTCCTCCAGGAACGGCATGTCCTCGATCGGGAGGATCTTCGAGATGACGCCCTTGTTGCCGTGACGGCCGGCGAGCTTGTCACCATCGGTGATCTTGCGCTTCTGCGCGACGTAGACGCGGACCAGCTGGTTCACGCCCGGCGGCAGCTCGTCGCCCTCTTCGCGGTCGAAGACGCGGACGCCGATGACCTTGCCGATCTCACCGTGCGGCACCTTCAGCGAGGTGTCGCGCACCTCGCGCGCCTTCTCACCGAAGATCGCGCGGAGCAGGCGCTCCTCCGGGGTCAGCTCGGTCTCACCCTTGGGCGTGACCTTGCCGACGAGGATGTCGCCGGCGACGACCTCGGCACCGATACGGATGATGCCGCGCTCGTCGAGGTCGGCGAGGACCTCCTCGGAGACGTTCGGGATGTCCCGGGTGATCTCCTCCGGGCCGAGCTTGGTGTCACGGGCGTCGACCTCGTGCTCCTCGATGTGGATCGAGGAGAGGACGTCGTCCTGCACGAGGCGCTGCGACAGGATGATCGCGTCCTCGTAGTTGTGACCCTCCCACGGCATGAACGCCACGAGCAGGTTCTTGCCGAGCGCCATCTCACCGTTCTCGGTGGCGGGCCCGTCGGCGAGGACCTGGCTCTCGATCACGCGGTCGCCCTCGGAGACGACGACCTTCTGGTTGACCGAGGTGCCCTGGTTGGAGCGCGAGAACTTCGAGATGCGGTACGTGGTGTACGTGCCGTCGTCGTTCGTCACGGTGATGTAGTCCGCGGAGACCTCCTGGACCACACCCGCCTTCTCGGCCTTGAGCACGTCACCGGCGTCGGTGGCACAGCGGTACTCCATGCCGGTGCCGACCAGCGGCGCCTCGCTCTTGATGAGCGGGACGGCCTGACGCATCATGTTCGCGCCCATGAGGGCACGGTTGGCGTCGTCGTGCTCGAGGAACGGGATCATCGCGGTGGCGACCGACACCATCTGGCGCGGCGAGACGTCCATGTAGTCGACGTCGTCGCCGGGGATGTAGTCGATCTCGCCGCCACGACGGCGGACCAGGACGCGGGCCTCGGTGAAGCGCATGTCCTCGGAGAGCGTCGCGTTCGCCTGGGCGATCACGAAGCGGTCCTCTTCGTCGGCCGTCAGGTAGTCGACGTCGTCGGTGACGACGCCCTCGACGACCTTGCGGTACGGCGTCTCGATGAAGCCGAACGGGTTGATGCGCCCGTAGGAGGCCAGCGAGCCGATCAGACCGATGTTCGGGCCTTCGGGCGTCTCGATCGGGCACATGCGGCCGTAGTGCGACGGGTGGACGTCACGGACCTCGAAGCCGGCCCGCTCACGGGAGAGACCACCCGGGCCGAGGGCGTTGAGACGACGCTTGTGCGTCAGGCCCGACAGCGGGTTGTTCTGGTCCATGAACTGGGACAGCTGGCTGGTGCCGAAGAACTCCTTGATGGAGGCGACGACCGGCCGGATGTTGATCAGGGTCTGCGGCGTGATCGCCTCGACGTCCTGGGTGGTCATGCGCTCACGCACGACGCGCTCCATACGGGCGAGACCCGTACGGACCTGGTTCTGGATCAGCTCACCGACGTTACGGATGCGGCGGTTGCCGAAGTGGTCGATGTCGTCGGTCTCGACCATGATCGAGCGGCCGGACTCACCGACGGTCTCGGCCTCACCGGCGTGCAGCTTCACCAGGTACTTGATGGTGGCGATGATGTCGTCGCTGGTGAGGACACCGGCGTCGAGCGGCTCGTCGGCGCCGAGCTTCTTGTTCACCTTGTAGCGGCCGACCTTCGCGAGGTCGTAGCGCTTCGGGTTGAAGTAGAGGTTCTCGAGCAGCGTCTGAGCGGCCTCGCGCGTGGGCGGCTCGCCCGGACGCAGCTTGCGGTAGATGTCGAGCAGCGCGTCGTCCTGGCCCTGGGTGTGGTCCTTCTCCAGGGTGGCGCGCATCGACTCGTACTCGCCGAACTCCTCGAGGATCTGCTCGGTGGTCCAGCCGAGAGCCTTCAGGAGGACGGTGACGGACTGCTTGCGCTTGCGGTCGATGCGGACACCGACCATGTCGCGCTTGTCGATCTCCATCTCCAGCCAGGCACCCCGGGACGGGATGATCTTGGCGGAGAAGATGTCCTTGTCGGACGTCTTGTCGATGGAGGAGTCGAAGTAGACACCCGGCGAGCGCACGAGCTGCGACACGACGACACGCTCGGTGCCGTTGATGACGAAGGTGCCCTTGTTGGTCATGAGCGGGAAGTCGCCCATGAAGACCGTCTGGGACTTGATCTCGCCGGTCTCGTTGTTGGTGAACTCGGCCGTGACGAAGAGCGGCGCGGCGAACGTGAAGTCGCGCTCCTTGCACTCGTCGATCGAGTTCTTCGGGGGCTCGAAGCGGTGGTCGCGGAAGGTGAGCGACATCGACCCGGAGAAGTCCTCGATCGGGGAGATCTCCTCGAAGATTTCCTCCAGGCCGGACTTGGTGGGGACGTCTTGTCCGCTGTCCAGAGCAGCCTCGACGCGAGCCTTCCAGGCGGCATTGCCGAGGAGCCAGTCAAAGCTCTCGGTCTGCAGCGCGAGGAGGTTCGGAACCTCGAGGGGCTCCTTGATCTTTGCAAAAGAGATGCGCAGCGGGGCGGTGCTGGCACCGTTGTTCGTATTCGAGGTCGAGGCGTTGCGCGAGGCGGCCAAGAGGGGGTCCTTCCGAGGGCTCGGACTCACTACGCGCGTACCGGCCCCAAGCCGCACACAGAGACAGAAATCCCAAGGTCAGGGAATGTCCGGTCATCGGTGCTAGGCGTGGGCATGCCCCTGGTGACGGGCAGGAGGCAGCTAACAGGCAGCGCAAAGGGTCAGTGTAGCCAAGCGGCACACTGATGTCCAGTCGGGGTTCTCAGAGACCCACGTTGCTCTCAACAGCTGTTCTCAACACCTATGAATAGCCCTCGCGCGGTGTGCGCTCTTCTTTACTGCCCTCTTCGCTCTCGATCCATGCCTCGGATGCGGATCGAGATGACGACGCGTCCTGAGAATTGCGCGCCGCGTGCGGTTCGTCAAGGCCCTGAGGGTCCCGGCGGACGCCCGGCGATCTTCACCTGCGCCGGAAGGACGCCGGTTGACGCCTCGCGGCGCCCCCGGAGGAACGCACGGCGAAGATCACCCTACTCGTCGCGCACGGAAGATCAAGGCAGCCTCCGGGGGCACGCCAAAGGGCGACCACCCGGATGGGTGATCGCCCTTTGCGATGTGACATCCCGGCCTCGCGGCAGGGACTCGCCTTACGGAGTCAGATGACTCGCAGGGTCACTTGACCTCGACGGAGGCGCCGGCGGCCTTGAGGGACTCGGCAGCCTTGTCAGCGGCCTCCTTGGCGACCTTCTCGAGGACCGGCTTCGGGGTGCCGTCGACGAGGTCCTTGGCCTCCTTCAGACCCAGCGAGGTCAGCTCACGCACGACCTTGATGACCTGGATCTTCTTCTCGCCGGCACCCGTGAGGATGACGTCGAACTCGTCCTGCTCGGCCTCGGCCTCGGCCGGGGCGCCCGCAGCGGCGGGGCCGGCGACGGCGACCGCGGCGGCGGCGGTGACGTCGAACTTCTCCTCGAACGCCTTGACGAACTCGGAGAGCTCGATGAGGGTCAGGGCCTCGAACTGCTCGAGCAGCTCGTCCTGGGACAGCTTCGCCATGATGGCGTCCTTCCACTAAGTCGGCAGGTGCCGGGTGTATATGAAGGCGGGCGTACGGGCCCGCTGCGAGCCGTGGGGCGGAGTGTTACTCCGCCACCTCGGCGTCGGCGGGAGCCGGCGTACCGGCACCGCCCTGCTCGGCCTTCTTGGCGCGAAGCGCTTCCGCGGTGCGGACGAACTTCGACGGCAGAGCCTGGAAGAGCTGCGCAGCCTGAGTCTGCTTGCCCTTCATGGCACCGGCCAGCTTGGCGAGCAGAACCTCGCGGGACTCGAGGTCCGCAAGCTTCTTGATCTCATCGGCGGACAGCGCCTTACCGTCAAGGACACCGCCCTTGATGATGAGGTTGGGGTTGTCCTTGGCGAAGTCACGAAGACCCTTCGCCGACTCCACCGGGTCACCGGTGACGAAGGCAACCGCCGTCGGACCCGAGAACAGGTCGTCCAGCGTGTCGATCCCGGCCTCGTTGGCCGCAATCTTGGTCAGCGTGTTCTTCACCACGGCGTACTGGGCGTTCTCACCGAGCGAACGGCGCAGCTCCTTGAGCTGTGCCACGGTGAGACCCCGGTACTCGGTCAGCACGGCGGCGTTCGAGCTGCGGAACTGGTCCGTCAGCTCGGCTACCGCGGCAGCCTTGTCGGGCCTTGCCATGAGCGTCGGCCTCCTTCCGGGTGATGAGGACCGCTCAGAAGGGGCCGGGAAAGACGAAACGCCCCGGCGCAGGCGCCAGGGCGTAGCTCGACCGGATGAATCCGGGAGCTTTCCACAGTCACCTGCGCAGGTCGCCCGTTCTTGACGGATCCTTCGGTCACCGTTTCCCTTACGAGACGCGGCAACGACCAGCGGTCTTTGGCTTCCTGGTGAGCGTACGCGACCGGGGCCGTCCGGAGCAAATCCGTCCCGGTTCGACCGGTGCGAGAGGTTTGAGGCCTGGTGCGAGAGGTGTGGGCGCCTGTCGGACGGCCGTCACCGGGGGCCTGGGAGCGCCTCTCGTACGAGGACGGGCCCCGCAGCCTCCCTCAGGAGGCTGCGGGGCCCGTCCCATGCCGTGACGCGGCTACCGGGTGAGCACGGGGGCTCAGACGGCGGCCGGGTCCTCCTCGACGAGGAGGTTGCGCACGCGGTTGGCGTCCAGCGGGATGCCGGGGCCCATCGTCGTGCTCATGGTCGCCTTCTTGATGAAGCGACCCTTCGCGGCGGACGGCTTCAGACGGAGGATCTCCTCCAGCGCCGCGCCGTAGTTCTCGACCAGCTTCGTGTCATCGAAAGAGGTCTTTCCGATGATGAAGTGCAGGTTCGAGTGCTTGTCGACGCGGAACTCGATCTTTCCGCCCTTGATGTCGTTGACAGCCTTGACGACATCCGGGGTGACGGTGCCGGTCTTCGGGTTCGGCATCAGACCACGCGGACCGAGCACGCGGCCCAGGCGGCCGACCTTGCCCATGAGGTCCGGCGTGGCGACGACGGCGTCGAAGTCCAGACGGCCCTTCGCCACCTCGTCGATGAGCTCGTCGGCGCCGACGATGTCGGCGCCCGCGGCTTCCGCGGCCGCAGCACGGTCACCGGTCGCGAAGACCAGGACCCGGGCGGTCTTGCCGGTGCCGTGCGGGAGGTTCACGGTGCCACGGACCATCTGGTCGGCCTTGCGAGGGTCAACACCCAGGCAGAACGCGACCTCGACGGTGCCGTCGAACTTGGTGGCGGCGGTGTCCTTGGCGAGACGGACGGCCTCGAGCGGGGCGTACGTACGCTCCCGGTCGATCTTCGCGTCCGCAGCGCGGAGGTTCTTGCTGCGCTTCACATCTACTCCTGTGGTTTTCAGAGTGTGGAGTCGTGGTGCGGACCAGCGCTTGGTCCTACCACTGTGGGGCTACGGGGCTGACTCAGCCTTCGACCGTGATGCCCATGGAACGGGCGGTGCCAGCGATGATCTTCGACGCGGCGTCGAGGTCGTTGGCGTTCAGGTCGGGGAGCTTGGTCGTGGCGATCTCGCGGACCTGGTCGGCCGTGAGCTTGGCGACCTTGGTCTTGTGCGGCTCGCCGGAGCCCTTGTCCACACCCGCGGCCTTGAGGATCAGCTTGGCGGCCGGCGGAGTCTTCGTGATGAAGGTGAAGGAGCGGTCCTCGTAGACCGTGATCTCCACCGGCACGACCATGCCACGCTGCGACTCGGTCGCGGCGTTGTAGGCCTTGCAGAACTCCATGATGTTGACGCCGTGCTGGCCCAGTGCGGGACCGACCGGCGGCGCCGGGTTGGCCGCACCGGCGTTGATCTGGAGCTTGATAAGCCCCGTGACCTTCTTCTTCTTGGGAGGCATTGCTCTCTCCGGGTCCTAGTGAGAGTGTTTCGCCGCCATTCCGGTCATCCGGATGGAGGCATACCGCACAACGATAACGGGTATAGCTGCGCGACCAAAAACCGAGCAGGTCAGACCGGCTGCGAAGCCTGTCTGACCTGCTCGGTAGGCATGTGTCCAGAGACGGGCCGAAAGGCCGTCAGTTCTTCTGGATCTGGTCGAAGCTGAGCTCGACCGGGGTCTCGCGACCGAAGATCTCGACGAGGCCCTTGACCTTCTTCGAGTCGGCGTTGATCTCGTTGATCGTCGCCTGCAGGGTCGCGAACGGGCCGTCGGTGACGGTGACGGAGTCGCCCACCTCGAAGTCCAGGACCTGGACCTCGACCTTGCGGGCCGGAGCCGGCTTGCCCTCGGCCTCGGCCGCCTCGCGGGCCGCCTTCTCCTCGGCCTCGGGGGCGAGCATCTTGACGATCTCGTCCAGGGTCAGCGGGTACGGGTCGTAGGCGTTGCCCACGAAGCCGGTGACGCCGGGCGTGTTGCGGACAACACCCCAGGACTCGTTCGTCAGGTCCATGCGCACCAGGACGTATCCCGGGAGCTTGTTCTGACGGACGTTCTTCCGCTCACCGTTCTTGATCTGGACGATCTCTTCCTCGGGCACCTCGGCCTGGTAGATGAAGTCCTCGACGTTGAGCGAGACGGCGCGCTGCTCCAGGTTGGCCTTCACGCGCTTCTCGTAACCGGCGTACGTGTGGATGACGTACCACTCGCCGGGAAGTCCACGGAGCTCGTCGCGGAGAGCGGCGACGGCGTCCACGGGGGCGGCCGGCTCGGCCTCCTCGGCGGACTCGTCGGCGTCGGACTCGTCCGCGGCCTCTTCGTCTTCTTCCTCGGCGGCCACGTCGTCCTGGGCGGCCTCTTCGTCCTCGTCGGACTCGGCGTGCACGGCGGCCTGCTCGGCGGGCTCGCCCGCGGCGGCGTCAGCAGCGTCGACCTGGTCCGGGGCCACGGCATCCGCCGCCTCGACGATGTCGAGCTCGTCCTCGGCGGACTCGACGGCGCTCGCCGTGGGCTCGGCGTCGTCGTTCAGGTTCGGGTCAGACACGATGGCTGCTTCTTCCTGGATACAAATGGGTGGAACATGCGAAAGGGGCGCCGATGAGGCGCCCTCCGCGGGGATCAGCCGAAGACGTACTTGATGACCCGCGCAAATCCGAAGTCAATCACGGTGACGAGACCGATCATGACGACCACGAACACGATCACCACGGCCGTGTAGGTGGACAGCTGGCTGCGCGTGGGCCATACGACCTTGCGGAGCTCGGCGACGATCTGGCGGTAGAACAGCGCGAGACGGCCCAGAGGGCCCTTCTTGCCGCGCTTGCCGCCCTTCCGGGTCTTCTTCCCCGACTCGGGGGCTTCGTCCTCGGCATCAGGCATGTCGATGGAGCCCACGGCGTCCGTCACGCTACTCACCTGATTCCGGGTCGTGGCCGTGCCGCGCCCGGTGGAGCCGCACGGCGGTGCATTGAAGTACGTACATGCGCACACATCCTGGCGAAGGAGTGTGTAGCAGGGCCGGAGGGACTTGAACCCCCAACCGCTGGTTTTGGAGACCAGTGCTCTACCAATTGAGCTACGACCCTTTGTGGATTCCACCAACCTACCGCATCTTCCCCGGTGGCCCGGTTGGGAAAACGGTGTGGCTGATGAAGGCCAACGACAGGTGAGTGTACGTGCTCAGGGGCGCCGCGTCGAACAGACAACAACCGACCGGTCCTGTCCGGATGCTGTCCGAGTCCTGTCCGGTCCCTGAAACCCCTGTGCCGAGGGGTTTTCCCGTCTGGGAGCATGGGGGCCATGAGCGCTGCAACTTCTCCGTCCGAGCGCCGGGTTTCGGCCCGCATCGGTGCGATCTCCGAGTCCGCCACCCTCGCCGTCGACGCCAAGGCCAAGGCCCTCAAGGCCGCCGGGCGTCCGGTGATCGGCTTCGGCGCCGGCGAGCCCGACTTCCCGACCCCCGGTTACATCGTGGACGCCGCGATCGAGGCGTGCCGAAACCCGAAGTACCACCGCTACACCCCGGCGGGCGGGCTCCCCGAGCTCAAGGCCGCCATCGTGGCGAAGACGCTGCGCGACTCCGGGTACGAGGTCGACGCCTCCCAGGTCCTGGTGACCAACGGCGGCAAGCAGGCGATCTACGAGGCCTTCGCCGCGGTCCTCGACCCGGGCGACGAGGTCATCGTCCCCGCGCCGTACTGGACGACGTACCCCGAGTCCATCCGTCTCGCCGGTGGTGTCCCGGTCGAGGTCGTGGCCGACGAGACCACCGGCTACCGGGTCTCGGTCGAGCAGCTCGAGGCCGCGCGCACCGAGCGCACGAAGGTCGTCCTGTTCGTGTCCCCGTCCAACCCCACGGGCGCGGTCTACAGCGAGGCCGAGACCGAGGCGATCGGCCGCTGGGCCGTCGAGCACGGCCTCTGGGTGATGACTGACGAGATCTACGAGCACCTGGTCTACGGGGGCGCGGCCGCCGCCTCGCTCCCCGCGGTCGTGCCCGAGCTGCGCGACAAGTGCATCGTGGTCAACGGTGTCGCCAAGACGTACGCCATGACCGGCTGGCGGGTGGGCTGGATCATCGGCCCGAAGGACATCGTGAAGGCCGCGACCAACCTGCAGTCGCACGCCACCTCCAACGTCAACAACGTCGCGCAGGCCGCCGCGCTGGCCGCGCTCACGGGGAGCCTGGACGCGGTCGCCGAGATGCGGACGGCCTTCGACCGCCGCCGCAAGACGATCGTGCACATGCTCAACGAGATCAACGGCGTCCTCTGCCCCGAGCCCGAGGGCGCGTTCTACGCGTACCCCTCGGTGAAGGGCCTGCTGGGCAAGGAGATCCGCGGCAAGCGCCCCGCGGACTCCGTCGAGCTCGCGGCCCTCATCCTGGACGAGGCCGAGGTCGCCGTGGTGCCGGGCGAGGCGTTCGGCACACCGGGTTACCTGCGGCTCTCCTACGCGCTGGGCGACGACGACCTCGTCGAGGGCATCTCCCGGCTCCAGAAGCTGCTGGGCGAGGCCCGCGACTGACGCGGAAGCCCACCTGAGCGGTGTGGCCCTCGGCTCCGGCCGGGGGCCACTTTTTTGTTCGACGGGTAACTCACATGGGCATCCCGCTACCGCCGCGCCCCTCGGGTGCGGCAAGATCGATCGATGGAGCGTGACGTACGGCTGTTGCCCAAGGCCCACCTGCACCTGCACTTCACCGGGTCGATGCGGCCCACGACCCTGCTCGAACTCGCGGACAAGTACGGCGTGCACCTGCCCGATGCGCTGACGGGCGGTGAGCCGCCCGAGCTGCGGGCCACCGACGAGCGCGGCTGGTTCCGTTTCCAGCGCCTGTACGACATCGCCCGGTCCTGCCTCCGCTCGCCGGAGGACATCCAGCGGCTCGTCCGCGAGACCGCCATGGAGGACGTCGCGGACGGCTCGGGGTGGCTGGAGATCCAGGTCGACCCGACGTCGTACGCCCCGCTGCTCGGAGGGCTCATCCCGGCGATCGAGATCATCCTGGACGCCGTGGACCGTGCGGCCCGCGAGACCGGGCTCGGGATCCGGGTGGTGATCGCGGCGAACCGGATGAAGCATCCGCTGGACGCCCGGACGCTGGCCCGGCTCGCCGTGCGGTACGCGGACCGGGGCGTCATCGGTTTCGGACTCTCCAACGACGAACGCCGCGGGATGGCCCGCGACTTCGACCGCGCCTTCGCCATCGCCCGCGAGGGCGGGCTCATCGCGGCCCCGCACGGCGGCGAGCTGTCGGGCCCTTCCAGCGTCCGGGACTGCCTGGACGACCTCGACGCGGTCCGGGTGGGGCACGGCGTGCGGGCGGCCGAGGACCCGAGGCTGCTGCGCAAGCTCGCGGAGCGGGGGGTGACCTGCGAGGTCTGCCCCGCGTCCAATGTGGCGCTCGGCGTCTACGAGAAGCCCGCCGACGTACCCCTGCGCACTCTGTTCGAGGCCGGGGTGCCGATGGCGCTCGGCGCGGACGACCCGCTGCTCTTCGGTTCCCGGCTGGCCGCGCAGTACGACCTCGTACGCCGTCATCACGCCTTCACCGACGAGGAGCTGGCCGAGCTGGCGCGGCAGTCCGTGCGGGGATCGGTGGCGCCCGTCGAGGTGCGGGAGAAGCTGCTGGGCGGGATCGACGCGTGGCTGGCTAGCTGATGCCGCCCAGCAGGGTGCGGGCGAGGGACGCGGCGAAGTCGTCCAGCGACTGCGGGGCTCCGCCCATCTCGTAGGCGAAGGCACGCTGGGCGCAGGCGCCGAGCAGGAGCGAGGCCGCCGCGTAGGTGTCGGCCCCGGGGACGACGCGGCCCGCCCGCTGTTCGGCGGCGAGATAGGCGTCGAGGCCCTGGATGGGCTTGTGCGGACCGGTGCCCATCTCCCGCATCGCCGCTTCGTGACGGTGCTTGAGCCGGGGCTCGGCGTACAGCGAGGCGAGCACCGGGAAGGTCTGCTCGTAGAAGAGCGCGGCCTGGCGGGCGACCTCGGTGAGGTTCTGTTCCAGATCCCCTTCGCCCGCCTTCAGGTCCCCCAGGAGCGGGCCGAGCCTCGGCATGCGTTCGCCGAGGACGGTCACGAAGAGCTCTTCCTTGCTCGCGAAGTACTTGTACAGCGCCGCTTCGGAGCAGCCCGCCGCCTTGGCGATCTCCTTCGTCGTCGTCCGTGCGAGACCGATGCCGAGCATGAGCTCATGAGCCGCATCGACGATGCGGACGCGGGCCGGCTTCTGCTCCATGGATGCTCCAGCAAGGCTTGACGAAGAGGTGAGCGTCCACTCACCCTATGGGTAAGTGAATACTCACCCACTCAGGAGGGGCGTGCGCGATGAGGCTCACAGTGTTCGGGGCGACGGGGGCCGTCGGTCAGGAGGTCGTGCGGCAGGCGCTGGCGGCGGGGCACGAGGTGACGGCGGTGGTCCGCGATCCCGCCCGGCTCCCGGACGGGCTCGGCGGCGCCGCCCTCCACGCGGTCGTGCCGCTGGGCGACGCGGCGGCGGTGCGCGCGGCGGTCGCGGGCCGGGACGTGGTGCTCTCCGGGCTCGGGGCCCGGGGCCGGAAGGCGGGTGACGTCGCGGAGCGGCTCACCGGGCTGGTGCTGGAGGCGATGGAGGCGGAGGGGGTCCGGCGGCTGCTGGTCGTGAGCGCGGCCCCGGTCGGTCCGGAGCCGGCGGACGACCCGCTGCTCGACCGGGCGGTCCGCAGGGTGATCGGCGTGGTCCTCAAGGAGGTGTACGCGGATCTGACGCGCATGGAGGCCGCGCTGGCCGCGAGCGCGACGGACTGGACGTCGGTGCGGCCGCCGAAGCTGACGAACGGCCCGCTGACGGGGGTGTACCGGACGGTCGTGGGCGGTACCCCGCGGAGCGGCCGGTCCATCGCGCGGGCCGATGTGGCCCACGCGATGCTGGCGCTGATCGACGAGCCGGCCGCGCTGAAGCAGGGCGTGGGGGTCGCCTACTGAGCCGGTGGCCCCGGGCCGGGCTACAGGCTGACGCCCACCGTCACCGGCTCGTTGACGAGCGTGACCCCGAAGGCCTCGTGCACCCCGGCGACGACCTCGCGGGCCAGGGCCAGCAGGTCCTCGGTGGTCGCGCCGCCCCGGTTGGTGAGGGCGAGCGTGTGCTTGGTGGAGATGCGGGCGGGGCCCGTGCCGTACCCCTTGGTGAAGCCGGCCTTGTCGATGAGCCAGGCGGCCGAGGTCTTCACCCGTCCGTCGCCCGCGGGGAAGGCGGGGGGCGTGACGTCCGCGCCCAGGCGCTCGGCGGCGCGGGCGAGGAAGAGCGCGTGCTCCGCCTCGTCGAGGATCGGGTTGGTGAAGAAGGACCCGGCCGACCAGGTGTCGTGGTCCTCCGGGTCGAGCACCATCCCCTTGCCCGCCCTCAGCCGGAGGACGGTCTCGCTGGCGGAGGCGGCGGGAACGCGATCACCCTGTTCGACGCCCATGGCCCTGGCCGTCTCGGGGTAGAGGAGGGGCGCCGACCGTCCGCCCGCGTCCTCCAGACCGAACCGGACCCGCAGCACGACGAAACGGTCGGGCTCGGCCTTGAAGCGGCTGTGGCGGTACGAGAAGGCGCAGGCCTCGTTCGGAAGGGTGACCGTCTCCTGGTCACGCCGGTCGTAGGCGACGACCTCGGTGATGACCGAGGACACCTCCTGCCCGTAGGCGCCGACGTTCTGGATGGGGGTCGCCCCGGCGGACCCGGGGATCCCGGCAAGGCATTCGATCCCGGCCAGGCCCGCCTCGACCGTACGGGCCACGGCGTCGGTCCAGACCTCGCCGGCGGCCAGTTCGAGCGCCGTACCGGAGAGCTCGAAGCCCTTGGTCGCGATGCGCAGGGCCGTTCCGTCGAAGCCCTTGTCGCCGATCACCAGGTTGGAACCGCCGCCGACGACCAGGAGCGGGGTGCCGCTGTCGTCGGCCTCGCGCACGGCGGCGATCACCTCCGCGTCGGTGGTGGCCGTCAGGAGGCGGTTGGCCGGGCCGCCGAGCCGGAAGGTGGTCAGGGGGGCGAGGGGGGCGTCGTGGAGTTCCTGCACGGGGACAAGAGTACGGTCCACGTCCCGGGAGCGGGCCATGGACCGTACGGACGAGGACGGGAGGTCAGGCGGCGACGGACACACGTTCCTCGGAGGACTCGGGCGCCGGGCCGGTCACCGGCCCGCGGCGCGGGATCAGCAGGGCCGTGAGCGCGGCGACGGCCACCACACCGGCTCCGATCCACAGGGCCGGCACGGTCCCGTCGGAGAAGGCCTGCGGGGAGCCGTATCCGCCCTGGGCGGAGAAGACCGCGGCCAGCACGGCGACCCCGAGGGCCCCGCCGACCTCGCGCAGGGCGTTGTTGGCCCCGGAGGCGATGCCCTGCTCCCCCGGCCTGACGCTGGACATCACGAGGCTGGCGGCGGGAGCGAAGTACAGGGCCATGCCTATGCCGCCGACGATCAGACCGGGCAGCTGGGCCGCGTAGGCGACGTCAGGTTCCAGGACCGCCGCGAAGAGGCCGAGACCCACCGCCTGGAGGGCGAGGCCGGTCACCACCACGGGACGGCCGCCGAACCGGTCGGCCAGATATCCGGCGACGGGCGCCACGAGCATCGGCATTCCGGTCCACGGCAGCATCCGCAGGCCCGCCTCGGTCGGCGAGTAGCCCAGGGCGTTCTGGAGGAACTGGCTGAGCAGGAAGATCGAGCCGAACATGCCCAGGAACATCAGCAGGCTCGCCATGTTGATCCCGAAGAAGGCCCGGTCGCGGAAGAGCCGCATGGGCAGGACGGGGTTCTTCGCCCGGAACCCGTGGCGGACGAAGACACCGAGGAGGAGCGTTCCCGCGATCAGCCCGGTCAGCACGAGGGGGTCGGTCCAGCCGTCGCTCGTGCTGCTGACCAGCGCGTAGACGACGCCGAAGAGGCCTCCGCTGACCAGGACGGTGCCGGGTACGTCGAGCCGCGCCTCGGGGGCGTAGGACTCGGTCAGCCGCAACCGCGCCAGGGGCAGCAGGATCAGGCCGACCGGGACGTTGAGCCAGAAGATCCACTGCCAGGAGATGTGTTCGGTGAGGCTCCCGCCGATCAGGGGGCCGCTGGCGACCGCGAGTCCGGTGACCGCGCCGAAGAATCCGAGCGCCATGCCGCGCCTGGCGGGCGGGACCGCGGCGGTGAGCAGCGTGAGGGTGAGCGGCATCATGACCGCGGCCCCGACGCCCTGGACGGCCCGGAAGGCGATGAGTTCGTTGATCCCCGGCGAGAGGGCGGCGGCCGCGGAGGCGCCGGTGAAGACCGTGAGGCCGGCGAGGAAGAGCCGGCGCCTGCCGAAGCGGTCACCGAGTGCGGCGCCCGTCATGAGCAGCACCGCGAAGGTGAGGGTGTAGGCGTTCACCGTCCACTCGAGCTCCTCCAGGCGGCCGCCGAGGCTTTCGCGGATGGACGGCAGTGCGGTGGTGACGACGAGGTTGTCGAGTGCCGCCATGAATCCGGCGACGCTCGTGATGACGAGGGCCCAGACGGCTCCCCCGCGGCTGGACGCTTGCTGCTTCACTGCTACCCCCCAAGGGTTAGTTATCAATGACTAACTTAAGCGGACAGAAGAAAGGACGGGTCCCGGCGGGACCCCCGCCCCGCCGGCCTCCGGACGGGCGGCGCCGCCCGGTCAGCTCGGCCTGGTTGCGAGACGGAAGCCGGACCACACGCGATGGCCGGCCGGAAAGCCCATCGAGGCCAGCGTGTTGATGAGCATGCCGTAGGCCAGGAACGACGTGGTCTCGTCCTGGTCCGCCCCCAGCAGGAGGTGGATCTCGTCCCACATCGCCACCCAGCCGAGCCGCAGGCGCTCACCGAACTCGTGGTCACCCGCCGCTTCGGCCGCCGCGACGGCCGCGTACATCTGCATCTGCATCAGCAGCTTGTCGGGGTCGTCCACGATCAGCCGCTGATACGCCCGGGCCAGGGCCTGCGACAGCTCCTCACCCTCCAGCCCCTCGGCCGCCTTCATGAACACCTCCCGGGTGTCAGCGAGGCACCGCTCGGACGCGGCGAGGAAGATGGCCTGCTTGCCGGGGAAGAGCCGGAACAGATACGGCTGCGAGACGCCGACGCGCTTGGCGATCGCCTCCGTCGAGGTGCCGTTGTACCCGCTGCGGGCGAACTCGGCGACCGCCGCCCGAACGACACTCTCCCGCCTGTCCTCTGCGCTCATCCTTGCCATGCCTGTAAGTTATTGGCCACTCACTAACATGTCAAGGGCGGTGTGTTCGGGGAAACCGGCGGCGGAGGGGCGCCGCGTGGGCACCCCTCCGCTCGGTGGCTGTGCCGCTCAGGCGAGGCGGACGACGGCGCGGGACATGCCCAGCACCTTCTTGCCGTCGCTCATGGCGACCAGGTCGACCCGGACCGTGTTGTCGTCCAGCTTCGCGGCGACTTTGCCGCTGACCTCGATCAGCGCCCCGGTGTCGTCGTTCGGCACGACGACCGGCTTGGTGAACCGCACGCCGTACTCGACGACCGCGCCCGGGTCACCGGCCCAGTCCGTGACGACCCGGATCGCTTCGGCCATGGTGAACATGCCGTGCGCGATCACGTCGGGCAGACCGACCTCGCGCGCGAACTTCTCGTTCCAGTGGATCGGGTTGAAGTCGCCGGAGGCGCCCGCGTACTGCACCAGCGTCGCCCGGGTCACCGGGAACGACTGCGCCGGCAGCTCCGTACCGACCTCGACCGCCCCGTAGGCGATGCTCGCCGTCATCACGCCTCCTCGGCGCCGCGCGCCACCAGCTTGGTCCACGCGGTCACCACGTGCTCACCGGACTCGTCGTGCACCTCACCGCGGACGTCCACGATGTCGTTGCCCGCCATCGTCTTGATGGCCTCGATCGTCGAGGTGACCGTGAGCCGGTCCCCCGCCCGCACGGGACGCACATAGGCGAACTTCTGGTCACCGTGCACCACGCGGCTGTAGTCCAGGCCCAGCTGCGGGTCCCGCACCACCTGGCCCGCGGCCTTGAAGGTGATGGAGAACACGAACGTGGGCGGGGCGATCACATCCGAGTACCCCAAGGCCTTGGCGGCCTCCGGATCCACGTACGCGGGATTGGTGTCACCCACCGCCTCCGCGAACTCCCGGATCTTCTCCCGGCCGACCTCGTACGCCGGGGTGGGCGGATAGGTCCGCCCCACGAAGGACTGGTCGAGCGCCATGAGCCCGGTACCTCCTGGTGAAAGTCGAATGGGGCGTTGACCACCCGAGTCATCAAGATAAACGACACGAGGCCGCCCCCAGTGGGGACGGCCTCGTGTACGAGCCTGTTTCAGCGCGTTTCGCGGTGCGCGGTGTGCGAGTTGCAGCGCGGGCAGTGCTTCTTCATCTCAAGACGGTCCGGGTTGTTACGCCGGTTCTTCTTGGTGATGTAGTTCCGCTCCTTGCACTCCACGCAGGCCAGCGTGATCTTCGGGCGGACGTCGGTGGCAGCCACGTGAGTGCTCCTTGGACGGACGGATGGACGGATGAACGCAAAAAAGAGTAGCCGATCGAAGGACCGACCCCACAATCGGCTACCGTTAGTAGCGGTGACCGGACTTGAACCGGTGACACAGCGATTATGAGCCGCTTGCTCTACCGACTGAGCTACACCGCTTTGATGACGAGCTTCCCCGCCGAAGCGGGGTTACCCGATCACCAGAGCCCCAATGCGGAATCGAACCGCAGACCTTCTCCTTACCATGGAGACGCTCTACCGACTGAGCTATTGGGGCGAGCGAGGAAGACATTACACGCTCTGTCGCCGATCGCCCAAATCCGTTTCCGCGGCCCGCACCGGGCCCCCTCCCGGCCCCCGGGCGACCCCGCTGGCCGCCCCCCTGATCAGGCCCTTGATCAGCCCGTACGCCACCTCCGCGGGCCGGCTCACGGGCCACCGTTGCGGCGCTGCCACCACCCGCCCCACAAGGCCACATTCGTACGACTAATTCGCTCCTCCTCGGAGCGCACCGGGCCCCGGCCTAGGCTCGGCGCACTCTGCGTGATCTTGCGTTTCGTCCAGGACTTCCAGGAGCGGTGCGATGCCCGAAAGTCCCGGCGAGGCCCCCGGCCTCCTCCTCAGCGGGGCACGGCTCACGGACGGGCGCTCCGTCGACGTGCGGATCGGCGGGCAGCGCATCGAGGCCGTCGGGACGGCGGGCAGCCTCACGGCTCCGGGGGTCCGCCTGGACCTGCGCGGATACCTCCTGCTGCCCGCCCCCTGCGAGCCCCACGCCCACCCCGGCACGGCGCTCACCGCCACCACAGGGGGTTCGCCGTCCCTCCCCGAAGACGTCCGGCGCCGTGCCACCGAGGCGGCGCTGCTCCAGCTCAGCCACGGGGCGACCGCGTTGCGCGCCCATGTGCGCGTCGGCGGCGCAGAAGGGCTCGGCCTGCTGGAGGGCGTGCTGGCGGCCCGCCGGTCCCTGCGGGGCCTCACCGACCTGACCGCCGTCGCCGTGCCCCGGCTCCTCACCGGGGTGGCGGGCGCCGACGGCCTCGCCGTGCTCCGTGACGCCGTGGACATGGGGGCCGGCGTGATCGGCGGCTGCCCGGACCTCGACCCCGATCCGGCCGGTCACGCCGAGGCCGTCCTGGATCTCGCCGCCGCACACGGGCTCCCCGTCGATCTGCACACGGACGGTGACGACCCGGGCCGGCTCGCCCGGCTGTCCGCCATGGCCGACGGGCTCCGCCCGGACGTCTGCGTCGGCCCCTGCGCGGGCCTCTCGCGGCTTCCCGGCGACGAGGCGGCCCGCGCCGCCGACCGGCTGGCCGCCGCGTCCGTGACCGTGGTCTGCCTCCCGCAGGGCGGCTGCTCCGAGGCCCGGCTCCGCGGCATCCCGCCCGTACGGCTGCTGCGGGACGCCGGGGTGCGGGTGGCCGCGGGGAGCGGGGCGCTGCGCGACGCCTTCAATCCCGTCGGCCGGGGCGACCCCCTGGAGGCGGCGTACCTGCTGGCCTCGCAGGAGAGTCTCCGCCCCGAACACGCCTACGACGCCGTCTCCGGCACCGCCAGAGCGGCCCTGGGCCTGCCCGGGGTGCGCGTCGAGGCCGGCTTCCCGGCCGAGCTCCTCGCCGTGCGCGGGGACGGGCTCTCCGGAGCGCTCTCCCTCGCGTACAGCAGGATCGTCGTGCACCGGGGGCGCGTGGTGGCGCGGACCAGTGCCGTACGCGAATACCGCGACTCCGGAGCCGCCGCCTCGGCCCTCGACCTCCCGCGGCAGGGCCGCACCGATTCCGGCCCCGGCGGCGGGCCTTGAGCACGAGCGCTCCCCGCGGCGTACGGTCGGAAGCATGCGCATTGTCATTGCAGGTGGACATGGTCAGATCGCGCTGCGGCTCGAGCGGCTGCTCGCCGCGCGCGGTGACGAAGCGGTGGGCGTCATCCGGAATCCGGAGCAGAGTGACGACCTGAGGGCGGCGGGCGCCGAGCCCGTCGTCCTCGACCTCGAATCGGCCTCCGTCGAGGAGGCGGCGGAGGTCCTGCGGGGCGCGGACGCCGCGGTCTTCGCGGCCGGTGCCGGCCCGAACAGCGGTTCGGCTCGCAAGGACACGGTGGACCGCGGAGCTGCCGTGCTCTTCGCGGACGCGGCGGAACGGGCGGGGGTGCGGCGCTACGTCGTGGTGTCCTCCATGGGCGCCGACCCGCATCACACCGGCGACGAGGTCTTCGACGTCTACCAGCGGGCCAAGGGCGAGGCCGACGCGTACGTACGTTCCAGGAGCGGTCTGGACTGGACGATCCTGCGCCCCGGAATGCTCACGAACGACGCAGGGACCGGCCAGGTCCTGCTCGCCGCCTCGACGGGCCGCGGCCCGATCCCCCGCGACGACGTGGCCGCGGTGCTGACGGAGCTGCTGGACACCTCGGCGACGGCGGGTCTGACGCTGGAGCTGATCAGCGGGAGCAAGCCGGTGGCGGTCGCGGTGAAGGACGTCGCCGGGAACTGAACGCGGGGCCGTCCCGGACCCCCTGTGCGCGCGAGGGGTGCGGTTTTCCGCAGGTCCGGGTCCTGCGGGCTTCCGCAGCGGACCGGACGGCCATCCGCATACCGGCCGTTGAGCTGCGGTTTCTAACGTGGAGGGTGATCGGGGGTACACGCCCCGGGGTAACGACCCGCCGCCTTGGAGACTCATATGCATCTCATGTACTCGGCTTCGTCGCAGGAGCCCTCGGGTGGTATCGCGGGCTGGGCCACGGAGCTCGTCGACACCATGGGCGGTCCCGGAGCCGGCCTGGCCATCGCGCTGGAGAACCTGTTCCCGCCGCTGCCGAGCGAAGTGATCCTGCCGCTGACCGGGTTCGCCGCCGGGCAGGGCGTCCTCAGCCTGGCCTCCGCGCTGTTCTGGACCACGCTCGGCTCGGTCGTGGGGGCCGTGGTCCTCTACTGGATCGGCGCGGCCTTCGGCCGTGAACGCATGCACACCATCTGGGGGAAGCTGCCGCTGGTGAAGGCCTCCGACCTGGGGCGCACGGAGGAGTGGTTCGCGAAGCACGGCACCAAGGCGGTCTTCTTCGGCCGTATGGTGCCGATCTTCCGCAGCCTCATCTCCGTCCCCGCCGGTGTGGAGCGCATGCCGCTCCAGGTCTTCGTCGCGCTGACCGCGCTCGGCAGCCTGATCTGGAACTCCGTCCTGGTCATGGCCGGTTACTGGCTGGGCGACCGGTGGGAGACGGTGGAGACCTACGTCGGGTTCGCCTCCAAGGCCGTGCTGGCCCTGGTGGTCGTGGCCGTCGTGACGTACGTCGTCCGGAGGCTGCGCTCCACCGACCGGGCCCAGCACCGCCGCAGTTCATGAGCGGCCCCGGGCATCCACGGGCGGCGGCCCCGCCTCCACCCCGGCCCGGTCGATCTTGCCGCGCCCCCGCGACCCCACTAGGCTCCGCCGTCGTGGGCGGTCGGACGTTCTCCTGGTCGCGCCAGGGGCTGGGCACGGTCCTCGGCTGCGCGACCGCCTCGGCCGGATCTCTCTACTTCCTCGTGGCCGGCACCGCTCTCGGCCCCTTCCTGCTGTGGCCGCTCACCCGGGCCCGCGCCCTCGGCGTCCTGGTTGCGGGAGCCCTGCGGCTGACGGGCGTGGAACGGGCGCGGAGGTCCTTCTTCTTCGACGACCGCTTCCCGGAGCACTACGAGGTGTCCGGCCGGAGGGTCCTGCGCTACCTCGCGGTCCGCAGCTGCACCGGCCTGTTGTGCGCCCTCGTCATCGGGCTGCTGGGTTTCGGTGTCGTCCTGGCGGGACTGCTGTGCAGGGGGGCGGTCCAGGGCTCGCTCCGGTGGGACGAACTGCTCGTGCAGGTACTCCTCGGCGGGGTGCTGCTCTTCCTCGGCCTCCAGGGTCTCCGCTCGCTCGTCACCCTGGACTCCCGGCTGGCCGGCGAGTGCTTCGGCCCCTCCGAGCAGGAGCTGTTGCGCCGGCGCATCGACGAACTGGCCAGCAGCCGGGCGGCGGTCGTGCAGGCGGTGGACGCCGAACGCCGGCGCATCGAGCGGGACATCCACGACGGGATCCAGCAGCGGCTGGTGGCCCTCGGCATGCTGCTCGGCCGGGCCCGCAGGGGGCGCGAGCCCGGGCAGGCGGACGCCCTGCTGCGCCAGGCGCACCAGGAGTCGAGGGACGTACTCGCGGAGCTGCGTGAAGTGGCCTGGCGGGTCTATCCGTCGGCGCTCGACAGCCTGGGGCTCGAGGAGGCCCTGGGAGGGGTGTCCGAGCGGTGCTCCATACCTGTCCGTACGGTGTTCGACGTCAGCCGGCCTCTGCCCCGGCCGGTGGAGACCGCCGCGTACTTCGTGGTGTCGGAGTGCGTGACCAACGCCGCCAAACACTCGGGCGCCACGGCGGTGTCCGTACGCGTGGTCCTGAGCGGGAGTGTGCTCACGGTGCGCACCGAGGACAACGGCAAGGGCGGCGCGGATCCCGCGGGCATCGGGCTGAGCGGCCTGCGCAGCAGGGTGGACGCGCTGGACGGCGCTCTGCGCATCGACAGCCCCGAGGGGGGACCCACCATGGTGACCGCGGAGCTTCCATGCGCCTGATGCTCGCCGAGGACTCGACGCTGCTGCGGGAGGGCCTGGTACGGCTCCTCGTCGAGGAAGGGCACGAGGTCCTGGCCTCGTTCGGGGACGCCGTGTCCCTGCTGAAGGAGATGGAGACGCGGCGGCCGGACATCGTCGTCCTCGACATCCGGATGCCTCCGACGCACACCACCGAGGGTCTGCGCGCGGCCCTGGAGATCCGCGAGCGGTGGCCGGAAACCGGTGTGCTGGTGCTGTCCCAGCACATCGAACGCCACTACGCGGCCCAGTTGCTGGCCTCCAGCGCGGAACGGGTGGGTTATCTCCTCAAGGACCGGGTCGCACAGGTCGACGAGTTCCTGGACGCGTTGGAGCGCATCCAGGCGGGTGGCGCCGCCATCGATCCCGAGGTGGTCCGGCAGTTGGTCATCCGCTCCACGCACGGGGACCCCCTGGCCCGCCTCACGCCCCGCGAGCGCAGTGTGCTCGAACCCCTGGCCCAGGGGCTCACCAACACGGCGATCGCGAGGCAATTGCACATCTCCGTGAGCGCGGTGGAGAAGAACCTCAACGCGATCTTCGACAAGCTGGAGCTGTCGCACACCACCGGTCACAGCAGGCGGATCCTCGCGGTCCTGAGGTATCTGGAGTCGTAGGCCCGCGAGGCGTTGCGGCTCGCGGGAACGTCCGCGGGCTACCGTCGGGCACATGAACGGTGGCCCGGACGGCCGAGGCTGGCTCCCCTGCTGTCTCAGTGGGGCGGTGTTCGCCGTATGCATGGCGGGGACGACTCTGCCGACCCCGCTCTACAGCCTCTATCAGGACGAACTCGGGTTCTCCGAGCTCACGGTGACGGTCGTCTACGCCGTCTACGCCTTCGGTGTCATCGGGGTGCTGCTCCTGGCCGGAAACGCCTCCGACGCGGTGGGCAGACGGCCTGTGCTGCTGTGGGGCCTGGGCTGCGCGGCGGCGAGCGCCGTCTGCTTCCTGTGCGCCACCGCCCTGGGCTGGCTCTTCGCGGGCCGGCTGCTGTCGGGCCTGTCGGCCGGACTGTTCACCGGGGCGGCCACCGCGTACGTCATGGAGCTGGCGCCCGGCAAGGGCTCACCCAGGGCCTCGTTCGTGGCGACGGCCGCCAACATGGGCGGTCTGGGCTGCGGGCCGCTGCTGGCCGGAATCCTCGCGCAGTACGCCCCCTGGCCGCTGCATCTGCCGTTCGTCGTGCACCTGGTGCTGCTGGCCGTCTCCGCGATCGTCCTGCTCGGCCTGAAGGAGACGGTGGGCGACCGACGCCCCCTGAGCACCGTCCGCCCGCAGCGCCCCGGTCTGCCGCCCGAGGTCCGGAAGGTGTTCGGACCCGCGGCGCTCGCCTCCTTCGTGGGGTTCGCCCTGTTCGGGGTGTTCACGTCGGTCAGCCCCGCGTTCCTCGCCGAGTTCCTGGACGTGGACGACCACGCCGTGAGCGGGCTGATCGTCGCGCTGGCCTTCTTCGCCTCGGTGGCGGGTCAGTCGGCGGTGGGCCGGATCGGAGAGCAGCGGTCCCTGCCGCTGGGCTGCGCCGGCCTCCTGGGCGGTCTGGCGCTGCTCGCGGCCGCGCTCTGGTGGCAGCTGCTGCCCCTGATCGTGCTGAGCGCGCTCCTCGGCGGCGGAGGCCAGGGGCTGGCGTTCCGGGCGGCCCTGTCCCAGGTGGCGGCGGCGTCGCCCGCGGGCAGCCGGGCAGCGGTGATCTCGACGCTGTTCGTGGTGGCGTACGCGGGCATCTCGCTGCCGGTGATCGGCGTCGGCATCCTCTCGGGCCACATCGGGCTCCAGGACGCGGGCCTGGTCTTCATCGCGTGCATGGCCGTCCTGGTGTCGTGCGCCGGTGTCTACCTGTTGCGGCGCCCGGCGGGGAGGAAGGCCTGAATACGGCTCGCCCGGCGATCCGGACAGGAGCGGCAAGCGGGATGAACACGAACCGGAAGGCCGGGGTCGACGGGTGAGCCGAACCGAGGGCACGGGGCCGTTCACGACCCGGCTGACCTGGCGCCTCGGCGACGGGGCCACCGCCGTCTGGGAGTCGCGACCGGCACGCAAGCGCGGCCTGCTCACCGTGCGGCCCGTAGGCGAATCGGAGCCCCGGCCACGAAGCGCGGACAGCGAATCGCTCGGCCGCCTCAGCCGGCTGAACGCCATCGCGGCGGGGGCGTTCACGGTCGGTGGGGGTCTGTTCGCGGCCGGGGCCGCGAGGGCCCAGTTCGGCACGGGCGATGCGACGAGCGCCTGGATCTACTTCGTCGGAGGCCTGTTCTTCAACACGGGCGGCTACGCGTCCCTGCTCCAGGTGATCAACGCTCCACGCCAGGACAGCCGCATCGGGGCGCTCTCCGCACGGCGCTGGAGATGGTGGAGCTACGAGCCCGGCCGGATCGACTGGCTCAGCACCCTTCTGCTGTTCGTGGGAACGCTGGTGTTCGGGATCAACCTGCTCGGCTCCCTGATGCAAGGGCTCTCCGTACGGCAGGCGAACGCGCTGATCTGGTCCCCCGACCTGATCGGGTGCACGCTGTTCCTCGTCTCGGGGCATCTCGCCCTGGTCGAGGTCTGCCACGGCCGGCCAGGCCTCCGTACGCGCGATCTCGGCTGGTGGATCGTCGCGGTCAACCAGCTCGGATCGGTGCTCTTCATGGCCTCGGCACTGGCCGACTTCACCCGCCCCGCCACGGGAAGCGTCCTGAACGTCGACATCGCCAACTGGGGCACGCTCACGGGCGCGGCGTGCTTCTCCGTCGGAGGGGTGCTGCAGTTCTACGAGCGGCCCTGATCCCCACGCCGTCCCGCCCACATGCAGAAACCCCGCCCGACCTGCGGTTTAAGCAGGTCGGACGGGGTTTCCCGTCCTGTGGCGGCGCCAGGGTTCGAACCTGGGTAGGCTGAGCCGGCAGATTTACAGTCTGCTCCCTTTGGCCACTCGGGCACACCGCCTGGAACGACGCGTCGGATCCCCTTCGGGGCTCCTTGGCGACGTCGTAAACGATACCTGATGCCCAGGGGTGCTACGCCACCTGATTGATCAGCACCGGACGCGCCCGGGTGGCTAGGCTTTGTGCCGTACCCCAACGCATACGACGCAAGGAGCCACACGTCATGGCCGACTCCAGTTTCGACATCGTCTCGAAGGTCGAGCGGCAGGAGGTCGACAACGCCCTCAACCAGGCCGCCAAGGAGATCTCCCAGCGCTACGACTTCAAGGGGACGGGCGCGTCGATCTCCTGGTCCGGCGAGAAGATCCTGATGGAGGCGAACGGCGAGGAGCGGGTCAAGGCGATCCTCGACATCTTCCAGTCCAAGCTGATCAAGCGCGGGATCTCGCTGAAGTCGCTGGACGCGGGTGAGCCGCAGCTTTCCGGCAAGGAGTACAAGATCTTCGCCACGATCGAGGAGGGCATCTCCCAGGAGAACGCCAAGAAGGTGGCGAAGATCATTCGCGATGAGGGCCCGAAGGGCGTCAAGGCGCAGGTTCAGGGCGAGGAGCTGCGGGTCAGCTCCAAGAGCCGGGACGACCTGCAGGCGGTGCAGGCGCTGATCAAGGGCAAGGACCTCGACTTCGCGGTGCAGTTCGCCAACTACCGGTAGACGGTTCGCTGCTGTGTGCAGCGGGTCGTGGGCGGGGCGGGGCGTGCCGGTCGGCATGGCCCGCCCCGTAGCCGTGTCCGCAGGGGCTGTGCGGGCGCCGGATCAGCGGCGGTCGCGGGAGTTGCCGAAGAGCAGGCGGTAGGCGATCAGCAGGACGAGGGATCCGGCGATGGCCGCCACCCAGGTGGCCGTGTCGTAGAAGTCCGTGCTGATCGGGCGGTCGAGGAAGCGGGACGACAGCCAGCCCCCGAGGAAGGCGCCCACGATGCCGATGACGGTCGTGCCGATGATGCCCCCGGGATCGCGGCCCGGCAGAAGAAACTTGGCTATTGCTCCGGCCAGCAGCCCGAGGATGATCCAACTGATGATGCTCATGTTCGCGTACCTACCCGTCACTTGTTCCTGCAAGCCAGGACGCTTGCGGGGACGGGTGCGGTTGCCCGGGGCGACTTCTAGCGGGTGGCGAACGGCTGGTCCGTGGGGACGATCTCCTTGCCGAAGGGCATCAGCGAGACCGGGATGAGCTTGAAGTTCGCGATGCCCAGGGGGATGCCGATGATCGTGACGCACAGGGCGATGCCGGTGAAGATGTGGCCGAGCGCGAGCCACCAGCCGGCCAGGATCACCCAGAGGACGTTGCCGATGAGGGAACCGCCGCCCGCGTCGCGACGGTCGACGACGGTGCGGCCGAAGGGCCAGAGTGCGTAGACGCCGATACGGAACGCGGCCACGCCGAAGGGGATGCCGATGATCGTGATGCAGAGCAGGAGCCCCGCGGCGATGTAGCCGAGGAACATCCACAGTCCGCACAGGACCAGCCAAATGACGTTCAGGATTGCGTTCATGGTCGGTACCCTGCCATCTGCTCGAGTCGGGCGATGCGTTCGGCCATGGGCGGGTGGGTGGAGAACATCTTGGACATGCCCTGACCGGGGCGGAACGGGTTCGCGATCATCATGTGGCTCGCGGTCTCGATCCGTGGTTCGGGTGGAAGCGGAAGCTGTTTCGTACCGGCGTCGAGCTTGCGCAGCGCGGACGCCAGGGCGAGCGGGTCCCCGGTGAGCTGGGCCCCGGACGCGTCGGCCTGGTACTCCCGGGAGCGGCTCACGGCGAGCTGGATCACGGAGGCGGCGAGCGGGCCGAGGATCATGATCAGGAGCATCCCGAGGAGGCCGGGGCCGTCGTCGTCGTCGGACCTGCCGACGGGGATGAGCCACGCGAAGTTGACCAGGAACATGACCACCGAGGCGAGGGCGCCCGCGACCGACGAGATGAGGATGTCGCGGTTGTAGACGTGGCTCAGCTCGTGGCCGAGGACCCCACGCAGCTCGCGCTCGTCGAGGATCTGGAGGATCCCCTCGGTGCAGCACACCGCGGCGTTGCGCGGGTTGCGCCCGGTGGCGAAGGCGTTGGGTGCCTGGGTCGGGGAGATGTAGAGCCGGGGCATGGGCTGGCGGGCCGCCGTCGAGAGCTCGCGGACGGTGCGGTAGAGCTGTGGCGCCTCGAATTCGCTGACCGGGCGTGCCCGCATGGCGCGCAGGGCGAGCTTGTCGCTGTTCCAGTACGCGTAGGCGTTGGTGGCGAGCGCGACCAGGAGGGCCACGATCAGACCGGTCCGGCCGAAGAAACTGCCGATGACGATGATGAGGGCCGAGAGGCCCCCGAGGAGTACAGCGGTTTTCAGCCCGTTGTGCCGGCGGTGCACGGTACGCCCTCCAAGTGGTGCAGCAGGGGAACCCTTGCTCGGTGGTGCTCCACTCCCCAGTGGAGCCTCCCGTACAGGTCAACGCGAGGCGACGGAAGCTAGTTCCCTTGTGCGAGGTGGCCGGGGGCACAGGCAGCAGGGGCGGATCCGGATGGATCCGCCCCTGGGCCGTACGGGTGGGTGTGCCTGCGCGGGCGCCGGGGGCCCTGCGAAGGCGGTGTCAGCGCTGGGCCGGGAGGTCGGCGAGCGCGCGGGCCTCCGCGTCCGGCTCGACCTCGCTGGTGCAGTGGGCGCAGCGGGAGGCGATGGAGGGGATCTCGCTGAAGCAGTGGGGGCAGTCCCGGAGGGCGGCCTTGATGTCCGCCTTCTGCTCTTCTTCCTTGGTGGTGAAGCGGTTCTGGACCTTGGCCATGGGGAGGACGACCAGGAAGTAGAGGACCGCGGCGGTGATCAGGAAGGCGATGGCGGCGCTGACGAAGAGCCCGTAGGGGAACGTCACGCCGTCGACGCTGTAGGAGGCCTTGCTGAAGTCGCCGGTGCCGCGGGTGAAGAGGCCGATGAGCGGCACGATGAACGCGTTGCTGAAGCCGGTGACGACCGCGGTGAAGGCGGCTCCCACGGCGAGGCCGATGGCCATGGAGATGACGTTCCCGCGAAGGATGAAGTCCTTGAACCCGTTCAGCACCGCTCTGGCTCCTCTGTGCTCTTCAGTGTGTGCTCGTCCCGCGCGCTCCGATACGTGACGCGTGCACGCATGACCATGCCCTGTGCGTGGCCGCACGGGCAAGCCGGTCGTAGCCGGTCAGAAGAGGCTGAGGGTGGCGAAACGGAGGATGAGCTGGGGGGCGCCGGACAGTGTGATTCCGGCTACGGCGGTGAGGGCGATCGCCAGGGTGAGCGGGGCGGGGATCCGGTGCGCCGGCGCCTTGGGCGCCTCCTCGGAGGCCGGGGCCGGCTCCGGGGCGCTGAAGAGCGCGGCGGTCCACCGGAGGTAGTAGTACAGCGCGATCACCACGTTGACGGCCATGACGACGGCGAGCCAGCCGAGCCCGGCGTCGACGGCCGAGGAGAAGACGGTGACCTTGGCGAAGAGGCCGATGATGCCGGGCGGCAGGCCTGCCAGGCAGAGCAGGAAGAAGCCCATGGCGAGCGCGGCCAGGGGGCGGGTGGCGTACAGGCCGCGGTAGTCGCTCAGGCGGTTGCCGGGGCGGCTGCGGGCGACCAGGGCGGCCACCGCGAAGGCCCCGAGGTTCACCACGGCGTACATGAGCGCGTAGGCGACGGTGGAGCCGATCTGGGCGTCGCTGGAGTACGCGGCGGCGGCGATCGGGACGAGGAGGTAGCCCGCCTGCCCGACGGACGACCAGGCGAGGAGGCGTACGGCGCTGCGGGCGCGGGTGGTGTTCTGCCGGAGGGCGGCGACGTTGCCGACGGTCATGGTGAGCGCGGCTAGGACGGCCAGGGCGGGGCCCCAGACGTCGGCGTACGACGGGAAGCCGATCACCGTCACGAGGATGAGGCCGGAGAAGCCGACGGCCTTGCCGACGACGGAGAGGTAGGCGGCGATGGGGAGCGGGGCTCCCACATAGGTGTCGGGCACCCAGAAGTGGAACGGCGCGGCGGCCGTCTTGAAGGCGAAGCCGACGAGTGTGAGGACGACTCCCGCCTCGGCGAGCGTGGAGAACCTGCCCGGTACGTCGTCGAGGCGGGCGGCGATCTCCGTGAGGTGCATCGTGCCGGTGGTCGCGTAGACGAAGCTGACGCCCAGGAGCATCACTGCGGTGGCCACGACGGAGGACAGGAAGAACTTCAGGGCCGCTTCGGAGGACCGGCGGTCGCCGCGCTTGATGCCGACGAGGGCGAAGGCGGGGAGCGACGCGACTTCCAGGGCGACGACGAGGGTGGCGAGGTCCCGGGCGGCGGGCAGGAGCGCGGCTCCGGCGGCGGAGGACAGCAGCAGGAACCAGAACTCGCCCGCGGGGAGCTTGCGGGTGTCGCCGATCGAGAGCAGCGCGGTGAGCAGGGCTCCGCCGAGCACGAGGGCCTGGATGACGAGGGCGAAGTGGTCGGCGGTGTAGCTGCAGGCCTGTGCCCCGCCGGTGAGGCAGAAGGTGGAGCGGTCCCCGGCGCGCAGCGGGACGAGCATGGCGAGCGCGGCTACGAGCCCGGCCACGGCCCCGTAGCCGAGGAGCGGCTTGTGCCGTTCGCCGGTGAAGAGGTCGGCGACGAGGACGAGCAGGGCCACGGACGCCGCGATGACGGGAGGCGCGATCGCGAGCCAGTCGACGGACTGGACGAGGCTCGCCGCCCCGGTTGCGCTGTCGGCTGCCACGGTCACGACTTGCCTCCTGCGAGGAGCTTCTGCACGGCCGGGTCGGTGAGGCCGAGGAGGACGGCGGGCCAGAGGCCGGCGAGGACGGTCAGGGCGGCGAGCGGGGTCCAGGCGGCGAATTCGTAGCGCTGGATGTCGGCGACCGGCTGCTGCTCACGGTGCTCGCCCATGCAGACGCGGCGTACGACGACCAGCATGTACGCGGCCGTGAGCAGGGTGCCGAGGGCGCCGATGGACATGAAGGTGAGAAAGGCGGGGCGGCTGAGTCCTTCGGCGGGGTCGAAGGCGCCGAACAGGGTGAGCATCTCGCCCCAGAACCCGGCGAGGCCGGGGAGTCCGAGCGACGCGACGGCGGCGAAGGCGAGGAGGCCGCCGAGGCGGGGCGCCCGGCCGTAGAGAGCGGCTCCGGTGGCCCCGGACAGGGTGTCGAGGTCCGCGGTGCCGTAGCGGTCCTTCACGGCGCCGACCAGGAAGAACAGCAGCCCTGTGATGAGGCCGTGGGCGATGTTCGCGAAGAGCGCGCCGTTCACACCGGTGGGGGTCATGGTCGCGATGCCGAGGAGCACGAAGCCCATGTGGCCCACGGAGGAGTAGGCGATCAGGCGCTTGAGGTCCCCCTTGGCGCCGGGGCGCGCGAGGGCCAGGCAGGCGAGGGAGCCGTAGATGATCCCGACGACGGCGAACGCCGCGAGGTAGGGCGCGAAGGTCTGCATCCCGTCGGGGGTGACGGGGAGCAGGATGCGGACGAATCCGTACGTGCCCATCTTCAGCAGTACGCCGGCGAGGAGCACGGAGCCGACGGTCGGCGCCGCGGTGTGGGCGTCGGGGAGCCAGCTGTGCAGGGGCCACATCGGGGTCTTCACGGCGAGCCCGATACCGACGGCCAGTACGGCGATGACCTGCACGGATGTGGTGAGGCCCCGGCCGTTGTCAGTGGCGAGTGCCACCATGTCGAAAGTGCCGCTCTTCAGTCCGATGAGGAGCAGCCCGAGCAGCATGACCACGGACCCGAGCAGCGTGTAGAGGATGAATTTCCAGGCGGCGGGCTGCTTCCGGTCGCCGCCCCAGCGGGCGATGAGGAAGTACATCGGGATGAGCACCATCTCGAAGGCCAGGAAGAACAGCATCAGGTCGAGGACGGCGAAGGTCGCGAGGGTGCCGGACTCGAGGACGAGGACCAGGGCGACGAAGGCCTTCGGGGAGGGGCCTGCGGGGAGCTTGAAGTAGCTGTGGAGCGCGCAGAGGAAGGTCAGCAGCGCGGTCAGCACGAGAAGGGGGAGCGAGATGCCGTCGGTGCCGAGGTGGATCCGGACGTCGAGTGCCGGGATCCAGCTGATGTCCGTGGTGGCCTGCATCTTCGACGGGTGGTCGTGGTCGAAGCCCGCGGCCAGGACGAGCGCGGCGAGGAGCACGGCGCCGGTGACGGTCACGCCGTGGCGGAGCACGGCCTGGTCGGGGTTCCTTCCCTTGAGACCGGGCGGGGCGGGCAGGAGCGCGGCGGCCGCGCCCAGGAGCGGGACGACGACGATGAACGCCAGAAGGAACTGCATCACGGATGCGCTGATATCGAACACGGCTCACGCCCCGGCGTAGACGTTGGCAAAGACGACGGCGGCGATCGCCAGGACAAGGGTTCCGGCGAGCAGCGCGCCGAGGTAGGTCTGCACGTTGCCGGTCTGGGCGCGGCGGATCAGTGTGCCGAGTCCGCGGGCGATGCTGCCCGAGCCGTGTACGTAGGTGTCGACGACCTCGCGGTCCAGGAAGCGGACGAGTCGTGCGGCGGCCCCCACGGGACGGACGAACAGCACCGTGTACAGGGCGTCGAGGTGGAATCCGGTGACCGCGTGCCGGTGCAGCGGACCCAGCAGGAGCCTGCCGGGGTCCGACGGGTCCTGGGCGTCCGCGATGGTGCCGTACGCCGCGGTGTGCGAGGTCATCGCCTCGGCCTCAACGAGGGCGGGCTCGGCGTCGGGGTGGGCGGCCACCGCGCCGACCGGGGGACGGTCGGCGAGCGCCGTGGTGTGGCGCCAGACCCCGTAGGTGACGAGTCCGCCGACGAGGCCGACGCCGGTGGAGAGGACGGCGGTCGTGAGGGAGGGAGTGAGGCCGTGTCCGTCGAACCAGTCGGCGAGGACGCCGGTCGTGAGGCCGAAGGCGATGGTCGGGACGGCGAGGACCCAGAGGACGGAGGTCATCGCGACGGGCTGTTTGCCGTGGTCGGGGGCCTCCTGCCCGCGCCCGCGGAAGGCGAGGAGCCACAGCCGGGTGGCGTAGGCCGCGGTGAGGACCGCGGCGGCGAGGCCGGCGACGAGGATCGTCCAGCCGGCCGCGGCTGGGGCGACGTCACGGTCCCCGAAGGCGGTGTGCTCGGCGGCGACGAGGACGGCTTCCTTGGAGAAGAAGCCGGCGAACGGCGGGATCGCGGCAAGCGCGAGGAGGGCGACGGTCATCGTCCAGTAGGCGTCGGGGATGCGCTTGGCCAGCCCGCCCATGCGGGACATGGCGGCCAGTGAGTTGGTTCCCGCCGCGTGGATGACGACGCCCGCCGCGAGGAAGAGGACGGCTTTGAACGCACCGTGCGACAGGAGGTGGAAGACGGCGGCCCCGCGGTCGCCGACGGCCAGGGCGCCGGACATGTAGCCCAGCTGGCCGATCGTCGAGTAGGCGAGGACGCGCTTGATGTCGTCCTGGGCGAGTGCGGCGAGTCCGGAGCCGATCATCGTGACGGCCGCCATGACGGCGAGGACGACCAGGGCGGCGCCGGAGGCTGCGAAGACGGGGAGGAGCCGGGCCACGAAGTAGATGCCGGCGGCGACCATCGTCGCGGCGTGGATGAGCGCGGAGACGGGGGTGGGGCCTGCCATCGCGTCGGGCAGCCAGGTGTGCAGGGGGAACTGCGCGGACTTGCCCGCGACGCCGGCGAGGAGCAGCAGGGCGACGAGGGTGGGGTGGTCGAGTCCGCCGTTGGTGACGGCGGCCAGGATTCCGGTGATGCGGAAGGTGCCGGTGTCGGCGGCGAGCGCGAACAGGCCGATGAGGAAGGGCACGTCGCCGAGCTTGGTGACGAGGAAGGCTTTGAGCGAGGCCGCACGCGCCTCGGGGGTCTCCCAGTAGTGCCCGACGAGGAAGTACGAGCAGATGCCCATGATCTCCCAGCCGACCAGGAGCACCATGAGGTCGCCGGAGTAGACGACGAGCAGCATCGCGGAGGTGAAGAGGGAGACGAGGGCCGCGTACGACGGGTAGCGGACGTCGTCCTTGAGATACGCCGTCGAGTAGATCTGCACGCAGGTGGCCACGAGTCCGACGAGGACGGCGACGAGGACGGCGAAGCCGTCCAGGTGCAGGGCCAGGTCGATCGGGACCGAGCCGGTGGGGGTCAGCTGGGTCGCGGCGTCGATGGGCCGGCCGCCTCCCTGGCGTGCGGCGACCACGACGGCGAGGACAGCTGCGGTGAGGGTCGGCAGGACGGCGAGGGGGCGGACGAAGCCGGGCGCGGACCGGCCCAGGAGAAGCCCTGCGGCGGCGCCCAGGAAGGGGAGGAGGGGGACGAGGACGGCGAGGGTCGTGGTGGTCACGCGGTGGCCTCTGCCTTCTTTGCCTTCCCTGCCGGAGCAGTGGCCTGGTCTGCGGTGTTGTCCCGGGCGTCGTCGGCCGCTTCGTCGGGGAGCGTCTCGGCCTCGTCGGTCTCCGCGGTGTCGCGGAGGCGGTCGACGTCCGAGCTGCCGCGGTTGCGGTGGACGGCCAGGACGATCGCGAGGCCGATGCCGATCTCGGCGGCGGCGATGGCGATCGTGAAGAGGGTGAGGGCCTGGCCGGCGTGGAGTGCGTCGCGGAGCCAGACGTCGAAGGCGACCAGGTTGAGGTTGACGGCGTTGAGCATGAGCTCGACGGACATCAGGACGAGGATCGCGTTGCGGCGGGCGAGTACGCCGTACAGGCCGGTGCAGAAGAGGAGGACGGCGAGGACCGCGGGATAGGCGAGGTGCATCAGCTCTTGTCCTCCCGGTTCGCGCCCGGTCGTTCCGGCCGGTCTTGCTTGCCCTCTCGGTCCTGCTTGCCCTCTCGGTCCTGGCGGTCCTTGCGGGACAGGACGATCGCGCCCACGAGGGCGGCGAGCAGCAGGACGGAGAGCGCTTCGAAGGGGAGCACCCAGTTCCGGAAGAGGAACTCCCCCGAGGCCTTGGTGGAGCCCTGGGCGGGACCGTCCAGATCGATCCAGGTCGTGCGGAAGGCGTCCACGACGACCCAGACGAGGGCGCCTGCGGCGGCGACGGAGGCGCCGAGTGCGATCCACCGGTTGCCCGAGTCGGCGTCCGGGGAGCGGCCGATGGGAGCCCTCGTGAGCATCAGCCCGAAGAGGAGGAGGACCACGATGGAGCCGACGTAGATCAGCACCTGCACCCATGCGATGAACTCGGCCGTGAGGAGGAGGTACTCCACCGCTATGCCGCCGAGTGCGACGACGAGCCAGAGGGCCGCGTGCACGAGTTGCTTGGTCGTGACGGTGATGAGAGCCGCGCCGAAGGTGGCGAGCCCGACCAGGAGGAAGGCGATCTCGACGCCGGTGGGTGAGAGGAAGCCCGGGTGGCCGGCTGTAGCCGCGAGGGTCATTCCTGGCCCTCCGCTTCCGGTGCCTGCCCCGGCCGGGCCTGCTCGGCTTCCTGCGCCGCCCGGGCCTCCTGAGCCGCCTGGGCTTCCTGGGCTTCCTGGGCTTCCTGGGCCTGGAGTTTGTCGGCCGTCTTGCGGGCGGCGGCGATCTCCTTGGGCTCCTCGGCTGCCGGGTCGAGCGCGGGTGGCTCGGGAACGGTCCACATCCACTCGCGGAGCTTGTCGCGCTCGTGGGTGAGTTCGTGGATGTCCGTCTCCGCGTACTCGAACTCGGGCGACCAGAACAGCGCGTCGAAAGGACAGACCTCGATGCAGATACCGCAGTACATGCACAGGGCGAAGTCGATCGCGAAACGGTCCAGGACGTTGCGGCTGCGCTCACGGCCACCGGGGGCGGCCGGCGGCACCGTCTCCTTGTGGGAGTCGATGTAGATGCACCAGTCGGGGCATTCACGGGCGCAGAGCATGCAGACCGTGCAGTTCTCCTCGAACAGCCCGATGACGCCCCGGGTGCGGGGCGGCAGTTCGGGCTGGACGTCCGGGTACTGCGCGGTGACCGTGCGCTTCGTCATGGTCCGCAGGGTGACGGCAAGACCCTTGGCCAGGCCTGAGCCGGGGATCGGGGGCACTAGTTGATCGCCACCTTCACGATGCCGGTGAGCGCGATCTGCGCGAGAGCGAGGGGGATGAGCGTGGTCCAGGCGAGCTTCTGCAGCTGGTCCTCGCGCAGACGGGGGTAGGTGACCCGGAGCCAGATGACGACGAACGCGAGAACGCCGGTCTTGAGGAGGGTCCAGACCCAGCCGAGCCCGTCCGCGCCGAGCGGCCCGTGCCACCCGCCGAGGAACAGGACGGTCGTCAGACCGCACAGGACGACGATCCCCGCGTACTCCGCGAGCAGGAACAACGCGAACCGGAGGCCCGTGTACTCGGTGTACGCCCCGAAGATGATCTCCGAGTCGGCGACCGGCATGTCGAAGGGCGGGCGCTGGAGTTCGGCGAGCCCTGCCACGAAGAAGACGAGTGCGCCGACGATCTGCCAGGGCAGCCACCACCACTCGAAGGCGTTGAGGATGCCGGGGAGCGAGACGGTGCCTGCCGCCATGGCCACGGAGGCGGCGGCGAGCAGCATGGGCAGCTCGTAGGCGAGGAGCTGCGCGGCGGTGCGGAGACCGCCGAGGAGGGAGAACTTGTTGGCCGAGGCCCACCCCGCCATCAGCGAGCCGAGCACGCCGACGCCCATGACGGCCAGCACGAAGAAGATGCCCGCGTCGACGACCTGACCGACCGCCCCCTCGCTGGGACCGATCGGGATGGCGACGATCACGAGGAGGTACGGGAGCAGGGCGACGGCGGGTGCCAGTTGGAAGATGCGGCGGTCCGCTTCGGCCGGTACGACGTCTTCCTTCTGCGCGAACTTCACCCCGTCCGCGACGAGCTGCGCCCAGCCGTGGAAACCGCCCGCGTACATCGGACCGAGGCGGCCCTGCATGTGGGCCATCACCTTGTGTTCGGCCTGTCCCACGATCAGCGGGACGACCATGAACACGGCGAAGACGATGACGAGGCGCAGGGCGACGTCGAGTACGTCGTTCACGCGGTATCGCCTCCGGCGGGACGGTCGGGACCGGCGGAACGGTCGGTGCGGTCGGTGCGGGATGAGGAGTCGGAGGTGTCCTTACGCTCGCCGGCGCTGTCCGGAGCAGGGTCGGCGTCGTCCTGCGCGGGGGTCTCGGACGACGGCTCGGGCTCGCTCGGCTGCGCGGGGGTCTCGGACGACGGCTCGGGCTCGCTCGGCTGCGCGGCCTCCGTCGACGGCGTCGGCGGTTCAGGGGCAGGCGGTTCCGGGGCGGGTTGTTCCGGGGCGGGCTGTTCCGGGGCAGGCCGCTTCGGGGTGTCGTCGAAGGCGGGGCGCGCGTCGTGCCAGGGCGCGTCCGCGCCGCCGGCCGCACCCTTCGCGGGCGCCGTGCCGCCGTCGTCCCCCGCACCGGCCGGAGGTGCGGCCGCAGGGCCTGCGGTCTGGCTCGCCGAGCCCTGGGAGACGCTGCGGGTACGGCGTGGTGGCGCCGCCGGCTGCGGGGTCTCCGCCGCGTCCGGCCGCCGGCCCGCCGAGCCCTCGCTCGCACTGCGGGTCCGGCGCACCGGGCGGTCGCCCGCCGCGCGGGCCCCTCGGGCGGGGCGGGCGGGTGCGGGCGGGAGCTGTCCCTTGAGCGGGCCCCATTCGTTGGGATCGGGCACCCCGGGCGGCAGCATGGTCCGCCGCTTGGGCCCGCCGTGTTCGGACTCTCCCGGCTCCTTCGCCCCCGGCCAGGCCTTGGCGACCCTGGCCGCCAGGACGAAGTCCTTGCGCAGCGGGTGGCCCTCGAAACTCTCGGGCAGCAGCAGCGGGACCAGATGGGGGTGGTCCTCGAAGCCGATGCCGAACATCTCGTGCGTCTCGCGCTCGTGCCACGCGGCGCCCGCGTAGACGCCGACGGCGGTGGGCAGGGTGGCCGCGTCGTGCGGGACGGTCGTGCGGACCAGCAGGCGCCGGACCGTGCCCCCGCCGACGGCCGCGACATGGGCGCAGACACGGAAGCCGGTGCCCGGTTCGTCGACGGCGCTCAGCCAGTCGAAGTAGGTGCAGCCCAGCTCGTCGCGGGCCGTTTCGAGGGCGGCGGTCCAGGAGGCGGCCGGGACGTCGACGGTCAGCAGGTCGTACGCGTGCGCGGCGGTGGCGTCCGGGCCGAAGACGTCGGTGACGGCATCGGGCAGCGTGCTGTAGAGGTCCGGGGCGGTCACTTCCCCTCCTCCCCCGGCGCCTTCGGGGCCTCGACGAGACCGCTGCGCAGGGCGGCGGCCGACGGGCGGGCCGTGCCCTCGGTGCTGTACCGCTCGGCCAGCGATTCGCGGGCGATCTTCTCCTGCAGCTTGAGGATGCCCTGCAGGAGCGCCTCGGGCCGGGGCGGGCAGCCGGGTACGTAGACGTCGACGGGGATGATCTGGTCGACGCCCTTCGTCACGGAGTACGAATCCCAGTACGGTCCGCCGCAGTTGGAGCAGGCGCCGAAGGAGATGACGTACTTCGGCTCGGGCATCTGCTCGTAGAGCCGCTTCACGGCGGGGGCCATCTTGTCCGTCACCGTGCCGGACACCACCATCAGGTCGGCCTGCCGGGGGCCGGGCGCGAAGGGGATGACGCCGAGCCGGATGAAGTCGTGCCGCGCCATGGAGGCGGCGATGAATTCGATGGCGCAGCAGGCGAGTCCGAAGTTGAAGACCCACAGGCTGTAGCGGCGGCCCCAGTTGAGGACCACCTTCATCGGTTCGGGCGCGAGCCGGGACAGCACGCCGAGCCTCTTCGGCTCGGGCAGCGGCGTCGGGTCGGGCAGCGACACGGGGGGTTCGGGGTTCGGCCGGCTCGTCACGCCCATTCGAGGACGCCCTTCTTCCATGCGTAGAGCAGTCCCACGGCCAGGAAACCGAGGAAGATGAACATCTCCACCAGCGTCGTCGCCCCGTAACCGGGGGCCGCGAAGACCGTCGCCCACGGGAACAGGAAGATCGAGTCGACGGCGAAGATCACGTACAGGAAGGCGTACACGTAATAGCGAACCTGGGTGTGGGCCCAGCCCTCGCCCACGGGGTCCACGCCGCACTCGTACGTGAGGAGTTTCTCCGGCGTTGGGACCACGGGCCTCAGCAGCCGGCCGGCCCCGAAGGCGACGGCGACGAACACCACGCCCACCAGGGCGAGCAGTCCGACCACTGAGTAGCTCTGGAAGTAGTCCGACGCGAGAACGGTCGGTCCCGGCACGTCCGCCACGTCCGCCCCTCGCTCCCTCAACCTGTTCGACGGTCTGTACGCACGGGAGTCTAGGCCCTGTTAAAGAGAGGGTAAGCAGCCCCGTCGCACAACGGGTGGGACAGGAGGTGACAGGCGGGTGAGGCAGGAGGTGACAGGCGGGTGAGGCAGCAGGTGACAGACGGTGGGGCGGAGGTGACAGGGGAGGGCCGGCGCGAGGTGGGGTTATCCCTACTGGGCCTCACCCACGAACCCCATGGCGTGGGCCCGCCCGGCCCGGCAGGCTGGTCGCATGACCATGAGCCCCTCCCCGCCGGACAACGACCGGCCGCCGCCCGCGCGCTTCGCCTTCGACCGGTGGACCTGGAAGGAGATCGCGTATCTCCTGGCCAATCTGCCGATGGCGATCGTCGGGTTCGTCTACACCGTGTTCCTGGTCGGCGTGGGTGCCGGGCTCTCCGTCACCGTGATCGGGCTGCCCCTGCTCGCCCTGGGACTGCAGGGCGCGCGCGGTCTCGGCCGGGCCGAGCGCGGCCGGGCGCGGAGGATGCTCGGGGTCCGCGTCGAGGAGCCGAGCCCGATGGCGCGCGGGCGTCGGGACCAGGGCTTCTTCACCTGGCTGTGGTCGGGTCTGAAGGACCCGGTCGGCTGGCGGGCGTTGCTGTATTCGTTCATCCGGCTGCCGTGGGGTGTGGCGACGTTCGCCGTGACGCTGGTGAGCCTGTTCGTCCTCTGGCCCGTGCTCCCGTACCTCGCGCGCGGGCTGACGAACGCGGACCGGGCGATGGTGCGAGGGCTGCTCTCCCCCTCCGACGAGCTGGAGCGCAGGATCGCCGAGCTGGAGTCGGACCGGGGTGTGGTCGTGGACACGGCCGCCGCGGACCTGCGCCGCATCGAACGCGACCTCCACGACGGCGCACAGGCCCGCCTCGTCGCCCTCGCCATGGGCCTGGGGCTGGCGAAGGAGAAGCTCACGGACGATCCCGAGGCCGCCGCCCGCATGGTCGACGAGGCCCACGGCGAGGTCAAGGTCGCCCTCCAGGAACTCCGCGACCTCGCCCGCGGCATCCACCCCGCCGTCCTCACCGACCGCGGACTCGACGCGGCACTCTCCGCCATCGCCTCCCGCTGCACCGTCCCCGTGACCGTCTCGGTCGAGCTGCGGGCCCGGCCGGCCGAGGCCATCGAGGGCATCGCCTACTTCACGGTCTCCGAGCTCCTCCAGAACGTCAGCAAGCACAGCCGCGCCGGTCGGGCCTCCGTCGACGTGTGGCGGTCCGGTGACCGGCTGATGCTCCAGGTCCGGGACGACGGGAGGGGCGGCGCCCGGCTCGACGGCGGTACGGGCATGTCGGGGCTGGCGGAGCGGCTGGGAGCGGTCGACGGGATGTTCGTCCTGGACTCCCCCGAGGGCGGCCCGACCACGGTCACCGCCGAGCTGCCCTGGCGCGACCGCCTCGCCTCCGGGGCCGACCGCGCCGGTGCGGCGTGACACAGCGACGCCGAGGGCTACCGTCCCGGGCACGGGACGGGGCGGCCCCGTGGTGGGGAAAACCCCCGGCCGGATACGGATACGGCCCTCATGGTGAGGCGGCTCCCGGCACAGCACTCTTGAGATATCAGCCGTTGTATCGGTCCGCGGGGAGTTCCCGCTCAGAAGAAACGGACGGACGCCACTGATGGCCACGGCATACGGACCGGACACCCGGGACCAGCACAGGCCCGGCACCGGGGCGGGGAGCTACCCGCCGGCGAAGCACTTCTTCCCCACGGCGCTCCGCGCGCCCTTCGAGGCGCGTACGTGGCGCGAGCTGGCCTATCTGCTCCTGAGCCTGCCGATCAGCGTGGTGCTGTTCTCCTTCGCGGTGACGATGGTGTCGCTCGGCCTCGGCATGCTGATCACCTTCCTCGGCATTCCGATACTCGCCGCCGGCCTCGTCATGTGCCGCGGCTTCGGTGTCATGGAACGCGGCCGGGCGCGCGGACTGCTGGGGCTGGACATCGCGGATCCCGCGCCGGTCCGCGGCAAGGGCGGCCTGATGTCCTGGGTCGGCGCGACGCTGAAGAGCGGGGTGTCCTGGCGGCATCTCCTCTACGCGGTGCTGCACATGCCGTGGGCGGTGTTCGCGTTCACCGTGGCGGCGACCTTCTGGTTCTACGGCTGGGCCGCGTTCACGTACCCGCTGTGGCACTGGGTCTTCCCCACGTACGTGGGTGTCGACGGCATCCAGTTGTACGGGGACGGGACGCACCAGTTCTTCCTCGACTCGTCCTTCGAGCTGGGGGTCACCGCCGCGCTCGGCCTGGCTCTCGTGCTGATCACGCCGTGGATCATCCGGGGCCTGGCGACCGTGGACCGGGTCATGGTCGCGGGTCTGCTCGGCCCCTCCCGGCTGGCCACGAGGGTCTCGGAGCTGGAGTCGGACCGGGGAGTGGTCGTGGACACGGCCGCCGCGGACCTGCGCCGCATCGAACGCGACCTCCACGACGGCGCACAGGCCCGCCTCGTCGCCCTCGCCATGGATCTGGGGCTGGCGAAGGAGAAGCTCGACAAGGACCCCGAGGCCGCCGCGCGCATGGTCGACGAGGCCCACGGCGAGGTCAAGGTCGCCCTCCAGGAACTCCGCGACCTCGCCCGCGGCATCCACCCCGCCGTCCTCACCGACCGCGGACTCGACGCGGCGCTCTCCGCCATCGCCTCCCGCTGCACCGTCCCCGTGAAGGTCGTGGTGGACCTGGAGTCGCGCCCCGCGCAGGCCATCGAGGGCATCGCCTACTTCACGGTCTCCGAACTCCTCCAGAACGTCAGCAAGCACGCCCGGGCCACCCGTGCCTCGGTCGACGTGTGGCGGGCCGGCGACCGGCTGATGCTCCAGGTCGGCGATGACGGGCGCGGCGGAGCCGGTGTGTCGACGGGCAGCGGTCTCGCCGGGCTGACGGAGCGGCTGGACGCGGTGGACGGCATCCTCGTCGTCGACTCCCCCGCCGGCGGACCGACGACCGTCACGGCCGAGCTGCCCTGGCGGGGCTGAGTGTCCGCCTCCTGACCGGAGCCGCAGTGCCCCGGCCGCCATCACGGCGGCCGGGGCACTGCGGCGCGTCCGGTGTCACGGAAGCGCTGGTGTACGGCCCATCCGGGCGCGGGAGCTGGGATGCTGGACGCACGAGCGGCCGCGTGGCAGCGGCGAACACGTGAACACACGGAACACCGACAGTGGGGGACACAACGTCGTGGAGGAAAGAGTGCGGGTCGTCATCGCCGAGGATTCGGTGCTGCTCCGGGAGGGACTCACCCGGCTGCTGACCGATCTGGGGCACGACGTCGTCGCGGGGGTCGGGGACGCCGAGGCGCTGATCAAGACGGTGAGCGACCTCGCGGGGCAGGACGCGCTGCCGGACGTGGTGGTCGCCGATGTGCGGATGCCGCCGACCCACACCGACGAGGGCGTGCGGGCGGCGGTGCGGCTGCGCAAGGACTACCCGGACATCGGGGTGCTGGTGCTCTCGCAGTACGTCGAGGAGCAGTACGCCACCGAGCTGCTGGCCGGCAGCAGCCGCGGGGTGGGCTATCTGCTGAAGGACCGGGTCGCCGAGGTCAGGGAGTTCGTGGACGCCGTGGTCCGGGTGGCGCAGGGCGGGACCGCGCTGGACCCGGAGGTGGTGGCTCAGCTGCTGGGCCGCAGCCGCAAGCAGGACGTGCTGGCGGGGCTCACGCCGCGCGAGCGGGAGGTCCTGGGCCTGATGGCGGAGGGGCGTACGAATTCAGCCGTCGCCCGGCAGCTGGTGGTCAGCGACGGAGCGGTGGAGAAGCACGTCAGCAACATCTTCCTGAAACTCGGCCTGTCACCCAGTGACGGGGATCACCGGCGTGTTCTCGCTGTTCTCACTTATCTGAACTCGTGACAACGCGATGATCTACTCGCGATGATCTGGATGATCCACCCGTAGCCCGGTGAGACCTCGGGACCAGGACGAAAGGATGAGGACCGGGGGCTTCGTCCAGTAATCGAAAGGTCCGGGAAAAATATGGCAAAACGTGACGCATTCCTGTCTCGAAAACGCGTCCACCATATGACCGGTCCGAGGAAGGCGACCCTTACAGAAGTAGGGTGGGGCCTGGACCGCCGGCGGGTCGGCCGGTCCCGAGCCGCCGCCCCGAGGGAGGTCCAGTTCAGTGACCAGCCAGGTCAGTAGCCCAGCCGGAAAGTCCGATGAGACCGACGAGGCTGTCGTCGGGGAGCAGCGCGCCCCGCACATTGATCGTACGGGTGCCACCGAGAAGGAAATCCGCCGCCTGGACCGGGTGATCATCCGTTTCGCGGGTGACTCCGGTGACGGCATGCAGTTGACGGGCGACCGGTTCACGTCGGAGACCGCGTCGTTCGGGAACGACCTGTCGACGCTGCCCAACTTCCCGGCCGAGATCCGGGCGCCCGCCGGGACGCTGCCGGGTGTGTCGTCGTTCCAGCTGCATTTCGCGGACCACGACATCCTCACCCCGGGCGACGCGCCGAATGTGCTGGTGGCGATGAATCCCGCCGCGCTGAAGGCGAATATCGCCGATGTGCCGCGCGGGGCCGACATCATCGTGAACACGGACGAGTTCACGAAACGCCCGATGGCGAAAGTCGGGTACGCCGAATCCCCTCTTGAGGACGGCTCGCTCGAGGCGTACAACGTGCATCCCGTGCCGTTGACGACCTTGACGATCGAGGCATTGAAGGAGTTCGGGCTTTCCCGCAAGGAGGCCGAGCGGTCGAAGAACATGTTCGCGCTCGGGCTGTTGTCCTGGATGTACAACCGTCCGACCGAGGGGACGGAGACATTCCTCCGGTCGAAGTTCGCCAAGAAGCCGGACATCGCCGAGGCGAATGTGGCGGCGTTCCGTGCGGGCTGGAATTTCGGTGAGACCACGGAGGATTTCGCGGTCTCGTACGAGGTCGCACCGGCGTCGCAGGCTTTCCCCACGGGCACGTACCGCAATATCTCGGGGAACCTCGCATTGTCGTACGGGCTGATCGCGGCGGGCCGGCAGGCGGATCTGCCGGTGTATCTGGGCTCGTATCCGATCACCCCGGCGTCCGACATCCTGCACGAGCTCAGCAAGCACAAGAACTTCGGCGTACGGACGTTCCAGGCCGAGGACGAGATCGCCGGGATCGGGGCGGCGCTCGGTGCGTCGTTCGGCGGGGCGCTGGGCGTGACGACCACGTCGGGTCCCGGTGTGGCGCTGAAGTCGGAGACGATCGGCCTGGCGGTGTCGCTGGAGCTGCCGCTGCTGATCATCGACATCCAGCGGGGCGGGCCGTCCACCGGCCTGCCGACCAAGACCGAGCAGGCGGACCTGCTCCAGGCCATGTACGGGCGCAACGGTGAGGCACCGGTGCCGATCGTGGCGCCCAAGACCCCGGCGGACTGCTTCGACGCGGCCCTGGACGCCGCCCGGATCGCGCTGACGTACCGGACGCCGGTGTTCCTGCTCTCGGACGGATATCTGGCGAACGGCTCCGAGCCGTGGCGGATCCCGGAGATCGACAGCCTCCCGGACCTGCGGACGCGGTTCGCGACCGGGCCGAACCACGAACTGGCCGACGGCACCGAGGTGTTCTGGCCGTACAAGCGGGACCCGGAGACGCTGGCCCGCCCCTGGGCGGTGCCGGGCACCCCCGGTCTGGAGCACCGGATCGGCGGGATCGAGAAGCAGGACGGCACGGGGAACATCTCCTACGACCCGGCCAACCACGACTTCATGGTCCGCACCCGTCAGGCGAAGGTCGACGGCATCCGGGTCCCCGACCTGGAGGTCGACGACCCGGCCGGCGCGACGACGCTGGTCCTGGGCTGGGGTTCGACGTACGGGCCGATCACGGCGGCCGTGCGCCGGCTCCGCGCGGCCGGGGAGACGATCGCGCAGGCCCATCTGCGCCATCTCAACCCGTTCCCGCGGAATCTCGGTGAGGTGCTGAGGCGTTACGACAAGGTCGTCGTCCCGGAGATGAACCTCGGGCAGCTCGCCATGCTGATCAGGGCCAAGTACCTCGTGGACGCCCGGAGTTACACCCAGGTCAACGGAATGCCCTTCAAGGCCGAGCAGCTCGCCACCGCCCTCAAGGAGGCCATCGATGCCTGACGCCAACGAACTCCTCCAGCTGGTCCCCAAGGCCGAGGGCAAGCAGTCCATGAAGGACTTCAAGTCCGACCAGGAGGTGCGCTGGTGCCCGGGCTGCGGTGACTACGCGGTCCTCGCGGCGGTGCAGGGCTTCATGCCCGAACTGGGGCTGGCCAAGGAGAACATCACGTTCGTCTCCGGCATCGGCTGCTCGTCCCGCTTCCCGTACTACATGAACACGTACGGGATGCACTCCATCCACGGCCGCGCCCCGTCCATCGCGACGGGCCTGGCCACCTCCCGGCGCGACCTGTCCGTCTGGGTCGTCACCGGAGACGGCGACGCGCTGTCGATCGGCGGGAACCACCTGATCCACGCCCTGCGCCGCAACGTCAACCTCAAGATCCTGCTGTTCAACAACCGGATCTACGGGCTCACCAAGGGGCAGTACAGCCCCACCTCCGAGGTCGGCAAGATCACCAAGTCGACGCCGATGGGCTCGCTCGACGCCCCCTTCAACCCGGTCTCCCTCGCCCTGGGCGCCGAAGCCTCCTTCGTCGCCCGCACGGTGGACTCCGACCGCAAGCACCTCACGAGCGTGCTGCGCGCGGCCGCCGATCATCCGGGCACCGCGCTGGTGGAGATCTACCAGAACTGCAACATCTTCAACGACGGCGCCTTCGAGGTGCTCAAGGACAAGGAACGGGCCGAAGAGGCGGTCATCCGCCTGGAGCACGGACGGCCGATCCTCTTCGGCGTGGACAACTCCAAGGGGGTCGTGCGCGACGCGATCACGGGCGACCTGAGCGTGGTCGCCGTCACCGAGGAGAACCAGTCGCAGGTCCTCGTCCACGACGCCCACAACCCCAGCCCGACGACGGCGTTCGCGCTGTCCCGGCTGGCCGACGCCGACACTCTGCACCACACACCGATCGGCGTGCTGCGCAGTGTGGAGCGCCCGGTCTACGACGCGCTCATGTCCGACCAGCTCGACGCCGCGATCGAGCGGCACGGCAAGGGTGACCTGAGCACCCTGCTGGCGGGCAGCGACACCTGGACCGTGGTCGGCTGATCCGCCGTCACACGCGCACGCCGGGGCCCGGAGCCGACTGGTTCCGGGCCTCGTCGTATGCCCGGCGGGAGTCCTCCACCGTGTCCAGCCGCTGCTCCGCCCAGCGGGCCAGCGCCCAGACCTGGTCGGCGGCCTCCCTGCCGAGGGGGGTCAGCGAGTAGTCCACGCGGGGCGGGATCACCGGCTTCGCGTCCCGGTGCACGAAGCCGTCGCGCTCCAGCGTCTGGAGGGTCTGGGCCAGCATCTTCTCGCTGACGCCGCCGACCGTGCGGCGCAGTTCGCTGAACCTGTAGGAGCGTTCCAGCAGCGCGGCCAGCACCAGCACCCCCCACCGGCTGGTGACGTGTTCGAGGACCAGCCGGGAGGGACAGTTCTGCTGGTTGACGTCCGGGCGGCGGCCGCCCACTTCGTCCAGGATGCTTACGGTCATGCCAGTACCTTACTTCAAAGTGGGTACTTTCGCAGAGTTAGTACACCTCCTAGGGTGAGCACTGTTCCACTCGCAGCATGATCAGCGCCCCCAGGAGAGAACCCCATGAGCATCGTCGTCACCGGAGCCACCGGAGCCCTCGGCCGCCTCGTCATCGAGCAGCTGCTCGACGCGGTCCCGGCCGACCAGGTCGTCGCCGTCGTCCGCGACAAGGAGAAGGCCGCCCCGCTCGCCGCCCGGGGTGTCGAACTCCGCATCGCCGACTACGACCGCCCCGAGACGCTCGCCGGCACGTTCCGGTCCGGTGACCGCGTCCTGCTGATCTCGGGCAGCGAGGTCGGCAAGCGGGTCGCGCAGCACACCGCGGTGATCGACGCCGCGAAGGCGGCCGGGGTCGCGCAGCTCGCGTACACCGGGGTGCTGGGCGGGCCCGACGCCGATTTCCTGCTGGCCGAGGAGCACAAGGCCACCGAGCAGCTGATCCTCGACTCGGGTCTCCCCCACACCTTCCTGCGCAACGGCTGGTACACCGAGAACTACACGGCGAACCTGGGCCCGGTCCTGGAACACGGCGCCGTCATCGGCAACGCGGGTGACGGGCGCATCGCCTCCGCCACCCGGGCGGACTACGCCGCCGCAGCCGTCGCCGTCCTCACCGGCGAGGGCCACCTCGGCGCGGCGTACGAGCTGAGCGGTGACACCGCCTGGTCGCTGGACGAGTACGCGGCGACGGTCGCAGAGGCCGCCGGCAAGGAGATCACGTACAACCGGGTCCCGGCCGCCGTGCACCAGGAGGTCCTCGTCGGCGCCGGGCTGCCCGAGCCCTTCGCCGCGATCCTCGTCGACGTCGACGAGGCCGTCGCGCGCGGCCTGCTCGCCGGCACGAGCGGCGACCTGGCCCGCCTGATCGGCCGGCCGACCACCCCGCTGGCCGAGACGGTCGCGGAGGCGGTCGCCGCCGCCTGAACGGGCACGCCCGCGGCTGTCACGACCGTTTCCCTGAGACGGCAATGACAGAGGGCTCTCCCCGGCGCTACCGTCGTGCAGTCGGCCGTCCGCCGACCCAGGAGTGCCGGGAGGGCCCGTGAAGGGGAAGAACGAACAGCGGGCAGGCCTGCTGTACGGAATCGGCGCGTACGGGATGTGGGGCCTCGTGCCCCTCTTCTGGCCGCTGCTCGAACCGTCGGGGGCGGTGGAGATCCTCGCCCACCGGATGGTGTGGTCGCTGGGGGTCGTCGGCATCGCCCTGCTGTTCCTGCGCCGCTGGGCGTGGATCGGGGAGCTGCTCCGGCAGCCCCGGCGGCTGGGACTGATCGCGATCGCGGCGACGGTGATCTCGGTCAACTGGGGTCTCTACATCTGGTCCGTGAACAACGGTCACGTCGTCGAGGCGTCGCTCGGCTACTTCATCAATCCGCTGGTCACCATCGCCATGGGCGTCCTGCTGCTCGGCGAGCGGCTGAGACCGGTGCAGTGGACCGCGGTGGCGACCGGCTTCGCCGCGGTGCTCGTGCTGGCGATCGGCTACGGGCAGCCGCCGTGGATCTCGCTGGTGCTGGCGTTCTCCTTCGCGACGTACGGCCTGGTGAAGAAGAAGGTCAACATGGGCGGCCTGGAGTCCCTGGCCGCAGAGACCGCCGTCCTGTTCGTGCCCGCGCTCGGGTTCCTGCTGTGGCTCGGGGCGAGCGGCGACGCGACGTTCCTGGCCGGGGGCGCGGGCCACGGGGCCCTGCTCGCCGCGACGGGACTCGTCACCGCGATCCCCCTCGTCTGCTTCGGCGCCGCCGCGATCCGGGTGCCGCTGTCGGTCCTGGGCCTGCTGCAGTACCTGGCGCCGGTGTTCCAGTTCGCGCTCGGCATCCTGTACTTCCACGAGGAGATGCCGCCCGAGCGGTGGGCCGGATTCGCACTGGTCTGGGTGGCCCTGATGCTGCTGACCTGGGACGCGCTGCGTACGGCACGCCGCACGAGGGCCGAGGCCCTGCGCCTGGCCGTACGGGCGGCGCAGGCCTCGGCCCCCGTCGGCACGGCTTCCGCCTCCACGCCGGACACGGACACCCCGGTCATAAAATAATTACCGGGTTGCCTTTTTAACTCGGTTGCGTTTTCCTGTACGGCAGGACGACGCGACCGAGGAGCAGGCATGACCGACGTACTGATCGTGGGCGCGGGCCCCACCGGACTGACACTGGCCTGCGATCTGGCCAGACGTGGCATCGCGGTCCGGATCGTGGACAGGTCGCCGGAGTATCCGCGCAGTTCGCGGTCGAAGGGCCCGAACGCGCGCTCCCTGGAGGTGCTGGAGGACCTGGGGGTCGTCGAGGCGGTGCTGGCGGCGGGTTCACCGCCGCTTCCGATGCGCAAGTACCGCGACGGCGTGCCGGTCGCGGAGGCCGATCCGTACGCCGGTTCCTCCCCGACGCCGGACGCCCCGTACGACCGGGGCAGGCTGATCGCCCAGTGGAAGCTGGAGGAGATCCTGCGCGACCGTCTCGCCGGGTACGGCGTGGCGGTGGAGACCGGCACCGAGGTCGTGGGCCTCGTCGACGACGGTTCCTCGGTGACCGTCACCCTCGCCGACGGCTCCACCGCCGGCGCGCGGTACGTGGTGGGCTGCGACGGTGCCCACAGCCGGGTACGGAAACTGCTCGGCGTCCCGTTCGACGGGGAGACGGACGAGGAGCAGATGATGGTCTGCGGCGACGTCGAGATCACCCCGGGCGTCCTGGACCGGGGCATCTGGCACCAGTGGTTCGACGAGGACGGAGCCGTCATGCTCTGCCCCGTCCCCGGCACGCGGACGGTCTGGTGGTTCCAGTCGGGTCCGGAGCGCGACCCGGAGGGCCGCCCCCTCGCCCCCGCTCTCGACGGTTTCAGGCGGCTCTTCGCCCGGCACACCCGGCTGCCCGCGGACAGCCTCACCGGGGCCACGCTGCTCTCGACGTACCGCGTCAACGTCCGCATGGCCGACCGCTACCGGGTGGGCCGGGTCCTCCTGGCCGGGGACGCCGCCCATGTGCACGCCATCGCGGGCGGGCTGGGCATGAACACCGGCATCCAGGACGCCTACAACCTCGGCTGGAAGCTCGCCCAGGTGCTGCGGGGGCGTGGCGGACCGGGGCTGCTGGACACCTACGAGGAGGAGCGGCTGCCGGTCGCGGCCTGGACGCTGGACCTCACCTCGGAGCGGCTGCGGGCCACACTGGAGGCGATCAGGGAACCCGGCGGCGGGCTGGACACCGCGGTCACCCCGTCGACGGCGGGACTCGACAGCGGTTACCGGTGGAGCTCGCTCGCCCTGCCCGGCGGCGGGGCCGGCGTACGGTCCGGCGACCGTGCGCCGGACGCCCCCTGCACCGAGGCCGCGACCGGGACGCCCACCCGCCTGTTCCGCGTCTTCGCCGGTCCGCACATCACGGTGCTGGGCTTCGGGGCGGGCGCGGAGCGGGCGCTGCGGGAGGCGGCCGACACCCATGGCGACGCGGTACGGACCTTCCGCGTGTACGGGGCCGGGGCCTCCGGGCCCCGGACCGGCGCCGCCGCTCCGGACGCGCTGCACGACCGGGAGGGACTCGCCCACGCGGCCTACGGGGTCGACGGCGACACCGTCGTCGTGGTCCGGCCCGACAACCATGTGGGACTGATCGCGGACGCCCGCGACCGGGACGCGGTACGGCGGTGTCTCGACGCGCTGGACGGGGTGCGGGAGCCGGATCGGATGAGTGTGGCAGGCATGGTGGACGGCACCCGCAAAGGCTGATTGAGTGCCCGGATGGGGACGATCCTGAGGGACATGAGGCACGTTCAGTGGCATGAGCTGCGCCATGCCCAGGGCTCCGCTTCCCAGGTCCCCGGGGTGCTGTCACGGATCGCCTGGGGCGACAGCGAGTCGGCCGAGGACGCCCTGAGTGACCTGGGGCAGTGGATCGGCGCCATGGCCGTGTTCGACGCGACGGTCGCCACGGTGCCGTTCCTCTGGGAGCTCGCCGCCATGGAGACCGTGAAGGACCGCGTGGGGGTGCTCGGCCTGCTGGGGACGATCCTCGCCCATGGCCACGCGCACCATCCGGAGTGGATCAGGGACGCGCATCTGGCCGTGCTGGCCGGCCGGGCGACGGCCGAGCGGCTCGCCGCGGACGGCGATCCGGCGGTGAGCTCCGCGGCCGGCGTCCTGCTGACCGCGTGCACCGGACACGTCTGTTCTGCCTGCCCGCCACGGTGAGAGCGGCGGCGGCCGGGCCCGGAGGGTGACGAATCCGGCCTCCGCCGACGGAGCCGACCGTCCCCGCAGGTCAGCGACGTACGGCGGGAAGCCGATCTCTCTAGGCTGACCCCATGTTCACGCCACCCGCCGCACACACCCTTGTCGCCACGGATCTGGACGGCACCCTGCTGCGTTCCGACGACACCGTGAGCGCCCGTTCCCGTGCCGCCCTCGCCCGCGCCACGTCGGCCGGCGCACGGCATCTGATCGTCACGGGCCGGCCGGTGCCCGGCATACGCGCCCTGCTCGCGGACCTCGGCTACGACGGGCTCGTGGTCTGCGGCCAGGGCGCCCAGGTGTACGACGCCGGGTCGGCCCGCATGCTGAGCTCGGTCACCCTGGACCGGGAGCTGGCCGACACGGCGCTCGGCAAGATCGAGGCCGAGGTGGGGCAGGTGTTCGCCGCGGTGGACCAGGACGGCGCCGACGGCCGGACCCTGATCGAGCCGGGCTACCGCATGCCGCACCCCTCCCTCCCCGCACAGCGCGCCGGGCGGCGGTCGGAGCTGTGGGCGGCGCCCGTCATCAAGGTTCTGATCCGCCACCCGGAGCTGACGGACGACGAGCTGGCCGCCGCCGCCCGCGGCGCGGTGGGTGATCTGGCGTCCGTCACCGTAGCGGGCCCCGCCACGGTCGAACTGGCGCCCTTCGGCGTGGACAAGGGCACGGGGGTCACCCTGGCCGCCGGGCTGCTCGGCCTCGACCTCGCCGGCGCGGTGGCGTTCGGCGACATGCCCAACGACCTGCCCATGTTCCGCCTCGTCGGCCACCGGGTGGCGATGGCCGACGCACATGCGGAGCTGCGGGCCGTCGCCGACGAGATCACGCTCTCGAACGAGGAGGACGGCGTCGCGGTGGTCCTTGAGCGGCTGTTCGCCTGAGACCGCACGTGCCCGGCCGGGACCGCGCGGCCGAAAAGTACCTCCCAAAACTTCATGCACATGCATATGATTGCGTACGCCGGTAAAAGCCGTACGCAATCAATTGGGGGCATGGCATGACCACGCGCGACTTCCTCTTCCTGCTCGGCAGCAGCCGCACCGGCGGCAACACCGAGACACTGGCCCGGCTCGCGGCCGAGCAGCTCCCGGCCGGAACGGGGCAGCGATGGCTGGACCTGCGGGACCTCCCGCTGCCCGACTTCGAGGACCGGCGGCACGCGGACGGCCATCCCGCCCCCACGGGCAACTCCGCGGCCCTGCTGGAGGCGACACTCGCCGCCACCGACGTGGTCATCGCCTCGCCGCTGTACTGGTACTCCGTCTCCACCTCCACCAAGCGCTACCTCGACCACTGGTCGGGCTGGCTGGAGGCCCCCGGCGCGGACTTCCGGCGGCGGATGGCCGGGAAGACGCTGTGGGGGGTCACCGCGCTGGCGGACGACGACCCGGCGGTCGCCGAACCGCTCGCGGGTACCCTGCGGAATTCGGCGCGCTACCTCGGCATGCGGTGGGGCGGGGTGCTGCTGGGCAACGGCAGCAGGCCCGGCGACGTGCTGACCGACACCGAGGCCGTGACCCGGGCGAAGGTCTTCTTCAGCTGACGCGCCCCGGCCCGTGGACGCCCCCGCCGCCGGTGGCGTCCCCGGGTGCGCCGGCGCCGGTCAGGGACCGCAGGACATGGGCCACCAGCGTGGCGACCGTCGCCTCGTCCTGCGCCGGCTTCCGCAGCACATGGCGGTAGTAGACGGGGCCGTAGAGCATCTCCACCGCGAGCGGCAGATCGGCGCCGTGCGGTATCTGCCCCTGCTCCTGGGCGCGCCGCATGCGCCCCACGGCGGCCTCGAAGCGCGGATCGACCAGTTGTTCGCGCACGGCCCGCGCGAGTGCGTCGTCGTGATGCATCTCGGACAGGATCCCGGCGTAGGCCGGGCCGTACGGCGCCGTGGACACCAGCTTCACCGCACTGTTGATGTGCGTCCGCAGATCGGCCTCGATGTCACCGGTGTCGACGAACGGCGTGGAGCCGACGAACACCTCGGCGAACGCCTCCAGCATCACCGCGCCCTTCGACGGCCACCAGCGGTAGATCGTCTTCTTGCTCACGCCGGCGCGGGCCGCGATGGCCTCGACGGTGACGCGGCCGTACCCCTTCTCCGTACACAGCTCCAGGGCGGCGTCCAGCGTCGCCCGTCGTGACCTCTCGCTGCGGCGCAGGGAACTCGGCGATGTGATCATTCGGTGAGCATAGGGGGATTCCGCCCACCGCTTATTGACAGGTCGTCGCCAAAAGTCGAACAATGACCAGGCTGGAAACGGAACGTACCGTGTCGTGACGTTCTGTGCAGCACACCGTTCGTGCCGTTCGTGCCGCGACGAGCCGATCGGGGGACGGCTCGACCGGCCGACGGTACGGACGGCCCGTGCCGGGCCCCTCAGACGGTGACGTCCCTCGTGGTGAAGCGCGCCCAGGCCGCGGAGCCGAACACCGCCGCGTACACCGCCTGCAGGCCCAGGTTCCTGGCCATCTCGTCCCAGTAGACGGGGTCCCGCAGCAGGTCCGTGAAGGACAGCCAGTAGTGCGGGAAGAGATACGGATGAATCCCGTGCAGCTGCGGCATCGTGTCCAGGATCTGCACGGTGATCAGCACGCCGACGGTGGCCGCCATCGCCGCGATCCCGCTGTTGGTGAGCGTCGAGACGAAGAGGCCCAGTGCCGCGAAGCCGACGAGGGACACCGCCACCGCGACCGCGATCAGTCCGGCCCGCAGGAGCCCCTCGCCGAAGCCGATCCGGGTGCCCGAGATCGTCGTGACCTCCCCTACGGGGAAGAGCAGCGCCCCGGCCGCGAGCGCCGATGCCGCCACGACCAGGGTGGCGACCAGGCAGAACACCAGCACGGACGCGTACTTCGCGAGCAGCAGCCGGGTGCGGCCCGCCGGAGCCACCAGCAGATAGCGCAGGGTGCCGCCGCTCGCCTCGCCCGCGACGGAGTCCCCCGCGATGACGCCGACGGCCATCGGGAGGAAGACGGGCAGCGTCGCGGAGAGGGCCACGAAGACCAGGAACAGTCCGTTGTTGGTGACCTGGGAGAGGAAGGCGGGTCCGCCCCCGCCGCCGGGACCGGTCTGGGAACCGTCGCCCGTCTCGATGCGGACGGCGATCCCGATGAGGACGGGGACGGCGGCCAGGACCCCGAGCAGGGCCAGGGTCCGCCACCGGCGGAGCGTGGTGGTCAGTTCGGAGCGGAGGATCCCGAGGGTCCACAGCGCACGGGGCGCGGCCGGGGGCGCCGTGAGTTCAGCCTGCGACATCGAATCCCTCTCCGGTGAGCGCGACGAAGGCGTCCTCCAGCGAGGCCCGTTCGACGCCGAAGGCGCGTACGCGGACACCGCCGCGCACCAGGGCCGCGTTGAGGTCCGCGAGTTCCACCTCGCCCGGCGGCGCGTCGGCGCTCACCCGGTCCCCGTCGGTCACGATCCCCGTCGCCCCGTGTTCCGCGAGGACGCGGGCCGCGTCACCCGGGTCGGGCGTGGTCACGGCGAGCCGGCCCCGGGCGCCCGCGGCGAGGGTGGCGACCGGGCCCTGCACGAGGAGCCGGCCGCGGGCCATCACCGCGGCGTGGGTGCAGACCTGCTCGATCTCGTCGAGCAGGTGCGAGGAGAGGAAGACGGTGGTGCCCTCGCCCGCCAGCTCCCGCATCAGGGTGCGGATCTCGCGCATGCCCTGCGGGTCGAGGCCGTTGGTCGGTTCGTCCAGCACGAGCAGTCTGCGCGGCTGGAGGAGAGCGGCGGCCAGCCCGAGCCGCTGCTTCATCCCGAGTGAGTACGCCTTGGCCTTCTTGCCTGCCGCGGCGGTGAGCCCGACCCGCTCCAGGGCGTGGCCCACACGCGCCCGCCGGGTACGTGGGTCGGCGGCCGGGTCGGCGGAGTCGAAGCGCACGAGATTGTCGCGGCCCGTCAGGAAGCCGTACAGCGCGGGTCCTTCGATGAGCGCGCCGACCTGCGGGAGCACCGCCCGGGCGGCGGCCGGCATGGGGCGGCCCAGTACCTGTGCGGTGCCGGAGGTCGGGTCGATGAGCCCCATGAGCATCCGGATCGTGGTGGTCTTGCCGGAGCCGTTGGGCCCCAGGAAGCCGAAGACGCTGCCGGCGGGGACGGCGAGGTCGAGGCCGTCGACGGCCAACTGCCCGCCGCGGTAGCGCTTGGTGAGCCCCCGCGTCTCGATCACCGCGCCGGACTCGCGCCCCGTCTCCGGTCCGGCCGTGGCGGCCGCTGTGTCGGTCATACGCACTCCCGGTCCTGTCCCGCCGTGTCCGGCGCCCCGCGACCCGTGTCCGCAGGGCCCCGTCGCGCGGACCGCCCCGCCGTACGGAGGGTACGACGGGGCGGGGCGTACGGTGCGTCCTACTTGGCGGTGTCGGCCGCCTTCACCAGCGCGTCCTTGGTGACCGCGCCGACGTAGACCTTGCCGTCTTCCGTCAGCAGCGCGTTGACCAGGCGCGTCTTGAAGACCGTGCCCGAGCCGAAGTCGCCGGTGACCTTGTCGCCGAGCGCCTCCAGGAACTGCTGCGCCTCCGCGGGGGCGCCGCCGGAGCCCGGGGCGGGCAGGCCCGCCCCGCCCGGTACCTCGATCTCGGCGACGGCGTTCCAGCCCTCGCCGATGACGTCGAGGCCCTTGAAGCCCTCCAGCGCGCCCAGGTCCTTCCGCGCCTTGTCAGCCGCGCCCTTCTTCTCCGCCTCGGTCTTCAGCTCGTCGGCCTCGGTCACCTTCGCGCCCTTGGGAGGGGTGAAGGTGAAGGAGGAGGCGTCGGGCTTCCCGAAGTCGACCTTCGTGAAGCCGGCGTCGACCGCCGCCTTGCCGCCGCTGCTCGGGGCCAGCGTGAACTTCAGGGGTACGCCGGTCGAGGCGTCGACCGCGACGGTGACGGAGCCGATGGTCGAACCGGACTGCTTCGGCTTGATCACGAGCTTGTAGGCGTCGCGCCCCGCGACCTGCGCGGTGCCGTCGACGGTGACGGACGTGGTGTCGTCCGCGGCGGCGAGCGCCTCCTCGGCGAGCTCCTTCGGAGTGGCCGGGACGCCCTCCGGCGCCTTGTGCTCCCCGGCCTTGCCGCCCGGACGTCCGTTCCCGTCGGACTCGGCGTGGTAGACCTCGTTGCTCTCGCTGTCGTATCCCCAGATGTCGTCCCCGTTGTGGACGAGGCTGTATTCGGAGCCCTCGCCGAGGATCGAGAGACGCTGCTTGTCGGGGCCGTCGGCCGCGACCCGGAGCGTGTGGGTCCCGGAGGCGAGCTCCATCAGCTTGGCGTCGGGGGACGCGCTCGACTCCCCCGCCCCCGGTCCGGCGTCCGGCGCGAAGGAGCCCGCGAGCCCGCCGAGCGACGGGATGCCGAGGTCGGTGCTGACCTTCACCGTGCCGGAGAGCTGCTCCTGGTCCGATGCGGCGATCTTCTCGATGAGTTCCTGCGCGGTGATGTCCGGGAGCTCCGGGTCTCCGGAGTCCGCGAGCGCCGGGACGAGTCCGATCGTCGCGGCCGCCACTCCCGCCACCGCGAACGGGACGATGTAGCGCGCCGCCTTCCGGCGGCCCACGACAGTGCCCGTGGCCTCGCCGTTGGTCTCTGCGCTGTCGTTCGGTGCCATGTGTGCTCTACCTCCGTGGTCGGCGGCTGCCATCCCGTTGCACGTGTCCACTCCCCGCCGCCATTCTCACCCGATGTGGTCAGGAGTGGTTGTCATCCATCTGACCAAATCGGCCGAGGACAAGCGTCAGCCCTCGGGAGCAACTGTGCGTACCTCTCCGGGATGACCCCGGGATCGCACGGCCCACCCAGCCCTTAGGGGTCAGCCGGCCCGGTGCACCACGGCGTCGCACAGCTCCTCGAGTGCGGCCTTCGCGTAGCACTCGGGCAGCGGCGCCAGCGTCGCCCGTGCCTCCTGGGCGTACCGGACGGTGTCGCGCCTCGCCTGCTCCAGCGCCGGGTGGGCGCGCAGCCTGCGCAGCGCCTCCGCGAGACCGGCGTCGTCGGAGAGGTCGCCGTCCAGCAGCTCCACGAGCTCCTTGTCCTCCGGACGGCCCTCGGCCTCCGCCCTGGCGCGCAGGTGGAGGACCGGCAGGGTGGGGATGCCCTCGCGCAGGTCGGTGCCCGGCGTCTTGCCCGACTCGTGGGAGTCGGAGGCGATGTCCAGGACGTCGTCGGCGAGCTGGAAGGCGATGCCGAGGCGTTCGCCGTACTGGGTGAGGATGTCCACGACCGACTCGTCGGCCCCGGCCATCAGGGCGCCGAAGCGGCCGGACACGGCGACCAGCGAGCCGGTCTTGCCGCCCAGCACGTCCATGTAGTGGTCGACGGGGTCGCGTCCGCCGCGCGGGCCGGCGGTCTCCAGGATCTGACCGGTGACCAGGCGTTCGAACGCCTCCGCCTGGATGCGGACGGCCTCGGGCCCGAGGTCGGCCAGGATGTGAGAGGCGCGGGCGAAGAGGAAGTCGCCCGTCAGGACGGCGACGGAGTTGCCCCAGCGGGTGTTGGCGCTGTCCACCCCGCGGCGTACGTCGGCCTCGTCCATCACGTCGTCGTGGTACAGCGTCGCCAGGTGCGTCAGCTCCACGACCACGGCCGAGGGGACGACGCCCGGCGCGTCGGGGTCGCCGAACTGTGCCGCGAGCATCACCAGCAGCGGCCGGAACCGCTTGCCCCCCGCGCTGACGAGGTGCTGTGCGGCCTCCGTGATGAACGGGACCTCACTTTTGGTGGCGTCCAGCAGCCCCGCCTCGACAGCGGCCAAACCGGCCTGGACATCGGCCTCAAGTGCCTGGTCCCGCACGCTCAGTCCGAACGGCCCGACGACGGTCACGAGGGGATCTCCTGTCTGCTGACGATCACACGGAATGTCGATGTGTCGCTGTCCTCACTCAAGTCAGCGTATCCGGTCCCCTTTGGATCACCGTGGGCGCCTTCCCGCCACCGCCGGTATGTTCGACATCAGCTCATACGATCAGGAGTTGTCGCTTTGTCCCACGCCCCGACCGGTACCGAACCGGCCCAGCCACCGCCCGGAGACGATCACGCCTTCTTCGGCCAGCCACGGGGTCTGATGACCCTGTCCGGGCTGGAGGTCTGGGAGCGTTTCTCCTTCCTCGGGATGCAGGCCATCCTGGTCCTCTTCTTCGCCGACACGGTCTCCGACGGCGGCATGGGCATGGACCCGGGCACCGCCGCCTCCGTGTCCGCCGCCTACGGCACCCTCGTCTACCTGGTGTCCGTCGCGGGCGGCTGGCTGGCCGACCGGATCCTCGGTTCGTACCGCGCCGTGCTGTACGGCGGCATTCTCATCGCCTGCGGCCACTACGCCATGGCGGTGCCGACCGCCACGATGACCTGGGTGGGTCTCGGCCTGATCAGCGCCGGGACGGGCCTGCTCAAGCCCAATGTCGCCTCGATGGTCGGCAAGCTCTACCGCACGGAGGACCAGCGCCGCGACGCGGGCTTCGCGCTCTACTACATGGGCATCAACATCGGCGCCTTCGCCGGCCCCCTGGTCACCGGATGGCTCGGCGAGCACGCGGGCTGGCACTGGGGGTTCTCGGCCGCCGCGATCGGGATGACGCTCGGCCTGATCCAGTACGTCGCGGGCCGGCGTCACCTGGCCGGGCGAAAGCACGCGGCCGAGTACGCCCTCGCTCCCGGCCCGATGCGCAGGGCCGTGCTGACGATCGCGGCCGGCGTCGTGGCGGCCGCCCTGGTGGCGACCGCCCTGGTGCTGGCCGGCTGGCTCACGATGGACCGTTTCGTCGACGTCCTCACCCTCGTCTCGGTGATCGCACCCGTCGTGTACTTCGTCGTGATGTTCAGGAGCCCCCGGGTCACCCCGGAGGAGCGCGGCAGGCTCCGGCCGTACGTCGTGCTGTTCCTGGCCTCCGTCGTCTTCAACTTCATCCTCTTCCAGGCGTACTCGACGATGATGCTGCTGGCCTCGACGAACGCGCGTACGGAGATCTTCGGCTTCCACTTCCCGGCGAGCTGGTACGCCTCCGCGCTGGGCGCCTTCGAGGTCGCGCTGGCGCCCGTCGTGGCAGCCGTCTGGGCCCGGATGGGACCGCGCCAGCCGCATGCCTCGAACAAGATCGCGATCGGGGTGATCCTCGGCGGGCTGTCCTTCCTGCTGATGGTCATCCCCACCTCGGGCCACGCCGACGACACGTACAAGATGGCCGCCTGGTGGATCGTCGGCTCCTACCTGCTGCTCGGCCTCGGCGACATCCTGCTGGAGACCTCCGGCATGTCCGCCACCACCAAGCTCGCCCCCAAGGCGTTCGCCAGCCAGACGATGGCGCTGTGGTTCCTGTCACTGGCCCTCGCCAACGGCATCCAGGCACAGATCGTGAAGCTCTACGGCGAGGTCTCCAACCCCGCCTACTTCGGTGTCAATGGCGCTATCGCGGTGGCGGCCGGTGTGGCCGTCATCGCCGCCGCTCCCTGGCTCAAGCGCACCATGCACCCCGTCCACTGAGGTACCGCCATGCACATCCGCACCGATTTCCCGTACGAGACCACCCACGAGGACCTCTACATCCCCCTGGCGGACGGCACCCAGCTGTACGCCAGGATCTGGCGGCCGGTCACCGACGAACCGGTGCCCGCGCTGCTGGAGTACCTGCCCTACCGGCTCAGCGACTGGACGGCGCCGCGCGACTGGCAGCGCCACCCCTGGTACGCGGGCCACGGCTACGCCTCCGTACGCGTCGATGTCCGCGGGCACGGCAACAGCGAGGGCATGCCGGGCGACGAGTACGACGCGACGGAGCTCGCGGACGGGGTCGCCGTCGTGCACTGGCTGGCCCAGCAGGAGTGGTGCTCCGGGAAGGTCGGCATGTTCGGCATCTCCTGGGGCGGCTTCAACTCGCTCCAGATCGCCGCGCTCGCGCCGGAGCCCCTGAAGGCGGTCGTCACCGTGTGCTCGGCCGACGACCGCTACGACAACGACGTCCACTACATGGGCGGATCCGTCCTCGGTGTGGACATGCACGCCTGGGCCTCCACCATGCTGGCCTTCGTCTCCCGGCCCCCGGACCCGGCGGACGTGGGCGACGACTGGCGGGAGATGTGGCTGCGGCGGCTCGAGAAGGTGGAGCCGTTCATCCACACGTGGCTGGCGCACCAGACCCGCGACGACTACTGGAAGCACGGCAGCGTCTGCGAGGACTACGGCGCGATCAAGGCGAAGGTCCTGGCGGTGGGCGGCTGGCACGACCCGTACCGCGACACGGTCCTGAGGCTCGTCGAGCACCTGGACCCGGGGCAGGTACGCGGGCTGATCGGCCCCTGGTCGCACCAGTACCCGGACCGGGGTCTCCCCCCGGGGCCCGCGATCGGCTTCCTCCAGGAGACGCTGCGCTGGTGGGACCAGCACCTCAAGGACGAGGACACCGGGGTGATGAACGAGCCCCTGCTGCGGTCCTGGATCAGCGGCTCGCACCGCCCCGCCACGGTCTACGAGACGCTGCCCGGCCGCTGGGTCGGCGACGCGGCCTGGCCGTCCGAGAACGTCGCCCCGGTGACGTACGCCCTGGAGGGCGGACCGCAGACCGTCCGCTCGCCGCAGCAGACCGGGCTGGACGCCGGGCGCTTCTTCCCGTTCGGCAACGACGCCGACCTGCCGCCCGACCAGCGGGACGAGGACGCCAAGTCGGTGTGCTTCGAGTTCCCGGTCGAGGACGCCCCGATCGAGATCCTCGGCCGTCCCCGGGTGACCCTCCTGGTCCGGATGGACGTACCGCGCGGCCAGGTGATCGCCCGGCTCTGCGACGTGGCCCCGGACGGGGCCTCCACCCTGGTGACCCGCGGGGCCCTCAACCTGGCCACCCGGCACGGGCGCGACCGCGCGGAGGACTGGCCCGTCGGCGAGACCGAGTACGTGACCTTCGAGCTGAACGGCATCGGGCACACCTTCCCGCCCGGCCACCGGATCAGGGTCGCCCTCTCCTCCTCGTACTGGCCGTGGATCTGGCCCCAGGCCGGTTCGGCGGGCTTCACGCTGGAGGCGGAGGGCAGCCTCGTCGAGCTCCCGGTGCGCCGGCACACCGAGGACCCCGCGATCACCTTCGGCGAACCGGAGCAGTCGGAGCCGCTCGGCGTCGTGTACCCGGTCACACTCGACGAGCAGCGCCCGGAGCGTCTGGTGGTCCGGGACGTCGCCAAGGGCGAGTGGCGCCTGGAGGTCGACCCGCGCTACGGCGGCACGCGTGTCTACCCCGACGGGCTGGAGTTCACCGAGGACGCCCTGGAGACGTACACGATCCAGGAGGACGACCCGCTGTCCGCGAAGGCCCGTTCGGACTGGACGATCCGGCTGCACCGGCCGGAGATGGCCTGGGACGTGCGGATCGAGACACGTTCGGAGACGAGCGCGGACGCGGACGACTTCATCACGTCCAACGAGGTCGTGTGCAGGGACGGAGAGGAGATCGTCTTCCACCGGACCTGGGAGAAACGGATCCCCCGCACGGCGGGCTGACCAGGGTTATCGCGTAACTTTCCGGGCATTACGCCTACTTGAGGCGCTGCCGTCGGCCGGCGGCGGCCACGTACCGTGTTCCTCAAGCGACTGGAAAGGGGCAGCGACAGATGCCCGAGCAGAGCAGCCCGCTCGACCTGGCCGAGGGCGATCCCTTCGGTCCGCACAACCTTCCGTACGGCGTGTTCTCCACCCCTGGACACCCCGAGGACCGAAGGGTCGGGGTCCGTGTGGGGAATCACGTGCTGGACGCCGGGGCGGCGGCCCACGCGCTGGGTTCCCCGTACGCCCGGCTGCTGGCGCAGCCGAGCCTGATGCCGCTGCTGGCGGCGGGGCGCACCGCGTGGCGGGACGTACGGCGGGCACTGACGGCGTGGGTGACGGTCCCGTCCCACCGCCCGGACCTGGAACCACTGCTGTACCCGCTCGACTCGGTGACCCTGCACCTGCCGTACGAGGTCGCGGACTACGTCGACTTCTACGCCAGCGAGCACCACGCCACCAACGTGGGGCGGATCTTCCGTCCCGACGGCGCGGCCCTCACCCCCAACTGGAAGCACCTGCCGATCGGTTACCACGGGCGGGCCGGCACGGTCGTCGTCTCCGGCACGGACGTGGTCCGCCCCTCCGGACAGCGCAAGGCGCCGGCCGACCCCGCCCCCGTCTTCGGCCCCTCGGTGAAGCTGGACATCGAGGCCGAGGTCGGTTTCGTCGTCGGTGTCCCCTCGGAGCAGGGCTCCCCCGTGGCGCTCGGCGACTTCCGCGACCACGTCTTCGGGCTCTCCCTGCTCAACGACTGGTCGGCGCGGGACATCCAGGCCTGGGAGTACGTGCCGCTCGGCCCGTTCCTCGGCAAGTCCTTCGCCACGTCCGTCTCGGCCTGGGTGACTCCGCTGGAGGCCCTCGACGCGGCCCGCACGGCGCCGCCTGCCCGGGATGCCGAGCTTCTCCCCTATCTGGAGGACGCGGACGACGAGGAGCCGGGCGGCTTCGACATCCGGATCTCGGTGGAGATCAACGGACAGACCGTCTCCGAGCCCCCGTTCGCCTCCATGTACTGGACGGCGGCCCAGCAGCTGGCGCAGATGACGGTGAACGGCGCGTCGCTGCGCACGGGCGACCTCTACGGCTCCGGCACCGTCAGCGGTGCGGAGCCGGAGCAGCGCGGCTCCCTGCTCGAACTCACCTGGAACGGCCGCGATCCGCTGGACCTGTCCGACGGCAAGCGGACGTTCCTGGAGGACGGCGACACGGTCACCCTGACCGCCTGGGCTCCAGGACCGCACGGCACGCGGGTCGGGCTCGGCGAGGTCACCGGACGGATCACGGCCGCACCGTGACCGGCACCGTGCCGACGCTCCCCGAGCAGCTGCTGCTGCTCGCCCTGGATCCCGTACGCGGCAAGCCGTACTGCCGGGGCAGGTTCCTGGAGTACGGCGTCGCCGGCGCGGTCCTGGCGGAGCTGGAGCTCCAGGGTCGGATCGCCGAGGAGCGCGGCCGGGTGGCCGTCGTGAATCCGCTGGACCCGCCGGATCCGCTGCTCGCGGTCTTCCTGCGGACCCTTCCTCCGCCGGGCAAGAGCGGGTTCGGCTCCGGGGTCTCGGCCCGGCGGTGGGTGCGGCAGTCGGGGCGGCGTGCCGAAGGGCTGTATCTGGACGCCCTGGTGGAGCGCGGCGTCCTGCGCCGGGAGTCCCGCCGCTTCCTCGGCCTGTTGCCGTTCCACCGGCACCCGGCGGGTCCCGCCTCCCCGGCGCGGGAGGTGCGGCAACGCTTCGAGGAGTCGCGTGCGGCGGGCTTCCCCGACCGCGGGGCACGTCTGCTCGCGGCGCTGGCCGCGGCGGTGGAGCTGCCGTCCGTGGTGAAGCGGGGCGACCGCCGCACGCGCGCGGCGGCGCGGTCCCTGGCCCGCGAGGAGTGGTTCGCGCAGGCCGTGCACCGCAATGTGCGCCAGGACAAGGCCGCGGCGTCCGGTGGCGGGGACGGCGGGGGCGGGGGCGGCGGCGACTGACGTCCCCCTGGTGTCCGAGGGGTGGTCCCCCGGGTGGCAGATCTTCGCCGGCGGGGCGGAGAACGCCTGGTCACGGCGGTACGCCCGGCGTCCGCAGGTGGCGCAACACTGCGGCAACACCATCGCGGGGACCCCGTCGGTATGGTCCAGCGCATGCCAGCCGAACGCACCCGTGAGCACACCGTGCCCGTCGCCGCCGCCCGCCGGCGCCGGCTGCGCGCGGACCATGCCCGGCTGCTGGCCGACCTGCTGCGCCATCAGGTGCGTACGGGCGGCTTCCCCGGCGGGGTACTGCCCTTCGAGGACGCCATCGGCAGGGACTACCGCGTCTCCCGCAACACCGTCCGCCAGGCCCTGGCCCTGCTCCGCGCCGAAGGCCTGGTGGAACGGCAGCCGGGCGTCGGCACCGTCGTCGCCGGCGAGAGGTACCCGCACCGCCTGGACCGGCTCCAGGGCCTGGCCGAGACCCTCCGCGAACACGGCAGGGTCACCAACGAGGTCCGTACCGTCGGCCCCGTGGCCGCCCCCGGGCCGGTCGCCCGGCGGCTCGGGATCGCCGAACACACGGATGTGCTCTACATCGAGCGGCGCCGGCTGCTGAACGGGCTGCCGCTGTCGCTCGACCTCACGTACATCCCGATGGACATCGGGGCCGGGCTGCTGGGGTGCGACCTGGAGAACACCGACGTCTTCCGGCTGCTGGAGTCCCTGACCGGCCGGCCGCTCGGCACCGCCGAGATCACCATGGAGGCCGTCAACGCCGACGCGCACTCCGCCGCCGTCCTGGAGACCCCGCACGGCGCCGCCGTCCTGATGCTGGAACGCCTCACCCATCTCTGTGACGGGCGGCCCGTGGACCTGGAGTTCATCCGGTTCCGCGGTGACCGCATCAGCATGAGCGGCCTGCTGCACAGGGCCGACTGAACCCCTTCCTCCCCCTCTTTCCTGGAGACCGCCATGCCTCTGGCGCCCCAGCGGGCCGACGTGCCCGTGACCATCGACGAGTCCAAGTGCATCGACGGCTGCACCCTCTGCGTCGACATGTGTCCGCTCGACTCCCTGGCCATCCACCCGGACAGCGGCAAGGCGTACATGCACGTCGACGAGTGCTGGTACTGCGGCCCGTGCGCGGCCCGGTGTCCCACCGACGCGGTCACGGTCAACATGCCCTACCTCCTCCGGTGAAAGGCCCCTCCTCCCATGCGACGCACGGCAATCCGCGCCGGCGCCCTGCTGACCTCCGCCCTGCTCGTCCCGCTCACGGCGGGCTGCGGCGGCGAGGCGAGCGCGGGTGACGACGACACGGTCACGGTGACCGTCGGCTATCAGTCCAGGACCATCAACACCGTCACGGCGGGCACCCTGCTGCGCTCGCTCGGCTACTTCGAGGACGAGCTGCGCGCCCGCGGCGAGCGGGACGGCGTCACGTACGAGGTGAAGTGGCAGGACTACGCGACCGGCGCCCCGATCACCGCCCAGATGACCGCGGGAAAGATCGACATCGGCTCGATGGGCGACTTCCCGCTGCTGATCAACGCGGCGCGCGGGAAGCAGCTGAACCGTCCGACCAAGATGGTCTCGGTGACCGGCTACAACCTGCGCGGCGGCCTCAACACCGTGGTGACCGGGCCGGATTCCGGGCTCCGCTCCCTGGAGGACCTGCGCGGGAAGAAGGTCTCCACGAGCGTCGGTTCGGCCGCCGACGGGACGCTCGTCCGGGCGCTCCAGCAGGCCGGGCTCGACCCCGAGAAGGACATCCGCAAGCTCAACCAGCAGCCCGCCGTGGGGGCGTCGGCGCTCCAGGCCGGCAGCGCCGACGCACTGTCGCAGTTCGTGGCGTGGCCCGGGCTGCTGGCCTTCCAGGGCAGGGCGAAGGCCCTCTACGACGGGGCGGAGCTGAATCTTCCGACCTTCCACGGGGTCACCGTCGTCGAGGACTTCGCGAAGAGGAGGCCCGCCGTGCTGGAGGACTTCCTCCGGGCGCAGGGCCGGGCGACGGAGTATCTGCACGAGCACCCGGTGGCGGCCTCCGAGTCGGTGGCGAAGGCGACCGGGCTCCCCGCCGAGGTCGTCCACCTCTACAACGGCGCCCAGGGCATCGCCACCTTCGACACCACGGTGAAGCCCGCCCTGGTCGCGGCGCTCAAGAAGGACGTCCCGGTGCTGCGTTCGGCGAAGCTGGTCGGGGACGTCGACGTCGACGACTTCGTCGACGAGCGGTACGTGAAGCGGGTGTACGGCTCCGCCTACGCCGAGGCACGGGCCGCCGGCCCGCCCGCCGCACGGGGCGGGGAGGTCTGGCTGAAGGGCGAGGACACCACGTCGGCGTTCGCCACTCCCGCCGAGGTCCTGCGCCACACCGCCGGGCACAGGGGCAGGGTCCGCGCCGCGTACGTCCCCGACGCGGCCACCGGGACCCTGTGGTTCGCGGACCGGGCCGTCTGGGTGTCGGACGGCCCGGAGCTGAGGCCGTACGTCACCGGGTCCGCGGCCCGCGCGGACGCCGCCGCACACCCCGGCGCACGTATCGTCCCGTACGCCACCGCGCTCGAACTGGCCCGCGCCTCATGAGCGGGCGGGGGTGGTCGGCCGCGCTGCGGGCCCTGTCACTGGTGGCCGCGCTGGGCATCTGGCAGCTACTGACCACCTACGACGTCAGTGTGTGGCTGCGCTTCGAGCAGTTCCCCACGGTCACCGATGTGGCCCGGGCCTTCGCGGACCGGCTCGGCAGCGACGCGTACTGGCAGGACCTCACCGACAGCCTGACCCGGATCGTCACCGGTTTCGCGCTGGCCGCCGTCCTCGGCATCACGGTCGGCACGGCCGTCGCACGGTCCCGGATCGCCTCGGACCTGCTGGGCCCCGTCCTCGAAGTGATCCGCCCGGTCCCGGCGATCGCCCTGGTGCCCGTGGCGATCCTGCTCTTCCCCAGCAACGAGCAGGGCATCGTCTTCATCACCTGCACCGCCGCGTTCTTCCCCGTCATGGTCTCCACCCGGCACGCGGTGCGCGCTCTCACCCCGGTGTGGGAGGAGGCGGTCCTGACCATGGGCGGCGGCCGGTGGCGGATCCTCGGCTCCGTCGTCCTGCCCGGCGCGCTCCCCGGCATCCTCGGCGGGCTCTCCGTCGGCATCGGGGTGTCGTGGATCTGTGTGATCTCCGCCGAGATGATCTCCGGCGAGTACGGGGTCGGCTACCGCACCTGGCAGGACTACACGGTCGTCGACTATCCGGGGGTCTTCGTCGGCATGGCCACGATCGGCCTGCTCGGCTGGATCACCTCGACGGCGGTGGAGCTGCTGGGCCGCCGGCTCACACGGTGGCTGCCGCGCACGGAGAGCCGTCCGCCGTCCCCCGTACGGCACCGCGGGCCCGTGTCCCCGGCCGCCGGACCGGTCCCCCTGGCGAAGGAGCGGGTGCACCCATGACCACCACCACGTCCCGAGGCGTCCGGCTCACCCTGCGCGGTGCCGTGCTGGGCAGGGCCGGGGCCCCCGTCCTGGAGGGCATCGACCTCGATGTCGTACCCGGTGAGATCCTCGCGGTCGTCGGCCCGTCCGGCTGTGGCAAGTCCACCCTGCTGCGCACCCTGGCCGGACTGCTGCCCGTCCTCGGCGGCGAGGCCGCCCAGGACGGCGAGGCGATCACCGCGCCCCGCGCCGAACGGGCCCTCGTCTTCCAGGACGACGCCCTGCTGCCGTGGCGCACGGTGCGGGCCAACGTCGAGCTGCCGCTTGCCATCAGGGGGGTTCCACGCGCCGAACGCCGGGCACGCGCCGAGGCCTGGCTGGCCCGGGTCGGCCTGGACGAGCACGGCGCCAAGCTCCCGCACCGGATCTCCGGCGGCCAGCGCCAGCGCGTCCAGCTGGCCCGGGCCCTGGCGGCCGGGCCCCGCGCGGTCCTGATGGACGAGCCGTTCGGCGCCCTGGACGCCCAGACCAGGGCCGGGATGCAGCAGCTGCTCGTCGACGTCCTCCAGGGCACGGGAGCCACGGTCGTCTTCGTCACGCACGACGTGGACGAGGCGCTGTTCCTCGGCGACCGCGTCGCGCTGCTGCCCACCGGCCGTGTCCTGGACGTACCGCGTCCGCGCGAACGCGCCGCGCATGCCGACCCGGCGACCGTCGCGCTGCGCCGCGAGGTCCTCGAATCGCTCACTCCCGCCCACTGAAAGGCATGACCGTGCAGATCCCCGCCCTCGCCGACGCCGAGGAACTCTCCTGCGACGTACTGGTCGTCGGGGGCGGCACGGCCGGCACGATGGCCGCGCTCACCGCCGCCGAGCACGGCTCCTCGGTCCTGCTGCTGGAGAAGGCGCACGTCCGGCACTCGGGCGCCCTCGCCATGGGCATGGACGGCGTGAACAACGCGGTGATCCCGGGCCGGGCCGAACCCGACGACTACGTCGCCGAGATCACCCGGGCCAACGACGGCATCGTCGATCAGTCGACCGTCCGGCAGACCGCCGTGCGCGGCTACGGAATGGTGCGGCGGCTGGAGTCGTACGGGGTGAAGTTCGAGAAGGACGAGCACGGGGAGTACGCCGTGCGCCAGGTGCACCGCTCCGGCTCGTACGTCCTGCCGATGCCCGAGGGGAAGGACGTCAAGAAGGTCCTCTACCGGCAGTTGCGGCGCCGGGAGATGCGGGAACGGATCCGGATCGAGAACCGGGTGATGCCGGTCCGGATCCTCACCGGTGACGACGGCAGGGCGATCGGGGCGGCGGCCTTCAACACCCGTACCGGAGCGTTCGTCACGGTCCGCGCCGGCGCCGTCGTGCTGGCCACCGGGCCGTGCGGCCGGCTCGGACTGCCCGCGTCCGGCTACCTCTACGGCACGTACGAGAACCCGACCAACGCGGGTGACGGCTACGCCATGGCGTACCACGCCGGCGCCGAGCTCACCGGGATCGAGTGCTTCCAGATCAACCCGCTGATCAAGGACTACAACGGTCCGGCCTGCGCCTACGTCGCCAACCCCTTCGGGGGCTACCAGGTGAACCGGCACGGCGAGCGGTTCGTCGACTCCGACTACTGGTCGGGGCAGATGATGTCCGAGTTCGCGGCGGAGGTCGCCTCGGACCGGGGGCCGGTCTATCTCAAGCTGAGCCACCTCCCCGAGGAGTCCGTCAGCGCCCTGGAGGGCATCCTGCACACCACGGAACGGCCGACGCGTGGCACGTTCCACGCGAACCGGGGCCATGACTACCGCACGCACGACATCGAGATGCACATCTCCGAGATCGGCCTGTGCGGCGGCCACTCGGCCTCCGGCGTCCGCGTCGACGACCAGGCCCGCACGACGGTGCCACGCCTCTACGCGGCCGGGGACCTGGCCTGCGTCCCGCACAACTACATGATCGGCGCGTTCGTCTACGGCGATCTGGCGGGCGCCGACGCGTCGCGGTACACGGCGTACGAGGGCGAACTCCCCGAAGCACAGCTCCGCGAGGCCCATGAGCTGATCTACCGGCCGCTGCGCAATCCGGAGGGGCCTCCGCAGACCCAGGTCGAATACAAGCTGCGCCGGTTCGTGAACGACTATGTGGCGCCGCCCAAGTCGGGGGCGCGGCTCTCGCTGGCGCTGGAGTCCTTCGAGCGGATGCGTACGGACATCGGGGAGATGGGGGCGACGACCCCGCACGAGCTGATGCGGTGCGCGGAGGTGAGCTTCATCCGGGACTGCGCGGAGATGGCGGCCCGCTCCTCCCTGGCCCGCACGGAGTCCCGCTGGGGGCTGTACCACGAGCGTACGGACCATCCGGAGCGCGACGACACGGACTGGTTCCACCACCTGGACCTGCGTAAGTCCGCTTCCGGGGCGATGGAGTTCACGGCCCGGCCGGTGGCGCCGTATCTCGTGCCGGTGGAGGGTTTCGACCCGGTGGGCGGGGTCTCGCGGGAGCTCGGCGAGGTCGAGGCGGAGCAGGTGGCGACGGCCGGGGCACGGGAGTCCGCCCCCTCCGGCTCGACGGCGCCCGTGCGCCCCGGGGTCGCCGTCTCCACTTCTGCCGGGCCCTCGCCCCGCATCCTGGAGCTGCTGGCGCTGGCCGAGGACCATCAGCCGGAGCTTCCGGAGCTCGCGCCGTATCTGGCCGACGGGGACCCGGCGGTGCGGCGGGCCGCCGTGGCCGCGCTGAGCGAGTCGACGCCGGAGGGCGCGGGGCCCGCGCTGGCCGCCACGCTCGCGGACCCCGCCCCGTCGGTGCGGGCGGCGGCCGCCGCCTCCTTGCGGGAGCTGGTGGAGGTGCTACCGGCCGAACCGGCCCTGCGCGAGCCGCTGGTGGCGGCGCTGGGCTCGGACGACCCGGTGGTGCGGTCCACCGCGCTGGACACCCTGCGTGCGCTGCGACTGGGCGACGCGGAACTGTTCGCGGGCACGCTCGGCGACCCCGACATCGACGTACGGATCCACACGGTGAGCGCCCTGGTCTCGGTGGACGCCACCGGTCTGCTCGCCGGGGCGGTGTCCGACCCGTCCCGGGAGGTCCGGGTGGCCGTCGCGAAGGGGCTGGCGGCCACCCGCTCCCCGGGCCCGGAACCGCTGGCCCCGCTGCTCGACGACCCGGACCTGTTGGTGCGAGCGGCGGCGCTGGGCGCGCTGGCGGCGACGGGGTGCCCTCAGCCGTTCGCCGCCAGGGCGGTCGCGGCCCTCACCGATCCGGCCTGGCAGGTCCGGGCGGGGGCGGCGACGGCGCTCGCCTCGGCCGATCCTGTTCCGGCTGTCGCGGCGCTGGCGGGGGCGTTGGCCGACCCGAACGCCGACGTACGCAAGGCCGGGGTGCTGGCGCTGCTCCACCACACGGCCCACGAGGCGGCCCGGGAGGCCCTGGCCGGGGTGCTCACGGACCAGGACGCGGACGTGCGGGCGTACGCGGCTAGGGGAGCGGTGGTCAACGACGCGTGAGTCGTGCACACGTGCGGGTGGGCTTGATCGGGTTGTCGGCGGATACGCTGGACGCACCCGCGAGACTCCGTCGCATGGGAGCACTGATGAGCATCGAACCCGAGGCCCCGGAGCCGCGATGGGCGGTTCCGCCCGTGGGCGGCTGGACCGCCGATGACCTGGACACACTCCCGAATCTGCCTCCGCATACGGAGCTGATCGACGGGAGTCTGGTTTTCGTGAGTCCGCAGACGTTGTTCCATACACGGGCGGTCAGCTTCTTCGAACGGCAGCTTGAGTCGCCGGCACCGCCTGAGCTGGAGGTCGTCCGAGAGTTCACCATCGACATCGACTTCCAGAACCGGCCCGAACCCGATGTGGTCATCGTGCGCGCGGACGCGGTCGAGAGTCTGCGGCAGACACGGTTCCCCGCGAGCAGTGTGCTGCTCGCGATCGAGGTCGTGTCGGACGAGTCCGTCACCCGTGACCGGGAGACCAAACCCGTGAAGTACGCGCGCGCGAGGATCCCGCACTACTGGCGGGTGGAGAACCAGGACGGCCGGGCGGTCGTGTACGTCTTCGAGCTGGAGCCCGCCACCGGCGCCTACACCTCCACCGGGATCTTCCACGACCGGATGAAGGTGTCCACTCCCTTCACCGTCGATCTCGACCTGACCGCGATCGTCTCGCGCCGACGGGCGGCGAAGCCGGAGTAGACCCGGCCCCGGCTCACTCGAACTCCGGCGGCTCCTCGTCCCAGCCGAACTCCGGGTCCGCCTCCTGGACCGGGGTCCGAGCGGGTGGCACCGGTGCGGGGGCCGCCGCCGGCTTCGGCTCCGGAGCGGCGGCGGGGGCCGTGTCTCCCAGCCCCGCCAGCACCTCCAGCACGCCCTCGCCGTACGTCGCCAGCTTCTTCTCGCCGAGGCCGCTGACCCCTCCCAGCTCCGCCAGGTTCGTCGGGCGCAGTGCGGCGATCTCGCGCAGCGTCGCGTCGTGGAAGATCACGTACGCCGGGAGGCCCAGCTCCTTCGCCTGGGCACCGCGCCAGGCGCGCAGCGCCTCGAAGACCGGGACGGCCTCCGCCGGGAGGTCGGCCACGGCCGCCGCCGACTTGGCCTTGCGCTCGCCCGAGCCGCCGGAGCGGGTCGTGGGCTTCTTCGGCTCCTTGCGCAGCAGCACCTCGCGCTCCCGGCCGAGCACGGACCCGCTCTCCTCGGTCAGCACCAGCGTGCCGTACTCGCCCTCGACGGCGAGCAGCCCCTGGGCGAGGAGCTGGCGCACCACGCCCCGCCACTCCGCCTCGGCCAGCTCCTCGCCGATACCGAAGACCGTGAGCTGGTCGTGGTCGAACTGGATGACCTTGGCCGTACGGCGGCCCAGCAGGATGTCGATGATCTGGCCGGCCCCGAACTTCTGGTTCCGCTCCCGCTTCAGCCGGACCACGGTCGACAGCAGCTTCTGGGCGACCACGGTGCCGTCCCAGGTCTCCGGCGGGGTCAGGCAGGTGTCGCAGTTGCCGCAGGTCTCGGCGCCGGGCTCCTGGCCGAAGTACGTCAGGAGCTGGGCCCGGCGGCACTGCACGGTCTCGCAGAGCGCCAGCATCGAGTCGAGGTGCGAAGCCGCCCGGCGCCGGAACGCCTCGTCGCCCTCACCGCCCTGGATCAGCTTGCGCTGCTGGACGACGTCCTGGAGGCCGTACGCCATCCAGGCCGTGGACGGTGCCCCGTCACGGCCCGCGCGGCCCGTCTCCTGGTAGTACCCCTCGACGGACTTGGGCAGGTCGAGGTGGGCGACGAAACGCACATCGGGCTTGTCGATACCCATGCCGAACGCGATGGTCGCGACGACGACCAGGCCCTCCTCACGCAGGAAACGCGACTGGTGGGCGGCGCGCGTGCCGGCGTCCAGACCCGCGTGGTACGGCACGGCCTCGATGCCGTTGCGGCAGAGGTACTCGGCGGTCTTCTCCGTGGAGTTGCGCGAGAGGCAGTAGACGATGCCGGCGTCCCCCGCGTGCTCCTCCTTGAGGAAGGTCAGCAGCTGCTTCTTCGGGTCGGACTTCCCCACGATGCGGTACTGGATGTTGGGCCGGTCGAAGCTGGCCACGAAGTGCCTGGCCTCGGGCATGCCCAGCCGCTGGGTGATCTCCCGGTGCGTGGCGTCGGTCGCCGTGGCCGTCAGCGCGATACGGGGTACGTCGGGCCAGCGCTCGCCCAGCACCGACAGGGCCAGGTAGTCGGGGCGGAAGTCGTGGCCCCACTGGGCGACGCAGTGGGCCTCGTCGATGGCGAAGACGGAGATCTCGCCGCGGGCCAGCAGCGCGAGCGTCGAGTCGAGGCGCAGCCGCTCCGGGGCCAGATACAGCACGTCGAGCTCACCGGCGACGAACTGGGCCTCCATCGAGCGGCGCTCGTCGAAGTCCTGCGTGGAGTTCATGAAGCCCGCGCGGACACCGAGCGCGCGCAGGGCGTCCACCTGGTCCTGCATGAGCGCGATCAGCGGGGAGATCACGACGCCGGTGCCGGGCCTGACCAGGGCGGGAATCTGGTAGCAGAGGGATTTGCCACCGCCGGTGGGCATGAGCACCACCGCGTCGCCGCCCTCGACGACATGCTCGATGACCGCGCCCTGCTCGCCGCGGAACGCCTCGTACCCGAACACCCGGTGCAGCGTCTGCTGCGCAGCGCTCTCGGTCGTCACACTCATGGTCGCGCCCGTCCGTCCGTCTTCACCCGTCACCGGCAACCATAGGCGCCGCCTACGACAACGCCGGACGGGCTTGACTTTCCAAGGCCCGTCCGGCGTCGCAGTGCGTTCTTCCGGTTACCGCACGAACACGCCCGCCTGGGTCGCCAGGTCGAGGAAGTACTGCGGGGCCAGGCCGAGGACCAGGGTCACGGCGACTCCGACAGCGATCGTGGTCATCGTCAGCGGGGACGGGACGGCGACCGTGGGGCCGTCCGCCTTCGGCTCGCTGAAGAACATCAGGACGATGACCCGGATGTAGAAGAACGCGGCGATGGCCGACGAGATCACACCGACCACGACGAGGCCGCCCGCACCGCCGTCCGCCGCCGCCTTGAACACGGCGAACTTGCCGGAGAAGCCCGAGGTGAGCGGAATACCGGCGAAGGACAGCAGGAACACGGCGAAGACCGCCGCGGTCAGCGGCGAGCGCCGGCCGAGACCGGCCCACTTCGACAGATGGGTCGCCTCGCCGCCGGCGTCCCGCACCAGGGTGACGACGGCGAAGGCGCCGACCGTCACGAAGGAGTACACCCCGAGGTAGAAGAGGACCGAGGAGACGCCTTCCGGGCTGGCCGCGATGACACCCGCGAGGATGAAGCCCGCGTGTGCGATCGAGGAGTAGGCCAGGAGCCGCTTGATGTCGGTCTGGGTGATCGCGACGATCGCCCCGCCCAGCATCGTGACGATCGCGACACCCCACATGACGGGGCGCAGGTCCCAGGTGAGGCCGGGCAGCACCACGTACAGCAGGCGCAGCAGCGCGCCGAACGCGGCGACCTTCGTGGCGGCCGCCATGAAGCCGGTGACCGGGGTCGGTGCTCCCTGGTAGACGTCCGGGGTCCACATGTGGAACGGGACCGCGCCGACCTTGAAGAGCAGACCCATGAGGATCATCGCGCCGCCGATGAGCAGCAGCGCGTCATTGCCCATGGTCGAGGCGAGCGCCGGGTCGATCTGCTGGACGCTGCCGTCCACGACGTTCGCGATGCCCGCGTACGAGACGGTGCCCGCGTAGCCGTAGAGCAGGGCGATCCCGAAGAGCAGGAAGGCCGAGGAGAAGGCGCCGAGCAGGAAGTACTTCACGGCGGCTTCCTGCGACATCAGCCGCTTGCGGCGGGCGACGGCGCAGAGGAGGTAGAGCGGGAGCGAGAAGACCTCGAGCGCCACGAAGAGCGTCAGGAGGTCGTTGGCCGCCGGGAAGACCAGCATGCCCGCCACGGAGAAGAGGGCCAGCGGGAAGACCTCGGTGGTGGTGAATCCCGCCTTGACCGCTGCCTTCTCCCCCTCGCTGCCGGGCACCGAACCGGCCTGCGCTGCGAAGGAGTCCACCCGGTTGCCGTGCGAGGCCGGGTCGAGGCGCCGCTCGGCGAACGTGAAGACGGAGACCACGGAGACCAGCAGGATGGTGCCCTGGAGGAACAGGGCGGGTCCGTCGACGGCGACCGCGCCCATCGCGGCGATGTGCGCGTTCTTCGTGGCGTACCCGTCGGCGGCGAGTCCCACCACCGCGGCGAACGCGGCGGCGATCGCGACGACCGTCAGGAGCACCTGGGTGGTGTAGCGGGCCCGTCGCGGGACGAACGCCTCCACCAGGATCCCGATGACGGCCGCACCGACCACGATCAGGACGGGTGCCAGCTGGGCGTACTCGATGGTCGGGGCGGTGAACTTGTCGCCCGGGGCAGCCGATGTCACCCCGCTCGCCGTCGTCCACAGGCTGTGGACAGCTGTTGCGCTCACTTGGCGGCCTCCACCTCGGGCTGGGGGTCCTTCTTCTGTACGTCGTGCATGGTGTGCTGGACCGCCGGGTTGACGACCTCGGTGAGCGGCTTCGGGAAGACGCCCAGGAAGATCAGCAGGGCGATCAGCGGAAGGGCCACCGCCAGCTCACGGACCTTGAGGTCGGGCATGCCCCCGATCCCCTCCCTGACCGGTCCCGTCATCGTCCGCTGGTAGAGGACGAGGACGTAGAGCGCGGCGAGCACGATGCCGACGGTGGCGATGATGCCCGCCACCGGATACGCGCTGAACGCTCCGACCAGGACCAGGAACTCACTGACGAACGGGGCCAGACCGGGCAGCGAGAGCGTGGCCAGGCCGCCGATGAGGAAGGTTCCCGCCAGAACGGGCGCCACCTTCTGCACCCCGCCGTAGTCGGCGATGAGGCGCGAACCCCGCCGGGTGATCAGGAATCCTGCGACCAGCATCAGCGCGGCCGTCGAGAGACCGTGGTTGACCATGTAGAGCGTGGCGCCCGACTGGCCCTGGCTCGTCATCGCGAAGATGCCGAGCACGATGAAGCCGAAGTGGGAGATCGACGCGTAGGCGATCAGCCTCTTGATGTCGCGCTGGCCGACGGCGAGCAGGGCACCGTAAACGATGGAGATCAGCGCCAGGACGATGATCACCGGCGTCGCCCACTTGCTGGCCTCCGGGAACAGCTGGAGGCAGAAGCGGAGCATCGCGAAGGTGCCGACCTTGTCGACGACCGCGGTGATCAGGACGGCGACCGGCGTGGTCGCCTCTCCCATGGCGTTGGGCAGCCAGGTGTGCAGCGGCCACAGCGGGGCCTTCACCGCGAAGGCGAAGAAGAAGCCGAGGAACAGCCACCGCTCGGTGGAGGTCGCCATGTCCAGCGAGCCGTTGGCCCGGGCCTCGGCGATCTCGGAGAGCGAGAAGCTCCCCGCCACGACGTAGAGCCCGATGACGGCGGCCAGCATGATGAGCCCGCCGGCCAGGTTGTAGAGGAGGAACTTCACCGCCGCGTAGCTGCGCTGCGCCGCGGCGTTCTCGTCGCTGCCCGAGTGCGCCCGGTCCCCGAAGCCGCCGATGAGGAAGTACATCGGGATGAGCATGGCTTCGAAGAGGATGTAGAAGAGGAAGACGTCGGTGGCCACGAAGGAGAGGACCACCATCGCTTCCACCATCAGGATCAGGGCGAAGAAACCCTGCGTGGGACGCCAGCGCGAGGAGTTCGTCTCCAGGGGGTCGGCGTCGTGCCAGCCCGCCAGGATCACGAAGGGGATCAGCAGCGCGGTGAGCGCGAGGAGCGCCACCCCGATGCCGTCCACGCCCAGTTCGTACCGGACGCCGAAGTCCTTGATCCAGGCGTGCGATTCGGTGAGCTGATAGCGGTCGCCGCCCGGTTCGAAGCGGGCGAACACGATGCCCGCGAGCACGAGCGTCGCCAGCGAGACGGTCAGGGCCAGCCACTTGGCCGCGGTGCGCCGGGCGGCCGGGACGGCGGCGGTGGCGATCGCGCCGATCGCCGGGAGCGCCGCCGTCGCTGTCAGGAGGGGAAAGGACATGGGATCAGACCGCCCTCATCAGCAGGGTCGCGGCGATGAGGACCGCCGCACCGCCGAACATCGAGACCGCGTAGGAGCGGGCATAGCCGTTCTGCAGCTTGCGCAGCCGGCCGGACAGCCCGCCCATCGAGGCGGCCGTGCCGTTGACGACACCGTCGACCAGGGTGTGGTCGACGTAGACCAGGGAGCGGGTGAGGTGTTCGCCGCCGCGGACCAGGACCACGTGGTTGAAGTCGTCCTGGAGGAGGTCCCGGCGGGCCGCCCTGGTGAGCAGGGAGCCGCGCGGGGCGACGGCGGGCACGGGCTTGCGCCCGTACATGGCCCAGGCGATCGCGACACCGATGACGAGCACCACCATGGTGGCGGCGGTGACGGTGGTCGCGCTGACCGGGGCGTGTCCGTGGTCGTGTCCGGTGACGGGCTCCAGCCAGTGCATGAAGCGGTCACCGATGGAGAAGAAGCCTCCGGCGAAGACCGACCCGAAGGCCAGCACGATCATCGGGATCGTCATCGACTTCGGGGACTCGTGCGGCGTCGGCTCGTGGCCCTGTGCGTCGGGCTGCCAGCGCTTCTCGCCGAAGAACGTCAGCAGCATCACGCGCGTCATGTAGAACGCGGTGATCGCGGCGCCCAGCAGGGTGACGGAGCCGAGGATCCAGCCCTCGGTGCCGCCCTTGGCGAAGGCAGCCTCGATGATCATGTCCTTGGAGAAGAAGCCGGACAGGCCGGGGAATCCGATGATCGCGAGATACCCGAGGCCGAAGGTGACGAAGGTGACCGGCATGTACTTCCGCAGGCCGCCGTACTTCCGCATGTCCACCTCGTCGTTCATGCCGTGCATGACCGAACCGGCGCCGAGGAAGAGCCCGGCCTTGAAGAAGCCGTGCGTCACCAGGTGCATGATCGCGAAGACGTAGCCGATGGGGCCGAGGCCCGCGGCGAGGATCATGTAGCCGATCTGCGACATCGTCGACCCGGCGAGCGCCTTCTTGATGTCGTCCTTCGCGCAACCGACGATCGCTCCGAAGAGGAGCGTGACGGCACCGACGACCACGACCACCATCTGCGCGTCCGGTGCGGCGTTGAAGATCGCGCCGGAACGGACGATGAGGTAGACGCCGGCGGTGACCATGGTGGCGGCGTGGATGAGGGCCGAGACCGGGGTCGGGCCCTCCATCGCGTCACCGAGCCAGGACTGCAGCGGCACCTGGGCCGACTTGCCGCAGGCGGCCAGGAGCAGCATCAGGCCGATCGCGGTGAGCTTGCCCTCGCTCGTGTCGCCGGTCGCCTCCAGCACCGGCCCGAAGGCGAACGTGCCGAAGGTGGTGAACATCAGCATGATCGCGATGGACAGGCCCATGTCGCCGACGCGGTTGACCAGGAAGGCCTTCTTGGCGGCGGTGGCCGCGCTGGGCTTGTGCTGCCAGAAGCCGATGAGCAGGTACGACGCCAGACCGACGCCCTCCCACCCGACGTACAGCAGGAGGTAGTTGTCGGCGATGACCAGGATCAGCATCGCCGCGAGGAAGAGATTCAGATAGCCGAAGAAGCGGCGGCGGCGCTCGTCGTGCTCCATGTAGCCGATGGAGTAGATGTGGATCAGCGTGCCCACACCCGTGATCAGCAGGACGAACGTCATCGACAGCTGGTCGAGCTGGAAGGCCACATCGGCCTGGAACCCCTCGACGGGGATCCAGCTGAACAGCTTCTGGTGCAGGGCGCGGTCCTCGGCACCCTTGCCGAGCATGTCGGTGAAGAGCACGACACCGATGACGAACGACGCGGCGGCGAGCACCGTGCCGATCCAGTGTCCGGCCCGGTCGAGCCGGCGTCCGCCGCAGAGCAGGACCGCCGCTCCGAGCAGGGGCGCCGCGACCAGCAGCGCAATCAGGTTTTCCACGATTCCGACCCCTTACAGCTTCATCAGGCTGGCGTCGTCGACCGAGGCCGAGTGGCGGGAGCGGAAGAGCGACACGATGATCGCGAGCCCGATGACGACCTCCGCGGCGGCGACGACCATCGTGAAGAACGCGATGATCTGGCCGTCGAGGTTGCCGTGCATCCGGGAGAACGCGACGAGCGCGAGGTTGCAGGCGTTGAGCATGAGCTCGACGCACATGAACACCACGATCGCGTTCCGCCTGATCAGCACGCCGGAGGCGCCGATCGTGAACAAAAGGGCCGCGAGGTAGAGGTAGTTGACGGGATTCACTTGGCGACCTCCTCCTCTTCTTCCACCTGGTCACGGGCTGGTCCGCGGTCACGGCCGAGCCGCTCCCCGGAGCGTTGTTCCAGCGCCTTGAGGTCGGCGAGCGACTCGCTGGACACATCGCGGATCTGGCCGCGCTGCCGCAGCGTCTGCATGACGGTGAGCTCGGACGGGGTGCCGTCCGGGAGCAGACCCGCGATGTCCACGGCGTTGTGCCGGGCGTAGACGCCGGGGGCCGGCAGCGGCGGCAGATGACTGCCGCGCACCCGCTCCTGGGAGAGCTCGCGCTGTGTCTTGGCGCGTTCGGTGCGCTCGCGGTGCGTGAGCAGCATCGCGCCGACGGTCGCCGTGATGAGCAGGGCCCCGGTGATCTCGAACGCGAAGACGTACTTGGTGAAGATGAGGTTGGCGAGGCCCTCGACGTTTCCGCCGTGCCGGGCGTTCGCCGCTCCCAGACCGTTGAAGGACGTGAGCGACGCCTGCCCGATGCCGGCGATCAGCAGGATGCCGAAGCCCAGTCCGCAGGCGGCGGCCAGCCAGCGCTGGCCCTTCAGCGTCTCCTTGAGGGAGTCCGCCGCCGTGACGCCGACGAGCATGACCACGAAGAGGAACAGCATCATGATCGCGCCGGTGTAGACGACCACCTGGACGATGCCCAGGAAGTAGGCGCCGTTGGCGAGGTAGAAGACCGCCAGCACGATCATGGTGCCGGCGAGCGACAGCGCGCTGTGCACCGCCTTCTTCATCAGGACGGTGGAGAGGGCGCCGATGACGGCGACGGTGCCGAGGATCCAGAACTGGACGGCCTCGCCGGTCGAGGTGGCGGTGGCCGCTGCGGCCAGGGTGGAGGTCATGCGTCCACCTCCTTGTCCGCTTCTCCCTTGGAGACGGCGACCTGGCGCTCCGTGCCGGGAGCGGCCTCGGTCACCAGACCGCGGTAGTAGTCCTGTTCGTCCATGCCGGGGAAGATCGCGTGCGGGCTGTCGACCATGCCGTCCTCGAGCCCCGCGAGCAGCTCGTCCTTGGTGTAGATGAGGCTCTCGCGGGTGGTGTTGGCGAGCTCGAAGTCGTTGGTCATGGTCAGTGCCCGGGTGGGGCACGCCTCGATGCAGAGCCCGCACAGGATGCAGCGTGCGTAGTTGATCTGGTAGACGCGGCCGTAACGCTCTCCCGGGGAGTAGCGCTCCTCGTCCGTGTTGTCCGCGCCCTCCACGTAGATCGCGTCCGCCGGACACGCCCAGGCGCAGAGCTCGCAGCCGACGCACTTCTCCAGCCCGTCCGGGTGGCGGTTGAGCTGGTGCCGGCCGTGGAAGCGCGGCGCTGTCACCTTCTGCGTTTCCGGGTACTGCTCCGTGAGCCGCTTCTTGAACATGGCCTTGAAGGTCACGCCGAAGCCGGCCACAGGATTCTGGAACTTCTCCCCTGAGGGTTCTGATGACTCAGACACCGTCAGCCTCCCTTCCGTCGCTCGAACTTCCGGCACCCACCTGGTCGTCACTCCGAGTATCCGGCCCGCCACTGACAACGAGCTCCCGCTCGCGTCGCGGCCTGCGGCGCGGCACCGGCGGCAGGGACTGCCCCGGCAGCGGCGGCACGGGATATCCGCCCGCCATCGGGTCGAACGCGGGCTCCGGTCCGGCCGCCTCCTCGGCGGCCTTGGCCTTCCGGTCGCGGAACATGTCGGCGACGAAGGAGATCAGCAGGACCGCGATCACGGCTCCGGCGACGTACAGCAGGATCTTCGAGTAGTCGTAGCCCTCGTTGTTCAGCGCCCTCACGGTTGCGACCAGCATCAGCCAGACCACCGAGACCGGGATCAGGACCTTCCAGCCGAGCTTCATCAGCTGGTCGTAGCGGACGCGGGGCAGGGTGCCGCGCAGCCAGATGAAGAAGAAGAGGAGCAGTTGCACCTTGATGACGAACCAGAGCATCGGCCACCAGCCGTGGTTCGCGCCCTCCCAGAAGGTGCTGACCGGGTACGGAGCCCGCCAGCCGCCCAGGAAGAGGGTCACGGAGACCGCGGAGACGGTGACCATGTTGACGTACTCGGCGAGCATGAACATCGCGAACTTGATCGAGGAGTACTCGGTGTTGAAGCCGCCGACCAGGTCGCCCTCGGACTCCGGCATGTCGAACGGGGCGCGGTTGGTCTCACCGACCATCGTGATGATGTAGATGATGAAGGAGACCGGCAGCAGCAGGACGAACCAGCGGTCCTCCTGCGCGGCCACGATCTCCGACGTCGACATCGAGCCCGAGTAGAGGAACACCGAGGCGAACGCGGCGCCCATCGCGATCTCGTAGCTGATCATCTGGGCGCAGGAGCGCAGACCACCGAGCAGCGGGTACGTCGATCCGGAGGACCAGCCGGCCAGCACGATGCCGTAGATGCCGACGGACGCGACCGCGAGGATGTACAGCATCGCGATCGGCAGGTCGGTCAGCTGCATCGTCGTACGGTGGCCGAAGATCGAGACCTCGTTGCCGGACGGGCCGAACGGGATCACCGCGATCGCCATGAACGCCGGTGCGGCGGCCACGATCGGGGCCAGGATGTAGACGACCTTGTCGGCCCGCTTGACGACGACGTCTTCCTTGAGCATCAGCTTGATGCCGTCGGCGAGCGACTGGAGCATGCCCCAGGGGCCGTGCCGGTTGGGACCGATGCGCAGCTGCATCCAGGCGACGACCTTGCGCTCCCACACGATGGAGAACAGCACGGTCACCATCAGGAAGGCGAAGCAGAACACCGCCTTGACGACGACCAGCCACCAGGGGTCGGTGCCGAACATCGAGAGGTCCTCGGCGGCGAGGACGGTGCCCTGCGGTGCCGCGGCGAGTTGGGCGAGGCCGGTCACTCTCCTACCTCCGTAGTCACGACGTGGGAGCCCGGGGCGGCCGGACCGATCCGGACGAGTCCGCCCGGCTGGGCGCCGGTGTCGGCGGGGACGCCCCGGCCGACGGAGTTGAGCGGCACCCAGACCACCCGGTCCGGCATCTCGGTGACCACCAGCGGGAGTTCGGTGGTGCCCGCGGGTCCGGTGACGGCCAGCAGATCGCCGTCCTTCACCCCTGATTCGGCGGCGGTGGCCGGGGAGAGCCGGGCGACGGCCGCGTGCCGGGTACCGGCCAGCGCGTCGTCGCCCTCCTGGAGCCGGCCCCGGTCGAGCAGCATCCGGTGGCCCGCGAGGACCGCCTCGCCGTCTCCGGGCCGGGGCACCGGGCGGGACGTCGCCCGCGGGTCGTCGGCGTAGCCGCCCTGCCGGCCGCCGAGACGGTCTAGTTCGCGGCGGGCCGCCCTCAGGTCGGGCAGTCCGAGGTGGACGTCGAGGGCGTCGGCCAGCATGTGCAGCACCCGAGCGTCGGTCGGGCAGAGCGTCCTCGGCAGCTGCTCGGGCTTCAGCGCGGCCTCGAACATCCGCGCCCTGCCCTCCCAGTTGAGGAAGCTGCCGGGCTTCTCCGCGACGGCGGCGACCGGGAGCACCACGTCGGCGCGCTCGGTCACCGCGCCGGGCCTCAGCTCCAGCGAGACGAGGAAACCGACCTCGTCCAGCGCCTCGATCGCGCGGGCCGGGTCCGGCAGGTCCTCGGGGTCGACGCCCGCGACCAGCAGCGCGCCCAGCTCACCGGTGGCGGCTGCCTCCACGATCTGGCCGGTGTCGCGGCCGAAGCGGGCGGGCAGTTCGGCGACGCCCCAGACGGACGCCACCTCCTCCCTGGCCCTGGGGTCCGTCGCGGGGCGGCCGCCGGGCAGCAGGGACGGGAGCGCGCCCGCCTCCAGCGCACCGCGTTCGCCGGCCCGGCGCGGGATCCACACCAGTGCGGCGCCGGTCGCCGTGGCGGTGCGCAGGGCGGCGGTCAGTCCGCCGGGCACCGCGGCGAGCCGCTCGCCCACCACGATCACGGAGCCTTCGCCGCGCAGCGCCTCGGCCGCCGCCGCGCCTTCGGCCTCCAGGCCGACCCCGCCCGCGAGGGCGTCCAGCCACTCGGTCTCGGTGCCGGGAGCCGCGGGGAGCAGGGTGCCGCCCGCCTTCTCCAGGCCCCGGCTGGTGTGCGAGGCGAGTGCGAACGTCCGCTGCCCGTGCTTGCGGAAGGCCTTGCGGAGCCGCAGGAAGACGCCGGGCGCCTCCTCCTCGGACTCGAAGCCGGCCAGCAGAACGGCCGGCGCCTTCTCCAGCGCGGTGTAGGTGACCCCGCTGCCGTCCAGGTCTCGGCCGCGCCCGGCCACCCGCGCGGCGAGGAAGTCGGCTTCCTCCCCGCTGTGGACGCGGGCCCGGAAGTCGATGTCGTTGGTGTCGAGGGCGACCCGCGCGAACTTGCTGTACGCGTAGGCGTCCTCGACGGTCAGCCGTCCTCCGGTGAGCACGCCGGTCCTGCCGCGCGCACCCGAGAGTCCGGCCGCCGCGGCTTCCAGCGCCTCCGGCCAGCTCGCCGGCTCCAGCACACCCTCCGCGTTGCGTACGAGCGGCGTGGTGAGCCGGTCGCGCTGCTGGGCGTAGCGGAAGCCGAAGCGGCCCTTGTCGCAGAGCCACTCCTCGTTGACCTCGGGGTCGTTGGCGGCGAGCCGCCGCATGACCTTGCCGCGCCGGTGGTCGGTCCGGGTGGCGCAGCCGCCGGCGCAGTGCTCGCACACCGAGGGCGTCGACACCAGGTCGAAGGGCCGTGAGCGGAAGCGGTACGCCGCCGAGGTCAGGGCCCCGACCGGGCAGATCTGGATGGTGTTCCCGGAGAAGTACGACTCGAAGGGGTCGCCCTCGCCCGTACCGACCTGCTGGAGCGCGCCGCGCTCGATCAGCTCGATCATCGGGTCACCCGCCACCTGGTTGGAGAACCGGGTGCAGCGCGCGCAGAGCACGCACCGCTCGCGGTCCAGGAGCACCTGGGTGGAGATGGGGACGGGCTTCTCGAAGGTGCGCTTCTTCCCGTCGAAGCGGGAGTCGGCGCCGCCGTGCGACATCGCCTGGTTCTGCAGGGGGCACTCGCCGCCCTTGTCGCAGACCGGGCAGTCCAGCGGGTGGTTGATGAGCAGGAGCTCCATCACCCCCTTCTGGGCCTTCTCCGCGACGGGCGAGGTGATCTGCGACTTCACGACCATGCCGTCGGTGCACGTGATGGTGCAGGAGGCCATCGGCTTCCGCTGGCCCTCGACCTCGACGATGCACTGCCGGCAGGCGCCGGCCGGGTCGAGGAGCGGGTGGTCGCAGAAGCGCGGGATCTCGATGCCCAGGAGCTCGGCGGCGCGGATGACCAGGGTTCCCTTGGGGACGCTGATCTCGATGCCGTCGATCGTGAGCGTGACGAGGTCCTCGGGCGGAACGGCCGCCTCGCCGCCCCCGGAGGGCGCACTCGTGGTGACTGTCATGCGTTCACCCCCCGGTGAGCGTTCTTGTCGTCCTTGTCGTCGGCCCAGAGGGTCGACCTGGCCGGGTCGAAGGGGCAGCCCTTGCCGGTGATGTGCTGCTCGTACTCCTCGCGGAAGTACTTCAGCGAGGAGAAGATCGGCGAGGCGGCGCCGTCGCCGAGTGCGCAGAACGACTTGCCGTTGATGTTGTCGGCGATGTCGTTGAGCTTGTCGAGGTCGGACATCTGTCCCTTGCCTGCCTCGATGTCGCGGAGCAGCTGGACCAGCCAGTACGTCCCCTCACGGCACGGCGTGCACTTGCCGCAGGACTCATGGGCGTAGAACTCGGTCCAGCGGGTGACGGCGCGCACCACGCAGGTGGTCTCGTCGAAGCACTGCAACGCCTTGGTGCCGAGCATGGATCCGGCGGCGCCGACGCCCTCGTAGTCCAGGGGGACGTCGAGGTGTTCGTCCGTGAACATCGGGGTGGAGGAGCCGCCGGGCGTCCAGAACTTCAGGCGGTGCCCGGCCCGGATGCCGCCGCTCATGTCGAGCAGCTGCCGCAGCGTGATGCCGAGCGGGGCCTCGTACTGGCCGGGGCTGGTGACGTGCCCGCTGAGCGAGTACAGCGTGAAGCCCGGGGACTTCTCGCTGCCCATCGACTTGAACCAGTCCTTGCCCTTGTTCAGGATCGCGGGAACCGAGGCGATGGACTCGACGTTGTTCACGACGGTGGGGCAGGCGTACAGACCGGCGACCGCGGGGAAGGGGGGCCGCAGCCGGGGCTGGCCGCGCCGTCCTTCGAGCGAGTCGAGCAGCGCGGTCTCCTCACCGCAGATGTACGCACCGGCGCCCGCGTGGACCGTGAGTTCCAGGTCGAGGCCGGAACCCAGGATGTCGGTCCCCAGGTAGCCCGCCTCGTACGCCTCGCGCACGGCCTCGTGCAGCCGCCGCAGTACGGGGACGACCTCGCCTCGCAGATAGATGAAGGCGTGGGAGGAGCGGATCGCGTAACAGGCGATCACGATGCCCTCGATGAGGCTGTGCGGGTTCGCGAAGAGGAGCGGGATGTCCTTGCAGGTCCCGGGCTCCGACTCGTCGGCGTTGACCACGAGGTAGTGCGGCTTGCCGTCGCCCTGCGGGATGAACTGCCACTTCATCCCGGTGGGGAAGCCCGCGCCCCCGCGTCCGCGCAGACCGGAGTCCTTGACGTACGCGATGAGGTCGTCGGGCTCCATGGCCAGGGCCTTGCGCAGACCCTCGTAGCCGTCGTGGCGGTGGTAGGTGTCCAGCGTCCAGGACTCCGGCTCGTCCCAGAAGGAGGAGAGGACGGGGGCCAGGAGCTTCTCCGGGCTGGTCCCGTTCTTGTCGATCTCGGCTGCCAAGGTCATCACTCCCCCTCCTCGGCGGCGGGCCCGGCCGGGTGCTCCGGGTCGGAGGCCGAGGTCTGCTGCGGTGCGTCGTGCGAGCTGAGGTGCTCGGCGCCCTTCTCCGGCTGTGCGTCCCGGGGCGTCTCGCCCCTCTGTCCGACGACGCGCGCGTGCGGTGCGCCCTCGCCCCTGGCCAGCCTCAGACCGACCAGGGAGGCCTCGCCCGCTCCGCCGCTCGCCTCGACGGCGCCGGGGCGTTCGTCGGGGAAGCCGGCCAGGATCCGGGCGGTCTCCTTGTACGTACAGAGGGGAGCGCCCCGGGTGGGCTCGACGGTGCGGCCGGCGATCAGGTCGTCGACGAGTCGCGTCGCGCTCTCCGGCGTCTGGTTGTCGAAGAACTCCCAGTTGACCATCACGACGGGCGCGAAGTCGCAGGCCGCGTTGCACTCGATGTGTTCGAGGGTGACCTTGCCGTCCTCGGTCGTCTCGTCGTTGCCGACGCCCAGGTGGTCCTTGAGCCGGTCGAAGATGGCGTCCCCGCCCATGACCGCGCACAGGGTGTTGGTGCAGACGCCGACCTGGTACTCACCGCTCGGCCGGCGGCGGTACATCGTGTAGAAGGTGGCGACCGCGGTGACCTCGGCGGTGGTGAGTCCGAGCTGGTCGGCGCAGAAGGCCATGCCCGTCCGGGAGACGTACCCCTCCTCCGACTGCACCAGGTGCAGCAGCGGCAGGAGGGCGGAGCGGCTGCCGGGGTAGCGGGCGATCACCTCCTTCGCGTCCGCTTCGAGCCGGGTGAGCACCTCGGCCGGGTAGGCGGGGGCGGGGAGCTGCGGCATCCCCAGGCTGACTTCTTGGTTGGACGCGGTCACCGGTCGACGCCTCCCATCACGGGGTCGATGGACGCGACGGCGACGATGACGTCGGCGACCTGGCCGCCCTCGCACATCGCCGCCATGGCCTGCAGATTGGTGAAGGACGGGTCGCGGAAGTGGACCCGGAAGGGGCGCGTGCCGCCGTCCGAGACGACGTGCACGCCGAGTTCGCCCTTGGGGGACTCTATGGCGGTGTACGTCTGCCCGGCCGGGACCCGGAAGCCCTCGGTCACCAGCTTGAAGTGGTGGATCAGGGCCTCCATGGAGGTGCCCATGATCTTCTTGATGTGGTCGAGCGAGTTGCCGAGTCCGTCGGGTCCCAGCGCGAGCTGCGCGGGCCAGGCGATCTTCTTGTCGGCGACCATGACCGGTCCGGGCTCCAGCCGTTCCAGGCACTGCTCGACGATCCTCAGCGACTGGCGCATCTCCTCCAGCCGGATGAGGAAGCGGCCGTAGGCGTCGCAGGTGTCCGCGGTGGGCACGTCGAAGTCGTAGGTCTCGTAGCCGCAGTACGGATCGGTCTTGCGCAGGTCGTGCGGGAGTCCGGCGGACCTGAGGATCGGGCCGGTGGCGCCGAGCGCCATGCAGCCGGTCAGGTCGAGATAGCCGACGTCCTGCATACGGGCCTTGAAGATGGGGTTGCCGGTCGCGAGCTTGTCGTACTCCGGCAGGTTCTTCTTCATGGTCTTCACGAACTCGCGGAGCCGGTCGATCGCGCCCATGGGCAGGTCCTGGGCCAGGCCGCCGGGGCGGATGAACGCGTGGTTCATGCGGAGGCCGGTGATCAGCTCGAAGAGATCGAGAACGAGTTCACGATCGCGGAAGCCGTAGATCATGATCGTCGTGGCGCCGAGCTCCATGCCACCGGTGGCGACGCACACCAGGTGCGAGGAGATCCGGTTGAGCTCCATCAGGAGCACCCGCAGGACGGTGGCCCGGTCCGGGATCTGGTCCTCGATGCCGAGGAGCTTCTCGACCCCGAGGCAGTACGCGGCCTCGTTGAAGAACGGAGTCAGGTAGTCCATGCGGGTGACGAAGGTGGTGCCCTGCGTCCAGTTCCGGAATTCGAGGTTCTTCTCGATGCCGGTGTGGAGGTAGCCGATGCCGCAGCGGGCCTCGGTGACGGTCTCGCCGTCGATCTCCAGGATGAGCCGCAGCACGCCGTGCGTGGACGGGTGCTGGGGACCCATGTTGACGATGATGCGTTCGTCGTCCGACTTCGCGGCGGACTCGACGACCTCGTCCCAGTCGCCGCCGGTGACTGTATATACAGTCCCCTCGGTCGTGGAGCGGGCGTCGGAAAGGGGCGTCCCGGAGGGACCCGATGAGGGGTGGTGGCCGGGCGACGGGTGGGAGTGGGGAGTGGTCATCAGCTGTACGACCTCCGCTGGTCCGGAGCCGGGATCTGGGCGCCCTTGTACTCGACGGCGATGCCGCCGAGGGGGTAGTCCTTGCGCTGCGGGAAGCCCTGCCAGTCGTCCGGCATCATGATCCGGGTCAGGGCGGGGTGCCCGTCGAAGATCAGCCCGAAGAAGTCGTAGGTCTCGCGCTCGTGCCAGTCGTTGGCCGGGTAGACCCCGACGAGCGACGGGATGTGCGGGTCGCTGTCCGGCGCCGACACCTCCAGGCGGATCAGCCGCCCGTGGGTGAGCGAGCGCAGGTGGTAGACCGCGTGCAGCTCGCGTCCCTTGTCCCCCAGGTAGTGGACACCGTTGACGCCCGTACAGAGCTCGAAGCGCAGGGCCGGGTCGTCGCGCAGGGTGCGGGCGACCTGGACGAGGTGCTCGCGGGCGATGAAGAAGGTGAGTTCGCCCCGGTCGACGACCGTCTTCTCGATGGCGTCGTCCGGGAGCAGGTCCTGTTCCTCCAGGGCCCCTTCCAGCTCGTCCGCCACCTCGTCGAACCAGCCGCCGTACGGGCGGGAGGTCGCCCCCGGCAGGGTCACCGTGCGGACGAGTCCGCCGTAGCCGGACGTGTCGCCGCCGTTGTTGGCGCCGAACATGCCCTTGCGTACGCCGATGACCTCACCGGAGTCGTCGCGCGGGACGGGCACCTGGCCGCTGTTGCTGTTCGGTTCGTCGCTCATCGCAGCAGCCCCTTCATCTCGATCAGGGGAAGTGCCTTGAGGGCCGCCTCCTCCGCCTCGCGGGCGGCCTCCTCCGCGTTGACCCCGAGCTTGGAGCCCTGGATCTTCTGGTGGAGCTTGAGGATGGCGTCGATCAGCATCTCGGGACGAGGCGGGCATCCCGGGAGATAGATGTCGACCGGGACAATATGATCAACACCCTGAACAATGGCGTAATTATTGAACATTCCACCAGATGACGCGCAAACCCCCATGGAGATGACCCACTTGGGGCTCGGCATCTGGTCGTAGACCTGCCGCAGGACGGGGGCCATCTTCTGGCTCACCCGCCCGGCGACGATCATCAGGTCCGCCTGCCGCGGCGACCCGCGGAAGACCTCCATCCCGAAACGGGCCAGGTCGTACCGCCCGGCGCCGGTCGTCATCATCTCGATGGCGCAGCAGGCGAGGCCGAAGGTGGCGGGGAAGACGGACGACTTCCGTACCCAGCCGGCGGCCTGCTCGACAGTGGTCAGAACAAAGCCGCTCGGCAGCTTCTCTTCGAGTCCCATGGTGTGCCCCTCAGCCCCTCAGTCCCATTCCAGGCCGCCCCGGCGCCACACATACGCGTAGGCGACGAAGACGGTGAGCACGAAGAGCAGCATCTCCACGAGCCCGAAGATCCCCAGGGCGTCGAAGGTGACCGCCCAGGGATAGAGGAAGACGATCTCGATGTCGAAGACGATGAACAGCATCGCCGTCAGGTAGTACTTGATGGGGAAACGGCCGCCTCCGGCTGGAGTGGGGGTGGGTTCGATACCGCACTCGTACGCTTCGAGCTTTGCCCGGTTGTACCGCTTGGGGCCGATTAGCGTGGCCATGACCACGGAGAAGATCGCAAACCCTGCCCCGAGGGCGCCGAGCACGAGGATGGGCGCGTAGGCATTCACGCTCCTCGCTCCTTCCAGTCGTCCTTGACCGTTGGACCGCATCGGGCGACCGGCTCGCCACCTCATCAAGATCGTGCACATGTGAGGCAGTTCACAAGCCCGACTGCCCCGCATCCTATGCCTGCCGTCCTGTGATCTGCGACACGGGGTACGCCAACGTCTTTGTGATCTCCACCACCTGACGAACGATCATGAAGTCGGATGAGCGGTGATCTTCGTACGCGAAGCGGCCGTGCGGTTACGAGACGTGACATCTCGCGGCGTTACCGCTGGTCAAAGGCGCATGGCACTATCAATCGACGGACCGTACAAGCAAATTGGCGATGGACGCCGGACTGGTGATATAGGAATCCACCCCGCGCGACAGGCACTCGGACGAGGGGCCTCCGGTACCGAAGTGGACAATGCGCACGCATTCACGAAGTTCCGGACGCCCGGAGAACGCCGGACCGGCACACGGGTCCGGATGCACGGAGGGGGCGGGACACCCCTCGGCCGGACCGGGCCGCACGATCACCGACGGGCGGCCAGGGAAACGGACATGACGCACTAATGGGGCAGGTCACCACCGGGTGGCGGCCGGCCTCGTTCCGCACGCGGCGCGCGACCGCGTGGTTGCCTCTCACAGGAGAGTCATACTGTGACCTGCATCACTTCATGCACGCTTCAAGAAAAGCGGGCTTGGCCAACCGTGTGAACGGATGGTAAGCGACGGGCAATTCGGGCGTATTGAAAGAACACCGTGATCACAGGGGTGCACGGACGTGCCCGTTTTGCCCGTTAGGGCGTCAATAAGGGCCCCTAATAAGCGGATTCATGGATTCCGAACGTAACTGTGTCGCAACACACGTTTCTTGATGGGACCCCTACGGCCCTGATAGCGCTAGTACTCATGTCCCACACCGCTCACATACCCAGCCACCGGAAGCCCCGCCAGAGTGCCTCGAAGACGGCGCTGCGGGCAGGAGTTGCCGGTGGCGTCCTCAGCACCATCGCGGTCGCAGGTGCCGCCGGTCCGGCTCAGGCCGAGCCGGTGACCCAGACCATCGAGATGCCCACCATCACGGCCGGGCTCTCCACCTCCGTCGCCGCGTCCGCGCAGGCAACCCAGGCGGTCGCCCTGGACCTGGAGACCCAGGCCCAGGAGGACGCCGCCGCCGAGACCGCCGCCAAGGCCGCCAAGAAGGCCAAGGCCGAGGCGGTCCGCAAGGCCGAGGCCAAGAAGAAGGCGGAAGCAGCCGCCAAGGCCAAGGCGGAGGCCGCCGAGCGCGCCTCCCGCACCGCCGAGCGCACGACGCTCAGCGCGGCCTCCGACTCCTCGTCGTCCTCTTCTTCCTCCTCCTCGTCGTCGAGCGCCACCGGGTCCGCCGCGTCCGTCATCGCGTTCGCGCAGTCCCAGATCGGCGACGCGTACGTCTCCGGCGGCACCGGCCCGAACTCGTGGGACTGCTCGGGTCTGGTCCAGGCCGCCTTCGGCTCGGTGGGCATCGACCTGCCGCGCGTCTCGCAGAGCCAGTCGACGGCCGGCACCCAGGTCTCGCTCGACAACCTCCAGCCCGGCGACATCCTGTACTGGGGCGGTGCCGGCAGCGCGTACCACGTCGGGATCTACGTGGGCGGCGGCGAGTTCGTCGGTGCGCAGAACTCCAGCACCGGTGTCGTGCAGAAGTCCCTGGACTACGACCCGCCGTCGGGCGCCGTCCGCGTTCTCTGATTCACAAGCTCACCACGCCTGAGCACGACAGCGGGCCGACACTCCTCCACCGGGAGTGCCGGCCCGTCGTCATGCCCCCGTACGGAGACCGGCCCCGCGGCCCCGGCACGTGCGCCCGCCGTCAGGCCCCGGCACGTGCGCCCGCCGTCAGGCCCCGGCACGTGCGCCCGCCGTCAGGCTCCTGCTCGGACGCCGGCCCCGGCCGCCGTGTCCCCGGTGCCTTCCGGGGCCCCGGTGCCCTCCGCGTCCCCGGCCCGGCGCTGACCGGGCAGCAGAGGCCGCCCGTGCCCGGCTGCCTCCCGGCGCAGGAGCATCGCCCCGGCCACACAGGTGAGTCCGGCGAGCACGAAGCCGTACGGCGGGGTGGAGCCCGAAGGCTGTGTCTCGTAGACGAGTGCCGCCGAGAGCACCACGAGCACGTCCCGGACCTTGCTGTCGGCCGCGGTGGCGGCGAGCACGGCCGTCCCCCAGAGCAGGTACCACGGCTGGACCATCGGGGAGAGCGCCACCAGGGCCACCAGCCCGAGGCCCAGCCCGTGCACGGCTTCCAGGCGTCCGGCGGCGGAACGCCACGCCAGCAGCAGGATCAGGGCGACCGCCGCGGCGAGACCCAGGTTCTGCACGGCGGCCTTGACCGGATCCGGGTCGATCCCGGCGACCAGCCGCAGGAGTTCACCGAGCCCGAGGCCCAGATCGCTGCCCACCGAGAGCGCGGTGTGGATCCGCCCCGCGACGCCCTGCGTGCTCACCCAGCCGAAGCCGGTCCCGCCGAGCAGCGTCATCAGCACCACGACCGCCCCAGCCACCGCCCCCGGTCCCGACAGCCCCTTGGCCACCCGGCGTACGAGCCCTCCGGCGGCGGCCCGGCCCACCAGGACGGCGATGAACAGCAGCGCCACCGCCGCCGGGGTCTTGACCATCATCGCGAGCCCGACGAGCACCGAGCCGCTGATCCACCTCCCCCGCAGCGCGAGCACGACGCCCGCCAGCATCAGGCCGATCATCAGCCCGTCGTTGTGGAGACCGCCCGCCACATGCATCAGCAGCAGCGGATTCAGCGCACCCAGCCACACCGCGGCGGCCGGGCTGCGGCCGTGCTCCCGGGCGAGGTGCGGCAGCGCCCAGGCGATCAGTGCCAGCGCCGCCAGGGCGATCAGCCGCATCGCGAGGACGGCGGGCACGATCGTGCCACCGGTCGCCCAGGTCACGCCCCGCGCCAGGATGAGGAAGAACGGGCCGTACGGCGCCGGGGTGTCGGTCCAGTGGCCCCCGACGCTCGCGGCGGCGTCCCCGCCCGGCCCTGCGGGGTCGAGGACGGACGGGCCCACGCTGTAGACGTCGTGTCCTTCGAGGACCATCGCGCCCTGGGCGATGTAGCTGTAGACGTCGGCGCTGTAGAGCGGCGGCGCCACCACGAACGGCGCGGTCCACCACGCGAGGGTGACGAGGGTGTCGCGTACGGAGGCTCCCGCCCTCCCGTACAGCCACCAGGCGACGACGAGCACGGTCAGCCCGCCGTACGCCAGGGCGTAGCCGACCGCCGTGGCTGCGGTGCCGTGCGGCACCCAGAGCCCCCACGGGTCGTGGGCGGGCAGCATGCCGACGGCCCAGCCGCCCGCGACGGCCGCCGTCGCCCCGCCCGCCCCCAGCAGTCGGTACGTTCCGCCGTTCCCTGGCCCCGGTGCCCACATGGTCCGCAAACCTATCGCAGGGGCCTGGGCGGCCCTCCGGCCCGGACGCTCACTTCTCGGTGAGGGAGATCCTTCCCGCGTGCAGGCGTCCGTCGCCGCCGTCGAAGTACACGCGGTCGCCGACGACGGCCGCGTCGGGGTCGTCGGGCGACAGGCGCGTCTCGGCCGGGGACTCGCCGGTACGGGCATCCGCCGTATGCAGTGTGCCGGCCTTGGTGCTGAAGAGGACCGAGCCGTCCAGCAGACCGTGCAGCTCGGGTTCGCGTTCGGTGTGCTCGCTCCAGAGCGGTCTGCCGGAGTCGGCGGCAACCGCGTGCACTGCTCCCGGTCCATAGTCACTGGTGGCGCCCCCGGTCCCGCCGTAGACGACGCCGTCGGAGACTACGAGCGGCTCGAGCCACTCCTCAGCGCCGCCGTCGTCCGGTTCGTAGGTCCACAGCTTCGTGCCTCGCCGGGCGTCGACGGCGTGGAGGACAGTGCGGCTGTCGCCGAAGTAGACCGTGCCGTCCGACACAGTGATCGCCGTCAGTTGGCCCGCGTAGACCGGGCTCGCGCTCGCCTGGTACTTCCACAGCTGATCCCCCGTGTCCGCGTCCCAGGCGTGGAAGTAGGAGCCGTCGGCCTCCCGTACCCCGACGTAGACGACCCCGTCCACGACCGCGAGCGCATTCGACAGAATGTGCTCGATCGTTCGGGTCCATTTCAGCCGCCCGGTGGCGGCGTCAATCGCAGACACGGCGTACGTGCCCGAGCGTTCGGACCCCTCGGGCAGGTCGTACATGGCGTTCACGTAGACGGTCCCGTCGGCCACCACGACCCGTGTATAGAGGTGGAACGTCCTTCCGGGCGCCGTGTGCGCCTCTGCGTCCACGCTCCAGACCTGCTTGCCGCCAGCCGGATCGATGCCGTGGATCGTGCCCTTCTCGCTGGAGGCCACCACCAGTCCGTCGCTCACGCCCTCGAAGGACGACGCTGTCGGGTCGTCGTACGTCCACAGGGTGTCGCCGCTGTCAGCGTCCACCGCGTGCAACAGGCCGTCCTGCCCCTCGCCGACCACCTTGCCGTCGACGACCACCGGCTTCCAGAGGTCCTCGTCGGACGGCCACACCTCCCACACCGTCAGCTGTTTCGCCACGGCCGAGGGGCCGACGGAGCTCTCCTTCCCATCGTCCCCGCCGCCCGTCGGGCCGGAGAAGGCCCGGGGCAGGAGCAGACCGGCGACGACGGCCAGGACGGCGACGGTGCCCGCCGCGGCGACGACCGCCGTACGCCGCTGCCGGAACCTGTCTGCGGGCGGAGCCGGCGGCGCCACCCCCAGCCGCGCCGTGGCGACGGCGGTCGGCGTCGCGGCGACCGTGGGCAGGTCCGTGTCCGCCGGGACCGTGGCGGCCTCTTCCGGCAGCGTGTCCGCGCGCAGCGCCATGATTTCGGCGGCGACCGGCGCGGGTAGCCAGGTGGCTCCGGTGAACGTGCCCCGGGTCCCGTCGGCCCCCTCCCACCCGCCGAGTTCCTCGATGAGTTCGGGCACTCCGGGCCGCCGGAGGGGGTCCTTGGCCAGGCACCGGGTAACCACGTCGGCGAGCCCGCCCGGCAAGCCCTCCAGATCGGGTTCCTCGTGGACGACGCGGTAGGTGATGCCGTACGCGGGCCCGCCTCCGAACGCGCCGGTCCCGGTGGCCGCGTACACCAGCAGGGCGCCCAGCGCGAACACATCACCGGCGGGCCCCACCTCGCGGCCGACCAGTTGCTCGGGCGGGAGGTAGCCGGGGCTTCCGACCACGGCCCCCGTGGTCGTCAGCTTGGTGTCGTCGGCGGCCACCGAGATCCCGAAGTCGATGACCCGGGGGCCGTCCGGCACCAGCAGCACGTTCGACGGCTTGAGGTCACGGTGCACCACGTCGGCACGGTGGATCGCACCCAGCGCCTCCGCCAGCCCGGACCCCAGGGCCCGTACGGACCGTTCGGGCCAGGCACCGTGCGCGGCGACCGCCGCTCCCAGTGAGAGGCCGGGCACGTGGGCGGTGGCCAGCCAGGGCACGTCCGCGTCCATGTCCGCGTCGACCAGGGGGGCGGTGAAGGGGCCCTTCACCCGACGGGCGGCGGCCACCTCCCGCCGGAACCGTGCGCGGAAGGACGGGGCCTCGGCCAGTTCGTCGTGCACCACCTTCACCGCTGTCACCCGGCCGCCCGGCGACCGAGCGAGGTACACACGGCCCATGCCGCCCGAACCGAGCCTTCCGACGATCCGGTACGGGCCGACCCGCACGGGGTCACCCGTCTCCAGTGGTGTGAACGCCTGCACCGGCTCCTCCTCGCTCGTCACGTTCCCGGCTGTGGACGGCATGGGGATCAGGTCGCGGCCCGGTAGGCGGTCAGCCGTCCGTCCGCCTCCACGAACAGGGTGTTTCCGGTGATCCCGAAGTCCGTGTCGTCGTCCACGTCGACCGGCTCCCGCCACCGGGACCTTCCGCTGCGGGCGTCCAGCGCGCTCAGGTACCCCTCCGAGTCGTGGACGAGCAGGGTGTCGTCCACGGCGGTCAGGGACGACACCTCGTCGGTCTTCTGCTTCTTGCGCCACAGCACCCGGCCGGAGTCCGCGTCGAAGGCCGACACATAGCCGTCGTTCTCGAAGTAGACGGTCCCGTCGGCGACTTCGGGCCCGCCGGCTCCGCCACCGAGCCGACCGTCCCACAGTTCCCCCTCGAAGGTGCCGCGCCACGCCTCCTCGCCCGACTCGGCGTCGACGGCGTACAGGGCGCCGTCCTTGGTGCCGAAGTAGACCTTGCCGCCCTCCACCACGAGTCCCGTCTCCACCTCGCTGTCGGCCTCGTAGGTCCAGGTCTCCTTGCGCGTGCGGGTGTCGACGGCGATCACGCTCTTCTCTCCGTGCGTGAGGAACGTGTCGCCGGCGACGGTGAAGTCGTCGGACGTCAGGCCGTCGAACCCGTGCGTCCACAGTTTCTTCCCCGTGCGCGGGTCGAGGACGTAGAAGAAGGCGTTCATGTGGGCGTAGACGGCGTCGCCCACGACCACCGGGTAGGGGTGAAAGGAGTCGTCCATGTACTTCCAGAGCGGATCGCCGTCGTCCGCGTCCAGCGCGTACAAGTGCTGGCCGCTCCCGTAGTACAGCAGGCCGCCCGAGATCGCCTCGATCTCGATGTCGGTGCCCACCGTGTCCCTCACGTAGTCGCTCTCCCCCGACACGTCGGAGATCGCGACCCGGCGGGCCCAGAGTTCGGAGCCGTCGGCGGCGGACAGGGCGGCGATCTCGTGGCGGTCCTTGTTCGCGAGGTAGACCGCCCCCTCCGCCTCCGTGATCATGCGCTGTCCCTCGTCCAGGGGCCGGGACCAGAGTTCTTCGATGTTCTCGGGGGCGGCGGGCGGGGAGTCGTCCTGCTCGTCGCCCGCGGCCACCTGCCACACGACGGCCCCGGTCACGAGGACGGCCAGGACGGCCGCCGCGGCGAGCGCCGTCCGCAGGCGGCGGCGCGGCGGACGGGTGGTGGTGTCCGGGAGGTCCGGCGTGCCGTCCCCCGCCCGGGGCACGGGCTCGGTGGGCACCTCGGCCTGGAGCCGTGCGGCCGAGTCGGCCACCGGACCGGGCAGCCAGCCGTCCGTCGTGACGGACCCCTCGCCGGCGGCGTGTTCCGGATGACCTAATGCGTCCAGCAGCCAGGACACCGCGGGCCGCCGGCCCGGGTCCTTCGCCAGGCACCGGGCCACCACCTCCGCGAGTGCGGGCGGCAGGCCCCTCAGATCCGGGTCCTGGTGCACGACCCGGTAGTTGACCGCATGGGCCGCACCGCCGCCGAACGGGCCGGCGCCCGTGGCCGCGTACGCCAGCACCGCCCCCAGGGCGAACACGTCACCCGCGGGTCCGGAGCGCTCGTTGCGCAACTGTTCGGGAGGAATGAATCCGGGGGTGCCGATCACCATGCCGGTCTCGGTGAGCGCGGTGTCGTCGGCCGCCGCCGAGATGCCGAAGTCGATCACTCTGGGGCCGTCCGGCGCGAGCAGCACGTTCGACGGTTTCAGGTCGCGGTGCACCAGGTCCTCCGCGTGCACGGCGGCGAGCGCCTCGGCCAGCGCGGCGCCGAGGCCGCGCACCGCCGGCTCCCCCCACGCCCCGTGCAGGGCCACCGCCTCCTGGAGCGACAGCCCGGGGACGTACTCCGTGGCCAGCCAGGCCGGGTTCCCGGCCGGATCGGCGTCGACCACACCGGCGGTGAAGAATCCGGTCACCCGCTGTGCGGCCTCGACCTCGCGCACGAAGCGCCGCCTGGACGCCTCGTCCCGCAGCAGCGCCTCCCGCACCACCTTCACCGCCACCGCGTGTCCCCCGGACGAGCGGCCCAGGTAGACGCGGCCCATGCCGCCCTGGCCCAGCCTGGCGAGCAGCCGGTACGGGCCGACCCACTCCGGATCCCCGGTCGTTAACGGTACCGACGCCACTGCCCCGCCCCTCCTGCCGCCCGCGCTTCCATGCGGCCCGTCACCCCGACGGGCCTTCCCCGCACGGGACTCCGGGCACCACCCCCATGGTTCCAGCGGGACGCGGGAGACGGGGCAATTCAGGCCTTCGGGGCGACCTTCGAGAGGCCGTTGATGATGCGGTCCATGGCGTCGCCGCCCGTCGGGTCGGTGAGGTTGGCCAGCATCTTCAGCGTGAACTTCATCAGGACGGGGTGGGTCAGACCGCGCTGCGTCGCGATCTTCATGACCTTGGGGTTCCCGATCATCTTCACGAAGGCGCGGCCCAGCGTGTAGTAGCCGCCGTAGGTGTCCTTGAGGATCTTCGGGTAGTTGTGCAGGGCCAGTTCCCGCTGGGCCGGGGTGGCCCGGGCGTGCGCCTGGACGATGACGTCCGCGGCGATCTGGCCCGACTCCATGGCGTACGCGATGCCTTCGCCGTTGAACGGGTTGACGAGCCCACCCGCGTCACCGACGAGCAGCAGGCCCTTGGTGTAGTGCGGCTGACGGTTGAAGGCCATCGGGAGCGCGGCGCCGCGGATCGGCGTCGTCATGTTCTCGGGGGTGTAGCCCCAGTCCTCCGGCATGGAGGCGCACCAGGCCTTGAGCACCTCGCGCCAGTCGAGCTCCTTGAAGGCGGAGGAGGAGTTGAGGATGCCGAGGCCGACGTTGGACGTGCCGTCGCCCATGCCGAAGATCCAGCCGTAGCCGGGCAGCAGACGGTCCTCGGCGCCCCGGCGGTCCCACAGCTCCAGCCAGGACTCCAGGTAGTCGTCGTCGTGGCGGGGCGAGGTGAAGTACGTACGCACCGCGACGCCCATCGGGCGGTCCTCGCGGCGGTGCAGGCCCATGTGGAGGGAGAGCCGGGTGGAGTTGCCGTCGGCGGCGACGACGAGCGGGGCGTGGAAGGTGACCGGGGTCTTCTCCTCGCCGAGCTTGGCGTGGACGCCGGTGATGCGCCCGGTGCGCTCGTCCTTGACCGGCTCGCCGACGTTGCAGCGCTCGTAAAGCCGGGCACCCGCCTTCTGGGCCTGGCGGGCGAGCTGCTCGTCGAAGTCGTCACGCTTGCGGACCAGGCCGTAGTCCGGGTACGAGGCGAGGTCCGGCCAGTCCAGCTGGAGGCGGACGCCTCCGCCGATGATGCGCAGGCCCTTGTTGCGGAGCCAGCCGGCCTCTTCGGAGATGTCGATGCCCATGGAGACGAGCTGCTTGGTGGCGCGAGGGGTGAGCCCGTCGCCACAGACCTTCTCCCGGGGGAAGGCCGTCTTCTCCAGGAGGAGGACGTCGAGTCCGGACCTGGCGAGGTGGTACGCGGTCGTGGAGCCGGCTGGGCCCGCTCCGACGACGATCACGTCCGCGCTGTGCTCGGAGAGGGGCTCGGTCACGGTCGGATCTCCCGAAGACTCGAATTCGCGTGCCGCGCGGCACATGTCGCGTGCAGTCTATGGGTGCCTGCTGATCAACCTTCCGAAGGGCTCCCCGATGCCGCACGTGCCTGAGTCGACTCCGTCCGTCCACCTGCGTGTCCCCACCGACGAGGACGCCATGGCCTGGCACCGGGTGTTCAACGATCCGGAGGTGATGGAGTTCCACGGCGGCCGTTCGGCGGAGTACTCCGTGTACGAGGAGTTGACCGCCCGCCAGCGCCGCCACGACGCGGAGCTCGGCCACTGTCTCTGGACGGTGCTGGACGACGCCGGTGAGGTGCTCGGCTTCACGGGCGCCCAGCCGTGGCCGCACGAGTCCTTCGGACCGGTGGGCGAGATCGAGATGGGCTGGCGGCTGGGCCGGGCGGCCTGGGGGCGCGGCTACGCGACCGCCGCCGCGCGCGCCACGCTGGAGCGGATAAGGGCGCTCGGGGTGCGGGAGGTCGTCGCGATGATCAACACACGGAACGCCCGCTCGGTGGCGGTGGCCGTACGCCTCGGCATGCGGCAGGCCGAGACGTACACCTCCCCGGTGTCGAAGCAGGAGGCTTACTGCTTCCGGCTGGAGCTCTGAACCCGGCCGGAGGGCCTCAGGCGCGTACGCCCCGGTGGAGTGCCACCACTCCACCGGTGAGATTGCGCCAGGCCACGTCCGACCAGCCGGCCTTCTGGAGCAGCGTCGCGAGGCCGGCCTGGTCGGGCCAGGCGCGGATCGACTCGGCGAGGTAGACGTAGGCGTCCGGGTTGGACGACACCGCGCGCGCCACCGGCGGCAGCGCGCGCATCAGGTACTCGGTGTAGACGGTCCGGAAGGGCGTCCAGGTCGGCTGGGAGAACTCGCAGATCACGACCCGGCCGCCCCGCTTCGTGACCCGGTACAGCTCGCTCAGCGCGGCGCCGGTGTCCTGGATGTTGCGCAGTCCGAAGGAGATCGTGACGGCGTCGAAGGTCTCGTCCTTGAACGGGAGCTTCGTGCCGTCGCCCGCGGTGAACGGCATCCACGGATGGCGTGCCTTGCCGACCCGGAGCATCCCGATCGAGAAGTCGCAGGGCACCACATAGGCGCCGGCCTGGGCGAACGGCTGCGAGGAGGTGGCCGTGCCGGCCGCCAGGTCGAGGATCTTCTGGGCGGGCCGGGCGTCGACGGCCCGGGCGACCTCCTTGCGCCAGAGCCGCGCCTGTCCGAGCGACAGCACGTCGTTGGTGAGGTCGTAGTTCGCCGCCACGTCGTCGAACATCGAGGCGACTTCGTGCGGCTGCTTGTCCAGGGATGCTCGGGTCACCCTCCCATTCAAGCAGCCCCGCCCCCGATATCAGGCGGCGGCGTGGAGCAGCGCGGTGAACAGCCTTTCGATTTTGGGAACAGCATCGTCCCGGATGTCGTCTCTCCCGACGAGAAGAAAGGGGTTTCCGCCCCGGTGACACCCAGCAACTCCCGTACGGCACACGGGAGAACGGTCCGCTGGACGTCGTCCGGTACGCGGACGGGCACCCGGTGCTCGACGAGCAGGTCAGCGTGCGGGACGGGTGATCATCCGCCCTGGACGGCCACACCGAGACCACGGATACTCACCAGAACATGCACAGTGACGACACACATCGAATACGGAGCGCCGCCGGCTCGCGGCGGGGGGCCGGGGCTCCCGCTCCCGGATCCAGGCCCTCGCGCACACAGGCCCGGAAGCGCTCCGCGGCACTCCGAAAACGGACGCGGAGACGGCGCGCGGTCCTGGCCGCGGCGGTGGTCGCGGTGGCCGCGGCCGCGACGTTCCTCTACGTCGATCCGCCGTGGCAGGACGACGGCGCCGCGGTGGCGGCCGACCGGACCACCTCACCGCCGGCCACGACCGCCCCGGAGGCCTCGGCCTCGCCGAAGGCCCTGGTGAGCCCCGAGGCGTCGAAGTCTCCCCCGCCGCCCTCGCCGAGCGCCGAGGAGTCGGTCGATCCGGACTCCGTGCCGAAGTCGGGCCCCGGCACCTTCACCGTGGCCGGAGAGGGCGTCTCCTCCGGTGGCGGCGGCAGCCGCTATCGCGTGGAGGTGGAGGACGGCATCGGCGTGGACCCGGACAGCGCCGCCGAGGACGTGGCGGAGATACTCGCCGACCCACGGGGCTGGAGCAAGGGCGGGACCCGCACCTTCACCCAGGTCGACGACGATTCGGCCGGACTGGTGATCAAGATCGGGACGGCGAGGACCACCGACCGGCTCTGCGGGCAGTACGGGCTGAACACCGGCGGCGAGGTGAACTGCCGCGGCGGGAAGAACGTCATGGTCAACCTGGACCGGTGGCAGCTGGGTTCACCGACCTTCGACGGTCCGGCGACCGAGTACCGCGCCCTGATCATCAATCACGAGGTGGGCCACTGGCTCGGACACGGTCACGAGACCTGCCCCGGCCCCGGCGAGCCGGCCCCCGCGATGATGCAGCAGATCAAGGGGCTCAAGGGCTGCACGTCCAACGCCTGGCCGTACGACGGGAACGGCCGCTACCTGGGCGGCCCGTCCGTGCCGTAGACCGCCTCGGCCCGGTCCGCCCGTCATCGCGGGAGGCCGTCCTCAGCGCCGCCGGTGGACCAGCCGTCCGCCGAGCACCGTGGCGACGCAGGTCCCGGCACCCGCCGCGGCCGGCGCCGCCTCGTCGGGCACGTCGAAGACCGCGAGGTCGGCCCGGCCGCCGACCGTGAGCGGGGCGTGCACGGAACCCGGCAGATCGCGGCCGCGGGCGAACGGATCGAGGTCCGGCTCGCCCGGGAGGCCCCCGGGAGCCCCGGCCACCGCCGTGAGTCCCGAGCGGGCCACGGCGGTGCGTACGGCGTGGTCGTCGAACGGGCCCGCGACATGGGTGGTGCCGCGGCTCAGCATCCGCTGCAACCCCCGGCGTACGCTGCCGGCCCGGCGGGGCTCGTCCATCCGCCCGGCCAGCCGCTCGAAGTCCGCCACGGTCAGCGGCTGTTCGCCGAGCTCGTCCGCCTCGCGCGGGTCGGAGTGGTAGAAGCGGGTCAGCAGGGGGACGGCGTCCCACTGGCGCAGGCCCGGGGTGAGGACGCCCGGCCACTGCCTGACCCGGGCCGCCGGGTGCGCCGCGGTCACCACGTCGTACGGCCCGATGGCCACGATCCGGTCGCCGTCCACCGCGACCGCGCCGCCCTCGACGGCTGCCGCGCCGACCGGAAGGACCAGCGGCGCGGCGTGAATCGTCAGCACGGAGACGTCAGTTGGCGTTCAGGAGCTTGAGCTCGGGGTGGGCCGTGCCGCCCGCGATCGCCGTGGACGAGATGTGCGAGACGACTCGCTCGTCGACCGGGTCGTTCGCCGGGTCGTCGTGGACGACCAGGTGCTCGTAGGTCGTGGCGCGCTGGGCGGGGACCCGGCCCGCCTTGCGGATCAGGTCGATGATCTCCAGCCGGTTCGAACGGTGCCTGGCACCGGCCGACGAGACGACGTTCTCCTCCAGCATGATCGAGCCGAGGTCGTCCGCGCCGTAGTGCAGGGAGAGCTGGCCGACCTCCTTGCCCGTGGTCAGCCAGGAGCCCTGGATGTGGGCGACGTTGTCGAGGAAGAGCCGGGCGATGGCGATCATCCGCAGGTACTCGAAGAGCGTGGCCTGCGTCTGCCCCTTCAGCTTGTTGTTCTCCGGCTGGTAGGTGTACGGGATGAAGGCGCGGAAGCCGCCCGTGCGGTCCTGGACGTCGCGGATCATCCGCAGGTGCTCGATGCGCTCGGCGTTGGTCTCGCCGGTGCCCATCAGCATGGTGGAGGTGGACTCGACGCCGAGACCGTGGGCGATCTCCATGATCTCCAGCCAGCGCTCGCCGGACTCCTTGAGCGGGGCGATCGCCGTACGCGGCCGCGCGGGCAGGAGTTCGGCGCCGGCGCCGGCGAAGGAGTCGAGACCGGCGGCGTGGATGCGCTCGATGGCCTCCTTGGCGGAGACGCCCGAGATGCGCGCCATGTGCTCGATCTCGGAGGCACCCAGCGAGTGGATGACCAGCTGCGGGAACGCCTTCTTGATCGCGGAGAAGTGCTCCTCGTAGTACTCGACGCCGTAGTCCGGGTGGTGCCCGCCCTGGAACATGATCTGGGTGCCGCCGAGCTCGACGGTCTCCGCGCAGCGGCGCAGGATGTCGTCGAGGTCGCGGGACCAGCCCTTGGCGGTGTCCTTGGGCGGCGCGTAGAAGGCGCAGAACTTGCAGGCCGTGACGCACACGTTGGTGTAGTTGATGTTGCGCTCGATGATGTACGTCGCGATGTGCTCCGTGCCGGCGTAGCGGCGACGGCGCACGGCGTCGGCGGCGGAACCCAGGGCGTGCAGCGGTGCCGACCGGTACAGGTCGAGGGCCTCTTCCGGAGTGATCCGGCCGCCTTCGGCGGCTCGGTCGAGGATGGGCTGGAGGTCGGCCTTCTCGGTCACCGGGCTGTCACCTTTCGGCGGTTTTTCAACGGATCTACGGACCGATCCAGCGTACGCCAGCCCTTGCCGGGGTCAGCCGCCGGACCGGCTGAGGGTGCCCTTCGGGTTGCCCGCGGCCTCCTCGTGGGACTGGTAGCGGAGGGTGCCGCCCTGGGTGAGCGTGAAGACCAGGTCGGCGTCGCCGCCGGTGCACAGCGAGCTGTCGGCGTTCTCCGGGTCGGTCCGCTCCCGGATCTTCAGCTCCTTCGCCGTGCCGGAGACGAGTGCGCCGATGCCCTTGCAGACGACGCTCGTGCCGAGCACGTCGAGCCGGTGGGTCAGCCGGACCACGTCCTCGCCCTCGGCCCCCTCGGTGAACACGACGGTGACCGTGCCGTGCGGCAGCCCGCTGCGTTCGGTGACGGAGCCCTTCCACGTGCCGGTGAACGCCTCGGGCAGCGCGCTCACCCGCGCCGAGGCCGAGGGGGTCCTGGACGCGGCGTCCGTCGGCTTCTCCGACTGGCCGGAAGCCGGGGGCTCCGCCGCGTCGTTGCCGTGGTCGTTGCTCCCGCCGGTCGTGAACAGGTCCCCCATCATCGCGACCCCCACCGTCATCACGGCGAGCGCCCCGGCGACGGCCAGCGCGACGGTGCAGCTCACCCGGCGCCCCCGCCGCGGGCCCGGCTGCGCACCGGTGTCCATGGTGACGGCGATCCGGGCGCCGGGCCCCCGCTCCCCCGGCGTGTCGGCGGTGGCCGGCGGCTCGGCGGGCGGGGGCGGCAGCGGCGGGCCGAAGAAGCCCGGCGCCGCGCTCCCCAGTGAGGCGTTGCTGAACGGCACCGGCCCGGACCGCACCGGGGCGTCCTGCGGCTCCAGGTCCAGCAGGGCCACCGCCGAGGTGCTGACCTCCCGCACCAGCGGGCCCGGCAGCCAGCCCGGTGCCACCAGTGCGGCGGCCCCGCCGGGCGCGAGCCTGCGGGCGAGTTCGGCCGGGGCGGGCCGGTCGGCGGGGTCCTTGGCGAGGCACCCGGCGACCAGCTCCCGCAGTTCGCCCTCCAGGTCACCGAGTTCGGGTTCCTCGTGCACCACCTTGTAGAGGAGTACGGCGGAGGAGTCGCCCGGGAAGGGCGCTGTGCCGGTGGCCGCGTAGGCGAGGACCGCACCGAGCGAGAAGACGTCGGCCGCGCCGGAGATGTCCAGGCCGCGGATCTGCTCGGGCGCCATGTAGCCCGGCGAGCCGACGGAGACGCCCGTGGAGGTCAGGGAGACCGTGGCGCCGAGAGCCCGGGCGATACCGAAGTCGATCAGCCGGGGCCCGTCGAGCGCGAGCAGGACGTTGGACGGCTTCACGTCACGGTGGATCAGGCCGTGCGCGTGTACGGCGTCGAGCGCCTCGCCGAGCCCGGCCCCCAGGGCCCGTACCGCGTACTCCGGCAGCGGGCCGTGGCGGGTGACCGCGTCGGAGAGCGGCGGCCCGGCCACATAACCGGTCGCCACCCACGGGACGGCCGCGTCGGGGTCGGCGTCGAGGACCGGGGCGGTCCACCGCGCGCCCAGCCGCCGCGCCGCGTCCACCTCACGGCGGAAGCGCGCGCGGAACTGCTCGTCGAGCGCGAAGTGGGGGTGCACGACCTTGACCGCGACGGTACGTCCGCCCGCGCTGCGCCCCAGATAGACCCGGCCCATCCCGCCGGCGCCGAGCCTGCCCAGCAGCCGGTAGGCGCCGATGGTGTGCGGTTCGCCGGCTTCCAGCGGCTGCATGCGGTCTCCCCCTGTGGTCCCCGGGACTCGGACGGCAGCCTAGGCGGACCGGGTCGCACGGTCACGGAGACCCCTTCCGCCGATATCGCCCCTATGGGCACGAAGCAGGGATTTCGCCACGCGGAAAGGCGTGAATACGTCGTTCGTCCGCACCACCCGGGGGTTCACCGGGGGGAAACCGGAAGGCGTTACGGGAGACGTCCGCTATTCCCCCGCGCACCCCTCGGAGAGACACTCCACGACAGAACTCCGGACATTCGCACCCTTTCAAGGGAACGGAATGGAGCAGTCATGCGTCAGGGTCCGCCAGGAGGAAAGGGCGGCCGGGGAAGGAAGGCCCGCGGCGGACCTCCGGGAACACGAGGGAAGGCCCGGGAAGGTACGGGATTCACCTTCTCTCCCGCACCATTCCCGTGTGCCCGAGTGGTCAGCCGCCGAGCAGCTCGACCTTGACGTCCGCCGGGAAGCCGGTCGTCGGACCGGTCCGCCGGGCGAACTCGCGCACGCCCTCCAGCTGGTCCGGGCCGAAGCGGAAGTCCAGGGTGGTGAAGTAGCGTTCCAGCACCTCGGCGTCGAAGGCCTCCCAGCGCGCCGCCTGCTCGGCCACCTTGGTGACCTCCTCCAGCGAGACGTCGCGGGAGGCCAGGAACGCCTCGTGCACCTTCTCGACGTAGTCCGGGTGCGAGGCGAGGTAGTCCTTGCGGGCGGCCCAGACGGCGAAGACGAACGGCAGCCCCGTCCACTCCTTCCACATCTGGCCCAGGTCATGGACCTGAAGCCCGAGCCTGGGGGCGTCGTGCAGGTTGGCTCGCAGCGCGGCGTCACCGATGAGGACGGCGGCGTCGGCCTCCTGCATCATCAGGCCGAGGTCCGGCGGGCAGGTGTAGTAGTCGGGGGCGACGCCGTAGCGCTCGGCGAGCAGCAGCTGGGCCAGCCGCACGGAGGTGCGCGAGGTCGAGCCCAGGGCCACCCGGGCCCCGTCCAGCTGCTCCAGCGGGAGCTGGGACACGATCACGCACGACATGACCGGCCCGTCGCAGCCGACGGCGATGTCGGGGAGGGCGACCAGCTCGTCGGCGTTCTTCAGGAACTCGATCAGGGTCACGGGACCGATGTCGAGATCCCCTCGGACCAGCTGCTCGCTGAGTCTCTCCGGGGTGTCCTTCGAGAGCTCCAGGTCGAGCAGGGTTCCGGTCCGCGCCAGGCCCCAGTAGAGGGGGAGGCAGTTCAGGAACTGGATGTGGCCGACGCGCGGCCTGGTGCGACGGTCGTCGCCTTCTGCAGGAGAGACGGTTGAATTGTCCACATCGCGAGGCTAGACCTGCCCTCGCCGGCCGGCACCATCGGGGGCGCCCGGAGGGGGTGCCCGGGTGCTGCGCGGGCTATGTCCGTCAGCACTCCGGCGGCTCAATCAAACATCCGGGTGAAGAGATCTTTCCCTCTACCGCTCCCCGCACACTGCGTGCTAGGCTCGCCCGCAAGTTGCAGTTTGGTTTCCCTTGCAGTACAGAGCCTGCGGAGCATGTAACCCGCAGGCTTTTGTAGTTTTCAGACTTGTTTGCAGGTTCTGGAGCAGGGCAACCCTTTGGCCCAAGGAGGGCTTTATGGCTACCGGAACCGTCAAGTGGTTCAACGCTGAAAAGGGCTTCGGCTTCATCGCCCAGGACGGCGGCGGCCCGGATGTCTTCGTCCACTACTCCGCGATCAACGCGTCCGGGTTCCGCTCCCTCGAGGAGAACCAGGTCGTGAACTTCGACGTCACTCAGGGACCCAAGGGTCCGCAGGCTGAGAACGTCACCCCGGCCTAGTTGCCCGGGTCGGCCGATCGCGGCCGAGTGAGCAGTACCCAAGGAGCCCCGCTCCCCCGCTTCGGCGGAGGAACGGGGCTCCTGCCTTTTCCGCCCCGCTTCCCTGCGGAAGGGGACGGCCTCAGAGCCCCGCGGCGGCCCGGGCCCTGACCGCGTCCGCCGGGTCCCAGCCCTCACGGGGCACCGAGGCCAGCAGCAGTCCGGTGTAGGGGTCCTGCGGGGCGGCCAGCACGCCGGCCGTCGGCCCCTGCTCCACCACGGTGCCGCGGCGCATCACCAGCACCTCGTCCGTGATGTGCTGGACGACCGCGAGGTCATGGCTGACGAAGACCAGCGCGACCCCGGTGTCCCGCCGGATCTCGGCGAGCAGCGCGAGGATCTGTGCCTGGATCGAGACGTCCAGCGCGGCGACGGCCTCGTCGAGGACCAGCACCCTGGGGTCGACCGCCAAGGCCCGGGCGATGGCGAGGCGCTGGCGCTGCCCGCCGGAGAGCCCGTGCGGCAGCGCCCCGGCCTCGCGGGGCCCGAGGCCCACCCGGTCGAGCAGAGCGTCGGCGAGCGACTCGTCCCTGCCGTGCAGCCGCAGGGCCGTGGTCAGACACCGGCGGGCGGTGAGGCGTGGGTCCAGGGAGACATAGGGGTCCTGGAAGACGATCTGGATCTCCCGGGCCCTGGCCAGCCGGGCGGTCCGCCCGCGCGGGGTACGCGGGGCGCGGGGCCGCCCGGAGACGGAGACGGTGCCCGCGTCGGGGCGTACGAGCCCCACCAGCATCCGGGCCACGGTCGTCTTGCCCGACCCGGACTCCCCCACGATCCCCAGTGAGCCGCCCTCCGGGACGGTGAAGGTGACGCCGTCGGCGGCGGTGTGCCGCCCGCCGCCGGGCAGCGCGTACGTCTTGCGCAGACCGTCGACGGCCAGCAGGGGCGCGCCATGGTGTGTGGTCGTGGTCATCGGGCGCTCCTCTTGTCCTGGCCCGGCCCCGTGAGGACGGGAAGGCGCCGGCAGGCCGCCGCGCCCCCGCCGTCCAGCGCGACCGGCTCCGGCCGCCGGCCGGCGCACTCCGGCTCGGCGTCCGGGCAGCGGTCCGCGAACTCGCAGCCGCCGAAGGTGTCGGCGAGCGACGGCGGACGGCCGGGGATGGGGCGGATCTCGCGCTCCGTCTCGCCCAGGGCCGGCGAACAGGCCAGCAGGCCCTTCGTATAGGGATGGCGGGGCCGGTCGAAGAGCGCCCCCGCGGACTGCTCCTCGACGACCCGGCCCGCGTACATGACGTACACGCGGTCGCAGTAGGCGGCGGCCAGGTGCAGATCGTGGGTGATGAAGAGGAGGCCCAGGCTCCGCTCGGCGCGCAGGGTGCGGAGCAGGGCGAGGATCTCGGCCTGTGTGGTGACGTCCAGGGCGCTGGTGGCCTCGTCGGCGAGCAGCAGCCGTGGTTCGGCGGCCAGGGCACCCGCGATGACGACGCGCTGGAGCATGCCGCCGGACAGTTCGTGGGGGCGCTGGCGGACCCGTCGCCCGGGGTCGGGGAGGCCGACCGTGTCGAGGAGTTCGACCGCACGGGCGCGGGCCGCCTTCCGGTCGAGGCCGGTGCCGGCGAGCCGTTCCACCAGGAAGTCGCCGATGCGGCGGACCGGGTTGAGCGCGGAGCGGGGGTCCTGGTGGACCATCGCGACCGTGCGGGCCCGGTGGGCGCGCAGTGCCTCGCCCCGCAGCCCGAGGACGTCGGTGCCGTCGACGCGCACGGAGCCGGAGACGGCGGCGCCCTCGGGGAGGGTGCGGAGGGCGGCCCGGGCGGTCGTCGACTTCCCGGAGCCGGATTCGCCGACCAGTCCGACCACCTCGCCGGCCGCGACCCGCAGGGTCACGTCGGTGAGCACGGGCCGGGCGGTGCCGGGGAGTTCCACGGTGAGGTTCTCGATGTCGAGGAGCATGCGGTTACCTCCCGCTGCCGAGTCGGTCGGCGGCCCAGACCCCGACGACGTTGAAGGAGACCACGACGAGGGCGATGGCGAAGCCGGGCACCAGGGCGGGCAGGAGCGCGCCCTGGACGACGGCCGCCTGTCCCTCCTGGACCATGAGCCCCCAGTCGGAGCTGGGCGGCTGGGCACCGAACCCCAGGTAGGACAGGGTGGCCAGCGACATGAGCGCCTCGCCGAACAGCACCACCAGGTAGCCGATGACGGACCGGCCGAGGTTGGGCACCAGATGGCGTGCGCAGATCCGCGCGCCGCCCATGCCCTGGACCCGGTAGGCGTCGATGTACGGCTTGCGGCGTTCGGCGAGGGCCACCGAGCGGGTGTACTTGGCGACGGTCGGGGTGTAGGCGAGTCCGAGCGCCAGCACGGAGGTCGTCATCCCGGCCCCGAAGACCGCGATGATCATCACGGTGAACAGCAGCCCGGGGAAGGCGTACATCACGTCGGTCAGCCGGGAGACCAGGGTGTCCACCCAGCCGCCCCGCCAGGCGGCGAGCGTGCCGAGCGCGACGCCGAGGAGCGCCGCGATGGCGAGCAGCAGGATCGGCGCGATGAGGCTGGTGCGGGCTCCGTACAGCGCCCGGGAGAGCAGGTCCTGTCCTGAGGAGTCGGTGCCGAGGAGGTGTTCTCCGCCGGTTCCGACGAGTGATGCGGAGAGATCGATGGCGTCGGGGGCGTACGGGGAGAGGACCGGGGCGAGGACGGCGGCGAGGACCACCAGCACGAGGACGGCGCCCGCGATCACGACGCTGACCGGCCGGCGTGTCCCCTTTCCGATTCCCACCGGGGCGAGGGTGAGCGCGCTCATGCGGCGGCCTCCTTCACACGGGGGTCGAGCAGCGGGTGCACCAGGTCGACGAGCGTGGTCACGACGATGTAGCCGGTGACCATGAGCAGGAGCACGGCCTGGGCGACGGGGAAGTCGTGCGTGTTGATCGCGCCGACGAGCAGCGAACCGACGCCGCTGATCCCGAACGCCGTCTCCACCACGACCGTGCCGGCGAGCATGCCCGCCATGACCAGGCCGCACATGGTGACGATCGGCCCGAGCGCGTTGCGCAGGACGTGCCGGACGACGATCTCCCGCTCCGGGACGCCGGAGGCACGGGCGACCTCCACATGGTCGGCGGCGCCCGCGTCGGCCATGGACTGCCGGGTGACCCTGCTGATCAGGGCGAGTGCGCCGAGCGCCAGCGACAGGGCGGGCAGGGTCAGATGGTGCAGGGTGCCGGCGAAGCCCTCCCCGCTGCCGGTCACGGGGAACCAGCCGAGCTGGACGCCGAACAGCGCGACCAGGGCGATGGCCGAGACGAAGGAGGGGACGGAGGCGGCCAGGGTGGTGCCGCCGACGACGGTGGAGTCGACCCACGTCCCGCGCCGGACGGCGGCGAGGACACCGGCGCCGACCCCGAGGACGACGAACAGCACGGTCGCGTAGGCCACGAGGGCGAGCGTCGTCGGGAAGCGGGCGGCCAGCAGGTCGGCGACCTGGTCGCTGTATTTGAACGAGCGGCCGAGGTCGAAGTGGAGGCAGTCGCCGAGCCAGCGGCCGTACTGCACGACGAGGGGCTCGTCGAGGTGGTACTGCGCGCGGACCAGCTCCAGCTTCTCCGGGGTGAGCTTGTCGCGCCCGCCGGCCAGGAAGACGGCCGGGTCGCCGGGGGCGGCGTAGACGGCGGCGAAGATGACGAACGAGGCGGCGAGGAGCGTGGCCAGCAGTCCGGCCAGGCGCCGGGAGATCCGGGCGGCCATCGGGTCAGCCCTTCTTGCCGAGCCCGGCGGCCCAGGGGTAGTAGAGGTAGGCCATGGAGGCGGGAGGCCCGGTGAGTGCGTCGTTCAGGACGAGCACGGACGGCACCTGGGCGACCGAGATCCAGACGGCGGCGTCGGTGAACGTCTTCTGCACGTCGACGGCTAGCTTCGCCCGCTCGGCGTCGTCGAGGGTGGAGAGGGCCTGCTTCACCTTGGCGTCGTACGCGGCGTCCTCGAAGCCGACCCAGTTGTTGGAGGAGTCGGAGAGGGCGTTGTCGTAGAAGCCCATCGGGTCGGCCTTGGAGATGTACCAGTCACCGACGAGCACGTCGATCTCGCCGCGCACCGAGGGGTCGCTGTAGAACTGCTCGAACTGCGCGGTCGGCACGGTCTTGATCTGCCCCGTGAGGCCGATCCGCTGGAGCGCTGCGCGCACGGCGTTGGCGACGACGGTGCGGCCCTGGCTGGCGTCCGTACCGATCACGACCGGCTCGCCGGGCCCGCCGCCCGCCTCCTTCACCAGCTTCTTGGCCTCGGCGAGGTCGTCGGCGTCCGGGCTCTCGGGGGCGTACGCGATGTCCTTCTGGGCGGCCTCGAAGGTGTCCTTCTCGTATCCCCAGGCGCCGGAGCCGACCGGGGTGCCCCACGGCTGGACCATGGAGCCGTAGCCGGAGGCGGCGATTCCCTTGCGGTCCAGGGCGAGGGAGAGCGCCCGGCGGATCTTCGGGTCCTTCAGCCCGCCGCGCTCGGTCGGGATCAGGACGAGGGAGCCGGTGGACGGGCCGTAGTGCCGCTCGATGCCCTTCTTGCCGCCGAGGGCGGCCGCGGTGTTGGGCGATTCCGCGTACGCGCCGTCGGCCGCCCCGGTCGTCAGGGCGTTGACCAGGGCGCTGTCGGACGCCCAGCGGAAGGTGACCCGCTTCGTCAGCGGCTTCTCGCCCCAGTACGCGTCGTAGCGCTCGATGGTGATCGAGTCGCCGGACTTCCAGGCGCCCAGCCGGTAGGGACCGGTGCAGGCGTCGGTCTGACCGGGGGTGCCGAAGTCCTTGCCGGACCTCTCGACCTGCTCCTTGTTCCAGACGATGCCCGCGTCACCGGCGAGCGCCTTGAAGAACATGGCGTCCGGCGTCTTGAAGGTGATCGTGATCTGCCGGTCGCCGGTCTTCCTCATCGCGGCGACGTTGCCGAACTCGTCACCCTGCTCCATGTCCGGGTCGGCGTGCCGCTCCAGGCTCCACAGCACGTCGTCCGCGGTCATCGGGGTGCCGTCGTGGAAGGTGACGCCGGAGCGGAGCGTCAGGACGAGGGTCTTGTCGTCCGGTGTCCCGGCCTTCTCCGCGAGGAGGGGCTTCGTCGACATGTCCGGCTGGAGCTGGTAGAGCCGCTCGCAGACGTTGGTGAGGACGACGCGGCCGGCGCTGGAGCCCTGGGTGTCCAGGTCGAGCGAGTCCGGCTCGTCCTCCAGGAGCCAGTTCGCGTCGGCCAGTTCGCCCTTGGCTGCCGGCGTCGTCGGCGTGAGGGTGAGTTCGGCGGCGTCCGTGGCCGCCGAGCCGCCACCCGTGTTCCGGGTGGCGCCGCTGCATCCCGTGGCCGCGACGATCGTGGCCGCGACGAGACCCGCGGCCAGGACCGTCCTTCGTCGATGGGTTCGGTTCATCAGTGATGTCCTGTCAGTCCTGGCCGTACGGGCCGTCGTAGAGGTTCCAGGGAAGGTGCTGGTACTCGCGGTCGCAGGGGGTCCCGGCGGTCACGTGGTAGTCGCCGGAGGTCAGGTCGGCCAGGGAGGAGACGAGCGTGGTCCAGTGCTCGACGGCCGGGCGCCGCGGGTCGGGGTGGGTGCAGAGGGATTCCGGGTGGCCGAGGTGGTCCGACATCGCCCGGCGGATGACCGTGCGCGACTCCTCGGGGCCGGTGGAGCCGCGTAGCGCCCTCAGCCCCTGCTCGGCGCGCGGGACGCGGACCAGCGAGTCGGACGACATGGGCCGGTAGCCGGATGCCGCCAACTGGGCCGGGACGCCCGCCTGGTAGTGGTTGCCGTGCACCAGGAGACCGTCCGTCGGATACATCCAGCCGTGCCCGGCCGGGGTGGTCTCCAGGTCGATGGCGAAGCCCTCGCGGCAGGTGAGGAGCGCGTTGCTGGCGATGTGGGCCCGGGTGCGGCAGAGCACGTCGAGCGCGTCGGAGATGTTGCTCTGGTCCAGGACGCTGCGGCGTACGACGGTCTGGGGCAGCCCGACCGCGTCGTCGAAGCGGCCGCCGAGTCCGTTGGCGTTGAGCGCGATCCCCGCGGAGTTGGCGCCCTGGCGGCCGACCTGGCCGGCCTCGACCTGCATGATCAGGGTCGGCTTCGGGGGCTGGACGATCCGGATCATGACGACGGTGTCGGCGACGCCCGCCCGCCAGTCCCAGTTCTGCCCGGCATAGACGTGCCCGTCGCCGCTGGCCTCGCCGTAGGCGGCGAAGGAGGTGCAGCCCTCGGCGGGCTCCTCCTCGGTCCGCTGTCCGGCGGCCTCCATCTCCGCGAAGGACTTGTCGTAGATGACCTCGCCCCGGGCGTTCAGGGCGAGGACGTCGAGCAGACCGACGCCCGCGCCGTCCGCGATGCCCCGCATCTCCTCGACGAGGTCGGGCGCGTAGTCCCGTACGGGGTCGAGCCAGCGTCCGGCGCGGGCGGCGACCCGGTCCCAGGTCAGCCCGGCGGACCGGCCGAACGCCTCCTCGTAGTAGCCCAGGGCGGCGTGCAGTTGGGGCCGCACGGCCTCGCCGTACTGACGCCCGCGGTCGAGCGGGCTTCCGGAGATCTCGATGACCGGGAGGACCCGGGCGGGAGCGGGTTTCGTGGAACGGGGTGCCATTGTTCTCCTCGCGACGGAACGCTTCCGCGAACGACGGCCCGAGGATCACCTAGATCCTGTAACGTCGATTTCAGGATGCGTTCCCCTTGGAACGTTCTGCCCAGGACAGTAACGCGGGTCACACGGAAGTCAATGGTTGTAATGGAAATTCCAGAGAACGAAACCGGAGTGACACGGCTGCGTGCGGCGATTCGTGACCAGTGGGACGACCTGTCGACATCCGAACGCGCCGTCGCGCAGTACCTGGTCACCGCCCCCGTCGAGCAGTTGCTCTTCGCCGGCGCCCAGGAGCTGGGCGCCGCGAGCTCCACCAGCAACGCCACGGTCGTACGCGCCCTCCAGCGCCTGGGATACGCGGGGCTGCCCGCCCTCAAGCGCGAGCTGGCCAACGACTTCACCTCGACCGTGGCCCCCGAGGTGCGCCTCAAGCGGCGCATCGCCCACGTGGGCCGGGACCTGGACTCCATCTGGAGCGACGTCTTCGACGAGGCCCAGGAGCGCGTCGAGCAGGCCCGCAGACTCACCGAGCCGGACGCCCTGAGAAGCGCGGTGGCCGTCCTGGCCGAGGCACACGAGGTGTTCTGCTACGGCATCGCCGCCTCGGAGCCGGGCGCCCGCCACCTCGCGCTCGCGCTGGGCCGGATCGGCCGCCGGTCCCGCTTCGTCTCCGAGACGGGCTTCGCCCTCGCCGACCAGCTGCTCGCACTGGGTCAGGGCGACGCGGTGGTCATCTTCCAGCCGGGCCGTCGGCTGGTGGAGCTGACGGTGATGATGGAACGCGCCCGCGCCGTCGGCGCCAAGGTCGTGCTGGTGACGGACGAGCTGGGCGAGGCCTACGCGGACCGTGTGGCGGCGGTCCTGACGGCACCGCACACCCCGACCGGCATCACCGCGGAGTCACTGACGGGCCTGCTCGTCGCCGACGCGCTGCTCCTGGCACTGGCCACCCTGGACGAGATGCGGGCCGTGGAGTCCTCGCACCAGCTCACCGCGCTGCGCGACCAGCTGCTGGACCCGAAGCGCCGTATCTGAACGGCCTCTTGACCTTCACGTCGCGTGAAGGCCCGCACTGGGAGTCGTCATGTTCACCATCGGAGACTTCGCCCGCCACGGCCGGGTGTCGGCCCGGACGCTGCGCCACTACGACGCCATCGGCCTCCTGCGCCCGGACCGCACCGACCCCGCCACCGGCTACCGCTACTACGGCGCCGCCCAACTGGCCCGCCTCAACCGGATCATCGCGCTCAAGGACCTCGGCTTCACACTCCAGCAGGTGCGGGCCGTCCTAGACGAGCGGGTGGACGCGGACGAGCTGCGGGGGATGCTGCGACTGCGCCGCGCGGAGCTGGAGGCCGCGATGGCCGCGTCGGCGGCCCGGCTGGCCCAGGTCGAGGCGAGACTCCGGTCCATCGAGAGCGAGGGACACATGCCCGACAACGACGTACTCGTCAAGACGGTCCCGGCGGTACGGGTCGCCGAACTGACCGCGACGGCGGCGAGTTACCAGCCGCACGACATCACCCCGGTCATCGCCCCGCTGTACGAGCGGCTTCTCCCCCTGCTGGCCGGGGCGGGCCTCCGCCCCTCCGGTCCCGGCATCGCGCGGTACGAGGACGACCCGGCCGGGGACGGCGCGGTCACCGTCCACGCGGGGGTCGCCGTCGAGGCCCCGACCGGCCCGCTCGGTGACACGGGCGTCACCGTCGTCGAACTGCCGGCGTCCGAGGCGGCGACCATCGTGCACCGGGGGCCGATGGACCACGTCCTGGCGACCGAGCAGATCCTGGCCCGCTGGATCGACGACCACGGCCGACGCGCCGCCGGCTACGCCCGGGAGATCTCCCTGGAGTGCCCCGAGGACCGCGAGAAGTGGGTCACCGAACTCCAGCTCCCCCTCATCGGCTGACCTGACGCCGCCCTCCGCACAGGCTCTCGCCCCCCAATCATGTCGAGGGCCTGTGCAGAGCACCACCCGATACTGACGAGCCCGCCCATGACAAGGCAGACTGTTGACCGCGATACCAACGGTACGAAGCAGAGCGGGATCAGCAGGACCGGCGGGACAAGCAGGACAGGGGGCATCATGGACCGCGACAACGGACCCGGTGTGCGCGTTCCGGAGCAGCGCGCTCCACGGGAACGGCCGGCCGCCGCCGAACTGCGCTTCACCGTACTCGGCCCGGTACGCGCCTGGCGTGGCAGTGAACTCCTGCCGTCCGGGTCCCCGCAGCAGCGCGCCCTGCTGGCCGCCCTCCTCCTGCGCGACGGCCGCACGGCCACCGCCGGCGAACTCATCGACGCCCTCTGGGGCGACGACCCCCCGTCCCAGGCACTGGCCACCGTACGGACGTACGCCTCCCGGCTCCGCAAGGTCCTGGGCCAGGAGACCCTGGTCAGCGAGGCCGGGGGCTACGCGGTCAGGATCCCGCGCGAGGCACTCGACCTGACTCTCGCCCAGGACCTGTCGGCGGAGGCGGAGAAGGCACGCGGCGGCGGGGACCGCGGCCAGGCCCGCACCCTGATCAACAAGCTGCTCGGCCTCTGGGACGGCGAGGGGCTCGCCTCCCTCCCCGGCCCGTACGCGGAGAACCAGCGGACCAGCCTGGAGGAATGGCGCCTCCAGCTCACCGAGACCCGGCTGGACCTGGACCTGGAGCTCGGCTGCCACGCGGAGGCGGTCTCCGAACTCACCGCGCTCACCGCGGCGCACCCCTTGCGCGAGCGGCTCCGCGAACTGCTGATGGTGGCCCTGTACCGCAGCGGCCGGCAGGCCGAGGCCCTCGCCGTGTACGCCGACACCCGGCGCCTGCTCGCGGAGGAACTGGGCGTGGACCCGCGCCCCGAACTCGCCCAGCTCCAGCAGCAGATCCTTCGGGCCGACGAGGAGCTGGCCCACCCGGCCGACGAGCCGGCGCCCGCCACCACCGTGGTCCGCCCGGCCCAGCTCCCGGCCACCGTCCCGGACTTCACGGGCCGCGACGCGTTCGTACGCGAGCTGGGTGCCCGGCTCGCGACCGCCGAGGGCTCCGTGATGGCGGTCTCCGCGCTCGCCGGCATCGGCGGCGTCGGCAAGACGACCCTCGCCGTGCACGTCGCCCACCTGGCCCGCCCGCACTTCCCGGACGGCCAGCTGTACGTCGACCTCCAGGGCGCGGGCGCGCGGGTCGCCGAGCCCGAGACCGTCCTCGGCGCGTTCCTGCGCGCGCTGGGCACCGCCGAGTCCGCCATCCCGGACTCCCTGGACGAGCGGGCCGCGCTCTACCGCTCCACGCTGGACGGCCGCCGCATCCTGGTCCTGCTCGACAACGCCCACGACACGGCCCAGATCCGGCCGCTCCTCCCCGGCACGGAGGGCTGCGCCGCCCTGGTCACCAGCCGCGTACGCATGGTCGACCTGGCCGGTGCGCACCTCGTGGACCTGGACGTGATGTCCCCGGAGGAGGCTTTGCAGCTCTTCACCCGCATCGTCGGCGACGAACGCGTCCGCTCGGAGCGCGACGCGGCCCTGGACGTGGTGGCCGCGTGCGGCTTCCTGCCGCTGGCCATCCGCATCGCCGCCTCCCGGCTGGCCGCCCGCCGCACCTGGACGGTCTCGGTACTGGCCGCGAAGCTCGCCGACGAACGCCGCCGCCTCGACGAGCTCCAGGCCGGCGACCTCGCGGTGAAGGCCACCTTCGAGCTCGGCTACGGCCAGCTGGAACCTGCCCAGGCGCGCGCCTTCCGCCTCCTGGGCCTGGCGGACGGCCCGGACATCTCCCTCGCCGCGGCGGCCGCACTCCTGGACCTGGAATCCCATGCGGCGGAGGACCTCCTGGAGACCCTGGTCGACACCAGCCTCCTGGAGTCGGCGGCACCGGGCCGCTACCGCTACCACGACCTGGTGCGCCTCTACGCGCGTGCGTGCGCCGAGCGCGACGAACAGCCCCCGGCGGGCCGGAAGATGGCACTGTCGCGGCTGCTGGACTTCTACCTGGCGACGGCGGCGGGGGTCTACGCGCTGGAGCGGCCGGGGGACCGTACGGTCGACCACCTGGAGTCCACCCGGCACCCGGGGCTCGCATTCGCCGAGCAGAAGGCCGCGCTGGACTGGCTCTACACCGAGGCGAGTGCGCTTCTGGCCTGCGCTCAGCAAGCCGCACTCTCGGGGGAGGTCCGGCGCGGCGTCGATCTCATGCTGGCAGCCAAGGACCTCGCGGAGTCAGGAGCCAACTCCCGCCAGTTCGAGTCCGCGGCCATCGCGGTACGGGACGCCGCCGTGGCGGCCGGTGATCCGCGTTCCGAGGCACGTGCTCGCACGACTCTCGCCCAGGTGCACAGCATTGCCGGCCGATTCGGGCAGGCCGAGGACGAAGCCCGACGCGCCATGCTGCTGGCTCCGGCGATCGAGGACATCTGGACCAACTGCAACGCCCCGAACGAACTCGGGATCATCGCGGGGTACCGGAACCGGCTCAGCGAGGCGGAGTCCCTCCTGCAACAGACCATCGCCGCTTTCCGCGCGGACGGGAACCAGCCCGGCGAAGCCAGCGCCCTGTGCAACCTGTCGCGTATCCAGCTCGCCATAGGTCATACGGACAGCGCCGTGAAACTGGCCGGTGAAGGGGTCGCTCTCTACAACCGCCTGGGGCTCACACTGCGTCTGGCCAACGGCCGGTACGCACTCGGACTCGCACTGGCACGCGCGGGCCGGCAGGGGGAGGCCCAGGACCGGTTGCAGGAGGCGCTCGCCGTGTTCCGGGAAAGCCGCCAGCGACTCTGGGAGGGCATGACGCTCTTCCGGCTCGCCGAGGTCCACCTCGACGCCCGGCGTCCCGGTGAGGCCGCCGCGCTGTCCGAACAGGCCCTCGCGGTCCTCCTGCACATAGGGGGCGAGTGGCGTCGCGCCAATGTCCTGACGGTGCTGGGCAAGGCCCTGATGCGAATCGGGCAGGTGGACCGCGCGAAGGTGTGCTGGCACGAAGCCCTGGCGACTCTGGAACAGTTGAGCGCGCCCGAAGCCGAGGACGTCCGGCTCCTGCTGACGCCTGCGACGGCGCCGAACGCCCGCTGACAGCACGTTCATCGTTCGTTTATCACGGCCCTGCACTCTGCTTGTTGTCGGAGCGTCGCTGCGGGGGGCAGACGATTCGACGGTCGGACCGCGCACTAAGGTGAACGGCTCTGAACAGCCCGTCCGGCCGTCCACGGGGGAACAGCCGGACGGGCTTTGCCGCCTGTCCATGCACCGGAAAATGGAGTTCACATGAGCGATGTCAAGAAGCCCGAGGTCCCGAAGGCCGGCTCGGCCGGGGACATCAAGCCGACCGACAGCCACATGACCGGCGAGCCCGTGGCCAAGCCGACGGACAGCCACATGACGGGCGAGCCCGAGATCACGACGCTGGACAGCCACATGACCGGTGGCGACCCGCGCTAGTCCGACAGACGACGGGGGAAGCGGCCGCGGCGGCGCGGAGGGGGAGCCGTCGCGGCCGCCGCGCGTCCGCGCGCACGAAGGAGGGCCCGAGCCGGCCGGCTCGGGCCCTCGGCGTGCCCCTCGGTGTCAGTAGCGCAGCTCCGCCGTCACCAGGCAGCGCTTCACGCGGGAGACCGAGCGCGGGCTGTCCATGGGGACCGAGATGATCTGCTTCTCGCCGGCGTCGAGGGAGACGTCGGCCTCCCCCGTGTCGACGGTCAGACCCTTGGCGTCGACGAACGTCACGTCCACCTCGTACGTGTGCCCGGTCATCGCCGTCGAACGGATCTCGACCGAGGAGGCGGTGTACGCCCTGCGCTTGCCCTTCTTGGGCCGGGCACAGCGGATGACGCGCAGGGAGGGCGCCTCGGAGGCGGTCGCGGCGGGAGTGGCCGACTCGTACGTGGAGCCGCCGGACGAGCCCGACGAGCTGTCGTAGTCATCGTCGTCGTAGTCGTGGTAACCGCCGTTGCTCTTCTTGGAGCTGGAGCAGCCGCCCCCGCCCGAACCGCCGCCGCTGCGGCTCTTCCCGCTCTTGCCGCCGTGGCTGGACGTGGAGAATCCGGTGAGCGCGAGCACCACCACGACCAGTACCGCCGCGAACCTCATCTGTCGCCGCATCATCGAAGCGGCCCCCCTTGCTGTAGTCGGCTTCCCGGCCGCCGCACGGCCGCGCGACACCGTAACGCACAGCATCCCGGGCACTCACCCATGACCCCGTCATGACCCTGTCACGGTCTCGTCATGGTCTCCGATGGCAGGGAAGATCGGCCGGGCGTAGCGTCGAGCGCGGGGAGCGGTGCGCACAGCCGTGCGCCTTGGCCCGGGAGGCTGTCGATGATCCGCAATGTCCTCGGCTCCGTCGTCGCGCTGGTGGGAGCGGCGGCCGCCGTGCAGAGCCCCTTCCACAGCTGGTTCGACGACCGGCTCGGGCGGGACTACCGCATCCAGGACCTGTTCGACGGCATCAGCGGCGCCTCGTCGTCCGTGATGGGCTCGATCCTGCTGCCGTTCCTCTTCGCCGCCCTGGTGGCCCTCGTCGGCATCGCGTTCCGCTCGCGCTGGGTCGTGGCCCTCGCCGGCCTGATCGTGATCGGCTTCACCGTGCTGTGGATGGTCCGGCAGGGCCAGGAGACGGGCAGCCTCACCGTCGACGGCGACGGGCAGGGGCTGCGGTGGGGCGTCGCGCAGGCGCTGGCGGGCGGCCTCCTGCTCCTGCTGGGCGCCCTGCTGATGTCGGGGCGGAAGAAGCGGGCGGCCCGGCCTGCGCACACCGCCGAGCCCTACCCCGTGCCGCCGGACGACCGTCCCGACACCTGGCCGCCGACGCAGGAGCCGGGGCCGGCCGTGTACACGTCTCCCGGGCCGGAGCCCGAGGCGGATCCGTACACCGGGCCGGGCCGGCACCGGGCGTCCCCCGCCGACGAGGACACCGCCCAGTACCCCGTCCAGTACCCCGACGAGGGGGATCAGCGGGACCGGTATCACCCGCCCCACCCGTGAGGCAGGCGTCAGGCCCGGGCCCTGTTTCCCGTCCCCGTGCCCTTCAGCGCGTCCAGGGCGTACACGCAGCGGTCCTTGCTGCACGCGTACACGACCCCCGCCTCCGCCACCGGGGAGCCCGTGATCTCGCCGCCCGTGGCCAGCTTCCAGCGGAGCTGGCCGCCCGCCGCGTCCAGGGTGTAGAGGACGTGGTCCGCCGAGCCGAAGTGGACCCGGCCGTCCGCGACCACCGGTGACCCGACGACCTCGCCGCCCGCGGCGAAACGCCACTTCGGCGTGCCGGTGACGGCGTCCAGGGTGTAGAGCGCGCTGCCGCTGCCGACGTGCACGTTGCCCGCCGTGACCAGCACGGGCTCGATGGACTGCCGGGCCTCCGTCGCGATCCGCCACCGGTCCTTGCCGGTCGACGCGTCCAGTGCGTACACCGTGCCGAGGTAGTCGGCGAGGTACACCCCGCCCCCGGTGACCGCGGGTCCCGGCGCGAAGGCCGGCGGGGAGAGGAAGACGGCCGGCGACTCGAAGTGCCAGCGCACCCGGCCCGACACCGCGTCCACGGCCAGCACCCGGGTCCCCGCCGCGACGTACACGAAGCCGTCGGGCGCGGGCGTGACCCGGACCGGCACTCCGCCGCAGGAGGCGGCGTCGCCGATCGGGTACGACCACCGCTCCGTGCCGGTGCGCGCGTCGACGGCACGCAGCCGGGCGTCCTGCCACAGGAACACCGTGCCGTCGTGGATGACGGGGCCGGCCTCCGGCGTCTCGAAGTCCGTCTGGACGCCGGAGGTCTCCCACAGCTTCTCGCCGCTGGACGCCTCCCACGCCTGTACGCCGCCGCCTCGCGTCCCGGTCAGGACGGTGCCCCGGTCGGCCTTGAGGGAGTACACCCAGGCATCGGTCTGGAGCCGCCACCGCTCGGCGCCGGTCGCCGCGTCCAGGGCGTACAGGGACGGACCGTCCGAGGCGTGGATCCGGCCGCCGTCGACCGCCATCGACCAGGCCACGTCACGCGTCTTGAACTGGCGGCGCCCGTTGCCCACGTCCAGTGCGTGGACCTCGAACGACGTCACGTAGAGCAGGTCGCCCACCACGACGGGCGTGCCCCACACGTCGTTCGACATACGGAAACGCCACGGCCGCCAGCGGTCCGGCGCGACGGGCGCCGCGTCCGGGGCCGGTGCCGGGGCGGGGACCGGGGCGGTCGGCGCCGCCGAGGTCTGTCCGCCGGGTGCCCGCACCCAGCCGGTCGCCGGGTCGGCGTGCGCGGCCGCCGGGCCGCGTACGTCCACGGGACGGGGCCCGGGACCGATCGGCACCTTGGCGTTGGGCAGCCGCACGGGGCTGCCGTCAGGGGCGGGCGCCGACACCGGCGCGGGGGCCGGCGCGGTCCGCAGATCGCCGCCGCCGCGCCACGCACCGTCCCAGTCGGCACCGGGCGGCGGCTGGGACGGGGGCGGAGGCGCGACCACCGGGGCGGGCGCGACGGCCACGGCACGGCCGCCGCCCCGGCGCTGCTCGATCATCGCGGTCGCCGCGGTGGGCAGCCAGGCCGAGGCCGTGCCGCTGTCGTCGCCGCCGGAGGCGAACAGGTGCGGGGCCAGCTGCGACTGAAGGTCCGCGGGGCTGGGCCGCCGGGCCGCGTCCATCTGCATGCAGGACTCGATGAGCGGACGCAGATCGTCGGGCAGCCCCTCGGTGTCGGGGCCCTCCCGCAGCAGCATGAACACGGTCTCGACCGGATTCGCCCCGTGGAAGGGGGCGTGCCCCGTCGCCGCGAAGACGAGGGTCGAGCCGAGCGAGAACACATCGCTGGCACCCGTCACGCTGCGCGAGTCGCGGGCCTGCTCCGGAGACATGTACGCGGGCGTGCCCACCGCGACGTTCGTCATGGTCAGCCGGGTGTTGGAGACCCCGGACGCGATACCGAAGTCGATCACCCGCGGCCCGTCCTCCACCACGAGGACGTTGGACGGCTTCAGGTCGCGGTGGACGAGACCGGCCCCGTGGATCGACTGGAGGGCCTCGGCGATCCCGGCGGCCAGCCAGCGCACGGCCTGGGTCGGCATCGGCCCGCACTCATTCACTATCTCCTCGAGGGAGGGGGCGGGGACGTAGGCGGTGGCCAGCCAGGGCACGGCCGCCCTCGGGTCGGCGTCGACCACCGCGGCGGTGTAGAAACCGCTGACCGCGCGGGCGGCCTCCACCTCACGCGTGAAGCGGACCCGGAACAGCTGGTCCTCGGCCAGTTCCGTACGGACCGTCTTGATCGCCACCCGTCGGCCCGACGCCGACCGCGCCAGATAGACCAGCCCCATGCCGCCGGCCCCGAGCCGTCCCAGCACCTCGAACGGGCCGATCCGCCTCGGGTCATGCTGCGTCAGCTGCTCCACTTGCCTGCCACCTCCCCGTACGGACCTCAGGAACAGAAGCCCGCGAAATCCCGCCCTGTGCAGCGTCTCACCACTGGGCACCACTTGGCGGTGCGCACCCTGATTCTTCCTGGCTCGGGGCCCGGTTGCGAACCCGGGGGCGGAACGGAGTGTTGTGTGGCACTCCATCCCTTTCAGGACACCTCCCGAAAGGGCTACGGCAGCAGCTCGGTCGGCTGGAGCACGGCGAAAGCCGCACCCTGGTCGTCCTGGAGGACCGCCATCCGCCCGTACGGGATGTCCTGGGGAGGGGCAGTGATCCGGCCACCGAGACGCGCGGCGGCCTCCGCGGTGCCGTCGCAGTCGACGACGGCGAAGTAGCTGAGGAAGTAGCTGGGCAGCATCGCGGGGAACGCGTCCGTGATGACCGCGCGCCCGCCCACCGCGGTGTCCTCACCGGGCTCGGTCCCCGCAGGCGACCAGATCCGGAAGGGCTCCGCCGCACCGGTGGCACCCGGCAGTTCGATGTCCGTCCCCCGGAAGCCGAAGACCTCCTCGTAGAAGGCGTCGACGCGCTCCGGCTGCCGGGTGTGGACCTCGGTCCAGCAGAAGGCCGCCGGCCTGTTCCGCTTCTCGAAACCCGCGCGCTCGCCCGCCTGCCAGAGACCGAAGACCGCCCCGCCGGGGTCGGCCGCCTGGGCGAGGACCCCGGCCGCGCCGGCCCGCACCGGATCGGTGATCACCTGGCCGCCCGCCTTCCTGACCAGGGCCGCGGTGGCGCGGATGTCCTCGGTCGAGAAATAGACGCCCCAGGTCGTGGGCATGCGGCCGTCCCGCTTGGCGGCGAGCGCGGCGACGAGCTCGCCTTCGCTGTACGCGTCCGCGAAGGGCATGCCGTCGCCCGCCCGGAAGGTCCAGCCGAAGAGCCCGCCGTAGAAGCGCTTGCCGGCCTCCAGGTCGGAGAGCTGCACATCCACCCAGCACGGCGCGGACTGCGCGAATACGGCCATGGCCCGGGTCCCTTCCGTCGCATGGAATGCCGTGACGCCCGTCACACTCAACGTAGCGTCGGGGGCCTTCCGGCGCGCCCCGAGGGGCCGAATAGAACCTTTGCCCGAATCGTGAAGGTTCTGCGACCCGCATGGACAAGGGTTGTCCACCGAAGTTATCCACAGGCTGTTGATAACAAGATCGCACCAGGGACCCTCACGGCGCGGGAAGAAGAGCAATTCCATAAACAGCCTCGCCCCGACGAAACAGCCTCGCCCGCACGAAAAACGGATCACACAGCTCCGGGAATTGCGCTGTTCACCCCGTCCGCACTGGGGCGTTCCCCATTTGCAGTCGGTCAGATCGCGCTCGGATCACCCCTCGGTAAGCTGACGGCATGACAGGACAAGTACGCACCGTCGACGGCCGCGTGGCTGGTCGGCGAGGTCAGGCGACGCGGCAGAAGCTGCTCGACTGCCTCAGCGAGATGCTCAGCTCCTCGCCGTACCGGGACGTCAAAGTCATCGACGTCGCACGGAAGGCGGGGACTTCACCCGCGACTTTCTACCAGTATTTCCCCGACGTCGAGGGCGCCGTTCTCGAACTCGCCGAGGAAATGGCCAAGGAAGGTGCCGGACTGACCGAACTGGTCGGTGACCGCTCCTGGGTCGGCAAGGCCGGCTGGCAGGCCTCCGAAGAACTCGTCGAGGGATTCCTCGACTTCTGGCGGCGCCATGACGCGATCCTCCGCGTCGTCGATCTCGGCGCGGCCGAGGGCGACAAGCGGTTCTACAAGATCCGCATGAAGGTCCTGAGCTCCGTCACCAACTCCCTGACGGACGCGGTCAAGGAGCTCCAGGCGAAGGGCAAGGTGGACAAGGACGTCAGCCCCGGCGCGGTGGCGGGCTCCCTGGTCGTCATGATGGCGGGAGTCGCCTCGCACCAGAGGAGTTTCACCACCTGGGGCGTGAAGCAGGCCGAACTCCGGCCGAACCTGGCCCTGTTGGTCCATCTGGGCATCACCGGCAAGAAGCCGGTCAGGTAGGCGCCGGCCAGGACTCCCCCGCACACGCCGGGCGCCGCGCTCCTTCGCGGCACCCCACGTCCTGTCTCACCGACGGCGGACCACCCCCTGTGGTCCGCCGTCGGCGTTTCCGCACCGGCGCGGGACGCTGTGGAATGGACCCATGAGCGATGCACAGAAGGACTTCCGCGACCTGCTCCACGCACAGCGCGTCTGGGACGTGCCCCTCCCCCGCTTCGAGCCGTCCGCCGCGCCCGCCGCGCCTCTCCCCCTCTTCCACACCTGGTTCGCCGAGGCGGTGGCCGCCGGGCAGACCGAGCCGCACACCATGACCCTGGCCACGGCGGACGCGGACGGCCTGCCGGACGTGCGCACGCTGATGCTGCACGACGCGGACGAGCGCGGCTGGCACTTCGCCACGCACGTCACCAGCGCGAAGGGCCGGCAGCTCGCCGCCCGCCCGTACGCGGCGCTCGGCTTCTACTGGCCCGCACAGGGCCGCCAGGTGCGCGTCCGGGGCACGGCCGCCCCCGCGACCCGGGAGGAGAGCCGGGCCGATCTGCGGGCCAGGTCCACCGGCGCGCTGGCCGCCGCGCTGACCGGGTCGCAGAGCGAGGTGCTGCCCGCGTACGAGGACCTCGTGCGGGCCTCCGAGGCGGCCTGGGACCGGGCCCGGGCGCAGCCCGACACCGAGGCGGAGACCTGGACGCGGTACGTCGTCGAGCCTCGGGAGGTGGAGTTCTTCCAGGGCGACGACCGGCGCCGGCACGTGCGGCTGCGCTACCGCCGGGACGGTGCGGGCTGGACCCGCGAGCTCCTCTGGCCCTGAGTCCCCTTCATCCGGTTCCTACGGGAAAGGGGCACTATGGGAGTCAGGTGAGCTGCTGGAGGCACCCATGGCACGAACGCGTTCCCGTTACGCCCCGGACCGAGGCCTGACCACCCGCATGGTCGGCACGATGTTCTTCATCGGCCTGCTGTACGTGGTCCTCGTGGGCGTGCTGCTCGCGGCCCTGCGCGGCTCCTGGCCCGTCATCCTGGTCGTCACCGGCGGTCTGTTCATCGCCCAGTTCTGGTTCAGCGACCGCATCGCGGCGTACGGCATGGGCGCCCGGGAGGTCACCCCGGAGGAGGCGCCGGAGCTGCACGGCGCGATCGACCGGATCTGCGCCCTGGCGGACATGCCGAAGCCGCGGGTGGCCATCGCGCGGAGCGACGTCCCGAACGCGTTCGCGACCGGCCGCAGCGAGAGGACCGCCCTGGTCTGCGCCACGACCGGGCTGCTGCGCAGACTGGAGCCCGAGGAGCTCGAAGGCGTCCTGGCCCACGAGATGTCGCACGTCGCGCACCGCGACGTGGCCGTGATGACGATCGCGTCGTTCCTCGGGGTCCTCGCGGGCATCGTCACCCGGGTCGCCCTGTGGGGCGGCTTCGCCCGCAACAGCCGGGGCAACGACCCGGCGGGCGTCATCCTCATGCTCATCCCGCTGATCAGCGCGGTGGTGTACGCCCTGAGCTTCCTGCTGACCCGGCTGCTGTCGCGCTACCGGGAGCTCTCCGCCGACCGTACGGCCGCCCTGCTCACCGGGAGGCCGTCGGCGCTGGCCTCCGCCCTCACCAAGGTGAGCGGACAGATGGCCAGGATCCCGACGGAGGACCTGCGGAAGGCGGAACCGTACAACGCCTTCTACTTCGTGCCGGCCTTCGCCGCCAGGGAGAGCCTGGGCCGGCTGCTCTCCTCCCACCCGACCCTCGAACAGCGTCTGGACCAGCTGGCCCGCATCTCCGCCGGCCTGTCCCACCCGTAAGGAGCTCCCGTGGGCCTGCTCGACAGCATCCTGGGTCGGAGCAAGCCGGTCCGCCCCGACCTCGACCAGCTCTTCGCCGTGCCGTCGGCCGCGCTCACCCTCCAGGCCGGCACGGGCTTCACTCCGACCGGGCTCGGATCGGTGTGCTTCGCGGGGGTGGAGGGCGGCACGTTCGCCCGTATCCGGCAGGACGTCCGGGAGCTGCTCGACGCGGACACGGGGCGGGGCGGGGTCCCCGTCGAGTTCAGCCGGGACACCTACGGCTACACCTGGCTGCTCGCCCGTCAGGAACCCGATGACACGGCCGCCCTGGTCAACGACCTGCACGCCGTCAACACCCTCCTCCAGGACGGCGGCTTCGGCCCCCACCTGCTCTGCTCGATGATCGGGTTCCGGAACCCGGAGGGACGTTCGCTGGCGCTGGTCTACCTCTACAAGAGGGGGACGTTCTATCCCTTCGCCCCGGCGCCCGGCGGTGGCGAGAAGCGCGACAACCAGCTGGAACTCCAGGTGCGCGCCACGCTCGGCGACGACCTCCGGGTGGAGGAGGACCTCTCACGCTGGTTCCCGGTGTGGGGCGCTCCCGGGCTGTGAGGGCCGCCGCGCGGCCGTGATCATTTCGCAACCGATTCCCGCCCGGACCGGAACCCATCATGTCCATGTCCTATTACGCTCCGAACCATGCCCGAATCGACCCCCGCCCCCGGCGAAGCCCGTCAAGCCCGGCCCGCCTCCGTCGACCGCACGGACGGCCGGCCGGTCTATGTGATCGGCGGCGGCCCCGGCGGCCTGGCCACCGCGGCGGCCCTGCGGGAGCAGGGCGTACGAGCGGTGGTGCTGGAGAAGTCCGACAGCGTCGGGACGTCCTGGCGCCACCACTACGACCGGCTGCACCTCCACACGATCCGACGCTGGTCGGCGCTCCCGGGGCTGGCCATGCCCCGCCGGTTCGGGCGCTGGGTGTCGCGCGACGACATGGTGCGCTACCTGGAGAAGTACGCCGAGCACCACGAGCTGGAGGTGGTGACGGGCGTCGAGGTCTCCCGGGTCGAGCGGACCGCCGACGACACGGGCTGGCAGCTGAGCGCGACCGGGGGCCGGGTGCTCACCGGACGGGCGGTGGTGGTGGCCACCGGCTTCAACCACACCCCGCGGATCCCCTCGTGGCCCGGCCGCGAGGACTTCACCGGCGAGCTGGTGCACGCCGCGCGCTACCGGGGCCCGGCACCGTACGCCGGCAAGGACGTCCTCGTCGTCGGCATCGGAAACACGGGCGCCGAGATCGCCGTGGACCTGGTCGAGGGCGGCGCGTCCCGGGTGCGGATCGCGGTCCGCACGACCCCGCACATCGTGCGCCGCTCCACGGCCGGGTGGCCCGCCCAGGCCACCGCCGTCCTGGTCCGCAGGCTGCCGGTCGGACTCGTCGACCGGGCGGGGAGCCTGATGTGCCGCGTCTCCGTCCCCGACCTGGCGGAACAGGGACTCCCCCGCCCCGACACGGGCCTGTACTCCCGGGTCAAGGAGGGCGCGATCCCCGTCCAGGACGTCGGGCTGATCGACGCGGTGAAGCGCGGCCGGGTGGTACCCGTGGCGGCTGTCGAGTCGTTCGACGGGGACGCCGTGGCACTGGCCGACGGAACCCGGCTCACCCCGGACGCCGTGATCGCGGCCACCGGATACGAACGCGCCCTGGAGAAGCTGGTCGGCCACCTCGGCGTACTGGACACCCGGGGCCGCCCCGTGGTGCACGGCGCCCGCACCCCGGACGGCGCACCGGGGCTCTACTTCACCGGCTTCACCAACCCGATCAGCGGAATGCTGCGGGAGATCGCCCTGGACGCCCGGAAGATAGCCGCCCGGGTGGCGAGGACGGGCTGACCGCCGCCCCTCAGGGGACGGCCACCGGCACCGGGGCCGTCCCCTTGCGGCGGATCACCAGCGCCATCAGCGCCGCCGTCGCGCAGAGGGCCCCCGCGGCGTACCAGACGAGGTCGTACGAGCCGGTCAGGTCCCGTACCACTCCGCCGAGGAACGCCACCAGGGCCGCCCCCACCTGGTGCGATGCCAGGACCCAGCCGAAGACGATCGCACTGTCGTCGCCGTACTGCTCCCGGCACAGGGCCAGTGTCGGCGGGACCGTCGCGACCCAGTCCAGTCCGTAGAAGACGATGAAGAGGACCATCGGCGGGTGCACCGTCGGGGCCATCAGCACCGGCAGGAACAGCAACGAGATCCCGCGCAGGGCGTAGTAGACGGCCAGCAGCCTGCGGGCGTCGAAGCGGTCCGTGAGCCAGCCGCTGAAGATCGTGCCGATGACGTCGAAGACACCGATGACGGCCAGCAGCGAGGCCGCCGCGGTGATCTGCATGCCGTGGTCGTGGGCCGAGGGCACGAAGTACGTGCGGATCAGGCCGTTGGTGGAGGCGCCGCAGATCGCGAACGAGCCCGCCAGCAGCCAGAAGGGGCCCGTACGGGCCGCGTCGAGCAAGACGCGGACGGCGCGGGTCGCGGCGCCCGTCACGGGTGCCGGCTTCTTCACGTACGCGCCGCCGTACGGGGCGAGGCCCACGTCCGCAGGGTGGTCGCGCATCAGGAGCCAGACGAACGGGACGACGACGAGCGCCGCCAGCCCGACCGTCACGGTCGCCGGCTGCCAGCCGTGACGGTCGACGATCCAGGCGCACAGCGGAAGGAAGACCAGCTGGCCGGAGGCGCCCGCCGCGGTCAGGACGCCGGTCACCAGACCGCGCCGGGCCACGAACCAGCGGTTGGTGACGGTCGCCGAGAACGCCATCGCCATCGAGCCGGTGCCCAGCCCGACGAGCAGGCCCCAGTAGAGCATCAGCTGCCAGACCGCCGTCATCCAGTAGCTCGCCAGAGCCCCGGCCGAGACCGCGCCGAGCGCGACGACCACGACCCGGCGGATGCCGAACCGGTCCATCAGCGCCGCCGCGAACGGCGCGGTCAGCCCGTACAGCGCCATGTCGAGGGAGACGGCGAGACCGATCTCGCCGCGTGACCACCCGAACTTCTCGTTGAGGGGGTCGATGAGCAGGCCCGGCAGGGAGTTGAAGGCGGCGCCGCCGATGATCGTCACGAAGGTGACCGCGGCGACGATCCACGCGCGGTGTATCCGAGGGCGGGAGCGACGGCGGGGGGCGCGCTCGATCGTCGCGCTGTCGGTTGTCCGGTTCACGCCGCCCAGCATCCGGTCGGCGGCCGGTCCCGGACGAGTGGCCGAGAGGACACTCTTCGCAGGAATCGGGCCACCGGGTCAGGGCCGCCCGAGGGAGCGCCCGGCCGCCAGGCCGCTCTGGACGGCCCAGGCCAGGGCGGCTCCCACCGCGTACCAGAGAAGCTCCGGGGCGTTGAACGTCGAGCCGAGCACCAGCCGTGCCACCGCGCTCCGTCGTGCCAGCTCGGCCGGTACGCCGGTGAGTTGGGCCAGTTCCACCGCCCAGCTGAAGGCGAGCGCGACACCGGCGGCCGTCATCGGTCTCACCCGGGGCACGAGGAGGACCACCAGGATGTGGATCAGTACGGTGTAGAGCGCGTCGCCCGCGTACTTCGCCAGGTCCCCGTCCGCCGTCGCACGGATGCCGAGACCCGCAGCCACGGTCACGAGTGCCGCTGCCGCGGCCACCGCGCGGACGGTGGAGGCCCGGGGAACAATTGCGCGTGCGGCCGGCATTTCCCTCATGGCCGGTACGTTTATCAGTCCGTAGCCGGTCATGCCCAATCCGTGGGAGAACGGGAGCCCAGATGCGCCACCGTGTCGTCGTGCTCGCCCTGGACGGAGTGATCCCCTTCGAACTGGGCATCCCGCAACGCATCTTCGGCCGCGCGTCGAGCGCGGAGAAGCCCGGCGCGGGCGAGAGGCTGTACGACGTCGTGACCTGCTCCGTGCGCCCACCGGGGCCGGTCCGCACCGACGCCGACTTCAGCATCGTGGCCGAGCACGGCCCCGAGGCGCTCGCCACCGCCGACACCGTCGTCGTCCCCGCCTCGTACGAGCTCGGCCCCGTCCACGAGGAGGGCCGGCTCACCGGCGAACTGGCCGCCGCGTTCGCGTACATCAGGCCGGGGACCCGCATGGTCTCCATCTGCACGGGCGGCTACGTCCTCGCCGCCGCCGGATACCTCGACGGGCGGCCCGCGACGACCCACTGGGCCTCGGCCGACCACTTCCAGCGGCTCTTCCCGAAGGTCCGTGTCGACCCGGACGTCCTGTTCATCGACGACGGGGACGTCCTGACCTCGGCCGGGGTGGCCGCCGGGATCGATCTCTGTCTGCACATCGTGCGCCGCGACCACGGCACCGCGGTCGCCAACGACGTCGCCCGCCGGACCGTCGTGCCGCCGCACCGCGACGGCGGCCAGGCGCAGTTCGTCCGGCGCCCGCTGCCCGAGGAGGGGCTCGCCACGACGACGGCCGCACGGGCCTGGGCACTCGGACGGCTGGACCAGCCGATCCTGCTGCGCGACATGGCTCGGCAGGAGTCGATGAGCGTGCGCACCTTCACCCGCCGCTTCCGCGAGGAGGTCGGCGTCAGCCCCGGGCAGTGGCTCGCCCAGCAGAGGGTCGAGCGGGCGCGGCAGCTGCTGGAGTCCACGGGACTGTCGATCGACCAGGTGGCACGGGACGCCGGCTTCGGCACGGCCACCTCCCTGCGGCAGCACGTGCAGGCTGCCTTGGGGGTGTCGCCCACGGTCTACCGGCGGACGTTCCGCTCGACGGTCCCGGGACGCTGAGCCGCGCCCCGGGGTGTCCTCAGGCGCTGGCCCGGTCGCCGGGCTGCTCCTGGATCACCGGGACCATCACCGGGCCGCCCCGGTCGACCTCGCACCAGATCCGCTTGCCCGCGCCCTCCGGCTGCCAGCCCCAGCGGTCCGCCAGGCCGTCCACCAGCTCCAGGCCGCGGCCGTTGGTGTCCTCACCCTCCGCGTGACGCGGCTGGGGCGGACGGCAGCTGGTGTCGGCCACCTCGACCCGCACGGTCCCCGCCGAACCGGACGGATTGGCCGAGCCGAAGAGCATCCGCAGCACGGCCGGACAGCCCGTGTGGACCACCGCGTTGGTGACGAGCTCCGAGATCAGCAGGATCAGAGTCTCCGCGAGCGGCTCGTCGTCCTCCATCCCGGACCCGATCAGCCGCGACCGCGCCCATCTGCGGGCCCGTCCCACCTCCGCGGGATCCGGCCCGACCTCCAGCTGAACCTGAAGCACCTGCACCGCTCACACCATCCGAACCGGCGGACACATCGCCTAGCGCCTCCTCAGGGTCACGGAACGTGACTCCACTGCGAGACAGCATGGTTGACGTACAGTCACCGCAACAAGCGCTTCGGGCATATTCCAGCGCGAAGGAGTACGCGTGGTCCATACTGTGCGACGCGTGCTGCGGAGAGTCGAACAGAAGCGCGCCGGCATCCCGGGGACCGAGTCCCCGGCGGGCCCGCCGCAGCTCCGTGGGTCACGAGCAGGGCACCGGGCACCGCCCGGGGCGGCCACAGGGGCCATACCCGGATCCTCCGGTTCCAGTACCACTCGCATCCAACGGAGCGTACCCGAGCGCGGGCCCGCGACTCCGCCCGGTGACGGTTCGCCCCCGGGGCACACCCCCGGTCCGGATGCGTTGCGTCACCCGCCCCGCACGGTCCGCACACCCCCCGGGCAGCCACGACCACGCCGGACCGTGCGCCGCGGCCCGGCTCGGGGCGCACCCCGGGCCGGGCCGCGGAAGGGCACGAACTGCTCATGGCGTTGGGCGTGTTGACACACGATCGCGGGCGGTCACGGTGGTCGCGCGCCGGTTCCGCCCGCGCGGGCTACGCGTCGGGCTCGATCACGGTGAAGTACGCGGAGAAGGCGGCGACCGCCTCCGTCTCGGCGATCCGGCCGTCCTGGTCGGTGTCCAGGCTCCGGGCCGCGACGCTCGCGATGTCGTCCGCGGCGCCCAGCACCCGCAGGGCGCGTTCCACCGCGGCGACCGGCGCCGAGGCGGGCCCGGCGCCCTCGGGGTCCGTGCCGGCGGCGACCGTGATCGCAGCGCGCAGGAAGGGGCGCGCGATCTCCGCGAAGCGTTCGGGGTTGTCACGCAGCCGCTTCACGGCCCCGCCGACGAACTCCGCCCGGGTGACCCGCTGGTCCCCGTCCACGTCGGCGATGCCCGCCATGCCCTGCCAGAAGGCCTCCGCGCCCGTGTAGAGGGACTGGCCCCGGTCGCAGCGTGCCGTCGTACCGAACTCGGTGAGCAGACGGGCCGCCGCGGCGTTGAAATCGGCGCGATCGATGTAGCCGTTGCCGTCCTGGTCGAAGGCGGCGAACCGGTGCGCGATCTTGCGCTCGTACTCTGCGCTGTCCATGCGGGGAGCGTACGACGCCGAGCGGCGTCACGTGTCACCGATGGTCGGCAGGGGTGTGACGATTTCGCCCCGGTCCGGCGTTTCAGGCGGTGAGTGGCCGGGACTCGTCGTCGGTGGCCGCGTCCGAGTCGGGGTAGACGTCGAAGAGCCGGCGTACTCCCAGGGCGCCGAGCACCTTGTTGACGTGCGAGCCGTCGACCGCGCCGCGGGCCGGGAGGATGAGCCGCAGCCGGCCGCCGCAGGACTTCATGAGGCGGCGGGAGGCGATCAGGACGCCGACACCGCTGGAGTCGCAGAAGAGGACGCCGGAGAGGTCGAGGACCACGTCGTGCCGGCCCGCGGCCACCGCCCCGTGGACGGACTGACGCACGACAGGTGAGCTCACGAGGTCGAGTTCGCCGTGGATCCGCAGCACGGTCCACGCGTCCTGCTCGGTCTCGTACACCTTCAGCGTCACGCGACTCGGCCTCTCGTTCCGGGGACTCCGGAGGATCCGGAAGTTTCCGTTCCTCCTCGCGGCTGCCCGCGTAGCCACCCGGCGAAACACCCTTCCGTCCACCGGCCTGGCACAGGATTCATCCAGAAATGATCACTTCAGGATCGTTTACCCGGTCAGGAAAGGGCAAGGGGGAAAGCGTTCCCTATCATTCGGCGCCACTTGAGGGACGTACTTGGCGCAAAGGCGCGTGCCCGGACCAGGCCGCCGACTACATTCGACATGACGAGAGGCACAGGGCTGGGGGCTGGATGGCGAAGGACGCACCACCGCGCTGGGACCGCCGCATGCAGCAGCGGCTGGCGCGTGGCGAGGCGGCCGCCCTCGGTGAGCTCTACGACCGGTTCGCCGCCCTCGTGCACAGCCAGGCCCACCGCATGCTGGACGACGAGGACGCCGCGGACCAGGTGACGCGCGAGGTCTTCGGCTACGTCTGGGAGAACCCCGACGCGTACGACCCCAAGCACGGCTCCATGCGCTCCTGGGTGGCACGCCTCACACACCGCCGGTCCGTGCAGCGGATCCGCAGCACGCACGGCGAGGCCGAGGGGCCCGGCGAGGACGCGGCCGCGCGGGCCGAGGAGCTGGAGCACCGGGTGCTCAAGGCCACCGCGGCCGCCCGGGCCGACTACATCGTCGCCTCCATGCCCGCGCCCCTGCGCGCCGCCCTGGAGCTCGCCTACGTCCAGCGCCGGGACTACCGGCAGGCCGCCGCGGACCTGGGCGTCACCGGGGACGAGGCCAGGCGCCGGCTGCGGCTCGGCCTCCAGCTCCTCGCCACCGCGAACACCCGGCCGCCGGCCGGCTCGGCGCCTCCCGGATACGGGCCGACGCCGTGAACGGCGGCCACGGCGGCAGCGGCCGCGAAGGGGAGCAGCCGGTCGAGCGGCGCATACCGGGGCCGAGGGCCGCCGCGGACGACCGGGAGAGGCTGCCCCCGGTCCGGCCCGGCGGCTCGGAGCCGCCCGAACCACCGGAACCTCCCGGGCCTCCTGGACCGCCCGCCCCGCCGCTGCCCCACGAGGTGCTCAAGTCCCTCCTCGGCGCCTGGGCCCTGGCCGCCTGCTCCGCCGAGGAGACGGCGGCCGTCGAGGAGCACCTCACGTCCTGCGCGCCCTGCGCCGACGAGGGGCTGCGGCTGCGCGACGCGGTGGGTCTGCTGCACAGCGACGGCACCCTGGACCTGGACCCGATGCTCCGGTCCCGGGTCCTGGAGGGCTGTCTGGGCCGCCGCCCCGCGCGCATCCCCGTCCCGGCGTGGGCCGCGCCGTACTTGCGGAGACGGCGCGGCTCGACGCGCTGCTGCGGGACATCGGCGACTCGGAGTGGCACGCGCCGGTGCGGCTGAAGTGGTTCGAGGACGACCGGCAGGTGAACCGCAAGACGACGGTCGCCGGGGTGATCAGCCATCTCATGGCGGTCGACGGTCTGGTCTCCAAGGCCCTCGGCCTGGACGACCCGCTCGGGAAGGAAGACCAGCCGCTGCCCCCGACCGCGCGCACCGAGGCGTACTGGGCGGCCGCCCACCTGCCGCCCACCCGGACCGTGCGGGAGCCCTGGCGTGACCAGAGTCACTCCCTCGTCCGTACGGTGTCGTTCGCCGGCCGCGGTGTCTCGGAGCTCTCCGTCCCGTACGGCGGCTTCGCCCTCCCGTTGCAGGACTCGCTCCTGGAGCGGGCCTTCGAGTGCTGGGTGCACGGCGGTGACATCGCGAACGCGGTGGACTACCCGTACGAGCCGCCCGCCGCCGCCCATCTCCACCGGATGATCGACCTGGCCGCCCGGCTGCTGCCCGCCACCCTGGCCGAGCGCCGCCGCGCGGGGCTGGCCGCGCCGGCCCGCCACCTGGTCACCGCGGGCTCGCCGGGCCGCTCCCTCCACCTGGAGGTCGAGGGCCGCGGTGGCGGCGACTGGTACATCGCGCTGGACTCGCCGGCCGCCCTCGGTTCCCCCGCCCACGCGGTCGCGCAGGTCGCTCTCGACGGGGTGGAGTTCTGCCGGCTGGTCGCCGGTCATGTGCTGCCGGTGGAGGCCGCGGCGGGCCAGGAGGGCGACCGCGAGGCGATCCGCGACGTCCTGTTCGCCGCGGCCTCCCTCAGCCGGCTCTGATCCTTACGGGTCCTCGCGGGTCCTCGCAGGTCCTTACGGGAAGACGACCGTACGGCGGCCGTTGAGCAGGATGCGCCGCTCCGCGTGCCACTGCACGGCGCGGGCCAGCGCCTGGCACTCCACGTCGCGCCCGACGGCGACGAGCTGGTCCGGCGTGACGCCGTGCCCGACCCGCTCGACCTCCTGCTCGATGATCGGCCCCTCGTCGAGGTCGGCGGTCACGTAGTGCGCCGTCGCGCCGATCAGCTTCACACCGCGCGCATGGGCCTGGTGGTACGGCTTCGCGCCCTTGAAGCTCGGCAGAAAGGAGTGGTGGATGTTGATGATCCGGCCGCTCAGCTGCTTGCAGAGATCGTCCGAGAGCACCTGCATGTAGCGCGCCAGGACGACGAGTTCGACGTTCTCCCCACGGACCAGCTCCAGCAGCTGCGCCTCGGCCTCCGGCTTGTTCTCCCTGTTCACGGGGATGTGCCGGAAGGGGACGCCGTACGAGGCGACGAGCTCGGCGAAGTCCGTGTGGTTGGAGACGACCGCCACGATCTCGACCGGCAGCGCACCGGTGCGGGAGCGGAACAGCAGGTCGTTGAGGCAGTGCCCGAACTTGCTGACCATCAGCACGATCCGCATCCGGTCGCTCGCCCGGTGGATCTGCCACTCCATCCGGAAGGAGTCCCCGATAGCGGCGAAGCTGGCGCGCAGCTTGTCCACGGTGACCGTGGCGTCCGCCGAGAAGTGGACGCGCATGAAGAAGAGACCGGTGTCGTGGTCGCCGAACTGCTGACTGTCCTCGATGTTGCAGCCGGTCATGAAGAGGTAGCTCGACACGGCGTGCACGATGCCCTGCTTGTCGGGGCAGGAGAGCGTGAGGACGTACTGCTCGGCGACGGTGTCCGAGGCAGCGGGTACGGATTCGGCGGGCTGCGGCGCGGTCATTCCCGTAGGGTGCCACACCCTCCGCGGGTCACGCCGATCTGGTCATGATGCGGAGCACGTCCAGGGACCGCGGCGGGGTGTCGGGGTCCTCCCCGTCGTTGGTGGCGAGCATCACATGGGCCTCGCGGGCGGCCACGACGGCCTCCTGCCAGCCCGGATGCTCCAGATAGGCGGAGACGGGGGCGTCGGCGCCTATCTGGTGCATGATGCGCAGCACCCGCAGGGCGGCGACGTCCACGAGGGCGGCCTCGGCGGAGTCGCGGAAGATCGTCCCCACGTACTTCTCGGCGGACCAGTTGTCCAGCCAGGTGTCCTCGACCAGGCGGTACACGGCGTCGGTGACGTCGCCGTACCCCTCCCGGCCGGCCAGCCAGCACTCGTGGTGGAAGACGGGGTCGGAGAGCATGTGCAGCGCCGAGCGCACGTTGCTGCGCCAGCGCCACCACGGCATGTCGTTGAGCGGCATGCCGCCCATGGTGGAGGAGCGACGGCCGCGACGGGAAGAGTTCTCCGAACCTTGCTGCACGGTTGCCGATCGTACGTTCCCCGGCCGGGGCCGTGCGCGGCCCCCCGTAATTCACCTCCACGTCACCCTGTGTTGACCGCAGCACGCTGTGGCGTTACCCCTGAACCGCAAAAGTTCATGCCCATGACCGGATGGCGACGCCTCATCTCCCCCCGCCCCTACAGGCTCCTCACATCGGTGGCGGCCGGGGCACTGCTGATATCCGGCTGCGGCGTGCTCCCTGGTGCCTCGGGGGGCTCCAGGGAGCCCGTCACCGTGATGACGTGGGCCCCCGACACCACCGGAGCCGACACGGTGAACATGGCGGGCATGCCGGCCATGGCCAGGACCTATGCCCGCTGGATCAACGAGAAGGGCGGGATCGACGGCCACGAGCTGCGGGTCCTCACCTGCAACGAGCAGGACACCGCGACCGGCGCGTCGAAGTGCGCCCGGCGGGCGGCCGACGAGGACGTGGCGGCGGTCGTCGGCTCGTACAGCAGGTACGGGCGGGCGTTCCTGGCGCCGCTGGAGGCGGCCGGGATCCCGTACATCGGCGGGTACGGCGCCTCCGCCGACGAGTTCACCAGCTATCTCTCCTACCCGGTCAACGGCGGACAGCCCGCTCTCGTCGCGGGCAACGGCGAGCAGCTGGCGGCCAGTTGCGAGCGGGTCTCGCTCGTGCGGCCCGACACCCTGGTCGGCGACACCATGCCCGGGCTCCTCGACACGAGCCTCAGCAGGAGCGACCGCCCCGCGTCCTACGACATCAGCGCGGCCGAGGAGGCCACGTCGTACGCCTCCGAGGCGGCCAAGGCCCTCGAACAGGCCCGCGAGGGCTGTGTGACCGCGGTGCTCGGCAAGGGCACGGAGACGTTCTTCGACTCCTTCCGCCGGCTCGAACCCGAGGACAGCGAGGTGCGGATCTCGTCCGTGCTCGGCAGCGTCGGCCAGGGCCTCATCAACCGGTCGGGCGGGGCGGACAGCCCCTTCGAGGGGGCCCTCGTCACCGGCTGGTACCCGGCGTCCGGCGATTCCCGCTGGAACGAGATGCGCGACGTGATCACGGAGTACGCCTTCGGGGACAACCGGATCGATCCCGAGGACACGGGCGTGCAGACGACCTGGATCGCGTACACCGCGCTCAAGGCGGTCGTCGAGGCGATGGACCGGCCGGACATCACGGCGGGCGGGATCTCCGTCAGCCTCAACCGCGGCACCGAGGTGGACACCGGCGGCCTCACCCCGGTCCTGCGCTGGCGCTTCCAGGACATGGTCGGCACGGCGGCCTACGGGCGCATCGTCAACGGACGGGTGACGTTCCAGGTGGTCCGCGACGGGCGTCTCACCGCCGCGAAGAAGGACTTCGTGGATGTGACGGAGACCCTCGTGAACGCCCGGTCCGGCGGCTGACACCCCTCACCGGCCTCGTTCCCCGGACCTCCGCTCCTGGCCTCCCGCCCCGGTGGACACCGGGGCGGAGGCCGCCGTGTCAGAGCTGCGTGGGGGCGCGCTCGGTCAGCCCGTACTTCTGCGCGATCTTGTTCCAGAGCCCCGAGGCCGTGCGCTTCTGGATGGTGGCGTCGCTGCTCGACGCGGCGGCCTTGGCGGTCGCGTCGGTCGATCCGGCCTTGCCGCCCTTGCAGACCTTCTTGTTGTTCTTGGCCTGGCTCGCCCACGTGGCGTAGTGGTCGTCGGCCTCCGCCGACGCCTGCCAGGCCTTGGTCAGTGAGGTCTTCAGCTGTTCGTGGGAGGGAAGCTGGTCGACGCTCAGCGCCTCGAGCCGGGTCACGAGGTCCCGGCGCTGCGCGGCGGCGCCCTTCAGGTCGGTGACCGCCTGGTCGAGAGCCTTGCAGGCCTTGATCTTCTCCACCGCGCCGATCACCGCCGAGCGGCTGTTGTTGCTGTCCGCGAGCAGCTTGTCGAGCTCCACGGCCTGGGGCTGCGCGGGGTCGTCCGACGCCTTCTCGGACGCCTCGGACGCGGGCGAACTCTGCGAGGCCACCGGCTGCTTGTCGTCCGAAGGGCTCTCGTCGCCCCCGCTCATCAGCGCGCCCGCCCCGAGTCCGACGACGGCACAGCCGACGACGACGGCGGCGATCAGCGGGATGTGGGCGGAGCGTCTGCGCGGAGCGCCACCGCCCTGGCCCGGCTCCTCCGGACCGTTCCCCCCGTGCCCGCCGTGGAAGCCCTGCGCCCCCGACTGGTATGGCTGGGCGCCCCCCGGCGGCGGCTGCGCGCCCGGGTGGGGCTGGTACGCCTGCTGGGGCGGCCCGTCGAAGCGGGGCATCTGCTGCGTGGCCCCCGCGGGCTCGTCGCTGCGGAAGAGGCTGTCGAACTCCGCGGGCGGCTGCCGGTCGCCCGGGGTGCCCGGCCGGATTCCGTACGGGGCGCCGCCGGGAACCGGGGGTATGTACTGGGTGGCGTCGGCGTCGGACGGCTGCGCGGGGGCGGACTGGCCCAGGTACCGGGTGGACTCCGCCGGGCGCTCGGGCGGCAGTCCGCCGGGGAGGGGGCCGCCGGGCACGGGCGCGATGTACTGCGTGGCGTCCGCGTCCCCGCCCTGCCCCATGCCCTGTCCGGGCGCGGCGGCCTCGGGCGGCAGGGGCTGGGCGTACGGCTGGTGCTGCTGGTAGGAGTCCTGCTGGTACTGCCCCTGCTGCGGCGCGTACTGCTGAGGCTGCTGGTACTGCCCGTGCTGCGGCTGCTGGTACCCGCCCTGCTGGTGCTGCTCCGGCGGCAGCTGCCCCGGTGGCGGGCCGTCCTGGTGCGCGGCCTGCGGCCCCCAGGGCTGGCCCCACGGCTGCCCGCCCGCGGGGACGGCCTGGTCCGGCTGCCCGCCCGCCGGTCCCCCCGCGTTCCAGGGGGCACCGCCCTCCGCGGGCAGCACGACACCCTCGTGGGCGCGCCGTACAGCGGGAAGCTGCGGCTCGTCACCCTGTCCGCTCTGCGTCACCGGGACTCCTACGTGTGAACCTATGGAATCGTCGGTTCACGCTACCGGGTGCCCGGAGCCCCGCGCCAAGCGCCCAAGAGCCTCACGACCCCTTCACACAGGGGGTAACGCCTTGGGCCCCCACGGCGCTGTTCATGGTCAACTCGCCGAAGACGCCGGTCAGGCGGCCTGGAGCTCCAGCCTGGCGCCGAACTCGCGGACCGCCGGCTCGTCCGCGTACGGCTCGAACCGCTGCTGGAGGTCATCGAGATATTCGGCACCCCGGCTGGAGCGCACCGTCCCCAGCAGCTCCATCGCCCGCAGTCCCGTGTGGCACGCCTGCTCCACCTCACGCTGCTGCACCTGCGCCGAGGCCAGCAGCACCAGGCCGATGCCCCGGCGCCTGGTCCGGGACTCCGGGAGGGCCGCCAGGGCCTCCTTCGCCCGCCGCGCGGCCGGTTCGGCCTGCCCCAGGTCCCGGTGGCAGTGCGCCAGTTCGTCGGCGAGGTAGCCCGCGTCGAAGTGGGTGATCCAGGCCGGGTCGTCGCCCTTCTCCGGGTCGGCCTGCTCCAGCGCGGCCAGCGCCCGGCCCGCCGCGGCCTGGCAGGTGCGGGCGTCGCCCATCAGCGCGTGGCCCCGGGCCTCCGCCGCGTGGAACATCGCCTCCGCCCTCGGGGTCACGCGTCCCCGCGCGCCCTCCTGCGCGGCCCGCGCCAGTTGGGCGATCTCGCGCGGGTTGCCGAGCTGCGCCGCGAGATGGCTCATCGAGGCGGCCAGCACATAGCCCCCGTACGCCCGGTCCCCCGCGGCCTGGGCCAGACGCAGCGCCTGGATGTAGTACCGCTGGGCCAGTCCCGGCTGGCCGGTGTCCACGGCCATGTACCCGGCGAGCTCCGTGAGTCGGGCGACCGCGCCGAACAGCTCGCGGCCGACGGATTCGCGGTACGCCCCCGAAAGGAGCCCGGACACCACGCTGTTGAGGTAATGCACCAGGACGGGACGCACATGTCCGCTGCCGAAGCGGTGGTCGAGGTCGACGAGCGCCGCCGTCATCGCCCGCACAGCCTCCACGTCCGGCATGCCGACCCGGTTCCCGGAGGTCCGCGCCACCTGCGGGTCGGCGCCCGTGATCAGCCAGTCGCGGCTGGGCTCGACCAGGGCGGAGGCGGCCACCGCCGACCCGGACAGCAGGTCGCGCCGGCCCACGTCGCTGCGCCAGAGCTCGCAGACCTGCTCGACGGCGCCGAGCACGGTGGGCGCGAACTGCAGGCCGACGCCGGAGGCCAGGCTCTTGCCGTTGGCCATGCCGATCTCGTCGATCGTGACCGTGCGGCCGAGCTTCCGGCCGATCGCCTCGGCGATGATCCCCGGCGCCCTGCCGCGCGGTTGCTGTCCGCGCAGCCAACGGGCCACGGAGGTCTTGTCGTAGCGGAGATCGAGCCCCCGCTCCGCGCCGACCATGTTCACCCGGCGGGCGAGGCCGGCGTTGGAACACGCCGCCTCCTGGATGAGCGTCTGGAGCCGTTCGTTCGGCTGACGGGCGACGAGAGGCCTGGCTGCCATATTTCCCCCTGAGACCGCAGTGATTCGGTGCAGGAATCACTGCCCGGCACGGCACAAGAAATGCGCATATTCATCTGTATCGGGTACGCCTCGTAGCGAGTTGGCGCAGTCCTGCACCTGGTTACCCGCCCATCGGTGCGTTTCCTCCCGCGCGCCCCCGACCGTGCATCCGTGCGCCCCGCATGCAGGATCGATCCCTCTCGAAGGGCGTACGCGCGCCCGTAACCCCTGGTGGCAGCGGGAGTTGAGCGGGGCGTGGAAGAGCCCATCGGAGTGACGGAAGCCGCCCGGATCCCCCGACAGCGGAGTGAGCAACTGCTCGAGGCCGCGGCCTGGTACGCCCAGGAGCGGCACTGGGACGTGTTCCCGGGCACCTGGCTCGTGGCCGCCGGGGGGACCGAGTGCTGCTCGTGCGGTGACGCCGGCTGCGCCGCCCCCGGAGCCCATCCCACCCGGCCGGACTGGGCGGGCCAGGCGACCGGCAGCGCCGCCGCGGCCCGCCGGATGTGGGCCAGGCAGCCCGGGTCGTCGGTCCTCCTGCCCGCGGGCCGGACCTTCGACGCCCTGGACGTGCCGGAGGCCGCCGGCTTCCTGGCCCTCGCCAGGATGGAGCGCATGGGCCTCACACTCGGCCCGGTGACCCGCACCCCGGACCGCCGGATGCTCTTCTTCGTCCTGCCGGGCGCGGCCGCCAAGGCACCCGAGCTCGTACGCCGACTGGGCTGGGACGCCGGGAGGATCGGCCTCACAGGATCCGGCGAGGGCTGTTACGTGGCCGCGCCGCCGACCCGGGTGGCCGGGCGCGGTGCCGTGCAGTGGGCCCGGCGGCCCTCCCGCGCCGACCTCTGGCTTCCGGACGCGGAAGAGCTGATCAGCCCGCTCGCGTACGCCTGCGCCCGGGAAACGGCCGACGCCCGGACACGTCTTTCGTAGGGTGTTCCCCACACGCGGGGATATCGAAAGGCAGTGCCATGCCGGACCAGTCGGACAGCGCGGGCAGGACGGACGCGGCGGGTGTGGCTGCGACGCCACCGCCCGCCGTGCGGGTCGAGGGGCTCTGGAAGCGGTTCGGGGAGCAGGTCGCGGTCGGCGGGATCGATCTCGAGCTGCCGGCCGGGAAGTTCATCGGCCTGGTGGGCCCGAACGGCGCGGGGAAGACGACCACCCTCTCGATGGTGACCGGGCTGCTCAGGCCCGACATGGGCCGGATCGAGGTCGGCGGCCACGACGTGTGGCGCGATCCGGTCGAGGTGAAGTCCCGGATCGGGGTGCTGCCGGAGGGCCTGCGGCTCTTCGAGCGGCTCTCCGGGCGTGAACTCCTCGGCTACACCGGGCGTCTGCGCGGGCTTCCGGGCGCCGAGGTCGACAAGCGGGCCACCCAGCTGCTCGACGTGCTGGATCTCGCGGGGGCCCAGCACAAGCTGGTCGTCGACTACTCGACCGGGATGCGGAAGAAGATCGGGCTGGCGTCAGCCCTGCTGCACAACCCCGAAGTGCTGTTCCTCGACGAGCCCTTCGAGGGGGTGGACCCGGTGTCGGCGCAGACCATCCGCGGGGTGCTGGAGCGCTACACCCGCTCCGGCGCGACCGTGGTCTTCTCCAGCCATGTGATGGAGCTCGTCGAGTCCCTCTGCGACTGGGTGGCCGTCATGGCGGCGGGGCGAATCCGCGCCCAGGGCACGCTGACCGAGGTGCGCGGCGAGGCGGCCTCCCTCCAGGACGCCTTCCTGGAACTGGTCGGCGCGGGCGCCCGGGACACCGGGGACTCCCTGGACTGGCTGGGCGGTGCCCGATGACGGTGCTGGACGCCCCCGCCGGTTCCGCCGTCCCCGCCGTGCCCGGCCGGGGAATCCTCCCCGTCTTCGTGCGGCTCAAGCTGACGCTGCTGCGCAACGGGCTGCGACAGTCGTCCGGGCGCCGGGCCGCCTATGTCGCGTCGCTCGTCGTCACCCTGCTGTTCGCGGCGGCCCAGGTGATCGGCCTGATCGCGCTCCGCGGCTACTCCCAGGCGGGCACCCTGGTGGTGCTGCTGACCGCGGTGGTGGCGGTGGGCTGGGCGGTGATGCCGCTGTTCTTCCCGAGCGGCGACGAGACCCTGGACCCGAGCCGGCTGGTGATGCTGCCGCTGCGGCCCCGGCCCCTGATCGGGGCGCTGCTGGTGGCCTCGCTGATCGGCATCGGGCCGCTCTTCACACTCGCCCTGGCCTTCGGCTCGGTGATCGCGTTGGCGCACGGCGCCGCCGCGGTGGTGTTCGGGGTGGTCGCCGTGCCTCTGACGCTGCTGGTCTGCGTGGCGCTGGCGCGGTCCGTCGCGACGGCCAACATCCGGCTGCTGACCTCGCGCAAGGGCCGCGACCTCGCGGTGCTCAGCGGGCTGGTGATCGCGGTGGGCATCCAGTTCGTCAACTTCGGCGCGCAGCGCCTGGGCCGGGCGGGCGGGCTGTCCTCGCTGGAACCGGTCGCGGACGTGGTGCGCTGGCTGCCGCCGGCCTCGGCTCTCGGCGCCGTGGGGTCCGCCTCGGAGGGGGCGTACGGGGCGGCGCTCGGCCAGCTGCTCGTCTCGGTGCTCGCGCTGGGCGGCCTGATGTGGCTGTGGCAGCGGAGCCTGGTGAAGCTGATGACGTCACCGGACGGCTCCACGCTCGCCGCCGCCGAGCCCTCGGCCCACCGGTCCGGCAACGGGCGCTCCGGGCGCTTCCCGCTGCTGCCCGAGGGGCGCACGGGCACGGTGATGGAGCGGAGCCTGCGGTATGTCGTACGCGATCCGAAGACCAAGGCGTCCTGGGTGACGGCCCTGGCGATCGGCCTGATCGTGCCCGTGCTCAACGCCGTGCAGGGGTCCGGGTCGGTCTACTTCGCGTGCTTCGCGGCCGGGATGCTCGGCATGCAGATGTACAACCAGTTCGGGCAGGACACCTCGGCCTTCTGGATGGTGGCGCTGTCGGTCTCCTCGACCCGGGACGCCTATCTCGAACTCCGGGCGCGGGCACTGGCACTGCTGCTGATCACCCTGCCGTACACGGTCCTGGTGACGGTGGTGACCGCGGCGGTGCTCGGGGACTGGACGGCGCTGCCGGGGGTCATGGGGCTGTCGTTCGCCCTGCTGGGCGCGATGCTGGCGACGGGCGCCCTGGCTTCGGCGCTGTTCCCGTACTCGATCCCTCAGGACGGGGCGTTCAAGAACGTCGTGCCGGGGCAGGCCGGGCTCGCCTGGATCTCCATCCTCGGCGGCATGGTCGCGGCCGCGGTGCTCAGCGGGCCGGTGATCGGGCTGACGATCTGGCTGCACGTGGCGGACCGCCAGGACCAGCTGTGGCTGCTGCTGCCGGTGGGGGCGGTCTACGGCGCGCTGATCGGATGGCTGGGCGTGCGGCTGGCGGCGCCGCGCACGGCGGACCGGCTCCCGGAGATCCTGGCCGCGGTCAGCAAGGGCTGAGGGACCGGCTCGCGGGACGGGGCGTCCGGAATCAGGGGCTGACGGCCTCCCGGTCGTCCCGGAAGCCGTCGGAGAGGCGCTCCAGGAAGGGCTCCACGGCCCGTCGCCAGCCCTCCGGACGGTCGTAGTGGACGAGATGGCCGGCGTCCTCCACCTCCGCGTACTGCCCGCGCGGCAGGACGCGGACCATCTCCTGGGCCTCGGCCCTGCCCAGCTCCCCGTCGATCCCGCGCAGGACCAGGGTGGGGCAGCGCACCTGTGCCAGCTCCTCCCAGTGGGCGTCGTAGACCCAGGTCGCCCGGGACGTCAGCATCTGCTCCTGGGAGAAGACGGGCCGCCAGCCGTCGGCGGTCTCGGCCATCACCTCGGCGAAGAACTCACCGCGGGAGGGGTTGGGCCGCTCCACCCAGGGGTCGTCCTCGCCGAACCACTTCCGTACGTCGGCGAGCGTCGCGAAGGGGAGCGGCCAGGTGTTGAACCAGTCCGCCCATTCGCGCTGCGAGGCCGCCCCGAGCGCGGAGGCCCGCATGTCGCAGATGATCAGCGCCTTGACGAGATCGGGGCGCTTCGCGGCGAGCTGCCAGGCGGTGAGCGCACCCATCGAGTGCCCGATCAGGGTGACCGGGCCGAGGTCGAGCTGTTCGATCGCGGCCTCGGCGTCCGCGACGTAGGCATCGCGGGTGTACGGGCCGTCGGCCGGCTTCTCGCTGCGTCCGTGGCCGCGCTGGTCGAGGCCGACCGGCCGGTGGCGTTCGGAGAGCCAGCGGGCGGTGGAGGCCCAGTGCGTGGCCCGGCCCATCAGCCCGTGGAGCATTAAGATCCCGGGGGCGTGCCCGGTCTCCGCGCGCCCTTTGGGCGGATCGGCGAACTCCCAGGCCGCGAGGCGTACGCCCTCCGATCCGGTCACATCGATGCGCCGCACCATAGGTTCTGGCACCCCCTTCTGGTCCTCGATCACCGTGTGCTCGTGCGTGCCAGACTATCGAACCTTTATTCGAAAACTCGCTTCCGGCTCGCAACATCCCACGTTTGAGTGACAGCGGTTCAGGATTGACGACGGCCCCCCAGGGGAGACCTTCTCCGGGAAGCGGACCACTCGGGGACAGGGGTCCGCGGGGACTGACCTCGAGAGCTCGGGGCTCCAGGTCAGCGCAGGGGAGGACCGGCCCCGGCGCCTTCGGGCGCCGGGGCCGTCCCATGTTCCGGAACACACGGATCCGCGCTCGTGGCGGCCCACCGGGACCGCCCGGCCGGCCGCCCGAGCGGCACGGGGGCCCACCGGGGCGATTCGAACACCGCGCACGGCCAGGGCCGCACCGAGGGGCATGACGCCGGGAGACACGACGCAGGGAGAAGTGACGCAGGCATACCTGGCGCCGGGAGACACGACGCCGGGATACGTGGCGCCGGGCGCGGGAGCTCCGGGACGCGTGGGGGTGAAGACCCCGGGACGCGTGGCGGCGCCCGGCGCACGGGCGCAGGAAAGTCCGGCAGTCACCTCACGGTGCGCGTGCCAGTGCGACGGGCGCATTCCCTGCTCCCTCCCCGACCTCCCGGCAGGCTCTGCCGGCACCCTCAGGTCGTAGGCCTGGCCACAGCCTGGCACGCGTTTCGCCCGGCCGCTGCGATTCCGGGCGGAAAACAGAAACCGGGCTTACCGGTTCACATCTGCACGTGCATCCGCACCGGCGCCTGCACTCGCGAGCAGGCCACCGGTGCGCGGAAAGGCGCTGCTCAGCGCTTCGCGACGAAGACGTGCGAGGCGACTTCGGGGTCCAGCTCGGCCGCTTCACCGCTGGAACCGACCAGCACCCCGCCGGCCGACTCGGTCACGCTGACGACCGAGCCGGGCTGCACGCCCGCCCGCCGCAGCGAGTACATCAGCTGGGCGTCGGTCTGGATCGGCTCACCGATCCGGCGCACCACCACGGTCTTGCCCTCCGAGCCCGGGTCGAGCTCCGCCAGGCTGACCATGCCCTCGTCCAGGAACGGATCGGCCTCGGACTTCTCGCCCAGCTCCTCCAGGCCCGGGATCGGGTTCCCGTACGGAGACTCCGTCGGGTGCCGCAGCAGCTCCAGGACCCGGCGCTCCACGGCCTCGCTCATCACGTGCTCCCAGCGACACGCCTCGGCGTGGACCTGCTCCCACTCCAGGCCGATGACGTCGACGAGCAGGCACTCGGCGAGCCGGTGCTTGCGCATCACCCGTGTCGCCAGGCGGCGCCCCTCCTCGGTCAGCTCCAGATGACGGTCTCCCGCGACCTGGACCAGGCCGTCCCGCTCCATGCGCGCCACCGTCTGGCTGACCGTCGGACCGCTCTGGTCCAGCCGTTCGGCGATCCGGGCGCGCATGGGGACCACGCCTTCCTCTTCGAGCTCGAGGATGGTGCGGAGATACATCTCCGTTGTGTCGATCAGTCCGGACATACGTGCCCCTCGATGCTGTGACATGAAGTCGTCGTGCGATGGCCCTGCACCAATTCTGACGCATGGCACCGACAACCGTGCCCCGCCGTCGGGACTCCGTGCCGACGGACGGTCCGGAGCGCTATTGACAGCCCACTGGTCCAGACCGCAACGTGATCCGCGACACGGGCGCCGCACGGACCCCCCTCCCCGCAGGAAAGGCCTCCTCGATGAGCGACAGCAAGCTCGCCGGTCAGTTCTTCGACGCAGCGATCGGCCTGCTGGAGCGGGTGCGCGACGAGGAGTCCGGAGCGATCGCCGCCGCCGGGGCCGCGATCGCCGACACCGTCGCCGCGGGCGGGCGGCTCTTCGCCTTCGGCGCGGGGCACTCCTCGCTCGCCGCGCAGGACGTCGTCTACCGTGCGGGCGGACTGGCCCTGATGAATCTGCTCGCCGTGCCCGGCACCGTCGGCGTCGACGTCATGCCGGCCACGCTCGGCTCCGCGCTGGAACGGGTGGACGGCCTCGCGAGCGCCGTGCTCGACTCCAGCCCGGCCCGGGCCGGCGACCTCCTCGTGATCATCTCCCTGTCCGGACGCAACGCCCTGCCCGTGGAGATGGCGCAGAACGCCCGCGCGCTCGGGCTGACGGTCGTCGGGGTCACCTCGGTCGCGTACACGACGGGCACCAGGTCCCGGCACGTCTCGGGCGGTTTCCTGCGGGACCACTGCGACATCGTGCTCGACAGCAAGATCGCGATCGGTGACGCCGAGCTGAGCGCGGAGGGCGTCGAGGCGCCGTTCGCACCCGCGTCGACCGTCGTCACCAGCGCGCTCATGCAGGCCATGATGGCCACCGCCGCGGAGGAACTCGTCGCCCGCGGCATCGAACCGCCGCTGCTGCGCTCGGGCAACGTCGACGGCGGCCACGAGTGGAACGGGCGCGTGATGCGGGAGTACGGCGACCGCATCTTCTACCGGCACTGAGCCCTCGGCCTCACCGCTTCCACCGGCACCGAGCCATCGGCCACGATGCCGGGAGGCGGCACGGGCAGGCACACCGGCTCAGACCGGTTCCTGCCCGGCCGTCAGCCGGGCCAGGTCGACCGCCGAGGCGACCCGGACCGCCACGCTCTCCGCGTACATCACGTCGGGCCGCTCGAACGCGCCCCGGTTCGCCGCGCGCAGGAACGTCACCACACCCAGCGTCCGGCCCCGGCTCCGCAGCACCGCGCACAGGGCGTGCGCCGAGTCCCCCGGCCACTGGTGCTCCACCGCCCACGCCTCACCCGCACCCGTCGGCGCGACGGCGCGCACGGAACCCGTACGCTCCACGGCCTGGAGGGCCGGGTGCCCCGGCGCGTACCGCACCGGGAGCGGGCCGCCGGAGACCGGCAGACACGGACCCGGCGCGTCGGGCGGCGTGGACGCGGCCCGTACGAGCCTCTCCCCCACCGCCAGCTCCGCCATCAGGTCGACCACCACATGGTCGGCGAACCCCGCCAGGGCGTAGTCCAGCGACGTGGTCGCCGCCTCCATGGGGTCCTCGCACTCCGCCGCCTGGCGCGCGGCGCGGTGCAGCTGGTTGGCGCGGAAACGCACCCGGTCCGCGTCCTGCTCCGCGAGCTTCGCCGCCGTGACGTCCCGGAACAGCCAGCCGACCCCCAGCGGGACGGGCTCCTCCGCCAGCGGTGAGGCCAGCCTCAGGAACCCGCTGCGCCAGCAGCGGCGCCGCTCCCCCTCGGCGGTCCGCAGGGTCACCCACAGCTCGGCCGGGGCGGACGGCGCGCCCTCGGCGAGGACATGCTGCAGCGCCCCCTCCAGGTCCTCGACACCCTGCACGATCAGCTCACCCAGCGGACGCCCCAGCAGCGTCGTACGCCCGCCGCCCAGTGCCCGGGCGGCGTACGCGTTGACCACGGTCGGACGCAGGTCGACGTCCACGGCGACGACGCCCCAGGACGCGTCCTCGAACAGGGCCTCGCTGAGCGCGATGGACCGCTCCAGATCGATCTGCGCGTGCACCTCGCTGAACGCGCAGTACACCCCGGCGGGCTTCCCGTCCTCGCCCCGCACCCCGGACGACTGGGTCCGCACGAGTACGCGCCCGCCGTCCTTGCGCAGCAGCGCGAATTCGTGGACCTGCCGCCCCGGCGCGTCCATGGCCGCCAGGAGCCGCCCCTGCACGTCCCCCGCGTCCGCGCTCCGCACGGCCCACCCCGCGAAACCGCGCCGCCCCACGGCCTCGGCCGCGGTCCAGCCGAGGATGCGCTCGGCCTCACGGTTCCAGTGGGTGATGGTGCCGTGGGCGTCGAACGCGCAGAGCGCGGCGTCCATGCCGTCGAGCAGCGCGGCGAGAAGCCGGGACCCCGGGATCGCCACCGCCGAGGCCTCGGGCCCGGGGTCCTCGTCGGGGCCGAGCGCGTCGGTGGTCCCGGTGCTTCTGGAAGCACTCACTCCGTACCTCCTGCAGGGCATATTCCGCTGCGGGTTCCGCATTGCCGCACGTCAGACCCATTGAACTCGAACGTGAGCCACCACACAGCCACTTCAACGAAATCCGCTGTCCACCGGGGATCCGTTAATTCACTTGTGTGGCGCCGGGGGACGTTCCTAGGCTGTGGGCACACGTTGAAAGGAGGTGATCCGAAAAGTGCAGTCTTATCGGATTCGTGAGGTGGCTGCGGGCTGACAGCCCGTCGTCGCACACTGTGCACCTCGGCAGGCTGTCTGCCGAAACCCAAGCAGTCACCGACCCGCAGGCTCGCCGGTAAGTCCGGCCGGCTCCTCCGCAAGGAGGGACCAGAGCCTGCGGGTTTCTGCGTTCACCGGCCCCGGGCGGGTCAGTACTGCTCGGACTGGCCGCCGTCGATCGGGACGACCGTGGCGTTGATGAAGCCGGACTCCTCGGAGAGCAGGAACGCGACCAGGTGGCCGACCTCCTCCGGCCTGCCGAAGCGCTTCATCGGGTTGACGCTGACGAAGGCCTCGCCGGCCTGCTCCCAGTTGTCCGCGTCGATCTGCTTGAGCGACGCCTCGACCATGGGGGTCATGATGGCGCCGGGGGCGATCGCCTTGACGGAGACGCCGAACCGGCCGTACTCGACACCGGAGTTCCGGGTGAGGCCGACGACGCCGTGCTTGGCCGCCGCGTATCCGGACTGGTTGCCCACGCCCCGTATGCCACCGACGGACGCCGTGTTCACGACCGAGCCGGAGCCCTGGCCCTTCATGACCGGCAGCACGTACTTGAGGCCGAGGAAGACCCCGCGGAGGTTGATCGACACGACGCGGTCGAACTCGTCGGCGCCGTACTCCTCCGTGAGGTTCTGCTTGCCCTCGATGCCCGCGTTGTTGAAGAAGCCGTCGATACGGCCGTACGCCTCGACCGTGGCGGAGACGTACCGCCGCACGTCGTCCTCGGAGCTCACGTCGGCGGTGATCCGCAGGACCTCCGTGCCGGGCGCGGTCCTCTCCACCTCGGCCGCCGTGTCCACGAGGCCCTGCTCGCTGATGTCGACGAGCGCCAGCCTGGCGCCTTCGGACGCGACCCGTACGGCTGCCGAGCGGCCGAGACCGGAGCCGCCGCCGGTGATGAGGACGACCTTGCCGCTGAACCGGTCTTCCATGACTGAACCTCCACGCTGAGATGCCGAATACCACTAGACTAGACAGTACGTACAGTCTAAATATTCCGGCTGTGCGCCCCGCCCCGCCTCCGGAGGTCCCGTGGACAGTGACGACCGCCCCGCAGCCTCCCGCCCCCGGCGCGGCCCCCACCGGGACCCGGACGCCCACGAGGCCGTGCTGGCGGCCACGCGCGAGCTGGTGGCCGAGCTCGGCTACAAGGGCGTGACGATGGAACGCATCGCCTCGCGGGCCGGGGTGGCCCGGATGACGGTCTACCGCTGGTGGCCGAACAAGGCGGCGGTGATCACCGAAGCGGTCGCGGACCGGCTCGCCCCGGGCCCGGCCCCCGACACGGGCGACGTACGCGAGGACGCGCTGCTCTGGCTGCGGGGCCTGGTGCGCACCCTGACCCTGCTCGGCGACCCCAGTGTCGTGACGGGCGCGCTGACCGAGCGCGGGGAGCCCGGCCGGGCCGAGCTGCGGGACCTGCTCAAGGCCCACGCCGAACCGGCCGCCCGGCTGATGCGGAACGGCGTGGCCGGGGGCCGGCTGCCGGAGGATCTGCCGCTGGACGCGATCGTGGACAGCTGGGTCGGTTACGTCGTGTACCGGACGGTCTTCCTGGGCCAGGAGATCGCCGAGGCCGACCTCCTGGACCTCGTACGCCTCCTGCCGCCCCCTCCCGGGCCGTCCGGCGGGGAGGCGGGCTGACCGCTCACGGGCAGAGCCGCTCCACCCGCCAGTCCGCCGCCGGGCTCTCCCGGACGTAGCGCAGCCTGTCGTGCAGCCGGTTCTCGCGGCCCTGCCAGAATTCGATCGCGTCCGGTACGACGCGGAATCCGCCCCACTGCGGCGGCGCCGGCACCTTCTCGCCCTCGGGGTAGCGGGCGGCGAGCTCCTCGTAGCGGTCGACCAGCTCCTGGCGGGAGCCGGCCACCGTCGACTGCTCGCTGGCCCAGGCGCCCAGCTGGGAGCCGTGGGGGCGGGTACGGAAGTACGCGACGGTCTCCTCGCGCCCGACGCGGGCCGCGGTGCCCGTGACGACGACCTGGCGGGCGAGCGGGTGCCAGGGGAAGAGCAGCGAGACGTACGGGTTCGCCGTCAGCTCGCGGCCCTTGCGGGATCCGTAGTTGGTGAAGAAGACGAAGCCGCGCTCGTCGTAGTGCTTCAGCAGCACGGTCCGGGAGGACGGCCGCCCCCGGGAATCGGCCGTGGAGACCACCATCGCGTTCGGCTCGTGGAGCGCGCCGCCCCCTGCGACCTGGCGGAACCAGTGCGCGAACTGGTCCATGGGGTCGGCGGCGAGGTCCTGCTCGACGAAGTCCTCCGAGCGGTACTGCTCGCGCATCGCGGCCGGATCGGTGGTGCAATCGGATGACGGAGCGCGGGAGGAGGCGGAAGCGGAAGACGGAGTGGCATCAGCTGTGGGCACGGGGCCATCCTGCCGCAGCGGGCCGGAATCCCTGCGGGGAGGGGCGCGATCACCGGTCCGCGAGCCGGGACCCTGTGCCGGACGTCACCCTTCCCCGCGTCGTGGTAACCCGCCAGTATTCGTGGACCGGCCTTTGTGGCCGCCATACAGCCGCCGAGTCGAGGGAGCCGCCCGATGTCCGACTTCGTACCCGGACTTGAAGGAGTCGTCGCGTTCGAGACGGAGATCGCCGAGCCCGACAAGGAAGGCGGATCGCTCCGTTATCGCGGCGTCGACATCGAGGACCTCGTCGGCCATGTGTCGTTCGGCAACGTCTGGGGTCTGCTGGTGGACGGGGCGTTCAACCCCGGGCTGCCGCCCGCCGAACCGTTCCCGATCCCCGTGCACTCCGGCGACATCCGCGTCGACGTGCAGTCCGCGCTGGCCATGCTGGCGCCGGTGTGGGGCCTGAAACCGCTGCTCGACATCGACGAGCAGACCGCCCGTGACGACCTGGCGCGGGCGGCCGTGATGGCCCTGTCGTACGTCGCCCAGTCGGCCCGTGGCCAGGGACTGCCGATGGTTCCGCAGAGCGAGATCGACAAGGCGGAGTCCGTGGTGGAGCGGTTCATGATCCGCTGGCGCGGCGAGCCGGACCCGAAGCACGTCAAGGCCGTCGACGCCTACTGGACGTCGGCCGCCGAGCACGGGATGAACGCCTCCACGTTCACCGCCCGCGTCATCGCGTCGACCGGCGCGGACGTCTCGGCGGCGCTGTCCGGGGCGGTGGGCGCGATGTCGGGCCCGCTGCACGGCGGGGCGCCGTCCCGCGTGCTCGGGATGATCGAGGAGATCGAGCGGACGGGTGACGCCAGGGCGTACGTGAGGCAGGCGCTGGACAAGGGCGAGCGCCTGATGGGCTTCGGCCACCGCGTCTACCGCGCCGAGGACCCCCGGGCCCGCGTCCTGCGCCGCACGGCCCGTGAGCTGGCCGCCCCGCGCTTCGAGGTGGCGGAGGCCCTGGAGAAGGCGGCCCTGGAGGAGCTCCACGCCCGCCGCCCGGACCGTGTCCTGGCGACGAACGTCGAGTTCTGGGCGGCGATCGTGCTGGACTTCGCGGAGGTCCCGGCGCACATGTTCACGTCGATGTTCAGCTGCGCCCGTACGGCCGGCTGGTCGGCGCACATCCTGGAGCAGAAGCGCACCGGCCGCCTGGTGCGCCCCTCGGCGACATACGTCGGCCCCGGCACACGGAACCCCCGCTCAATCCAGGGATACGACCAACTGCCAAACCTGGGAAACTGACACACCGTGGCACCCACCCAATTCCATCGGTCGTCGGAAGGTTACGGACGCCTGAACCGGACATATGGGGCTGCCATCCGTCCGTGACTTCCCGGCGAGTCCTGGACGACGTCCTCAGCCGAGGGTGTCGTCCAGGAGGGTCGTCCACTGGGTGACGACACGGCGGCGCCGCGCCGTGTCGTCCGTCAGCAGGTTGGCGAGGCCCAGGCCCCGGGCCATGTCGAGGAGGCCCTGCACCGTCTCGCGTACCCCGGGCCGGGTCTCGTCGGCGCCGAGGAGTTCGACGGCGATGCGGTGTGTCTCGCGGCCCACCCGTGCTTCGAGTTCGGTGACGCGGGGCCGGAGCTGGTCCTCGTTCGACGCGGCGACCCAGAGCTGGAGCGCGGCGCGGAAGAGCGGCCCGGTGTACAGGTCGACGAGCGCGGCCACGACCTCGGCGCGGCCCTGTACGGGCAGGGCGCGCAGCGCGGCGGAGCGTTCCTCGGCGACGTACTCGACGGCGCCGGTGAACAGGTCCTCCCGGGTGGGGAAGTGGTGCTGGGCGGCGCCTCGCGAGACCCCGGCGTGTTCGGCGACGACGGATACGGTGGAGCCTGCCCAGCCGCGTTCGGCGAGGCAGGCGACCGCCGATGCCAGGAGCCGCTGCCGGGTGGCGCGGCTCCTGTCCTGCTTCGGGGGCGTCACAGCACCCATGCGGGATCCCGTCGTTCCAGGAAGGCCGTCATCCCCTCCCGTGCTTCGTCGGAGGCGAAGAGCGCTGCCGAGCGGGCGATGAGGTCTTCGGCGTGACTGTCGAAACTCTTCAGCACAGTAGCCGTGACCAGCTCCTTCGATGCCTTCAGCCCCTGGGGTGACGCCCTGCGCAGTCCGTCGAGTACCGGTACGAGCGCCTTGTCCACGTCCTCGGCGGCCATGGTGACGACCCCGGTACGGGCCGCTTCCACCGCGTCGAAGCGTTCACCGGTGAGGTAGTAGCGGGTGGCGGCGCGCGGGTCGAGGCGGGGCAGCAGCGGCAGGGAGATCACGGCGGGGGCGAGGCCCAGGCGCGATTCGGTGAGGGCGAAGGAGGACTCCGGGCCCGCCACGGATATGTCGCACGCCCCGAGGAGCCCGAGGCCCCCGGCCCGGACGTGCCCGGTGACCCGGGCGACGACGGGCTTGGGGAGGGCGACGACCGCCCGCATCAGGGCGACGAACGCCGCCGGTTCGGGCGGTGCGGTCAGGTCGGCGCCGGCGCAGAACGTGTTGCCGGTGTGGGTGAGGACGACGGCGCGGACGGTGTCGTCGGCCGCGCAGCCGGCCAGGGCCTCGGTCAGCTCGCCGACGAGACGGGCCGAGAGCGCGTTGCGGCTGGCCGGCGAGTCGAGGGTGAGGGTGGTGATTCCGCGGTCGTGGGCCGGGGGTGCCAGGGTCATCGCGTCTTCTCCCGGTCGCGCAGCTCGCGCCGCAGGATCTTGCCGGACACCGCGCGGGGCACCGCCTCGATGAACTCGGCCCGTCTGACCTTCTTGTACGGGGAGACGCGTTCGGCGACGTACGCGATGACGTCGTCCTCCGTGAGGTCCTCCGCTTCCGGCCGGCGCACCAGGTAGGCCTTGGGGATCTCGTTGCCGTCGGTGTCGTGGACGCCGATGACGGCGGCGTCGGCGATCGAGGGGTGGGTCAGGAGGAGTGCCTCCAGGTCGGCGGGGGCGACCTGGTAGCCCTTGTACTTGATGAGTTCCTTGACCCGGTCGACGACGTACAGCCAGCCGTCCGCGTCGACGCGGCCGACGTCCCCGGTGTGCAGCCAGCCCTCCTCGTCGATCATGGCGGCGGTGGCGTCGGGGCGGCCGAGGTAGCCCTTCATCACCTGGGGGCCGCGGATGAGGATCTCGCCGTCGGTTCCGTCGCGGACGTCGGTGCCGGGGTCGGTGAGCGAGACGATCCGCATCTCGGTTCCGGGCAGCAGCTTGCCGACCGTGCCGGGCGGCGGGTTCTCCGCGTCGAGGGGGACGACATGGGTGCCGGGCGAGAGTTCCGTCATCCCGTAGGCCTGTCGCACGGCGGGCACGCCGAGCCGGGTGGAACAGGCGGCGGCGAGCCGGTCGTCCAGCGGGGCGGCGGCGCTGACGATGTACTCCACCGAGGAGAGGTCGTAGTCGCCGACGAGCGGGTGCTTGGCGAGGGCCAGGACGATGGGCGGGGCGACGTACAGGCCGGTGATGCGGTGGGTCTGGATCGTTTCGAGGAACTGCGTGAGGTCGAAGCGGGGCAGGACGACGACGGTGGCGCCGTAGCGCAGCGGCCCGTTCATGAGGGCGGTCAGCCCGTAGATGTGGAAGAAGGGCAGCACCGCCAGGATGCGTTCGCGTTCGCCGAGAGGGACGAGCGGCCGCAGCTGCTCCAGGTTGGTGGCGATGGAGCGGTGGGTGAGCATGACGCCCTTGGGGGTGCCCGTGGTGCCTGAGGAGTACGGGAGTACGGCGATGTCCTCGGCCGGGTCGAAGGCGATGTCGGGCTCGGGGGCGGTGGAGCCCAGCATGTCGAGTACGGAGGTGTGGCCCTCGGCCTGGTCGCAGACGTAGATCTCCTCGATGCCGCCCGCGAGTTCGGCGGCCCGGCGGGCGACGTCGAGGAGCGGGGAGACGGTGACGATCCAGCGGGCGCCCGAGTCCCCCAGCTGTTTGGCGAACTCCTCGGGTGTGGCCAGCGGGTGGATGGTCGTGACGGTGGCGCCGGCCCGGGTCGCCCCGTAGAAGACGGGCGGGTAGGCGATGGTGTTGGGGCTGTGCAGGGCGAGGACGTCGCCCTTGCGCAGGCCCGCCGCGGCGAGGTGGGCGGCGATGCGCCGGTGGAAGGTGTCGAGCTGGCCGTAGGTGACGGTCATCCCGTTGGTCCCGTCGATCAGGGCGGGGGTGTCACCGAAGTCCGGGGCGTTGCCGAGGACGGCTTCGTGGATGGGCTTTTCGAGGGGCTGGACGTCTGCGTACTCGCTGTGGAACACCATGGCGGTCCCCTTCGACGCGGGTGGAGAGCCAGAATCGCCCCTGCGGGGGCGGATGGGGAGACCCGGGACGTGGCCGAACTCGTCGGGACGACGTCAGTACGACTTCGGCAGGCCCAGGGTCTGGTGGGAGACGTAGTTCAGGATCATTTCGCGGCTGACCGGCGCGATACGGGAGACACGCGCCGCCGTGATGAGGGAGGCGAGCCCGTACTCGCGGGTGAGGCCGTTGCCGCCGAGGGTGTGGACGGCCTGGTCGACGGCCCTGACACAGGCTTCGGCGGCGGCGTACTTCGCCATGTTGGCGGCCTCTCCGGCGCCGATGTCGTCGCCGTCGTCGTAGAGCCTGGCGGCCTTCTGCATCATCAGCCGGGAGAGTTCGAGCTCTATGTGGGCCTGGGCGAGCGGGTGGGCGATGGCCTGGTGGGCGCCGATGGGCGCGCCCTTCCAGACGGTGCGGGTCTTCGCGTAGTCCACGGCCCGTTCGACGGCGTAGCGGCCCATGCCGATGGCGAAGGCGGCGCCCATGATGCGCTCGGGGTTCAGCCCGGCGAAGAGCTGGAGCAGACCCGTGTCCGCCTCCTCGCCGACGAGCGCGTCGGCGGGCAGCCGTACGTCGTCGAGGACCAGCTCGAACTGCTTCTCCGCAGCCTGGAGCTCCATGTCGATCTGTGTGCGGGAGAAGCCCGGGGCGTCGCGGGGGACGATGAAGAGGCAGGGCTTGAGGCTGCCGGACCTCGCGTCCTCGGTGCGGCCGACGATCAGGGTGGCGTCGGAGATGTCGACGCCGGAGATGAAGACCTTGCGTCCGCTGAGGACCCACTCCTCCCCGTCCCGTCGGGCCGTGGTGGTGATGCGGTGGGAGTTGGAGCCGGCGTCGGGCTCGGTGATGCCGAAGGACATGGTCAGGGAGCCGTCGGAGAGGCCCGGGAGCCAGGCCCGTTTCTGCTCCTCGGTGCCGAAGCGGGCGATGACGGTGCCGCAGATCGCCGGGGAGACGACCATCATGAGCAGGGGGCTTCCGGCGGCCCCGAGCTCCTCCAGGACGATGGAGAGCTCGGCCATGCCGCCTCCCCCGCCGCCGTACTCCTCGGGGAGGTTGACGCCGAGGTAGCCGAGCTTGCCCGCCTCTTCCCAGAGTTCGCGGGGGTGCTCGCCCTTGCGGGCCAGGCCGGTGCTGTAGTCGCGGCCGAAGCGCCTGCCGAGTGCGGCTACGGCGGCGCGGAGGGCCTTGTGCTCTTCGGTTTCGAGGACGGTGCTCATGGGGTCGTCTCCTCCTGGTGCGCGGGTGCGGGCGCCGGGGCGTCCTGTACGACGGCGAGCAGTGCGCCGACCTCGACCTGGAGGCCGGGGGTGGCGTGGAGCGCGGTGAGGGTGCCGGAGGCGGGGGCGAGGATGCGGTGCTCCATCTTCATCGCCTCCAGCCAGATCAGCGGCTGCCCGGCCTCGACGGCCGCACCGGGCCCGAGCCCGTCGGCGAGGCGCACGACGGTGCCGGGCATGGGGGCGAGCAGGGAGCCGGGCTCGGTGCGTTCGGCGGGGTCGGTGAAGCGGGGCAGGGCGGTGAAGGCGTACGAGCCTGCGGCCGTGTCCACGTACGCCCGGTCGCCGTGGGTGGTGACGGTGAAGTGCCGGGTGACGCCCGCGGTTTCGAGGGTGACCGCGTCGGGGCGGGCGGCGAGGACCCGCTCACCGCTCCCGGGGGCCGGGGTGCCGTCCCGGCCCGTGCGGTAGGCGATCTCGTACGCGGTGCCGTCGGGCTCGGCGCGGTAGCTCCTGGTCTGCGGCTGCGAGGCGAGGTTGCGCCAGGCGCCGAGGCGGGCGGGGCCCGGACCGCTGCCCGCTCCCGCGGCTGCCGCGATCGCGGCGGCGGTGGCGGCGAGACGGCGGGCCTCCTCGTGGCCGGGGGTGGCGGCGGTCAGGGCCGCCAGGTTCCGGTCGTAGAAGCCGGTGTCGAGGCGGACCTCGGTGAAGTCCGGGTGGCGCAGGGAGCGTACGAGCAGCTCCCGGTTGGTGACCGGGCCGTGGATACGGGCGCGTTCCAGGGCGCGGGCGAGGAGGCGTACGGCTTCCGTGCGGGTCGGGGCGTGGGCGATGACCTTGGCGAGCATCGGGTCGTAGTGCACCCCGACGGTGTCGCCGCCGGTGTAACCGGTGTCGAGACGGATGCCGGGTTCGTCGGGCACGTCGAATGTGAGCAGTGCTCCGGTCTGTGGCTGCCAGTCACGCGCCGGGTCCTCGGCGTAGAGCCGGGCCTCGACGGCGTGCCCGGCAGGCTCCGGTGGTGCGGCGGCGGGCAGGGCCTCGCCCTCCGCGACGCGGAGTTGCAGGGCGACGAGGTCGAGGCCGAACACCGCTTCGGTGACGGGGTGTTCGACCTGGAGCCGGGTGTTCATCTCCAAGAAGTACGGGCGCCCTTCGGCCGACACGAGGAACTCGACGGTCCCCGCGCCCCGGTAGCCCACCGCTTGCGCCGCGGCGGCGGCGGCGTCGTGCAGCGTCCGGCGCAGCCCGTCGTCGAGGCCGGGTGCGGGGGCCTCCTCGATGACCTTCTGGTGGCGGCGCTGGAGCGAGCAGTCACGGGTGCCGAGCGCCCAGACCGTGCCCTGGCCGTCGGCCATGACCTGGACCTCGACGTGGCGGCCTCGCTCGACGTACGGCTCGGCGAAGACCTCGCCGTCCCCGAAGGCGGACGCGGCTTCGGCGGAGGCAGCGGTCAACTCGGCGGGCAGCGCGGCCAGTTCCCGCACGATCCGCATCCCGCGCCCGCCGCCGCCCGCCGCCGCCTTCAGCAGCAGGGGCAGATCGGCGACGGTGGCGCTCGCCGGGTCGACCGGGGCGAGCAGGGGGACGTCGGCGGCGGCCATCAGTTCCTTGGCGCGCGTCTTGGACGCCATCAGCTCGATGGCCTTGACCGGCGGCCCCACCCAGACGAGGCCGGCGTCCAGCACGGCCTGGGCGAACCCGGCGTTCTCCGAGAGGAAGCCGTATCCCGGATGCACGGCGTCGGCGCCCGAAGCGTGCGCGGCGGCGACGACGAGGTCGCCCCGCAGATACGTGTCGGCGGGTGCGGTGCCCGGCAGGCGTACGGCGGTGTCGGCCTCCCGGACGTGCAGGGCGCCGGCGTCCGCGTCGGAGTACACGGCGACCGTGGAGATGCCCAGCTCACGGCAGGTGCGGAAGATCCGGCAGGCGATCTCGCCCCGGTTGGCGACAAGCAGTGCGGTGATCATCCGATTCCTCACATCCGGAAGACGCCGAAGCCGCGCGCGCCTTCGACCGGTGCCGTATGGATCGCGGACAGGCACATCCCGAGGACGGTCCTGGTGTCGCGCGGGTCGATGACCCCGTCGTCGTACAACCGCCCCGAGAGGAACATCGGCAGCGACTCGGACTCGATCTGCTGTTCCACCATGGCGCGCAGACCGGCGTCGGCCTCGTCGTCGTAGGGCAGCCCCTTCGCGGCGGAGGATGCGCGGGCGACGATCGAGAGGACGCCGGCGAGCTGCTGGGGTCCCATGACGGCGGACTTGCTGCTGGGCCAGGCGAAGAGGAAGCGGGGGTCGTAGGCCCTGCCGCACATGCCGTAGTGCCCGGCGCCGTAGGAGGCGCCCATGAGGACGGAGAGGTGGGGGACCCGGGAGTTCGACACCGCGTTGATCATCATGGCGCCGTGCTTGATGATGCCGCCCTGTTCGTACTCCTTGCCGACCATGTAGCCGGTGGTGTTGTGCAGGAAGAGGAGCGGGATGTCGCGCTGGTTGGCGAGCTGGATGAACTGCGCGGCCTTCTGCGACTCCTCGCTGAACAGCACGCCCTGCGCGTTGGCGAGGATGCCGACGGGATAGCCGTGCAGGCGGGCCCAGCCGGTGACCAGGCTCGTCCCGTAGAGCGGCTTGAAGGCGTCGAAGTCCGAGCCGTCGACGAGGCGGGCGATGACCTCGCGGGGGTCGAAGGGGATCTTGAGGTCGCCGGGGACGATCCCGATCAGCTCGTCCTCGTCGTACTTCGGCGGCTCGGCCGGTCCCGGGTCCGGGTGCGCCTTGCGCCAGTTGAGCCGGGCTACGATCCGCCGGGCCTGCCTCAGCGCGTCGTGCTCGTCGACGGCGTAGTGGTCGGCGAGGCCCGAGGTGCGTGCGTGCATCTCGGCGCCGCCGAGCGACTCGTCGTCGCTCTCCTCGCCGGTCGCCATCTTCACCAGGGGCGGGCCGCCGAGGAAGACCTTGGACTGCTCCTTGATCATCACGGTGTGGTCGGACATGCCGGGGACGTACGCCCCGCCGGCCGTGGAGTTCCCGAACACCACGGCGACGGTGGGGATCCCGGCGGCGGACAGCCGGGTGAGGTCGCGGAAGAGCGCCCCGCCGGGGATGAAGATCTCCTTCTGGGAGGGCAGGTCGGCGCCCCCGGACTCCACCAGCGAGATGCAGGGGAGCCGGTTGGCGAAGGCGATCTCGTTGGCGCGCAGGGCCTTCTTCAGGGTCCAGGGGTTGGAGGCGCCGCCGCGCACGGTCGGGTCGTTGGCGGTGATCAGGCACTCCACGCCGGACACGGTCCCGATCCCGGTGACCAGCGAGGCGCCGACCGCGTAATCGCTGCCCCAGGCGGCGAGCGGCGACAGCTCCAGGAAGGGGGTGTCCGGGTCGACGAGCAGCTCGATCCGCTCACGGGCGAGGAGCTTGCCGCGCTTCCGGTGGCGGGCGGTGTATTTCTCGCCGCCGCCCGCCAGGGCCTTGGCGTGCTCGGTGTCCAGCTCGGCGAGTTTCGCGAGCATGGCCTCGCGGTGGGCGGCGTATTCGGGCCCCGTGGTGTCGAGCGCGGTGGGCAGGACGGTCATGCGTTCACCTCCGGTCGGTCCAGCAGCCGTACGGGCACGGTGACGTGCCGGGACCGCAGCCACTCCCCCACCGCCTTGGCCTGCGGATCGAAGCGGGCCTGGGCGGCGACGCCCTCGCCGAGGAGGCCCTGGACGACGAAGTTCAACGCCCGCAGCTTCGGCAGGACATGGCGTACGACGGTGAGCCCGGCGGTCTCCGGCAGCAGCTCCCGGAACCGCGCGACGGTCAGCTCGTGGGCGAGCCACCGCCAGGCGTCGTCGTCACGGACCCATACGCCGACGTTGGCGTCGCCGCCCTTGTCGCCGCTGCGGGCGCCCGCGATCCGTCCGAGGGGGGTGGTGCGGGTGGGCCCGGCGGGCAGCGGTTCGGGCAGTTCCGGCTCCGGGACGTCCTCCAGCGGGCGGTACGGGCCGGCCGCCGGGACGGCCTCCCGGGACCCGTCGGGCCCCACGGCGACGTGCTCGACCTCGCCGGCCGGTACGTACGCGGCCTCGAACACCCCGTACGGCGCGCCCTTCCCGGGCGGGGCGGTCACATGGAAGCCCGGGTAGCTGCCGAGTGCCAGCTCGACGGCCGCCCCGGAGACGACGCGGCCGACCGCGTCCGCGTCCGGGTCGCGCACGACGAGGCGGAGCAGGGCGCTCGCGGTCTCCTCCGTGGCGGCGTCGGCCCGGTCGGTGCGGGCGAGCTCCCACCGCACCTCGGCGGGTTTCGAGCCCGCGCGGTCGAGGGCGTCGGCGAACTGGCCGCGCACCAGCCGGGCCTTGGCCTCGATGTCGAGCCCCGTCAGCACGAAGGCGACCTCGTTGCGCCACCCCCCGAGCCGGTTGAGCCCGACCTTGAGCGTGGGCGGCGGGGCCTCACCGCGTACGCCGCTGATCCGCACCCGGTCGGGGCCGTCCTGCGTCAGGGTGACAGTGTCGAGCCGGGCGGTGACGTCGGGGCCGGCGTAGCGGGCGCCGCCGGTCTCGTAGAGCAGCTGGGCGGTGACGGTGCCGATGTCGACGACACCGCCCGTGCCGCCGTGCTTGGTGATGACGCTGCTGCCGTCCTCGTGGATCTCGGCGAGCGGGAATCCGGGGCGGCGGATGTCGTGGTCGCCGAAGAAGGCGTAGTTGCCGCCGGTGGCCTGGGTTCCGCACTCCAGGACGTGCCCGGCGACGACGGCTCCGGCGAGGGCGTCACGGTCCTCCGGCGCCCAGCCGAAGTGGGCGGCGGCGGGCCCTGTGACGAGGGCCGCGTCGGTGACCCGGCCGGTGACGACGATGTCGGCCCCGGCGCGCAGGCAGGCGGCGATGCCGCCGCCGCCGAGGTAGGCGTTGGCCGTGAGGTATCCGTCGGGCACGGGGCGGCTGTCGCCCTCGACGTGCGCGACGCGCACGGGCACACCGGTCCGCTCCGCCAGCTCCCGTACGGCGCGGGCGAGTCCGGCCGGGTTGAGACCGCCGGCGTTGGCGACGATCTTCACGCCCCGCTCGTGGGCCAGCCCGAGCCCTTCCTCCAGCTGTCGCAGGAAGGTGGAGGCGTAGCCGCGCTCCGGGTCCTTGAGGCGGCTGCGGCCGAGGATCAGCATGGTGAGTTCGGCGAGGTAGTCCCCGGTGAGGACGTCCAGCGGGCCGCCGGTGAGCATCTCGCGCAGGGCGTCGAAGCGGTCGCCGTAGAAGCCGGACGCGTTGCCGACGCGCAGCGGCCGGGTCATCGGTCCGTCTTCCGGGGGCGTCCGGGGCCTGCGGGTCCGGCGAATGCCTGGGCGATGTCCAGCCACTGCCCGGCGTCCGCGCCCACCGCCTCGACGGCGAGGTCGTCCCGGTGCGCGCGCTGGGTGACGAGCAGGCAGAAGTCGAGGAGCGGCCCGGTGACCCGCTGGCCGGCGTCCTCGGGCCCGTACACGGTCAGTCCGCCGTCCTCGGCGCGCAGTTCGATACGGAACTGCTCGGCGGGCGGTCGCAGGCCCCGTACGAAGTAGGCGTAGTCCCGGGCGCGTACGCCGATCCTGGCCACGTGTCGCAGCCGGGCGGTCGGCTTCCTGGTCACGCCGAGCGCGTCGGCGATGTCCTGGCCGTGGGCCCAGGTCTCCATGAGCCGTGCGGTCGCCATGGAGGCGATGCTCATCGGCGGTCCGTACCAGGGCAGCTTCGTCCCGGCGGGCGCCGCTCGGAGTGCCTTCTGGAGCCGGGCCCGGCCCTCCCGCCACTCCACGAGCAGCGCTTCGGGGGTCAGGGCGGTGACGGCTTCCTCGGCCGCGTCGCCGACGAAGGTGTCGGGGGCTGCCAGCGCCTTCTCGACCTCGGCGGCGAAGGCGTCGGGTTCGGTGGCGGCGGTCAGGGCCACCTCGTCGGTCCAGTTGAGGTGGGCGATCTGATGGGCGACGGTCCACCCTTCGGCGGGCGTCGGCGCGGCCCACTCGCCTGCGCTCAACCCCGCTACGAGCAGGTCGAGTTCTTCGCTCTCCTCACGCATGTCGTCGAGCACGGCGGCGGTCACGGCCGATGCGTCGGGCACGGTGCGCTCCCCTCGGGGCGTGGCGGTGTGCCCCGGAGCATGCCAGCGCCCCAGAAAACAAGCAAGCATGCTTGCATGATTTGTTCGGCGGTCCTGATCCGGTGGAGGGCGCTCAGTCGGCCCGGTATCCCGGCACGGAGGGCCAGCGCACGGTCAGCACCACGGACTCCTCCTCGGCGTACCAGGAGTGGTCGACGCCCCGGCCCCACACGACGTAATCGCCCTGGCGTTCCAGCAGCACGTCCCGCTCGGGGAACCGCATCCGGAAGCGCCCGCCGATGAGCACGAGCAGTGCCGTGCGCTCCTCGCCCCGCACCCACTCCGGCCGCTCGTCACCCTGCGGATGGACGCCCCACTTGATCTCCAGGGCCTCACTGTGGCGGGGATCGGAGGGGTCCTTGAAGTGGCCGAGCAGCCACCCGCGGTCCAGGGCCGCGTCCGCTGCCGCATGGCCCGTATAAACGCCGTCGCCGTCCACGACCAGGAACGTAACAAGCCCGGCGGGGGAGGTACCACTCTGCCCTGGGTAGGGCAGGGTGGCACCTATGGGCATGATGAAGACGACTGTGTACCTTCCGGAGGAACTGGAAGTACGGCTGAACGCCGAGTCGTCGGCCACCGGCATGAGCAGGGCCGAGCTCATCAGGCGAGGCATCGCCATGATCCTCGACGACGCGGAACAGCCCGAGCGGATCCGGACTCTCCCGGACTTCGACAGCGGACGCCCGCTCACCCCCGAGGCCATGGACGACGCGGTGCACGAGCGCATCAAGGAACGAGCGGCGCGCCGTTGATCATCGTCACCGACACCTCCGCGCTCTACGCGGCCTTTGACAGCGCGCACCCGGAGCATTCAGGTGATGGAGGCGCTCAACTCGAGCATGGCGGGCGGCCGGGGCCTCGGACCTGAAGCCCGCCGACCTGAGAGCGGCGCACGAGGTCCGTCACACGTACGCAGGGCTCCGGCCGGACCTCTCGGACGTGGTCGGCGTCGTCCTCGCCGACCGCTACAGGACCGACCGCGTCTTCACGCTCGACGAGCGCGACTTCCGGGCGATCACACCGCCCACCCCCGGCCTGACCGCGTTCCGGATCCTTCCGGTCGACGGCTGAACCACACCCCCGCCGCTACTCCGCGCGGTCACCCTCGGCCTGCGAGGGTTCGGTCCGGGGGACGTCGGGGTGGGTCTCGGCGGCCGTGCCGCGCATGGCCGGCTCGTCGCGCTCGCCCTCGGCCTGGGAGGGGGTATGGGAGTACAGCCCCGCGTACTCGTCGGTCTCCTTGGTGGCTCCCATGCGCGGGCCTCCTTCCTTCGCTCCCTTCCATCGTGCGCCTCGCGCCCGCTCCCGGCGCGGTGACGCCGCGCCGGGAGTCCCCGACTCCGCGCGGGAGGCCTCGTCACTGCCCCTTCGACGCCGCCTCGGCCATCTTCGCCGTGGTGCTCGCGCCGTCCAGCGCCTCGCGGATGATGTCGGCGTGGCCGCTGTGGTGGGCGATCTCGCGGAAGACGTGCCACAGGACGTGACGGACGGTCCGGACGACCGGCTCCGGGGGCGACCAGGGGTACGAGGGCAGCGTGACCTCACGGTCGAGATCGGCCTCCTCACGCACCGTACGGTCGAACGCGGCCGCCGCCGCGTGGAAGGCCTCCAGCAGCCCGGCCACCGTCTCGGCGTCGGTCATCCGGTTGCCGTCCGGGTCGAGGTCCGCCCAGCCGACCTCGGCGGGGGCGGTGCCCTCGACGACGTCGAGCCAGCCGCGCTGCACGAGTCCGAGGTGCTTCAGGAGTCCGCCGAGGGTCAGCTCACTGACGGTCGTCCGGGCGCGGGCCCCGGCGTCGTCGAGCTCCGCGACGGTGTAGAGGAAGTTGGTGCGCTGATCGGTCACGAGCGCCAGCAGGTCGTCGCGTTCCGGCATGTGTGCCTCCAGGTCGGCCGTCGCGACCACCCTAGGATCGGACGCGCGGCCGCGCAGGCGGAACGCACAGGTCCCCCTGCGCGACGGGCTCAGCGCTTCCGGGCGCCCCGCGTCTGGCTGCGCACCGCGCCCATGCTCGCCCCGATGACCAGGGCGATGGCGAGCGCGTCGGTGGACGAGAGGGCCTGGTCGAGGAGGAGGAAGCCCGCCGTGGCGGCGATGGCCGGTTCCAGGCTCATCAGGACCGCGAAGGTGGGGGCGGGCAGCCTGCGCAGGGCCATGAGTTCGAGGGTGTACGGAAGGACCGAGCTCAGCAGCGCCACGGCGACACCCAGGGCCAGAGTGGTCGGGACGACGAGCTTGGAGCCCGATTCCATGATGCCGAGGGGAAGCGAGAGGACCGCCGCCACCGCCATGGCCAGGGCCAGCCCGTCCGCCTGGGGGAAGCGGCGGCCGGTGCGGGCGCTGAAGAGGATGTACAGCGCCCACATGACGCCCGCGCCCAGGGCGAACGCCGTCCCGACCGGGTCCAGGCGGTCGAAGCCGCCGCCGCTGAGCAGGACGACACCGCCGAGGGCCAGGGCCGCCCAGACGAGGCTGACCAGCCGGCGGGAGGCGACGACGGACAGGACCAGGGGGCCCAGCACCTCCAGCGTGACGGCCGCCCCCAGCGGGATGCGGTCGACGGCCTGGTAGAAGAGCATGTTCATGCCGCCCATCGCGACGCCGAAGGCGACCACGGTGCCCCAGTCGGCGCGCGAGTGCCCCCGCAGCTTCGGCCTGCAGATGACCAGCAGGACGAGGGCCGCGGCGGCGAGCCGCAGGGTGACGACGCCGAGCGCGCCCGCCTTCGGCATCAGCAGGACGGCGACCGCCGCGCCGAACTGGACGGAGAGCCCGCCCGCCACCACCAGCGCGACCGGGCCGAGTGCGGCTCTCCGGGCGCCGGGGCGTCCCGGCCGACCGTGTCCCGGCTCGTCGAGCGCGGACACTGCCTCGGGTACGGCGACGGCAGCGGCGGGCTCTGCGGCAGTGCGCGGGTCGTTCACCGGAAACCTTTCATTCAGTCCATTGAAGTGCACCAAGAGGTCTACGATACGGCACCGAAGGCGAGCCGTTCACCTCCTCACCGTAGGGACCCGCGCGCCTCCCGTGAAATGCCGGTTGTGCTCTCGTTATGCTCCGCAGGCATGAGCACTGGACAGGGCATGGGGCAGGGCGGCCGCTCGATCGAGGTCCGGCACCTCCGGGCCTTCCTCGCCATCGCCGACGAGGGCAGCGTCACCCGCGCCGCCGCCCTGCTCGGCGTCACCCAGCCCGTCGTCTCCCGCACGCTCGCCGCCCTGGAGCGGCACCTGGGCGTCCGGCTCGTCGACCGGTCCACCCACCACCTCGCCCTCACCCCCGAGGGCGTCGCCTTCCGCGACAAGGCGGCCGCCGCGGTCGGCGCCTTCGACGAGGCCGTCGGCCCGGGACGGTCGCACGACCGGCCGCTGCGGATCGGGCACGCCTGGTCCGCTCTCGGCCCGTACACCACACCGCTGCTGCGGGCCTGGCAGCAGCGCCACCCGGGGACCCCGCTCGAACTGCTGCGCATCGACGACCGGACGGCCGGTCTCACCCGCGGCGAGGTGGACGCGGCACTGCTGCGCGGGCCCGTGGACACCCCGGGGCTCGTCACCGAGGTGCTGTTCACCGAGGCCCGGGTGGCGGCCGTGGCCGCCGACGGCCCGCTCGCCGCCCGTGCTTCCGTGTCACTGGCGGATCTGACCGGCGACCCGGTCGTCCTCAACACCGTCTCGGGCACCACCACGCCCGGCCTGTGGCCCCCGGACGCCCGGCCCGCCGCCACCGTCACCGTCGCCAACACCGACGACTGGTTCACCGCCATCGCGGCCGGACGTGGTGTCGGGGTCTCGGGGACCTCCACCGCCCGGATGCACGCGTACGCGGGTGTCGTCTACGTGCCGCTGGACGACGCCCCGCCGCTGCCCGTCCTCCTGGCCCGCCGCGACGGTCCCGGCCATCCCGCGCTGCCCCGACTGGCGGCGCTCGCCCGGGAGATCGTGGCGCGCGAACAGGACACGCCGTCCGGAAATTCCGTCGACCGACGGGGAATGAAGCTGTGACGTAAGGGAGTTGGGGCCTGTACCGACCAGGTCGATCACTCCGGGGGGCATCTCATGACAGACACAGCCGACACCACCATCACCGTGCACGGCACGGTCGCGGCGGGCTTCGAAGGGGTACGGGAGGAGTTCGCCGCCGCACTCGCCGCGGACCACACCGAGCCGGGCAGCCAGCTCGCCGTGTACCACCACGGCCGGCTCGTCGTGGACCTGTGGGCCGGGGAGGGCGTCGACGGTGACTCGCTGCCCGCCGTGTACTCCTCGACCAAGGGCGCCGCGCATCTCGTCGTCGCCCTCCTCATCCAGGACGGGGTCATCGATCCGGACCGTACGGTCGCGTCCTACTGGCCGGAGTTCGCCGCCGAGGGCAAGGACGGACTGACCGTACGTGAGCTGTTGGGGCACCGCGCCGGGCTGATCTGGGCCGACGGCGGGTTCACCGTGGAGGAGCTGGCCGACGACCGCGTCATCGCCGGGCGGCTGGCGGGACAGCGGCCCTACTGGACGCCCGGCACGGAGGCCGGCTACCACGCGCTGATGATCGGCGCCCTCACCGGTGAGGTGGTCCGCCGGGTCACCGGGCGGTCGATCCAGGAGTTGTTCGAGGAGCGGATCCGCGCCCCGTACGGACTCGACCTCCACCTGGGCCTGCCCGAGGAGCTCGAACCCCGTTACATGGCCATCCGCCCCGCCGTGGCCACCCCCGAGCAGCGGGCGGAAGCCGCGGCGAACCCGCTCGACCTCGACAGCCTGACGGCGCTCGCGTTCGGCTTCGCGGAGGACCCGCCGCTCGATCTGGTCGCCCTCGCCAACACCCGCGCCGTACGCGCGCTCGGCCCCGCCTCGGTCGGCGGGGTGGGCTCGGCGCGGGGGCTCGCGGGGATGTACGCCGCGGCGGTCTCCGGGCTGGACGGCCTGCCGCCGCTGCTCACCCCGGAGACGGTGGCCGAGGCCGGCCGGGTGCGGTGGAAGGGCACCGACGTGGTGACCGCTCAGGCCGACCCCTTCGCCCTGGGCTTCGAGGCGCAGCAAGGGCACTACCCGGCCCTGGGCGAGGGCGCCTTCGGGCACTCGGGAGCCGCGGGGTCACAGGCGTACGCCGATCCGGTCAACGGTGTGGCCTACGGCTACACCCGGCGGCGCTTCGCCCTTCCCGGCGGCGCCGCGGCGGAGAACGAGCGGCTGTCGGCGGCGGTGAGCGAGGCCGTGGCGAAGGTCTGAGCCGAGGCGGCCGGTCCGTGGCCGGCCCCGCGGTGGCTCGCGGGGCCGGCCGGGGTCACTTGGCGCAGACCGCCTTGTCGGCCTCCACGCGCTGGACACCGTCCGGCGTCTTCCCGGGGGCAGAGAGCGGGCTGCCCGCCTCCGTGAAGTCCGGGCCCAGGGTCAGCACCATCGGGTCCATCTCGCCCGCGTCCGTCGTGGTCGGCTTGAGGGCCGAGGCCGACAGGCCCATCATGGCGGCCAGGCTGCGGGCCTGGTCCGCCTGGTTGGGGGCGTAGACGAGCTGGGTCTTCTTGACGTCCTCGGGCGCGTTCGCCTTGTTGGTGGACTTCAGCACGCCCTCTTCGTTCTGCAGCCAGTCCAGGGCGCTCTGCGCGGACCCGGCGGGGGCGCCGCCGTTGTAGACGTCGACCCGCACGTCCCCCGCGTCTGCCTTCTCGCCCTTCAGCTTGGCGTCGTTCCTGGCCTTCGCCGCGGCCTTCTCCTGCTTCTCGACGGCTGTGAAGGAGACGTCCTCACGCATCATCGAGAAGACCTGCGGCGCCTTGGACTTGTCGAGGATGACGGTCGCCTTGTCGTCCGGGTTGTCCAGGACCGGGACCGTGGTGAAGGTGATGTTCTTGGGGTCGACCGAGGCCAGTTCCATGCCCAGCTTGCGGAGCTGGTTTATGTCGTCGATCTTGTCGTCGACGGTGAGCGCCTTGGTGGCGGCCTCCGCGAGGGACCACATCTTGGTGGGGCTGGTGAGGGTGTCGTTGGACTTCAGCTTGCGCATCAGCGAGCCCAGGAACTGCTGCTGGATCTCGATGCGGCTCAGGTCGCTGCCGAATCCGACGGAGTGCCGGGTGCGCAGGAAGGCCAGGGCCTCCTCGCCCTGGAGGGTGTGCTCCCCCTGGGACAGCTTGAGGTGGGAGTCCTTGTCGTCGATGTCCTTGGCGAGGCAGACGTCCACACCTCCGACGGCCGTCGTCAGGGACTTGACCGCGTTGAAGTCGGCCACCATGAAGTGGTCGACCTTCAGACCGGTGAGCTCGGTGACGGTCCGCATGGTGCAGCTGGGCGTGCGGTCGGACTGTCCGAGGCTGGTGTTGAAGCGGCCGCCGGCGGTCGCGGGGATGTCCTTCTTCTCCCCGTCCTCCAGGGTGGTCGGGCAGTTGGGGATGTCGGTTATCAGGTCCCGGGGAATGCTCAGCGCGGTCGCGTTCGTACGGTCCTTGGAGACGTGGAAGAGGATGTTGGTGTCGGCGTGGCCGACGCTCCCGGCGTCGCCGTAGCCTTCGTTGCCCTCGCCGGTCCGCTTGTCGGTCCCGATCACCAGGACGTTGATCGCCCGGTCCTTGCTGAAGCCACCGGTGCCGGCCCCGTCGGTGGAGACGGAGGTGATGTTGCCGTTGAAGTGCTGGTAGACGAGGTAGCCCGCGGTGCCGGTGCCCACCAGCAGGAAGGCGAGCACGCCGCCGGTCCACACCAGGGCCTTCTTCTTACGGGACTTCCTGGGCTTCGCCTTGCGGCGCCCGGTGGTGGGCGCCGCCGCCCGGCTCCCCGGCTTCCGCGGCTCGTCGCGGCCCCCGCGCCCGCCGGCGCCGCCCGCACCCCTGCGGCCGCCGCGCTGGCCGGGCACGGAGGCCCGGTCGCCGGGCGGTGCCGTCTCCGGCTTGGGCCTGCGGCGCGGTCCGGGCGTTCTGGCGTCCGGCGCACCGGCCGACGCGGATGATCGCCCTGGGGAGGGAGTCAGTCGCAGTTCGTAATCACCGGTGTCCGGGTTGAGTACCCACTGGTCTGCGGGGTCGATATTTTCGTCCCGCCCACGGCCTTGCGCGTCCACGGTTGCCTGCGTCCTCCGTCGGGGCCACGCGGCGCCTCCCCCTTCAAGGCGCGCGGTGTGTCTTACGGCAGTGCCGACCTGGGAGGCCGGATGCACCGGAGCGCTCACATTAGCTGGCCACCGGCCCAGGGGCGACGATCGTGACAAATCAAGCCTCACACAGGGGACATACCTGAACATTCGCCACGACTCACCCACCCGACCCCTCTCGCAACACCGGAAACACTCGCCGGCGGGCACGAATCAGGGCGGTTCAAGCCAGATTTCATACAGAAGTGGCCACAAGGAATCCCCAAACAAGTCGCCAATTCTCCTATAGTTGCCGTGACTTGATCAGGAACAATCAGCTCCAGTTGTGGTTCTTTCACCATCACCACACCGATGTGTCCCGATTGTCCCTTCGTCGCACCAGCCGCACCTGTCCCTCCCGCCGCACCGTCCGCCCCGAGGACTCCGATTGCGCCCTTCACTCCGGCCGACCGCACTCGCCCTGCTGATCTCGGCAGCCGTCACCGGTGCTCTGTGCCTGTGGGCGGTCTCCGCCGCGCCCGCCTCGGTACGGACACCGCTCGCCTGGGGGGCGGCCGCCGCCGCCGCGCTGCTGTGCGTCGCGGTGGCCGTGGCGGTCCACACGCTCGCCACCGCCCGTAATCTGCGTGCCCTGCGGGCCGCCGACTCCGAACGCTTCACCGCCGAGACCTCCCGTCTCGTCTCGACCTCCGCCGCGGAGGCGCAGCGCTTCACCGCGGAGACCGCCCGGATCAGGGCGGCGGCCTCGACCGAGGCGGCCCGGGTCACCGCCGAGGCGGAGGAGCGTGTCGCACGGGTCACCGCCGAGGCGGCCGAGCAGCACGAGCGGCTCACCGCCGAGACCGCGCGCCTCACCGCCCGCGCCCGCCGCAGCGAGACCGAGCGTTCCGCCGCGGTCGCCGCGTGTGCCAACGCCGCCGGCCGGATGCAGGCCCTGGCCACGAGCATGCTGGCCGACCTGCGTGAGATGGAGCACCGGCACACCGCCGAGGACGTGCTCGGCGACCTGCTGCACCTGGACCACCGCACGGCCCAGGCCGGCCGTCTCGCCGACTCCATCGCCGTGCTGACCGGGGCGCGTTCCGGGCGCCGCTGGGCGAAGCCGATCGTGATGGAGTCGATCCTGCGCGGCGCGATGGGCCGCATCGGCGGCTACCAGCGCATCCGCCTCCACTCGACCAGCGATGTGGCGATCGCCGGCCACGCCGCCGAGGGCGTCATGCACGCCCTGGCGGAGCTCCTCGACAACGCCGCCAACTTCTCGCCGCCCACCGCCGAGGTGCACGTGTACGTCGAGGAGGTCCCGGCGGGCATCGTCGTCACCGTGGAGGACAGCGGCCTGGTGATGAGCGATGTGCAGCTGCGCCGCGCCGAACGGGCCGTGTCCGCCGACAACCAGGACCTCACGGGGCTCTCCGGCACCCGGCTCGGCCTCGCCGTCGTCGGCCGGCTGGCCAGGAAGCACGGGCTCACCGTCTCCTTCCGGCCGTCGGCGCGCGGCGGCACGGGCGCGCTGATGATGCTGCCGCAGGAGCTCATCTCCCGTACGCCCACGCCCGCCCCGGTCCCCGGATCCGCCCGGCACCCCGAGCCGGAGCCCGACCACGCGACGCCGGACGCGGAGAACCAGGGCCGGGCCACCGCGGACTTCCCCGGGTCCGCGTCCCGCACGGCGCCCGCGCCCGGGACCGGGTCGGCGTCCGAGTCGACCGGTTCCGTCCCCCAGTTCGGAGAGAGCGGCCTGCCCAAGCGCCGCCGCGGCCGCACCCTGGCCGCCGCCGAAGCCCGTACCGGCGATGCCGCCCCCGGCGGAGCCGAAACCCCCAGGCCCCGTACCACCGACCCGAAGGTGCAGGCTGCCCGCTTCAGCACCTTCAGCAAGGCCGTACGAGCCAACTCCCCGCACCCGGAAGGCAACACCCGATGAGCGCGACCACCGACGAGAAGCTGAACTGGCTGCTGGAGGGGCTGCTCGACCGCACGCCCGGCGCCCGGCACGCCCTCGTCCTGTCCCGGGACGGCCTGAAACTGTGCCGCACCCCCGAACTCTCCGTCGACCAGGCCGACCAGCTGGCCGCGATCTCCGCCGGCATCCAGAGCCTGTCGCACGGCGCGTCCATGGAGTTCGGCGACGGCACCGGCGGCGTACGGTCCGCGATGACCGAGTTCTACGGCGGCGTGCTGTTCATCGTCGAGGCGGGCGCGGGCGCCCACCTGGCGGTCGTGGCGGCCGAGGACTCCGACGTCGGCCTCGTCGGCCACAACATGAGCGAACTCGTCGAGCAGCTCGGCGAATACCTCGTCGCCCCGCCGCGTGACCCCGCCGCCGGTGACGCGGCGGCCACGGCCACGGAGAAAGCGGACGCATGACATCGGTCCCGCGCCCCCGCCCCGGACGCGACGACGACCCGGACCGGCTGTACACCCTGACGGGTGGCCGCAGCCGGTCCGACTCGGCCGCGTTCGACCTGGTGACACTCGTCGTCGCCGAGTGCGAACCGAACCCCGGGATGCAGTCGGAGCACGTCGCGATCCTGCGGATGTGCGACAGCCCCACCGCGGTCGTCGAGATCTCGGCCACCCTGAATCTGCCCGTCAGCATCGTCCGCATCATGCTGTGCGACCTGCTCGACACCGGCCGGATCAGCGCCCGCCATCCCCGTACTGCACGTGTCGAGGACCGGCTCCCCGACACCGACACCCTGGAACAGGTGCTCGTTGGACTCCGCAACCTCTGACCGTGCCGCCCTGCAGGCGACGGCCGACAACGGACTGAAGATCGTCGTTGTCGGCGGCTTCGGGGTCGGCAAGACCACCATGGTCCGATCCGTGAGCGAGATCCGTCCGCTCAACACGGAGGAGACCATGACCCGCGCGGGCGAGGCCGTCGACGACCTCGACGGTGTGCACTCCAAGACGTCCACCACGGTCGCCTTCGACTTCGGCCGCATCACGCTCGACGCGCGTTCGGTCCTCTATCTCTTCGGCGCGCCCGGGCAGGAACGCTTCTGGTTCCTGTGGGACCGTCTCTTCTCCGGAACCCTGGGCGCCGTCGTCCTCGTCGACACCCGGCGGCTCGCCGACTCCTGGTACGCGATCGACCGGCTGGAGCACCACGGCACGCCCTTCATCGTCGCGTGCAACGACTTCGGCGGCTCGTTCCACACCGAGCAGCAGATCCGCGAGGCACTCGACCTCTCCCCCGACGTCCCGCTCGTCGAGTGCGACGCCCGGGACCGCTCCTCCAGCAAGTACGTCCTGATCACGCTGGTCGAGCACCTCCACGCGCTCTCCCTCGCCCGCGCGAAGGGTGCCGAAGCGGCGCTCGCGGGCGGTCAGGGCGCCGCGGCGATGACCCCGGAGCCGACCCTGTGACCAAGTGCCCCGTGTCCCACGGCTCCGTGCCCCTGTCCGGGCCGCGGTTCCAGACCGACCCCGTGCAGCTGTACCGGGACATGCGCCGCGACCACGGCGCCGTGGCCCCCGTCGCGCTCGACGGCGACATACCCGCCTGGCTGATCCTCGGCTACCGCGAGCTGCACCAGGTCACCAACGACCCGGTGCTCTTCAGCCGGGACTCGGACCTGTGGAACCAGTGGGAGAACATTCCGGACGGCTGGCCGCTGCTGCCGATGATCGGCCACAAGCAGCCGTCGATCCTCTACACGGTGGGTGAGCGGCACACCGTACGGGCGTCGATGATCGGCAACGCGCTGGAGGCCGTCGACCCGTTCGCGCTCAAGCGGTACGCGGAGGAGTTCGCCGACGACCTCATCGACGGCTTCTGCTCCACCGGCCGCACCGACATCATCGCCGAGTACGCGATGCTGCTCCCGGCCCGCGTCCTCGCGAGGATCTACGGCTTCAGCGACGAGGTCGGAGGGCCGCTCGTCGGCGCGCTCAACGACATGATCGACGGCCGGGAGAGGGCCCTGGCCGGACAGCAGCACCTCGGCGCGGCCATGCAGCAGCTCCTCGTCGACAAGCACGCCGGGCCCGGCGACGACGTGGCGAGCCGGATGCTCCAGGACCCGGGCGGCTTCACGGACGAGGAGGTCGCCCAGGACCTCATGGTGATGATGGCGGCGGGCCACCAGCCGACCGCCGACTGGATCGGCAACTCGCTGCGGCTGATGCTCACCGACGACCGCTTCGCCGCGTCGCTCTCCGGCGGCCGGCACAGCGTCGCCGAGGCCATGAACGAGGTGCTCTGGGAGGACACCCCCACCCAGAACGTCGCGGGCCGCTGGGCGTCCCGCGACACCCACCTCGGCGGGCGCCACATCCGCGCCGGTGACCTGCTGCTCCTCGGTATCGCCGCCGCCAACGGCGACCCGCAGGTACGCACCGACGGCTCCGCCCTGACCGGCGGCAACAACGCGTTCCTCTCCTTCGGCCACGGCGAGCACCGCTGCCCGTTCCCCGCCCAGGAGACCGCGGAGGTCATCGCCCGTACGGGGATCGAGGTGCTCCTGGACCGGCTCCCGGACGTGGACCTCGCCGTTCCCGCGGACAAGCTGACCCGGCGCCCCTCCCCGTGGCTGCGGGGGCTGACGGAGCTGCCGGTGCACTTCACGCCCACCCCAGCACTTGGAGGCCAGAAATGACCCGGATCGCCCTCGATCCCCTCGTCGCCGACCTCGACACCGAGAGCGCCGCCCTGCGCGCCGCCGGGCCGCTGGCCGAGGTGGAGCTCCCCGGCGGGGTCCACTGCTACGCGGTGACGCATCACGCCGAGGCGCGCCAGCTGCTCACCGACAGCCGCGTGGTCAAGGACATCAACGTCTGGAACGCCTGGCAGCGCGGCGAGATCCCGATGGACTGGCCGCTGATCGGCCTCGCCAACCCGGGCCGCTCCATGCTGACGGTCGACGGGACCGAGCACCGCAGGCTGCGCGCCCTGGTCGCGCAGGCGCTCACGGTGAAGCGGGTGGAGCGGCTGCGGTCCGGCATCGAGGCGCTGACGAACGCCTCCCTGGACCGGCTGGCGGCGCTGCCCAAGGGCGAGACCGTCGATCTGAAGGCGGAGTTCGCCTACCCGCTGCCGATGAACGTCATCAGCGACCTGATGGGCGTGGACGCGGCCGACCACCCCCGGCTCAAGGAGCTGTTCGAGAAGTTCTTCTCGACGCAGACCCCGCCGGAGGAGGTCCCGCAGATGATGGCGGACCTCGGCACCCTCTTCACGAAGATCGTCGACGACAAGCGGGCGAACCCGGGCGACGACCTGACCAGCGCCCTGATCGCGGCCTCCGAGGAGGGCGACCACCTCACCGACGAGGAGATCGTCAACACGCTGCAACTGATCATCGCGGCCGGTCACGAGACCACGATCAGCCTGGTCGTCAACGTCGTGGAGGCGCTCCAGACCCACCCCGAGCAGCGCAAGCGCGTGCTGAGCGGCGAGGTGCCCTGGGAGAACGTCATCGAGGAGACGCTGCGCTGGAACACCCCGACCTCGCACGTCCTGATCCGCTTCGCGACCGAGGACATCGAGGTCGGCGACAAGGTCCTGCCGAAGGGCGAGGCCCTCATCGTCTCGTTCGGCGCGCTGGGCCGCGACGAGAAGCAGTACGGTCCGACCGCCGGTGAGTTCGACATCACCCGCTCCCCCAACCGCCACATCGCCTTCGGCCACGGCCCGCACGTCTGCCCCGGCGCCGCGCTGTCCCGGCTGGAGGCGGGGGTCGCGCTGCCCGCGCTGTACGAGCGCTTCCCCGACCTGGACCTCGCCGTACCGGCCTCCGAACTGCGCAACAAGCCGATCGTGACCCAGAACGACCTGTACGAGCTCCCGGTCGATCTCGGCTGATCCACGGCTCGCGGACCTCCCGTCCGGCTCGGGCGGGAGGCCCCGGTCTCCCGCCGCACCGGCCGTCCATGATCCGGAGCGTGTGTCTCATCGGACGGACACGGTCCTCGACCGCTTCCGGGAGGGACTACGCTCCGGATCGTGGCTGACATCCAGATTCCCGCAGACCTCAAGCCCGCCGACGGCCGTTTCGGCGCCGGGCCCTCCAAGGTGCGGACGGAGGCGGTCGACGCGCTGGCCGCGACCGGCACCTCTCTTCTCGGTACGTCTCATCGCCAGGCCCCGGTCAAGAACCTGGTCGGCGAGGTGCGCGACGGCGTACGCAGCCTCTTCTCCCTCCCCGAGGGATACGAGGTGATCCTGGGCAACGGCGGCTCCACCGCCTTCTGGGACGTCGCGACGCACGGCCTGATCGAGTCGAAGTCCCAGCACCTGAACTTCGGCGAGTTCTCCTCGAAGTTCGCGAAGGCCGCCAAGCTCGCCCCGTGGCTGTCCGACCCGACCGTCATCGCCTCGGACCCGGGCACCCACCCGGACCCGAAGGCCGAGGCGGGCGTCGACGTCTACGCCTTCACCCACAACGAGACCTCCACCGGTGTCGCGGCCCCGGTCAAGCGGGTCGCGGGCGCCGACGAGGGCTCCCTCGTCCTGGTGGACGCCACCTCCGGCGCGGGCGGCCTGCCGGTCGACGTCACCGAGACGGACGTCTACTACTTCGCCCCGCAGAAGTCCTTCGCCTCCGACGGCGGCCTGTGGATCGGTGTGTTCTCCCCGGCGGCCCTGGACCGCGCCGCCCGCGTGCACGCGTCGGGCCGGCACGTCCCGGAGTTCTTCTCGCTGCCCACGGCGATCGACAACTCCCTCAAGAACCAGACGTACAACACCCCGGCCCTGGCCACCCTCTTCCTGCTGAACGAGCAGCTGAAGTGGATGAACACCCAGGGCGGTCTGGACTTCACGACCGGCCGCACGGCCGCGTCCTCGCAGCACCTGTACGGCTGGGCCGAGGAGTCCAAGTACGCGACCCCGTTCGTCACCGACCCGGCGAAGCGCTCGCAGGTCATCGGCACGATCGACTTCGAGGACGGCATCGACGCGGCGGCCGTCGCCAAGGTGCTCCGCGCCAACGGCATCGTCGACACGGAGCCGTACCGCAAGCTGGGCCGCAACCAGCTGCGCGTGGCGATGTTCCCGGCGATCGACCCGGCGGACGTCCAGGCGCTCACCGCCTGCATCGACTACGTGATCGACAAGCTCTGACGGTCACCCGTCCCGGACGGCCCCGCACACCTCGGTGTGCGGGGCCGTTCCTGCTTCACTCGGCCGGGTGATGAACCGCCAGCGGGACGAATCCGGGCAGCCCGTCCTACGATGATGCCCTCGACACCAGCCATTTCAGGAGGGCCCGCAATGTCTGCAGCAGCAGTCGAGCACCCCTGTGACGATGAGCCGGAACCGATGCTCGTCACGGCGAACCGCCTGACGGAGCAGCTTCCGGGTTATCGCGTCGAGATCATCGGAGGCGTCATCACCGTGGCCCCACCCCCGGACGGCCCGCATGCCAATGCGCTGACCACACTCATGATCCCGTTTCTGGCAGCAGGGCTCCACGGCGACGAGACCAAAGTCCTCCAGGCCATCGGTCTGTGGCTGCCCGGCGGGCCCGAGGACTACGCCATCCCGGACCTCGCCGTCGTCGACGCCGACTTCGACGAGCACATGGTCGGGAACAACTGCTACGACCCGGCGGTCTTCCGCCTCGTGCTGGAGGTCACCTCCAGCAACTGGAAGAGCGACCTGCGCAACAAGGTCGCGACGTACGCCGAGGCCAAGATCCCGGTGTACGTGATCCTGGACCGCCGTCACGGCCGCATCCACGTGCTGACGGAGCCCACCGGCTGCACGTACGACAACCACGAGGTCTACGCCCCGGGCCAGTCGGCCGCGCTTCCCGCGTCGATCGGTGCGGAGATGGCCCTCGACGTCGCCGAGCTGGTCAAGGCGGGCCGCCCCCGCGCCTGAGGGTGTGTCAGTACCGGCTGCTACGTTCCCCGGCATGACGAGGACCGTGCCGTACACCGGCGGCGAGAAGGAATCCCTGCACGCGAGTCTGGACCGGCACCGGGACGTGGTGCTGTGGAAGCTGGAGGGGCTGGACGACGAGCAGGTGCGCCGCCCCATGACCCCCACGGGGACGAATCTGCTGGGCCTGGTCAAGCATCTGGCGACCGTCGAGTACGGCTGGTTCTGCAGCCCGTTCGGGCGTGGGACCGAGGACTTCTGGTTCGACACGTCCAGCGAGGACATGACGATTGCCCCGGACGAGACGACCGAGCGGATACTGGCGTTCTACGCCCGTGCCCGCGCCGCCGCCGACCGGTCCATAGCGGAGACGGACCTGGACACCACCGGGACGTCCTGGAACGGGAAGACCGTCTCGATGCGCTGGGTGCTCATCCACATGATCGAGGACGTCCTGCGGCACGCCGGTCACATGGACATCGTCCGCGAGCTCATCGACGGATCCACGGGGGCCCACCCCGCTTCCTGAGCCCCGGGCCGAAGGCACGGGACGCGATCCCCGTCATGCCTGATCAGGGACCGTGTCCGGAGTCCGCCACCCGGCCCGGTGCGGCGTCCCGGGAGACGTCGTACCGCCACCGCACCTCGCCGTCCTCCCACTCGCCCGTCGGCAGCAGCCCCGCGGCCGAGGCCACGGCGGCGGACGCCGCGTGGCCGGGGTGGATGTGGGCGACGACGGTACGGACGGAGCCCTGGTCCAGCAGGTGCCGGACCAGGCCGACCGCCGCCTCCTTGGCATAACCCCTGCCCTGCCACGGGGTCCCGACCACCCAGGCGACCTCCGCCCGCGTCCCGCGCACGGTGGCCTGGACATAGCCGGCCAGGCATCCGTCGGCACGTACCCGGAGAACCCAGTTCCACCAGCGTTCGGCGGGGTCGGGGGAGCCGGCGCCCTGGCGCTCGTAGCGGGCGCGCAGGGTGCCGGCGTCCTCCGGCGTGCCTCCTGTGTAGGTGTGCAGGGCGGGGTCGAAGAGGACCGCAGCCATCTCCTCCGCGTGCGCGACGTCGAGCGGGAGCGCGTCGAGACGGGAGGTGGAGAAGGGCTCGGGGGCCCCGTTGACCTGCATGGGCGGAGCCTACGCGGCGTCCCGCCGAAGATCAGCGGCTGAGTCGCTGAAATCCGCGTACGGCGAGCGGCAGGAACACCAGCGTGATCGCCAAGGGCCGCACCGGGGCCATCAGCAGGGCGTGTTCCTCGACCCAGGTGCCGCCGCTCGCCACCGGGTCGCCGAACAGCTGCCGTGCGGCGGTGACCGTGGAGGAGACCGGGTTCCAGGCGGCGAGCGTGCCCAGCCAGCCAGTGATCTGCTCAGGTGAACTCAAGGGTGTGGTCGTCACGGTCCCGCAACAGCGGGCCCCCGGGCAGCAGAAAGCCCCGGCCGCTCGGCCTCGGCCGGATCGTCGACGGCCCGGAGGCCCTGGTCCGGCAGCGCGGGGAGCAGTGACCGTAAAGCCCGGATCATCCCTTTTTCATGCACCATGGATATATGGAGACGATCCGTGAGCTAGAGCCTTTCGTGAAGCAGTACACCGTCCTGCTCAGCAGCCGCAGGCCGGACGGATCAGCTGCCAGGACCCCCGTCAGCATCGCCGTCGAGGGGGACCACGCCTACATCCGTACGTTCTCCTCGGCCTGGAAGGTCGACCGGATGCGCAACCATCCGGTGGTGGAGATCGCCCCGTGCACCGTGCGGGGCGCGCCGACGGGGCCGCCGGTGAAGGCGTGGGCGCGGCTCCTGCCGCAGGACTCGAAGGAGAACACCCACGCTGCCCGGACGCTCTCCCGGAAGTACCCGGCGCTCCAGGGCGTGGCCGTCCCGCTCACCCACCGGCTGAAGCGCGACCGCACGCTGCACTACGAACTGCGGCCGTTCACCGACGACGTCTGAGCGGGCCGGGCGGGGCTGCGGGGCCGGCCGCCGGCGGGGCACCACTGCCGGGCAGTGCGGCGCGCGCCCCGCAGCCGCACGACGCTCCGGGGCCGGTGGCCGACGACCAACGCCCCCTGGTCCGCGCCTATCTGGCCGGCGCGGCGGAGCTGGCCGCCGGGGGTAATCCCCCGGCACCGCACTGAGGCCGGCACACGGGCACATCAGGGGGCGGGCCGGATGGGCCGGTCCTCTCTTCGCTGGTGGGATGGTCGCCTGCCATCGGCTCCCGGGGCGGAACAGCCCCGGCAGGCGAGCGAAGAGAAAAGAGGCCCTCATGCACGTATCAGCCGGGCGCCGCCGACGCCTGCTGGTCGCGACCGGTCTGGCCGTGGCCCTGCTCACCGCATCGACCGGGCCGACGGCGGCGGCGAGGCCGCAGCCGGCCGGTCCGCTCCAGCAGCAGGTGGACGCGGTCCACGACACCGGGACCGTCGGTGTGGCCGCCGAGGTGACGGCGCCGCACACACGTGACAGCGCGCGCGCCGGGACGGCCCGGAGGGGCACCGGGGAGCCGATGCCCCGGAACGGACGATTTCGGATCGGCAGCTCCACCAAGACCTTCACCGCCGCGGTCGTGCTGCAACTCGTCGGCGAGGGGCGGATGTCCCTGGAGGACACCGTCGAGCAGTGGCTGCCGGGAGTCGTCCGGGGCAACGGCAACGACGGCAGCCGGATCACCGTGCGGGAACTTCTGCGGCACACCAGCGGGATCCATGACGTCGGGCCGGAGATACCCGCGTTGAACAGCGCGGACGGCTATCGGGCCGAGCGGTTCCGCAGCTACACCGCCGAGAGCCTGGTGAGGCAGGCGATGCGGCACTCTCCCGAATTCCCCCCGGACGACGACGACTGGTCGTACTCCAACACCAACTACGTTCTCGCCGCGATGATCATCCACAAGGTCACCGGCCGGAGCTGGGAGCGGGAGGTGAAGGACCGGATCATCCGCCCGCTGGGGCTGAGGGACACCAGCACGCCCCGCGCCTTCCCGTACATCCTGGGCCCCCACGCCCAGGCCTACACCGCGTTCGACACCGGCACCGGCACCGGCACCGATGTCACGGTGCTCAACCCGAGCATGGCCGTCGGAAGCGGCTCGGTCATCAGCACCACGCACGACCTGACCCGGTTCTACGCCGCGCTGCTCGGCGGCCGTCTGCTGGCTCCGGCACAGCTCGACGAGATGACGGCCACCGTGCCGGCGCCCGAGCTGGGCGTGGACTACGGACTCGGGCTGGCCGAGCTCCCGCTGTCCTGTGGCGGCAGCTACTTCGGGCACAGGGGCGAACTGCTCGGCTACCTCACCTGGGGCGGCGTCACCCGCGACGGGAGCCGGACCGCCGTGGTGTACGTCACCGGTGGCGGCGGCCCGCACACCGAGGAGGCCATGACCGCGCTGGTGGACCGGGAGCTGTGCCGGGCCCGCTGACACCGCACGGGCCGCCAAGTCCTCTCGTCCGGATCGTGCCGGGCTCGCGAGGCCTGATCCGGACGAAAGGCCTCAGGCCTCCGCACCGTCGACGGGCTCGCCCGCCGGGCCCGTCGTCCCGATGCCGCTGTCCTCCGCACCGACCGCCCGGCCTTCCCAGTGCAGCGCCCGCCAGCCCTCGCCGGGCGCACCGGAGAGGATGACGATCCCGGTGTTCCGCAGCGCGCGTGCGGAGGCGAAGCCGACGTCGACGTTCGTGGCCCGGGCCGCCACCCACATGCGGATGGCGGCGCCATGGCTGACCATGGCCACGGTCCCGGCCCCGGTGCCCGCGGCCTCCTCGACGACGGCGTCGTAACGCCGCAGCGCCTCCACGCCGTTCTCCCCGCCCGGCATGCGGAGCCCGGTGTCCCCCGCCGACCAGGCGAAGGCGGTGGTCATGTAGGTCTCGACCGCCTGGTCGTCGCCGCGCATCTCGAGGTCCCCGGCGGACAGCTCCCGGAGCCCCTCCCGCACCCGGACCTCCAGCCCCGTCCGCGCCGCCAGCGGTGCCGCGGTGAGCTGGGTGCGGAGCAGGGTGGAGGCGTAGAGGGCGTCGATCCTCTCCGCCGCCAGCGCGTCCGGGAGCGCCGCCGCCTGCTCCTGGCCCAGCGGTGTCAGGGCGGGGCCCGGCTCGGCGGTGTCCAGCAGACGCTTGACGTTGGAAGGGGTCTGACCGTGGCGAATGAGCAGCAGCCGCATGAACAGATCTGTCTCCGTGAGGCGGGGGTTCCCGGGGGTTCCGGGGGGCCGGTCTTCCACTCTGCCACTGCGGACCTTCTTCGAGGGCCCGCGGGGTGCATCCGGACGGCTCGCTCCTACCCCCGTCGGCGCTTCGCCGCGATCAGGGCCAGCACGATGACGACGACGGCCACGGCGCCGCCCGTCGCGGTGCCCTTCTTCGAGACGCCGTCCCCCCCGCCGTCCTCGGACGACGTCCCGCCGCCCCCGCCGTTCGGGGAGGTCCTGCCGCCGCCCCCGCCCTCCACCTCGACGCGCACCACTTCGCTCCGCTCCCCCTCGGAGCCGAACATCATCGCCGAGCCGTCCGCCGTGTACGTCACCGACTCGGACTGTCCCTGGAGCGGCACGCTCACCGCGTGGTCGGCGCCGAGCCGGCCGTTCTCGAAGGCGTAGCGGCGGGCGCTGAAGTAGGAGCGCAGCACCAGCTCCTTGCCGTCCGGCGAGAACGCCCCGTCCGTCACCCACGGCACCTCGCCCACGCGCCTGAAGACATTGGACGCGCCGGCGGTCAGCTTCTCCGGGCCCTCGTAGAGCCCGCCGCCGCCCTCCCTCTTCGATGCGATGTAGACCCGCCCGGTCTCGGGGTGGACCATCATCGCCTCGGCGTTGCGCGCCCCGTCCGCGTACGTCACGTCGAACTGCGTCGCCCGCACCGTGGCGTCCGCGAGCCGCTCGGGCTCGGGGAAGCGGTAGATCCAGACGTGGTCCCAGGAGCCGTCGAGGTTGTCACCGATGTCACCGACGTACAGATTCCCGTCGGGCCCGACGGAGACCGCCTCCACGTCGCGTGGTTCCCCCACGCCCTTCATGGTGATCGTCGCCACGGTCTTCCCGGTCCGGGAGTCGACGGCGTAGACGTACGGCCCGTCATCGCTGTCGTTGTGCGTCCAGTAGATCCCCGGGTGGATCCGGCTGGCGGCGAGACCGCTGGACTCGGTGATGCGGGAGTCCTCGATCGTGAAGGTCCGGTCCGCCCCGTCCCCGTCCCCGTCGTCCGCGACGGCGGGCTGCGTCCCCGTCAGGAACAGGAGGGTGGCGGCGGCGGAGGCGGTCAGCAGCGATCTCATGGCACAAGTGTCCACCGTCACGTCGCAGGCCGGAGCGGTGATCGGCCATGATGTCGCCATGCGTTTTCTCTTCGTCGGTGACTCCATGACCATCGGGCGTTCCGGCGACTTCACCTGGCGCTACCGCATGTGGCAGCACCTCGACGCGACCCTCGGTGACGGCGGGTACGCGATCACCGGCCCGCGTACGGCGCTGTACGACACCGAGGCGAACGCCCCGCTCTCCCACGCCTACGCCGACCCGGCCTTCCCCGCGCCCGCCCGCCGGCACCTGGCCGGCTGGGGCGAGGGCTGGCTCCACATGGCCCCGGCCATCGCGGACACGGTCACGGCGGCCCGCGCCGACGTCCTGCTGGTCTCGCTCGGCCTGATAGACCTCGGCTTCTACACGGACAGCACGCAGACGGCCGCGAACGCCCGGGAGTTCATCGCCGCGGCCCGCACGGCCAACCCGCGGATCAGGCTGGTTCTGCTCCCCGTCATCCCGAACATACGGGCGGAGTCCGACGCCCCCTTCGCCGCCGAGTGCGACCGTTTCAACTCGCTGCTCGCGAAGGCGGTCGCCGACCTGGACGCCCCGTCGTCCCCGATCCTGCTGGCCTCGCACCCCGTGGACTACGACATCCACACGGACACCTACGACGGCACCCACCCCGGCCCCACGGGCGAACACAAACTGGCCGGAGCCTTCGCCGACGCGATGCACCAGGCCTGGGGCGTGGGCGGCCCGTACGCGGAAGCGCTGGCGGCGGCCTGACCCCGATCCTCACCCCCCGCGGGCTGGAGCATGAACGCGTGACGAAGAAGATGCGGTACGGGCGGGCGCCGGGCTGGAGCTGGAAGCGGGGCCGTGTGACCGCCCTGCTCTGTCTCCTGGCGGCCGTCCTGCTGGTCTTCCCGGGCCTGGTCCCCAACACCCCGGGCCACGTCGGGAGCCTGATGGAGACCTTCCTCCCGTGGCTGGGACTGGCCGTCCCCGTCCTGCTGGTCCCCGCGGTCCTGCGCCGCTCGCTCCTGGCGTCGGCGGCGCTGCTGCTGCCCGTGGCCGCCTGGGCCGCGCTCTTCGGGGGTCTGCTGTTCTCCTGGGGCCAGGCACCGGAGGGCACGTTCACGGTGGTCCAGCACAACGTCAGCGATGTGAACCCCGACCCGGCCGCCACCGCGCGCGCGTTGGCCGGGACGGGCGCCGGCATCGTCGCCCTGGAGGAGCTGACGGCTCCGGCCCTGCCCGCCTTCGAGGCCGCCATGGCCGCGGACTACCCCCACCACGCGACGAAGGGCACGGTCGGCCTCTGGTCGAAGTACCCCCTCACCGGCGTACGGCTGGTGGACATCAGGCCGGAGGGCGTGGGCGAGGGCTGGGACCGGGGCCTGCGGGCCACCGCCCGTACACCGCGGGGCGACGTCGCCGTGTACGTCGCGCACCTGCCCTCGGTCCGGATCGGCGCGACCGGGCTCACCTCCGGCCGGCGGGACGAGAGCGCCGCACTCCTGGGCGAGGCCATCGCCGCCGAGCCGCTGGACCGGGTGATCCTCCTCGGTGACCTCAACAGCACGCTGGACGACCGGGGGCTGGAGCCGGTGAGCTCGCTGATGGACGCCCCGGGCCGGGGCCTCGCGTTCAGCTGGCCCGCGAAGTTCCCGGTGGCCCGGATCGACCAGGTCCTCACCCGGTCCGCGACCGTCACCCGCGTCCGGTCGCTGCCCGCCACCGGCAGCGACCACCTGCCGATAGCGGCGGACATCAGGTTCTGAACGGTGCGCCGGGACGGGGTCAGCCCGCCATCTCGATCCCGAGCATCGCGAGTCCCAGCTTGGTCAGCTCCTCCGACACCTCGTCGGGCCGGGCCCTGCGCGGGCGGCGGGCGTGGTGCGCCATGAGCTCGTGGACCGTACCCACCATCACCATCACCACGACCCGGTGGTCCCGCTCCTCCACCTCGCCGCGCACAGCGGCGCGTTCGGCCTCGCCGGTCAGGAAGTCGGTCCACAGGTCGCGCCACCGCTTGCAGTGCGCGTCCACGGCCGGGCTCACACCGAGCACCTCGACGAACGTCACCCGCGCCTCTCGCAGGTCGCGGGTCACCGCCGACACGTACGCGTCGAAGAGCCGCCGGAAGCGCTGCTCCAGCGGGCAGTCGTCCATCCCCTCGGAGAGGAGGGCCACTTCGGACGCCCGCAGTCCGGCTGTCGTGATCTGGTTGTGCAGGGCCATCAGCAGGCCCTCCCGGGAGCCGAACTCGTTCCGGAACACCTCCTCCGTCACTCCGGCCGTCGCACACAGGGCGTACTCCGACGTCTGCGCGTATCCGTACACCCCGAACAGCTCCAGGCCTGCGTCGAGGAGCTGTCCACGGGCCCGCGTACGCACACCGTCGACCGCGCCGGTCAGTTGCTCCACCGGGACATCCACCACGGGTCCTCCTTGGTCTGCCGCACATCCGGCGCCCACGACCGCCGTCGAGCGGTCGCGCGGGCCGGAGGGGGCTCGGGCGCCTCTGGATGGCGCGTGCGCCATTGTCCCGGTACGTCCCGCCCGACACGCCCCGCGCCGCGCGAAATCGCCCACAGTCCGCCAGGACCGGTGAGCGCTCGTACAGATGTGCAGCGACGGGTCACGCCCCCCTGCCCCGGCGCCGGACGGGCGTGGCGCCCTGTCAGGAACGTACAAGACCGGGGAAGTCCGGCTGCGGCAGGCTGGTCGCAACGACCGTGGCAACCGTCCAGGGCCGACCGCCTCCCGGAAGGACTCCCCATGTCCACGCCTCCCGTCCCCGTCGTACTCGCCGACAGGCTCGCGCAGTTCAGTGAGCTCTGGTCACCGAAGATCGTGGCGGGCGTCAACGACTACGAGGTGAAACTCGCCAAGGTGAAGGGCGAGTTCGTCTGGCACACCCACGAGGACACCGACGAACTCTTCCTGGTCGTCACCGGCCGGCTGACCATCCGGCTCCGGGACGGCGACGTCACGCTCGACCCCGGCGAGCTCTTCGTCGTCCCCCGCGGCGTGGAACACTGCCCGGTGGCCGAGGAGGAGACCGCCATCCTGCTGCTCGAACCGGCCGGGACGGTCAACACCGGCGACGCGGGCGGGCCGATGACCAGGCAGGCCGAGGTCCTCGGCTGATCCGTCGGCCGTCGCCCCGCGTGCCCCCTGCCGTCAGAGCCGCTTCAGCACGGCCTGTTTCGCGACGGCGAACTCGTCGTCGGTGAGGATGCCGGCCGCGCGCAGCTCGCCGAGTTCGCGGAGCCGCCGCAGCAGGACGTCATGGTCGTCGGCGGACGGGGCGGGCCCGGGCGCCGGGGCGGCTTCGAGCGGGAGGGCGGGCTCGGCGGGTCCCGGCATCCGTACGAGCACGGCGGCGGCGACCAGGACCGCGGTGTACTCCCGCTTCGACAGCCCCCACAGATCGAGGGAGTACGGGTCGAACTTGGCGGGCGAGGCCGAGACGGAGCCTCCCCGGTCGAAGCGCAGGGAGCCGTTCTCCAGCCCGATGGCGGGCATCCAGCGCACCCCGGTCACCTCCGGCAGCGGCAGGGTGACCGCGCCGCCCGCGGCCTTCGACTCCTCGGCCTTCCAGTTCCAGGTGAGGCGGACCGTCTCCCCGTCGAAGGACGCCGTGCCGTCCCCGCCGCCGCCCGACACCGGCAGCGAAGGTCCCGGCAGCAGGAAGCGGTCCACCGGCCCGTCGGGCACCTGCTCGATGAGCAGGGCGTTGCGTATCTCGTCGACGAGGTACTCCGCCACGCCCGTGCGGTCCTTCTCCACCACGAGCTGGTACGGGTCGGCGGCGTCCTTCAGCCGGCCGTCCGCGGCCCGCAGGACGGGGCAGGCGCCGGTGCGCAGCCGCAGACGCAGACGGCCGCCCTTGCGGTCCGGCTCGAAGGAGACCCCCGCGACCGCGTGCAACGGGACGGCCAGCTCGCCGAGTTCCTGCCGCACGGGGTGCACCTTGCTGCCCGGGACGATGCGCACCGTGTCCCCGTCGAAACTCCACGTGCCGTCGCGCGAGATGATGTCCGCCATACGCCGGATTCTGCCAGGCGCGCCGGCGTACGTGACCGGGACGGCTCTTCACCCGGACACCACGGCGTGGACCTGGACGCGGTCAGCCGGTGTCGCGGCCCGCGTTCCGCCCGTGGACCAGCGGCAGGAAGATCTCGTCGACGATCTCGACGAGGACGGCGTCCGGCACCGCCGGGACACCCCGCGTCATGTACTCGTTGCGCAGCAGCGCCACCGGGACGGACGCGACCCGGGGGTGCGACGCCCGGGGCGTGGCCTCGCCGCGGGACACCGCCCGGCCGAGCACCGCCGTCCACGCGGCCTCGTAGGCGTCACCGCCGGCCCCGGGCTCGCGCAGTTCGGCGAGCAGCCCCGGGGTTCCGCCGGCCGCCGCGATCAGACCGCGCAGGATCTCCCCGTACGGCGACGACCAGGTGCTGTTCGCGCGCCGCAGCAGCTCCAGGGCGTCGCCCCGCAGCGATCCGGTGTCCGGCACCGTGGTCTCCGCCGCGGCCAGCCGGCGGTACGCGGCGACGCCGAGCGCGACGCGGTCGGGCCAGCGGCGGTAGATCGCGTTCTTGTTCGTGCCCGCCCGCCGGGCCACCTCGTCCATGGTCAGCCCGGCGACCCCGGACTCCCCCAGCACCTCGGCCGCCGCCCGGAGGATCGCGTCCTCCAGCACCGCACCGCGCCGCCGCGGCGCCCCGGCCCGCCTCGGCCCGTCACCGGCTTCCGGCACTGGTCGTCCCCTCTCGTCCCGTACGCCGATGTCTACGGCACGGAGCCGGCCCACACCAAATCCGGACAGCCGGAAACCATAGGGTACGGTCAGTACCCTAACTCCGTACGCACAGAGAGGCCCCCTGCCGTGCGCACCTTCGGAATCAACTTCGACACCGGCTTCACCAGCGCGGGAACCACCACCCGTGAGCCCTTCGACCCGGCCGTCGTGCGCCGCGAGATGGAGATCATCCGCGACGAGCTGCGCTGCGACGCCGTCCGCGTCACCGGCGGCGACCGCGACCGCCTGGAGACGGCCGCCCGGCTGGCGGCCGAGGCCGGACTCGCCGTCTGGTACTGCCCGTTCACCAACGCACTCACCCAGGACGAACTCCTCGACCTCCTCACCGACAGCGCCGCCCGCGCGGAGAAGCTGCGGCGGAACGGCGCCGAGGTGGTCTTCTTCACCGGGTCGGAGATCTCCCTCTTCACCGACGGTTTCCTCCCCGGCGACACCCTGGCCGACCGGGTCGCCGTCCTCTCCGACCCGCAACGGCTGCGGGCCACCCTCCCTGCCCTGTCCGCCCGGATCAACGCCTTCCTCGGCACCGCGGTCACCGCCGTGCGGGCGGAGTTCGGCGGCAGGGTCGGGTACGCCTCGCTCCCCTTCGAGGGCGTCGACTGGACACCTTTCGACCTGGTCGCCACCGACGCCGGCTACCGCGACGCGGGGAACGCGGACCGACTGGCGGACGGGCTACGGGCCCTGACCTCGCACGGCAGGCCTGCGGCGGTCACGGAGTTCGGCTGCGCACCCTTCAGGGGCGGCGCCGCCGTCGCGAGCCGGGCCGACGAGGTCGTCGAGTGGGACGACAGGGCGCGCCCCGCACGCTTCACCCGCCCGGTGGTCCGGGACGAGCAGGAGCAGGCCGACTACGTACGCGAGCTCCTCGGAGTCTTCGACGACTCCGGCATCGAGGCGGCCTTCGTCTACACGTTCGCCCGCTACGACCTGCCCGACGCCGGAACGACCGGGACCGGGACCGACGACCTCGACCTCGACCTCGACTTCGACAAGGCGTCCTTCGGCGTGGTCAGGGTCCTCACCGACGGCCGGACGGGCACCGCGTTCCCGGGCCTTCCATGGGAGCCGAAGGCGGCCTTCCACGCACTCGCGGAGTACGGCCGCGGCCGGGCGGCAGCGGGCCCGGACGGTCCCGCGGACTCGCCGTGACCGGGACCCCACAGCACCGGACACCACCGCGCCCAGGCAGCACGCGCCGACCTCGGTCCACGCCCGGCCCGGCGCGCGGCATCGCGGTGGGGCCCGTCGCCCCTTGGCCGACCCAGGGCGCGGGCATTAGGGTGCGTAAACGGAACAACGTTCAGACGACAATACGGAACAGCCTTCCGTATGGCAGGGGGAGCATCGTGCGCGAGGACACGATCCGGAAGGCCGAAGCCGGCACCGACGCCGGGCAGCCCCCGGCGAAGCGGGTGCGCTCCGACGTACGGCGCAACACCGATGCCCTCCTCACGGCGGCGGCGGAGGTGTTCCTCACCTCGGGAGTGGACGCGCCCGTACGCCAGATCACCGCGAAGGCGGGCGTGGGAGCCGGCACGCTCTACCGGCACTTCCCGCAACGCTCCGACCTCATCGCCGCGGTCTTCCGCCACGAGGTCGACGCCTGCGCCGACGCCGCGCCCGCCCTCGCGGCGGAGTACGGACCGGCGGAGGCCCTCACCAGGTGGCTCCAGCGCTTCGCGCTCTTCTTCGCCACCAAGCGCGGGCTCAGCGCCGCCCTGCACTCGGGGGACTCGGCGTACGACAGCCTGCCGTCCTACTTCGAGCAGCGCTTCATGCCCGCACTCACCACACTCATCGACGCGGCGGTGAAAGCCGGCGAGATCCGCTCCGACGTGGACCCCGAGGACCTGCTGGTCGCCACGCGCAATCTGACCCTGCCCGCCACCGAGGACGACAACGGCCACACCCGGCGCATGATCGCCCTCCTCGTGGACGGACTCCGCTACGGGGCGAGGTGAGCCGGAAGCTGTGGAGCCTTTGGCCGGGCAGCACGGCCCACGGCCCGGTCGTCGGGAGAACAGGGACGCCCGGAACGGCACATGAGGGCCGCCCTGTTGTCCCGTTCCCCCCGACGACCCGCCACGCCGCGGAACGGCTCAGCTCAGCCACACCTTGCTCGTGGCCATCTTCTCCAGCTCGGCGAGGGTCAGAGCGGGGTCCTCGCGGGTGGCGTCCTCGTTCTGGTTCGCCGTGTTGAAGGCGGAGATCACCACCCGGAAACCGTCGGGCCGCATCGTGTCCGCCGTCCACATCTTCACGCCGCCACCGCCCTTCTCGCCCGGCTCCTGACGCGTGGTGACCTTCGTGCCGTCCGGCAGGACCTTCGCGTCGGGACCGAAGAGGTCGCCCTCGACGTCGGACATGTCCGCCTGGACGTTGATCTGCACGAAGCTCTTGCCCCGGCCGTCGTCGACCACGACGTACGCGTACTCCGCCTCCTGCCCGCCGGACGCCTTCACCGTCAGGCCGTCGGGGAGCTGCGCGATCAGCTTGGCCAGGATCTCCTCGCCGTTCTGGCCCTGCGGGGCCGGCTGTTCCAGCGGCGGCTGTTCCGGTTCGGGCAGGGAGGCGATGATCGGGCGCCACTCCTCGGCCTGGACCAGCGCCTTCATCCGGTCCAGCGACAGCGGCGGGGTGGGGCGGCTGACCGGGGTGCCCTTCTCCGCGGCCGCGTTCCATTCGGTCACGGAGATCCGGTAGCCCTCGGGCGTCAGCAGGTCCGCGTACCACCGCTTGGTCTCCGCGCGCCGGTCCGGGTACTCCCAGCCCTTGTACAGCACGAGGCGGGAGCCGTCCTTCAGCGTCGTGGCGGAGCAGGCCTCGAACGCGGTCAGGTTCTTGTCCGGGCAGGAGAGTTCACCCTCGGGCAGCGCCTGGTCGGGGTGCTGCCGGCCCAGGCTCACCGACAGGGCGGCCTTCCCGTGTCCGTCGTCGTACACGACGGAGGCGTACGTCGCCTGCGCGCCCTTCCGGCCTCCGTCACCGGTGGTGCCGCTGCCCGTCTGCTTGCTGAACTTCCCGGCCGGCAGCAGCCCTTCGAGTGTCTCGACCACCTGTGGTCCGGAGTAGGAGTCCGACGTCTCCTCGGTCCTGTCGGCCTTCTCCGTCGCCTGTGCGCCCACCGTCGCGCCGTTGCCACCGTCCTGCGAGGCGCCGGTGTCCCCGGTGACGTACGACCCGCCGAGGCCGATCACCGCCAGCGCCGCCACGCTCCCGGTCACCACGGCGCCGCGACGCAGCACCGCCCGGCGCCTGCCGCGGGCCACGCCGCCGTCCACGAGCGGCCGCCCCGCGACGGAGAACCCCGCCGCCGTCTGCTTCATCGCCGCGCCGAGCCCGCCCTCGAAGGCGTCCCGGTCGTCCGGAGCACTGTTTTCGCGCATGCCGACCACCACCGTCCCCACACCTGTGGAAAGAGAAAAAGGGAAGAAATAAGTACGAGGAGAAGTCAGTGCGCGGCCAGCTCGCCGATGCTGCCGCCCAGATGCTCGCGCAGCCGTGCGAGCGCACGGGTGCTGCGGGTGCGTACCGCCGCCGAGCTGACGTGCAGCGCGTCCGCGGTCTCCGTGACCGACCGGTCCTCCCAGTAACGCAGCACGATCACCGCCCGGTCCTTGGGCGGCAGGCCGCGCAGCGCGTCGAGGAGCGTCATCCTCAGGGACGCGTCCTCCGCCGACTCCCCCGCACGCTCCGGCAGTTCACCGCTCGGCCGTTCCCCCGCCGACCTGCGCCGCTGATGCCCGAGATAGCACCGCACGAGCACGGTCTGCGCGTACGCCGCCGGGTTGCCGACCCGCGACGTGCGACCCCATACCGCGTACATCCGGCCGAGCGTCTCCTGCACGAGATCCTCGGCAAGATGCGTGTCCCCGCTGGTCAGCAGGCACGCCGAACGGAACAGATGGCCCATACGGGCTTCCGCGAACTCACGGAAGGCGCCCTCCTTGGACTGCCTCATCCGCCACCCCCTCTCACCTACACCCCTTTAGATGCGGTGGCCGCCGGGAAATGTTTCACCCGCGAGGCCATGGACCGATGTTCACAGGGGAAGCACCCCGTCGTCGGTCGGATGCCGTGTCGGGGTTGTGGAGTGGAGCCCGACCGGGGCGAAGGGCGGTGGGTGCGGATGTCCGGCAGCGGTCCGCAGGAGCGGCGACAGGAGCCGGAGGACTGCCGGGAGTGCGGACACCCCCGCTCCCGGCACGCGAACGCGTCCGGGCGGTGCGAGTGGGAGTCGAGGGCCGGGTGCGCGTGCGCCATGTTCCGGCATCAGCGGGTGACCGGGCTGACGGCCGGGCCGTGCGCCCTGTGCCCGCACCCCCGCCACCTGCACCGTGACGCCCCCTGCCAGGAGCCGTCCTGTCGCTGCGGCCGTCGCGAGCGGGACCTCCCGCCGTGGGAGCGTCCGGACGACTGGGTCTGACCCCGGTGGCCTGGCGGCAAAAGGAGGTGCGCCCGGCAGGGCCGCCCCGCAGGATGGCGGAGTGACCGAGCCTCTGAACGACGCCGTTCCTCCCCGTCCCGTCCTCGACGCCTTCGGAGTGGAGGGGCCCCCTGTTCCGCTGGCCGGCGGGCAGGGGCGGAGTGTTCTCGTCGGTGGGTACGTGTTCAAGCCCGCCGAGGGCGCGGAGGCCGAGGCCGAGTGGGGCGCTTCCCTGTTCGAGGAGCTGCCGGCGGACAGCGGCTTCCGCACCCCCCGGCCGCTCCGGGCCGCCGACGGCCGGAGTGTCGTGGACGGCTGGACTGCCTCCGGGTTCCTGACCGGTGAACCCGGCCCGCAAGGGCGTTGGGCCGAACTTCTGCGCGCCGGCCGCGCCTTCCACGCCGCGTTGCGGCCATGTCCTCGCCCCGCCTTCCTCGAACGGCGGGTCCACCCCTGGGCGGTGGCCGACCGGGTCGCGTGGGGCGAGCAGGACGTCGAGGTGATCGAGGAGCTCGCGGCGCCGTTCTCGGCCCTGCTGGAGCTGAGGCGCCCCGTGAGGCAGGACGCGGCTCAGCTCATCCACGGCGATCTGACCGGCAACGTCCTCTTCGCCGCGCACGAACCACCCGCCGTGATCGACTTCTCGCCGTACTGGCGGCCTCCGCCGTTCGCCGAGGCCGTCGTGATCGCCGACGGTCTGCTGTGGTGGGAACTCCCGGTCGAGCTGCTGTCGTTGGGGAGCCATCACGCCGACTGGCAGCAGCTGCTGATCCGGGCGCTGATCTTCCGGATCGTCGCGTACAGCGAGCTCGTGAGGCCCTCGGGGCGCGCCCGGCCGGGTGAGCCTGAGCGGTATGCGCGGGCGACCCGTCTGGTGGTGGAGAGGCTGACGGGGCCTCAGTCCTAGCCGAGGCCCCGGGGCGTACGCATCCGGATCACGCGGCCACGGTGACGGCGTCGATGGCCGGCGCGCGCAGGGTCCTGCGCGCGGTTCCGAGGCTCGTGCCGAGGGTGACGACGGTGGCGACGGCCATGATGGCCAGCCAGGTGCCCGGGCCCTGGTCCGGCAGGACCTGGTCGGTGCGGACCATCGTGAAGGGGATGATCCCGGCGATGCCCGCGACCGTGCCGAGGACCAGGCCGGTCAGCGTGAGGAGCACCGCCTCCCAGCCGACCACGCCCAGGACCTGGCCGGGCGTCGCTCCGGCCAGGCGCTGCTGGCCGAATTCGCGGCTGCGGTAGGAGGTGGCGGCGTACAGGCTGTTGACGAGCATGATGCAGGAGAAGACGACGATGATGCCGACGACGACCAGGTTGAGGGTCTCCACGTTCTTGTCGTCGACCGTCTTGTCCAGGCCGGACGCCGCGACCCAGTCGCTCTCGACGCCCTGGATGTAGAGGGTGGCGGTGGCCATGCCGGTGAAGATGATCATCGGCATGAGCACCCCGGCCAGCTCCGCACCGCGTCTGCGCAGGTTGCGGGCGCTCAGGTAGCCGCCCGCGCCGCCCATCGCGGCGAGGGGGCCCCGCAGCAGTCCCAGCAGCCTGCCCAGCAGGGAAGGGGCGAGGACGGCGAAGCCGACGGAGAGCAGGATGGCGCCGTAGGCGGGGAACATCATCAGCATCTCCTCGGTGCCGTCCACGGCGTACGTGGTCAGGACCCCTCCGGTCCCCGCCACCACAGCGGCGGAGCCGGCCAGCGTGCGGCCCCGGCGTCGGGACGGGCCGCGCGCTCCGGCGGCGGCCTTGGTGGCGCGGCGCACCGCGAGGAACGCGGCGCCGACGGAGGCGAGGACCGCGATGCCGAAGCCCGAGCCGAGCGCCATCGCGCCGAAGACCGGGCCGACGTCCGCGGCGACCTGGCCGCTGTCCTTGAAGAGGCCGAGCAGGAGCCGGCCGCCGAGCATCGCGGGCCCGACGGCGAGGGCCGCGCCGGCCAGTGCGACGACGGCGGACTCCCCGACGATCATGCGCGTGACCTGTGCGGGAGTTGCCCCGGTGCACCGCAGCAGATGGATCTCCTCGGCGCGCTGGCGGACGCTGACGGTGAGGGTGGAGGCGATGGCGAAGAAGACGAGGAGGGAGCCGTAGCCGCCGACGACGCTCGCGGAGATGGTCATGGACTCCGAGCTGACCTCGTCGACCCCGGGGGCCGCCGCCGTGTCGTGCAGGGAGCTGAACGTCATGATGATCACGGCGCCGAGGAACGCCGAGAGCAGGGTGGCGAGGAAGCGGCCCGGGCGTTTGCGGACCGACCGCAGAGCGAGGAACAGCATGGCTCACACCTCCATCAACGGGCTGCTGTCCGCGCGGCGTTCGGCCACGCGGTCCCCGAGGTGGGCCATGCGTTCGGCGACGGCCTCGGCGGTGGGGGCGGGCAGGTGTCCCGCGAGCCGCCCGTCCGCCAGGAAGAGCACGGAGTCGGCGTAGGAGGCGGCGACCGGGTCGTGGGTGACGAGCACGACGGTGCTGCCGTGCAGCCGGACGGTCTCCTTCAGCAGGCTCAGCACATCGCGTGCGCTGCGCGTGTCCAGGGCGCCGGTCGGCTCGTCGGCGAAGATCACGGCGGGCCGGGTCACGAGGGCGCGCGCGATGGCGACACGCTGGCGCTGCCCGCCGGAGAGCTCGTCGGGGAGACGGCCGAGGCGGTCGCCCAGGCCGACCTGTGTGAGGACCGCGCGGATGCCCTCCCGGTCGGCCTTGCGGCCGGCGAGCCGGAGCGGCAGCGCGGTGTTCTCCTCGACGGTCAGGGTGGAGAGCAGGTTGTACTGCTGGAAGATGAAGCCGATCCGGTCCCGCCGGAACTTCGTGAGCGCCGCCTCGCCGCCGCCGCTCATCTGCTCGCCGTCCACGACGATCTGCCCCCGGTCGGGGCGGTCCAGGCCGGCGGCGCACTGGAGCAGCGTGGACTTGCCGGACCCCGAGGGGCCCATGACCGCGGTGAAGCTCCCCCGCGGCAGGCTCAGGGTCACGCCGTCCAAGGCGGTCACGGCGCTGTCCCCGGTTCCGTACACCTTGCTCACCGAAACCAGCCGCAGAGCCTCGGCGGTCCGGCTCGTGGGCTGTCGTCCGCGATCGAACATGACCATCACCCTCTCCTCGTCGGACGCGCTCTGCGCCACGTCTTCGACGCTACGGAGAGGTGCGGGCGGGCACATTGGGCGTACGCCCCCGAGTCCGGGGTGGCGCTGAGTACACCAGGCCCGGGGGGAGGCACCCGGTACGATACCCCTGGGGGTATGTGCGCACCCAGTGACAGGCTTTCGCGGGAGGAACCATGCGACTCGACATCGCGGCGGACGAGCTGAAGTCCGTCCTCAACCGGCTGCGGCGGGCCCAGGGCCAGATCGCCGGGGTCATCAGGATGATCGAGGAGGGCAGGGACTGCGAGGAGGTGGTCACACAGCTGGCCGCCGCGTCCCGGGCCCTGGACCGGGCGGGGTTCTCCATCATCGCGACGGGGCTCGAACAGTGCCTGGCCGACGAGGGACAGACGCCGGCGGACAGGGACCGGATGCGCGCCCGCCTGGAGAAGCTGTTCCTCTCGCTGGCGTGAGGGCGGCACGGGCACCGCGTGAGACCGGCACGGGCGCCACATGAGACCGGCACGGGCGCCGCGTGAGACCGGCACGGGCGCCACATGAGGCCGGGCTGAGCGACCCCGTGATGCCGGGCTGAGCGACCGCGTGAGCGGACGCGCCCGCGTCAGCGCTCCGGGAACGGCTCCCCGCACGCGCTACAGAACTTCGGCGCCCGGTCGGCCGACAGCCGCCCGCACTCCGGGCAGACCAGGTCCAGCGTGCAGGGAGCCTCGCCACCCTCGTACGCAGGAGCGCGCACGGCCGGCTTGATCGTCAGGCCCGGGCGCCTGCGGTGCACGGTGAGGTACGTCAGCCCGTCCGGTCCCGCCTCCAGCGCCCGCCGTGAGGTCCGGGGCAGCCAGGTGAAGGCCGTCGGAGCGAGGTCCAGGATCTCGCCGTCCCCCGTACGCAGGCTGCCGCCGCCCGCGAGGACGACGAGCAGCACGTCCAGGACGTCCTCCTGGTGCTCCCCCACTCCGGCGTGCGGCGGCAGGTGGACGATGTTGGCGTCCAACTCCCGCCCCTGCTCGCCGAGATGCCAGAGCGCTCCGCGCTCGCCGGGTGCCGCGGCGGCGAGGAGCTCGTCCAGGACCGCCAGGACCTGCGGGGTGGCGTTCACGTCGCGGCCTCCTCGTCGTAGCGTCCGCGGGCCTCGTGGACCTGGTCGAGACTAACCCTTCCCGGCTTCGCGGGGCCGGGAGGAACCCGCTCCGGGCAGGGGGTAGCCAGGGAGGCGCCCCCGCACGGGGCGGCTCGTCCCCGCACAGGGAACGGGCAGGTCAGGAGGGTGAGGGCCGGACGGAAAGCCTCCGCAAGTGGAGGCCTCCTCCCTCCGGTCCGAAACCACCGGAGGGGGCCCCGTGGCCGCTGTACTCTCGGCCGATGACTCAGCCGACGCCGTCGACTCCCCCGGCCACCGACGCCGAGTGCGTCGCGCTCACCCGGACCCTGCGCCGCCGGGGCACCGTCGTCCTGTCGGTGTTCGCCGTGGTGTGGGCCTTCGCCGGGGCCTCCGGACTGGCGTCCTCGGGTGCGGCCCTGGCCGTGCAGATCATCGCCGTACCGGTGACCGCCGCGGCGCTTCACCTCGCGTACCGCAAGGGCGCCGCGCCCTCGCCGCGCCTGGTCTCCCTGCCTGCGAACTGGGCGCGTTCGGTCGGCATCGTCAACGTCGTCGAACTCGCGGCGATCTTCGGGGTGATCGCCACGTCCAACGCCTCCGGCCACCCCGCCTTCGTCCCGCCGGCCATCGCGCTGGTGGTGGGTCTTCACTTCGTCCCGCTCGCGCACCTCTACGACCAGTGGCAGTACAAGGGGACGGCCGTGCTGCTGAGCGCCGTCGCGGTGCTCGGCTTCGCGCTGATCGCGGCCGGCCTGTCGGACGGGAGCGTGCGCGCCGTGGTGGGCCTGGGCTCCGCGGTGACGCTGTGGGCGTCGGCGTACCACGTGGCCGTCAAGGGCTGACCTGCGGCGGGCCCCGAGACCCCACCGGCGCACCGGGCGGGCCCAAGAGGGCCCTGGGTAGGGTGGGCGCGACAGACCGTCGTGAAGCGGAACGAGGAGCAGACGTGAGCGAGCCGGCGAACATCGTCCTGCAGCAGGAGATCGCCCGGGAGCTGGAGGTCGCGGAGACCTTCGACGCCCACCAGGAGATCGAGCGCCGCGTGGCCTTCCTCGCCGAGCGGCTGACCTCCACGGGGCTGGGCTCCCTGGTGCTCGGCATCAGCGGAGGTGTCGACTCCACCACCGCCGGCCGGCTGTGCCAGCTCGCCGTCGAGCGGGCCAGGGCCGCGGGCCACGACGCCCGGTTCTACGCGATGCGGCTCCCCTACGGCGTCCAGGCCGACGAGCACGACGCCCAGCTCGCGCTCTCCTTCATCAAGGCCGACCAGGTGCTGACCGTGGACATCAAGCCCGCGACCGACGCCATGCAGGAGTCCCTGCTCGGCGGTGACGTGGCCTTCCGCGACCCCCACCACCAGGACTTCGTGCTCGGCAACGTCAAGGCCCGGCAGCGCATGATCGCCCAGTACGCGGTGGCCGGAGCGCACAGCGGCCTCGTCGTCGGCACGGACCACGCCGCAGAGGCGGTCTCCGGCTTCTTCACCAAGTTCGGGGACGGGGCGGCCGACCTTGTCCCGCTGACCGGACTGACCAAGCGCCGGGTGCGCGCCGTCGCGGAGGCGCTCGGCGCCCCGGCCGAGCTGGTCGGGAAGGTGCCCACGGCCGACCTGGAGACACTCGACCCGGGCAAGGCGGACGAGCACGCGCTCGGCGTCACCTACGACACCATCGACGACTTCCTGGAGGGCAAGCCGGTGGACGAGCAGGCCTTCGACACGATCGTCGGCCGCTACCGCCTCACCGACCACAAGCGCCGCCTGCCCATCGCGCCGTAGGGCCCGGGCTCTCGCAATTCCGCCTGCGGCGAGGGGAATTGAGCGGCACGCGTCACACCTCGGCCGGTATCCTGACGGGCTCCACGATCTTCACGAGCCAGCAGGGGGATGCGCGTGTCCAGCCCCAACCCGCCGGTGCCCCCGGTGGCGACGGGTCCCCGCCGGACACCGCCACGGCGGCGATGATCACGGCGGCGGCGACGATCATCGCCGCGGTCATCGCCGCCGTGGCGGTGTCCGGCGGGGACCCGTCGCCACCGGGGGCGTCGGCGGCCGGCCCGGCGGGGACGTCGACGACGGCCTCCGCGTCGGCCTCCTCCTCCGCCTCCGCCTCCGCCTCCGCAGAACCCTCCTCGACACCGTCGGATCCACCGCTCCAGACCCTGCCGGCCGATCCTGCGACCGCGACCCCGCACAGCAGGCCGCGTCTGGTCGCCGTCCCCGACCGGGCCCCGGCGGGAGCGGTGGTGACGCTCACGGCCACCGGCTTCGCCCCGGACGAGCAGATCCGCATCACCTTCCGGGACAGCGGGTACGCCGAGAAGGATCTGCGGGATGTCACCGCCGGCCCCGACGGGAGCTTCGCGGCGGAGGTCCACGTGCCCAGGGACATGGGAACCGCGTCGGAGACACCCGTGTTCCGTGTGTGGAGCCTGGACGAGGTGGACACGGACAATCAGGCCGACACCCCGTTCACCGTCACCGAGTGACCCCGGGAGGGTCCGCCACCATGCCGCCCCGTGACCCCGACGGGAAGTACCCGCCGACCGAGCCCCACGACCGCGGAATGCTGGACGTCGGCGACGGCAACCTCGTGTACTGGGAGGTCTGCGGCAACCCCGCGGGCAAGCCCGCTCTCGTCGTCCACGGCGGCCCGGGCTCGGGGTGCGGTCCCGGGGCCCGGCAGCACTTCGACCCGGACCTCTACCGCGTCGTGCTCTTCGACCAGCGCAACTGCGGCCGCTCCACCCCGCACGCGAGCGACCCCGCAGCCGACATGCGGCACAACACGACGGCGCACCTGATCGCCGACATGGAGCTCCTGCGCGAGCACCTCGGCATCGGGAAGTGGCTGCTGCACGGGTGGTCCTGGGGCTCCACGCTGATCCTGGCCTACGCCGAACAGCACCCGGAGCGGGTCTCGGAGATCGTGATCCCCGCGGTGACGACGACCCGGCGCAGCGAGATCGACTGGCTGTACCGGGGCGCCGGGCAGATCTTCCCCGAGGCGTGGGACCGGTTCCGGGCGGGCGTCCCGGAGGCCGAGGGCCCCGGGGACCTCCTCACCGCGTACGCCCGGCGGACGGAGAGCCCCGACCCGGAGGTGCGGGCGAAGGCGACGGCCGACTGGTGCGCCTGGGAGGACGCGGTGCTGTCCATGGAGACGCACAGCGGTCCGCCCCCGTACACGGGGCGTCCGGACCGTGACCAGCTGGCGTTCGTCCGGATCTGCGCCCACTACTTCTCCCACGCCGCCTGGCTCGAGGAGGGGCAGCTGATCCGTGACGCCGGCCGGCTCGCGGGCATCCCGGGTGTCCTGGTGCACGGCCGCTTCGACCTGGGTGGTCCGCTGACCACCGCCTGGGAGCTGGCCAAGGCCTGGCCGGACGCCGAGCTGACGGTGATCGACGACGCGGGGCACACGGGCGGCCCGGCGACGACCCGCGCGGTGCTGGCCGCGCTGGACCGTTTCGCACGGCGCGTCTGAGCGGTTTTCTCTTGCTTCGAGCGCGCTCGAAGGAGTTGGCTTGGGCTCCATGAAGTACACGCAGCTCGGACGCACCGGACTCAAGGTCAGCCGCCTCGTGCTGGGGACGATGAACTTCGGCCCCCAGACCAACGAGAGCGACAGCCACGCGCTCATGGACGCCGCCCTGGAGGCGGGCGTCAATTTCTTCGATACCGCGAACGTCTACGGCTGGGGTGAGAACAAGGGCCGCACCGAGGAGATCCTCGGCACCTGGTTCGCACAGGGCGGCGACCGCCGCGACAAGGTGGTCCTCGCCACCAAGGTCTACGGCAACATGGGCGCGGACGGCGAGGCGTGGCCCAACCACGACAAGCTCTCCGCCCTCAACATCCGCCGCGCCGTCGACGCCAGCCTCAGGCGTCTGCAGACGGACCACATCGACCTGTACCAGTTCCACCACGTCGACCGGGACACCCCGATCGACGAGATCTGGCAGGCCATCGACGTACTGATCCAGCAGGGCAAGATCCTTTACGCGGGCTCGTCCAACTTCTCGGGCTACAAGATCGCGCAGGCCAACGAGCGGGCCCGGCAGCGGGGCAGCTACGGGCTGGTCAGCGAGCAGTGCATCTACAACCTGATGGAGCGCGGCGCCGAGATGGAGGTCATCCCGGCGGCCCAGGAGTACGGCCTGGGGGTCATCCCGTGGTCGCCCCTGCACGGCGGGCTGCTCGGCGGCGCGATCCGCAAGGAGCGTGACGGCGGCGGCGCCCGGTCCACCTCGGGCCGGTCCGGCGAGGCGCTCGCCGACCCGAAGGTGCGGGCGCAGGTCCAGGCGTACGAGGACCTGCTGGAGAAGCACGGCCTGGAGCCCGGCGAGGCCGGTCTGGCCTGGCTGCTCACCCGGCCCGGCGTCACGGGGCCGATCTCCGGCCCGCGCACACGCGAGCAGCTCGACTCCGCGGTGCGCGCGGTGGAGCTGGAGCTGTCGGACGAGGTGCTGTCTGCCCTCGACGAGATCTTCCCCGGCCCGGGCCCGTCGCCGGAGAACTTCGCCTGGTAGCCGGCGTGCGGGCGTCCGTCCTCGGCGGGCTCAGCCCCCGAGGGCGGACGCCGCCGCGACGACGATGAACATCAGTACGAGCACGGCGGCCATGATGCGGTTTCTGGTCTTCGGGTCCACCCGACGAGCGTAACCGCCCCGCTCACCGCCCCAGCGGCCAGGCCCGCACCACCTCGTACCGCGGCTGCTCCCCCGGCACCCCGTCCACGGGCGGATTGCTGCGTACGAGACTGAGCTCCCCGGCCTCCCAGGACATGCCCTCGAAGCCTTCCAGCGCCGCCGTGTACGGGGTCAGGTCGGTCGGGACCCGGCTGCGGGCCAAGGTGAGGTGCGGGGTGTAGCGGCGGTGTTCCTCCATCGGGATCCCGGTCCGGCGCGCCGCGGCGTGGGCGCGCTCCGCCAGCAGCCGCAGCGCGTCGAGGCCGCCCTCCGCCCCCGCCCACAGCGGCGGCCGGTTCGACGGGCGGGCGCTGTGGATCCGGAGCGGGAAGGGCCCGGTCCGGTGCGCGGCACGCTCCAGCCGGGTGTACAGCTCCGGCAGCAGCTCCTCGTCGACGTTCCCGAGGAAGGCCAGCGTGTAGTGCCAGCCCGCGCGTGCGGTCCAGCGGAGATCCACGGCGCCGGGGATCGCGTGCAGCGGGCCGAGGGCCCTGGCCAGCTCGTCGGCGGCGGGCTCCGGCGGCAGGACGGCGGCGAAGAGTCTCTGGCTGCTCATGCGGCGAGTGTCCCAGCGTCCGGGCCTCTCCGGGGGGCGGGCCTATCGTTCGACTACGCGGCTGCCCGCGCCGTGCGGCGGCGGGGAGGAGCGGCACGATGCCCCCGATGGCCGACACCAGCGACGAGCGCACAAGGAAGACGAGTACCGCAGCGTGCTGAGCCTCGGCTTCGACCTCACCGCGACCGTCGTCGGCCTCACCGTGGAGACCTCCGACTTCCCCCGGGACCGAACGCGAGACTGCCCTCCTCCCGGCGGGGGAGGAGGGCAGTCCCATGGGTCGTTTCAGGCAGCCGTGGCCAACTGCTCGCGCGGGACTATTCGCACGTGCGGGCGACCCGGCCGCAGGTCGACCTTCAGACGCAGGCCGCCGACGCGGGTCAGCATGAAGCCGACACCGACCGCGGCCACCATGGAGATCGCGCCTCCGGCCGCCATGCCGACCCGGGCGCCGTAGGTGTCGCTGATCCAGCCGACGATCGGCGCGCCCACCGGCGTGCCCCCGGCGAAGACCATCATGTAGAGGCTCATCACCCGGCCCCGCATCTCGGGGTCGGCGGCCATCTGGACGCTCGTGTTGGCGCTGATGTTGGTCGTCAGGCCGATCATGCCGATCGGGAGCAGCAGCAGCGAGAACAGCCAGACCGACGGCGACAGGGCCGCGGCGACCTCCAGCAGACCGAACAGGGTGCCGGCCGCCACCAGCATCCGCAGCCGCGAGGAGCGGCGGCGGGCGGCGAGCAGGGCCCCGGCGAGGGAACCCGCCGCCATGAGGATGTTGAAGAACGAGTACATCCCGGCACCGCCGTGGAAGATCTCGTCCGCGAAGGCCGTCAGGAAGATCGGGAAGTTGAACCCGAACGTGCCGACGAAGCCGACCAGGACGATCGGCCAGATCAGCTCGGGCCTGCCGGAGACGTAGCGCAGGCCGTCACGCAGCTGCCCCTTGGCCCGCTTGACGGTCACGGACGCGTGGAGCTCGCTCGTCCGCATCATCATCAGGCCGACGAGCGGAGCGATGAAGGACAGCCCGTTGAACATGAACGCCCAGCCGCTGCCGACCGTCGTGATCAGGACACCCGCGACGGCGGGGCCGATGAGCCGGGCGGACTGGAAGTTCGCCGAGTTCAGGCTGACGGCGTTGCGCAGCTGCGCGGGGCCGACCATCTCGGAGACGAACGACTGGCGCGCCGGGTTGTCGACGACGGTCACCATGCCGAGGAGGAAGGCGATCAGGTAGACGTGCCAGACCTCGACGACGCCGGAGAGGGTCAGGACGGCGAGCGCGATGCCGCACAGACCGAGTGCGGCCTGGCTGATGAGCAGCAGACGCCGCTTCGGGAGCCGGTCGGCGATGACCCCGCCGTACAGGCCGAAGAGCAGCATCGGAAGGAACTGGAGGGCCGTGGTGATACCGACGGCGGCTGCGGACCCGGTGAGGCTCAGGACGAGCCAGTCCTGCGTGATGCGGGACATCCAGGTACCGGTGTTGGAGATCACGGCGCCCGTGGCGAACAGGCGGTAGTTACGGATCTTCAGCGACGAGAAGGTCCCGCCGGTCTTGCTCTCGTGGGTGGAAGTCGGTGCGGGGGCGGAGTCTGCTCCGGATCCCGTACTCAAAAGAGTTCGCCTCCTCGGACGTATACGGCGTTCTTGCTGACGGGGACGTGACTGCGGGCGCTGCGGACCAGGTTCGGTCCGGCGGCGCCCGTCGGGGTCACAGGTGGGCGAGCTTCTCCAGCACGGGCGCGGCGGCCCGCAGCTTCTCCCACTCCTCCTCGTCCAGGCCCTCGGCGAGGTTGGCCAGCCAGGCGTTCCGCTTGTCGCGGCTCTCGGCGAGCATGGCTTCCGCCTGCTCGGTCCGGCTGACCATCTTCTGCCGACGGTCATCGGGGTGCGGTTCCAGTCTGACCAGGCCCTTCGCTTCCAGCAGCGCGACGATGCGGGTCATCGACGGCGGCTGCACGTGCTCCTTGCGGGCCAGCTCACCGGGGGTGGCGGAACCGCAGCGGGCGAGTGTGCCGAGCACCGACATCTCGGTGGGGCTCAGCGACTCGTCGACGCGCTGGTGCTTCAGGCGCCGGCCCAGCAGCATCACGGCGGAGCGGAGGGAGCTCACGGCGGCGGCACTGTCACCGTCGTGGATCAGGTCAGGCATGTTCCTTAGCGTAACTCATTAGCTATGCTAAATACCACCTGGTGGTACACGCGCGAGAAACTGATCACCCGAACGAGTGAGTATGAGGCGGAAAGAGGCGCGAAAAGGCCGCACGTGCCGCGACCCTGCTTGGCATGGGATCGACAGTGCTCAGCCTGCGCATAGACGGTGAGCTGCTCGACCGGCTCCGTCGGCACGCCGCAAGACGCGGTATGAGCGTCCAGGACTACGTGGTCCAGACGCTCGTACGCGACGATTTCGACGAACGTTTCCACGCCGCCGTCGACGAGACGGAGAAGTTCTACGGGGCGGAGACCCGTCACGCGGACCCGGCCGACCGGGTCACATGACGGGTCCCCGCCCCGCAGGGGTGGGACTCCGCGCGTACGGGTGCGCGCCTACGTGAGGCCGAGCGCCGGCATCGCGTAGTAGAAGACGAAGACCGCGGACACCACGTACATCGCCGTCGGGACCTCCCGGCCGCGCCCGGCCGCCAGGCGCATCACGCTGAATGCGATGCAGCCGATGCCGATGCCGTTGGTGATCGAGTACGTGAGCGGCATCATCAGCATGGCCATGAAGGCCGGGATGGCGAGCGTGTAGTCGCTCCAGTCGACGTCCCGCACATTGCCCGCGAGGATCAGGAACCCGACCGCGATCAGTGCCGGGGTGGCCGCCTGCGACGGGACCATCGTCGCCAGCGGCGTCAGGAGCAGCGCCACCGAGAAGAGCAGCCCGCTCACCACGCTCGCGAGCCCGGTACGGGCGCCCTCGCCGACGCCCGCCGTGGACTCGACGAAGCAGGTCGACGCGGAGGAGGAGCTCACACCACCCGCGGCGACGGCGACACCGTCGACGAGGAGGACCTTGTTGATGCCCGGGAAGTGGCCGTCCTTGTCCATGAGCTTGGCCTCGTCGCCGACGCCGAGGATGGTGCCCATCGCGTCGAAGAAGCAGGACAGCAGCACGGTGAAGACGAAGAGGACGCCGGTCAGGATGCCGACCTTCCCGAAGCCGCCGAACAGGCTGACCTGACCGATCAGCCCGAAGTCCGGGGAGGCCACCGGATTGCCGGGCCACTCCGGGACGGTCAGCCCCCAGGCGCCGGCCGGGAGGTCGGCGATCGCGTCGATGACCAGCGCGACGACCGTCATGACGACGATGGAGAGCAGGATCGCGCCCGGCACCTTGCGGACGATCAGCGCGAGGGTCAGCAGCGTGCCCAGGATGAAGACGAGGACCGGCCAGCCGTTGAGGTGGCCGTCGCTGCCGAGCTGCAGCGGCACCGTGGTGTGCGCGGCGTCCGGGATGCGGGAGACGAAGCCGGAGTCGACCAGGCCGACCAGGAGCACGAAGAGGCCGATGCCCATCGCGATGCCCTTGCGGAGCGAGCGCGGCACGGCGTTCATCACGCGCTCGCGCAGCCCGGTCGCGACGAGCAGCATCACGACGATGCCCGCGAGGACGACCATGCCCATCGCGTCGGGCCAGCTCATCCGGGGGGCGAGCTGGAGGGCGACGACGGTGTTGACGCCGAGACCGGCGGCGAGCGCGATCGGCACATTGCCGATGACACCCATCAGGAGCGTGGAGAACGCGGCCGCCAGCACGGTGGCCGTGACGAGCTGGCCACCGTCGAGCTGGTGCCCGTACATGTCCTTCGCGCTGCCGAGGATGATCGGGTTGAGCACGATGATGTACGCCATCGCGAAGAACGTGGCGAAACCGCCACGGACCTCGCGCGCGACCGTCGACCCCCGCTCGGAGATCTTGAAGTAACGATCAAGGACACCGTGAGGCTGCTGCGGCGTCGGAGGCTGATCGACCGGAGCGGTGGCCGAGGAGGACATGTATGACCTTCAGTCGTGCATCGGGGGGATGAAAGCAGTCAGATTTGGATGTTCACACGAATGAATCGAGTCATCCACAAGCAGATTCAGTATGAATACATAAGGGAAAGATCGCTATCTCCGCGCGTAGATCCTTGGGCCGACTGGCCCGCAGAGCAACCCGTAGACTGATCGCATGGAGAAGTGGACACCGAAACACGAGGCGCCCGAGCCCTTGGAGGGCCCCGTCGTCGCCACCATCACGGGTGGCACGATCCTCTGGTTCGTCCTCTTCGTCGTGCAGGTTCCCTTCTACGGCTGGTTCGACGACCGGGGTCACGCCTGGTGGATCTGGGTCTGCCTGGCCGGTGCCGGGCTGGGCCTGATCGGCATCTGGTACGTCCGGGGGCGGGACGCCGCGCTCAAGCGGGCCGCCGCCGCGCAGGCGGCCGCCGACGCGCCCGACGGCGCGCACCACTGACCCCGGGGCCCGTCCGGCCCTGAGATCCCCCGGCCCCGATCCCTGACGTACGACCGTGGGACCATTCCGGTCCTTCCCCGGTCGGATCTTCCGGCGCCCGGCGGGTGAACCGCCCCTTCCGCCCGTACGGTCGGAACCATGACGCAGCGGGCACTCGATTCCTTCGGTGAGCAGCCGGACCCCGTACGGACCTCGCCGGCGCCCGCGCCACCGGGCGGGCTGACCACCGCGGAGGTCGCCGAACGGGTCGCCCGGGGCGAGGTCAACGACGTACCCGTCCGCTCGTCCCGCTCCGTCACCGAGATCGTCCGCGCGAACGTCCTCACCCGGTTCAACCTGATCATCGGCGTGCTCTGGGTGATCATGCTGTTCGTCGCGCCGATCCAGGACAGCCTGTTCGGCTTCGTGATCATCGCCAACACGGGGATCGGCATCGTCCAGGAGTGGCGCGCCAAGAAGACCCTGGACAGCCTGGCGGTGATCGGTGAGGCGAAACCGACCGTGCGGCGGGACGGCAAGGCGGCGGAGGTCTCCGTCTCCGAGATCGTGCTCGGCGATCTGGTCGAGCTGGGCCCCGGGGACAAGGCCGTCGTGGACGGCACGGTCGCCGAGGCCGACAGCCTGGAGATCGACGAGTCGCTCCTGACGGGCGAGGCCGACCCCGTGGTCAAGCGGCCCGGCGACCCGGTGATGTCCGGCAGCTTCGTCGTCGCCGGAGGCGGGGCGTTCACCGCCACCAAGGTCGGCCGTGAGGCCTACGCCGCCCAGCTCGCCGAGGAGGCATCCCGCTTCACCCTCGTGCAGTCCGAGCTCCGCAGCGGCATCAGCACGATCCTCAAGTACGTGACGTGGATGATGGTGCCGACCGCGATCGGGCTCATCATCAGCCAGCTGGTCGTCAAGGACAACAACTTCAAGGACTCGGTCGCCCGCACGGTCGGCGGCATCGTCCCGATGATCCCCGAGGGACTGGTCCTGCTCACCTCGGTCGCCTTCGCGATCGGGGTCATCCGGCTCGGCCGCAAGCAGTGCCTCGTGCAGGAGCTGCCCGCGATCGAGGGCCTGGCCCGGGTCGACGTCGTCTGCCTGGACAAGACCGGCACCCTCACCGAGGGCGGCATGGACGTCACCGAGGTCCGCCCGCTGAACGGCTCCGACGAGGAGTACGTCCGCCGCGTCCTGGGCGCCCTCGGCGCCTCCGACCCCCGGCCCAACGCCAGCCTCCAGGCCATCATCGACGCCTACCCGAACGGCGAGGGCTGGGGTGTCACGCAGGCCATGCCGTTCTCCTCGGCCCGCAAGTACAGCGGGGCCGCCTTCACCGAGGGCGATGGCGACGCGTCCGCCTGGCTGCTGGGCGCCCCCGATGTGCTGCTGGGCGCCGACGACCCCGCCCTCGCCGAGACCGGCCACCTCAACGAGCAGGGGCTGCGGGTCCTGCTCCTGGCCCGGGTGCGGGGCGAGCTGGACGCCCCCGACGCCGCCTCCGAGGCCGTGCCCACCGCGCTCGTCGTCCTGGAGCAGCGGCTGCGGCCCGACGCCGGCGACACGCTGGCCTACTTCGACGACCAGAACGTCGCCGCGAAGGTCATCTCCGGCGACAACGCCGTCTCGGTCGGCGCGGTGGCCCAGAAGCTGGGGATGCCGGGTGCCGAGCACCCGCTGGATGCCCGCCGGCTGCCCGAGGACAGCGACGACATGGCGACGGAGATCGAGCGGAACGCGGTCTTCGGCCGGGTCACCCCGCAGCAGAAGCGGGACATGGTCGGGGCGCTCCAGTCACGCGGGCACACGGTCGCGATGACCGGGGACGGCGTCAACGACGTGCTGGCGCTGAAGGACGCCGACATCGGCGTCTCGATGGGCTCGGGCTCGGAGGCGACCCGCGCGGTGGCGCAGATCGTCCTGCTGAACAACAGCTTCGCGACGCTGCCGTCCGTCGTGGCCGAGGGCCGGCGGGTCATCGGCAACATCACCCGGGTCGCCACCCTGTTCCTGACGAAGACCGTCTACTCGGTGCTGCTGGCGATCCTGGTGGTCTGCTTCCAGGTGGAGTACCCGTTCCTGCCGCGCCATCTGACGCTGCTGTCCACGCTGACGATCGGCGTCCCGGCGTTCTTCCTGGCGCTCGCCCCCAACAAGGAGCGGGCCCAGCCGCACTTCGTACGCCGCGTCATGCGGTACGCGATCCCCTCCGGGGTGATCGCGGCGGCGGCCACCTTCACCACGTATCTGGTCGCCCGGCACCACTACGCCGGCACGGGGGCGCTGGACGCGGAGACGAGCGCGGCGACCCTCACGCTGTTCCTGGTCTCCATGTGGGTCCTGGCGATCATCGCCCGTCCCTACACGTGGTGGCGGATCGCCCTGGTGGCGACGATGGGCCTGTGCTTCCTCATCGTGCTCGCGGTGCCCTGGCTCCAGGACTTCTTCGCGCTGAAGCTGGTGGGGACGACGATGCCGTGGGCGGCGGTGGGGATCGCGGTGGTAGCGGCGGCCGTCCTGGAACTGGCCTGGCGTATGGTCGGCCGCCGCTTCCGCTCGTGACTACTTCACGTCGACGAAGTCACCCGCGGTCGTGATGGCCGGGGTGGTCGAGGTGCCGGCGAAGCTGTAGCGCCAGTAGCCGTCCACCGAGGCCTTGGCCGTGGTCTTCAGCGCACCGGTGCTGTTCGTCTTGATGGTCTTGAGCGTGGTGTAGGTGCTGCTGGTCTTCTTACGGAACTGCAGCTTGACGGACTGACCCGTGTAGCCCTTGTAGGTGTCGGTCTCCCAGTTGGCGCGCGACAGCTTGCCGGTGACCGTGATGGTCTTGCCCTTCTTGACCGGCTCCGGCGCGGCGTTGACGGTCAGCCTGGAGAGGCGCTGGAGCCTCACCCTGGCGAAGGCGTCGTTCTGGACAATCTGGCCGTCGTTGCTGAGTACCGCGGCTCCGACCTTCCAGTTGGTCGAGTCGGAGTTGATCAGCCATGCGGGGTCGACGGTGACCGTGAGCGTGCAGGTCGAGGTCGTGGCGTTGGCCGCCTTGCACTTGGCGGCGTCCTCGTTCTGCGAGAAGCCGAAGCTGTCCTCGGACTCCAGGTCGCTGCCGATCCACAGGAGTGTGGAGGCGTCGGCGATGCCCGAGTCGTCCGTGGCCGTGATGGCGACGGTGACCTTCTTCGGTGCGGTGGTGCCCACCACGATGGGCTTGCCGCCGTTCACGACTGCCTTGGTGATCTTCAGATCGCCGTAGGAGGTGACCGCACGGGCGGCCATCCGCCCGTTGGAGTGCTCCGGGGCGGAGAGCCCGAAGTCGGGCGTCCAGGTGCGGCCGTCGTCGGCCTGCGCGGCCGGTACGGCGAGAGCGGACAGAGCCAGGGCGCCGGAAACAGCGGCGACGGTGGCACGAATACGCATGTGGTCCCCTGTGGAGCAGGGGACCCGCCGAGGTGGTGTTCACCCGGCGGGCCCCAACTGGTCGATGAGTCTGGTGACTCGCAGGATCAGACAGCGCACGCATGTGAATGGTTGTGCCCGGAGAATGCATTTCTTGTGAAGATCACACCGAGCCGCCGGGTCGGGCCGGTATCAACACTCGTGCACCCGGACGCCTTCCGGGGCGGGAACGGGGGACACGGATGATCGACCCGCTCACCGGTGTCATCGCCTTCGCGGTCACAGGAGCGCTGGGCATCGCCGGCGAACGCGCCGCCCGCAGGCGCAAGCGCGCGTTCTGGGACCACTACGGGACCTACGAAGGGTTCCGGCGCCAGGTCGACGAGGACAAGGTCCGCTCCGTACGTGGCACCGACGGGGACGTCGCGGCGATCAAGGCGGTCCGGGTCGACCACCCGCTCGCCTCGCTGGTCATCGCGAAGCGGTACGTCCAGGAGCTGTGAGACCCGCCCGGGAGCGGGTCTCCGACAGCCTCCCGGTTCCCGGCCGTCAGTCGAACCAGCGGTCCCGGGCCAGCTCCTCCGTGCGGGACGGGTCCTCCAGCAGCGCCGCCACCTCGAAGCGGCGCGGCCACTGGCCGGCCGCCCAGGCGAGACCCGCCGCCACACCCTCCACCGTCGACGCGTGGACCACACCGTCCGGGGTGCGGCGCCAGTCCAGCTCGACGCCGCCCGCGCGCAGTTCGCTGTGCTCGACGTACGTGTCGGGGGTCCCCGCGCCGAGCAGGATCCGGACGGACTCCGGCACCTGGTGCTCCTCGCCCTCCGTCGTCACCACGGCCTCGACGCTCTCGCCGAGCCGCCGCACCTGGAGCAGGTCCGCCAGCTCGGCCGCCCGGGCCGGGGCCACCGGGAGCAGCGGGAGCCCGCCGGTCAGCGGCAGCAGGTCGGGGGCGTCGGCGATCACGACGTCGGCCGCGTCGGCGACCCGCACCTCGTCGTCCACGACGGCCCGCAGCTCGTCGGGCAGCGTGACCTGGTCGGGGTCCAGCTCGGCGAGTGCCGTGTAGAGCGAGTGCAGCTGTACGGGGCCGACGGGACGGTCCTCGTCGGCCAGCCGGCCCAGCAGCTCGGCCGCCCCGCCCGGCTCGTCCAGGAGCGCCGCCACCGAGGTCCGTACGCCGAGGGCGCGCAGCACCTGCGCGTCGTCGAAGCCCGTGGCGTCGGCGGAGTCGTAGAGGCCCGCCAGGCGCGGGTCGCCGCCCGCGGCGCGCAGGCCGGCCGGGCGGCGGCCGTCGAGCACGGGGTGGTCGCGCAGCCACCACGCGGTGTAGGGCCGCACCGACTGCGTCGTGCCGTCCGGGAGCAGTACCCGTACCGGCTGGGTCAGCGCGTCGCGCAGCGGCGGCCGGGCGAGCATCGCGAGCGCCTGCGGCCAGGCGTCGTCGTCGACGAGGTCCAGGTCGCGCACGGCGACGAGCTCGGTGGCGACCGGCGGCACGGGGGTGTCCGGGAGCTGGTCCAGGACGTCCTCGCACCACACGTCGACGGCGTCGAGCAGCCCGGCGTCGTCGGGCTCGGCGAAGTCGCTGTCGCGGGGCTCCAGTTCGTCCGGGTCCAGGACGACGTCGGTGGCCCGTACGAGGGCGAAGGTGGCCAGCACCCCGCAGGCGGTCAGGGGCTGTTCGCCCCAGCGGCCGGCCAGCTCCGCGTCGCACAGGGCGAGTTCGCCCTCACGCATCACCTGGGCGAACGGGCTGTCCGGCAGCACGAGTTCGCCGGCGGGCGCGGGTTCGCCGTCCTCGTCGGGCAGGGCGAGCGCGCCCAGCCAGGGCTCGTCGCCGGGCGCGAGGTCGGCGTCGCGTACGAGCGTGAGGACGGTCTCGGCGAGCTCGTCCCCGTCCAGGGCGTCCTCGTCGGGCAGGGCGAGCGCGCCCAGCCAGGGCTCGTCGCCGTGCGCGACCTGGACCTCGTCGACGACGACGCCTGGCCGCAGGCGCTCGCGATGCTCGCCCGGCCGCCGCTGCGCGACGCGCTGACCCAGCCGGTACGGGTACTGCTCCCGGACGGCACGACGCAGTCGGTGCGGCCCTACACCGCGTGGTGGCTGCGCGACCACCCCGTGCTCGACGGCCGCCGCCCGGCCGGCCTGCGCGCCGGGGGGGGCGGGGCGGCGCGTCCGCGGAGCCCGCGAGGGGCACGGGCAGCCCGGAGAGCCGGTCGGGGTCGACGCCGGCCAGGCTGTCGTACAGCCGCCGCCACCAGTCCGGGTCGCGCTCCAGACCGGCCAGCCGGTCGATGGCCTCGGTCAGCGGGACCCGGGCGACGCCGAGCGTGCGCAGCTCGGCGCGGCGTTCGAGACCGGCGGGCAGCAGGCAGGGCAGGACCTCGGCGTCGGCGGAGTCGTAGAGGCCCGCCAGGCGCGGGTCGCCGCCCGCGGCGCGCAGGCCGGCCGGGCGGCGGCCGTCGAGCACGGGGTGGTCGCGCAGCCACCACGCGGTGTAGGGCCGCACCGACTGCGTCGTGCCGTCCGGGAGCAGTACCCGTACCGGCTGGGTCAGCGCGTCGCGCAGCGGCGGCCGGGCCAGCCGGGCGAGGACGGGCGAGGTGAGCGCGTCCGGCAGCGGCAGGAGGACCTGGCGGGGGCCGATGGTGGTGCGGGGCGGCGCGTCCGCGGAGCCCGCGAGGGGCACGGGCAGCCCGGAGAGCCGGTCGGGGTCGACGCCGGCCAGGCTGTCGTACAGCCGCCGCCACCAGTCCGGGTCGCGCTCCAGACCGGCCAGCCGGTCGATGGCCTCGGTCAGCGGGACCCGGGCGACGCCGAGCGTGCGCAGCTCGGCGCGGCGTTCGAGACCGGCGGGCAGCAGGCAGGGCAGGACCTCGGCGAGGACCCGTACGGTCCGGTCGCCCACGCCCTCGACCACCTCGGCCTCGACGGGCCGCAGCGCGGTCGTCCCCGGGCTCGGGGCCCCGGCGCCGTCCCAGTCGTCCCACTGGGCCGCGGCCTCGGCCGGGTCCCTGGGCGCGGCGGGCTCCAGGAACGCCACCCGGGGCAGCCGCTCCAGGATCGCGGCCCGCAGGGAGCCGTCGAGCCGGCCCTTGCCGAGCACGCCCGGCACCAGCGCGATCGTGGCGACGGACACGGGCTCCCACCCGGCCAGCAGTTCGGCGTAGGCGTCGGCCGCGCGCTCCACCAGGAAGTCGGTCAGCGGGCCCGGCGCGGGGTGCCGGCGGGTGGTGTCCAGCGGCAGCGAGGCGATGAGCAGCGCGGGAATGCCGAGCGGCTCGTCGGTGGGGGTCGGTGCGTGCACGACGGGTGCCGTACGGGGCTGCTGGGGCGCCCCGTCCTCGCCCACGGGCACGGCCCAGGTCACGGACCAGTGCGGACGCAGCCGCTCCTCGACGGGCCGGTCGGCCAGCAGGGCGGGCTCCAGGGGGCCCTGGACGGCGACCGTGCGCCAGCGGTGCAGACCGTGCACGGAGTCGTCGACGTGCGTGTACGGGCCGCGCTGCGAGCGCCGCAACGTCCGTACGCCGTCAGGGGTTTCGATCACGACCTCGTCGAGGCCGGACAGCGTCAGGAGGAGCGCGTCGTCGACGCCTTCGAGGAGCCTGCTCACGAGGTCCTCGGCGACGCCGTCGCGGAGCGGCAGGACGACGACGGTGTCGTAACCGTCGGGCGCGGTGCCCTCGGCGGGCAGCGGGAGCCGGAGCAGCGGTACGTGTCCGTCGCGACGGCGCAGCTCGTCGCCGAGACCGGGGCTGCCGACGGCCGCCTGCCGCGCGAGGTCGCGGGCCTCCGCGAGGGACCAGCGGACGCCTCCGTGGCGTCCGATCACGGCGGGCTCGTCGCTGACGGCCAGCACGGCCGCGAAGCCGACACCGAAGCGGCCCACGGACGACTCGTGCCCCTCGCGCTTGGCGGAGGCCCGCAGGGTGCTCAGCGACTCGACGCCGGTCGCGTCGAGGGGCGCGCCGTTGTTGGCGGCGGCCAGGACGGCGGGGCTGCCGCCGCCCGCCTCGTGCAGGGTGAGGCGGAGACGGCCGGGGACCCCGGCGCGGGCGGCGGCGTCGGCGGCGTTCTGGGCGAGCTCGACGACCAGGCGGTCGCGGTAGCCGCCCAGCGCGAGGTCCTCCTCGGCGTTGGCGTCCTCCCGGAAGCGGGCCGGGCCCGCGCCCCAGGCGTCGAGCACGCCGCGCCGCAGTCGCGCCGTCCCGAACGGATCGGCCCCCTCGGTCGCATTCATGCCCACGCTCGTACTCCGCTCTTCCGGTGACCCTGACGCCCAGTGTGCGCCCGAAGGTACCGCGACCGCGCAGCCCTCAAGCCCGGCCGGCCCCCGGGACCGGCAACACGCAGGGCCGGACCGCACCCCGGCAGAACTCGAGCCCGTCCGGCGATCGAGGACGAAGCCCGTAGCGGGAGCGCCCCGGGCACCGCAGGCCCGGACCCCGCGGCGGGCAGGAGCGTCAGGAGTGCCCCAGGTCCTCCGTCGCGCCGTCCGGACGGTCCGGGACCGAGCCCGAGTCGTCGGCCGGACGCAGGGAGTAGTCGTCCACCCGCATCGTGTCGAGCGCGTGCGGCGCGGGCTTCGGCGGCTTCGGCATGACCGCCGCCTCGGAGTGGCCCCCGCAGCCGTACGCCAGGGAGACGACCCGGCCGTCCGCCGGGGCGAACTCGTTCGCGCAGACCCCGAAGGCCTGCTTCAGCGAGCCGGCCATCGGCACCAGGAACGCACAGGTGACACAGGACGCGGGCGCCGCCTGCGCCATGGGCGTCTTCGCACCGAACTCCTCGTCCCACCGGTCCGCCGCCAGCCGCAGCCCGTACCGGGACAGCACCCGCGCGCGCCGCGTGCCGAGCTCGTCGGCGACCGCGGCGATCGAGCCTCGCCGCGTGGCGGGAAGCGTCGTCAGCTCCGCGTCCTCGACGTCGGCGAGGGCGGCCAGCTCCTGGGACACCTCGGAGACCGCAGAGTTCGGCAGGGGCTCGTCCTCGCCCGTCCAGCCGGGCTCCAGGCGCGGGTCCTCCGCCTCGGTGGGCAGCAGGTCGCCGGGGCCCATGTCGCCGGGCCGCAGACGCTCGCTCCAGGGCACCCACTCGGGGGCGAGGAGCGCGTCGGACCCGGGCAGCAGCACCGTTTCGTCAAGGGTGACGTTCTTGGCGCGGGAGGCCCTGGCGACCGTCACCGCCCAGCGCCAGCCCCGGTAGCCGGGCTCCTTGGCCTCGAAGTAGTGCGTGACCACCCGGTCACCTTCGGAGACCAGGGCCACGTGCTCACCCACCACTCCTGGGGCGGCGGCCTCCTCCGCCGCAGCGCGTGCGAGGTCTACCGCCTCGGCGCACAGACGGTCAGGGGCGGGGGTACGGGCCGTACGGCTTCGCGTCGTCGCAGCACTCACAGGTCTCGCTTCTCTCCATACGCCGTCTCACGAGCGCGCCAGCAGCTCCATCGATGTCCGATTTCGGCCATGACAGTTGTGAGCGGAGCGGACCTGGGGGCCGCGTCGACGTCCACACCCGTTGTGCCTGCCTCGGGCGCGCCTTCTGCCACCCATTCTGCGGGATCGCGGAGAGGCGCGCGGCCAAGAACAACCGCCGGTGGCGCGTGAGTGCACGCTACCCTCTCCGCCGCCCCGCGCCCACCTGCCCGTCCCAAACAGCACCGGAACCCTTCCGTGGAGGTGCGGATCCGCCGCCGGGGCGGAGGGCCGAATCGCCCGGGAACGGCGGTGCGTACCGGCCATTTTCCGGCCGGGAACGACTCACCCGACGGAGCGTCCGCCACCACGCCCCGGCCCGATCATGGGTTCGTGACGGCAGGGGGTGGGGCACTATGACCACGTGGCCGCCACCAGGTCGTCCGACGGATCCGGTCCGCTCCGCAGGGCGGGCCGGGCGATGGGCCGTGCCCTGCGCGCCCCGTTCACGGGCACGGCACGGGGGATCAGGAAGGCGACGCACGCCCACGGGGCCGGCGAGTCCGGCCTCGGCAAGCTGATCGAGCTGCACGCGGTCAACGGCGCGGGTGACGTCATGATCACCGTGGCCCTCGCCTCCACGGTGTTCTTCTCCGTGCCGACGGACGAGGCGCGCGGGCGCGTCGCCCTGTACCTCGCCGTCACCATGGCCCCCTTCACCCTGCTCGCCCCGGTGGTCGGCCCCCTCCTGGACCGCCTGCCGCACGGCCGACGCGCCGCGATGGCAGGTGCGATGTTCGCCCGGGCGGTTCTCGCGATCACGATGTCGGGCGCGGTGGCCACGGGCGGCCTGGAGCTCTATCCGGCGGCTCTGGGCGTCCTGGTCTGCTCGAAGGCGTACGGGGTCGTGCGCAGCGCCGTCGTGCCCCGTCTCCTGCCGCCCCGCTTCTCCCTGGTGAAGGCCAATTCACGGGTCACCCTCGCCGGTCTGCTGGCCACAGGTGTCGCGGCGCCGATCGGGGCGGGGTTGCAGAGCATCGGATCCCCATGGCCGCTCTACGGCGCCTGTGCGATCTTCCTCGGCGGTACGGTCCTCGCCTTCACCCTGCCCCGCAAGGTCGACTCCGCGAAGGGCGAGCGCAAGGCCCGCCTCGTCGTCCCGCACGAGGAGGCGGCCGCTCCGCCGCCCGTCCGGGTCCCCACCTCGAAGAGCGCCAGGGGCGGCAGGACCGGCAGCACATGGGCCGCGAGGAGGAGCAGGCGGGAGAAACCGCCGGGGCTGCGGTCCGTCGGCCCGTCCGTCCTGCACGGCCTCCAGGCGAACGCCGCGCACCGCGCGCTCTCCGGCTTCCTGATCTTCTTCCTGGCGTTCCTGCTGCGCGAGCACCCCCTGGCGGGCCAGAGCGCCGCCGTCTCCCTCGGCATCGTCGGGGTCGCGGCCGGCGCCGGGAACGCCTGCGGCACGGCGGTCGGCTCGTGGCTCAGGGCGCGCGGCCCCGAGGTGATCGTCGCGACGGTGCTGGGGCTCGCCCTGGGGGTCGCCGTGCTCACCGCGGTGTTCTTCAGCACGGTGATGGTCGCCGCCCTCGCCGCGGTCGCGGGGTTCACCCAGGCCCTGTCGAAGCTGTCGCTGGACGCGATGATCCAGCGCGACGTGCCGGAGGAGGTGCGTACGTCGGCCTTCGCCCGGTCGGAGACGCTGCTCCAGATGTCCTGGGTGGTCGGCGGCGCGATCGGCATCGCGCTGCCGCTCAACGGAGTACTCGGCATGTCCGTCGCCGCGGGGCTCCTGGCGCTGGGCGCCGCCGCCTCCGTACGGGGCCTCCTGGGGGCCGCACGGCGCGGCTCACCGCACCCCCGCGTGGCGTGAGCGGCACCGACCGATAACCTTCGGCGCATGACCGTTGCGTTCTTCTCCGGTAAGGGCCGTCGAATCGGCGTCGCTCTTGGTGCCGTGTCCGCGGGACTCCTTGTCCTGTCCGCCTGCGACAAGCCGACGCCGCTCGCCACCGTGACGGTCGGCGACAACTCGGTGAGCACCGAGGCGTCCTGCTACAACGACGGCAACGCCCTCAAGGAGTCCGAGATCCAGGGCTGCCTGAACAAGAAGGCGGAGAAGTCCGTCAAGGTCGCGATGGACGACAAGGTCCGCTTCGGCGTCGACCCCGAGGTCGCGGACCACGGCTGGACGCTCTTCATCAACGGCCAGCAGGCCGAGCAGGAGCCGTACAAGAAGACGTACCGGTCGATCCCCGGCAGCGCCTTCTTCGCCAGCCAGACCGGTGAGACCACGGCGGACAAGACGCAGGTCAGCATCGTCGAGACCAAGGGTCAGAAGCTCACGGGCGTCTGGCACTTCCAGCTCACGAAGACCTCCTGACCGACCCTTCGACCCCGAGGACCACCGCCGTGCGGGTGCTTGTCGTGACCGCCGTCCCGGCCGAACGGGACGCGGTCACGCGTGCGTTCGGGGGTGATCCGGAGGTGCGGGAGGTTCCCGGCGCCGAGCTGCACCGGGCGGGCCCGTTCGACGTCCTCGCGGGTGGCGCGGGTCCGGCCGCCGCTGCGGCCGCCACCGCCTGCGCCCTCGCCGCCGCGCCCGCCTCGCAGCCGTACGCGGCCGTCGTCTCGGCCGGTATCGGCGGCGGCTTCGCACCCGCCGCGCCCGTCGGCTCCCTCGTCGTGGCGACCGGCATCGTCGCCGCGGACCTGGGCGCCGAGACCCCGGACGGCTTCGTGCCCGTCACCGGTCTCGGCTTCGGCAGGGACACCTTCCTGCCGCCCGAGGCCCTCGTACGGGACGTGGCGGAGGCCACCGGCGCAGTGCCGGGCCCCGTGCTCACCGTCTCCACCGTGACCGGCAGCGCGGCCCGCATCGCCGAACTGCTGGCCGCGCACCCCGGAGCCGTCGCCGAGGCCATGGAGGGCTTCGGCGTCGCGGAGGCCGCCGACAGGTTCGGTGTGCCGGCGCTGGAGCTCCGGGCCGTCTCGAACACCGTCGGGCCGCGCGACCGCGGGGCCTGGCGTATCGGCGACGCCCTGGCGGCGCTCACCGAGGCGTTCGGGAAGACCGCACCCGTAGTGGAAAGTTGGACCTGGCATGACCGACTCGACCGACACCGTGACTGACACCGCGACGGACTCCGCCGGAGCCGCGCTCCCCGCGCTGCGGATCGCCTTCTCGCCGTGTCCGAACGACACCTTCGTCTTCGACGCCTGGGCGCACGGAAGGGTCCCCGGCGCGCCCGCCCTCGACGTCACCTTCGCCGACATCGACGTCACCAACGGCATGGCCGAGCGCGGCGAGCTCGACGTGCTGAAGGTGTCCTATGCCGTCCTTCCGTGGGTGCTCGACGAGTACGCGCTGCTGCCGTGCGGCGGCGCCCTGGGGCGCGGCTGCGGGCCGCTCGTCCTCACGAAGGAGCCCGGCGCCGACCTGACGGGGAAGACCGTCGCCGTGCCGAGCGAGCGCTCCACCGCCTATCTGCTGTTCCGGCTGTGGGCGGCCGAGGTCGTCCCGGACGGCGTGGGCGAGATCGTCGTCATGCCGTTCGACGAGATCATGCCGGCGGTGCGCGACGGCCGGGTGGACGCCGGGCTCGTGATCCACGAGGCCCGTTTCACCTACCGGAACTACGGCCTGCACAGCCTCGCCGACATGGGCGAGCACTGGGAGTCGACCACCGGCCTGCCGATCCCGCTCGGCGCGATCATCGCGAAGCGCTCGCTGGGCGAGGAGACGCTGAACAGGCTGTCGGAGTCGATCCGCACGTCGGTGCGGATGGCCTGGGACGACCCGGAGAAGTCGCGTCCGTACGTCCTGGAGCACGCCCAGGAGATGGACCCGGCCGTGGCCGACCAGCACATCGGGCTGTATGTGAACGAGTTCACCGCCGACCTCGGCGAGAGCGGCTACGCGGCGATCCGCGGCCTGCTGACCCGGGCGGCTGCCGAGGGCCTCGTGCCGGCGCTGGCGCCGGACGCGTTCTCCGTCACCGGGCGCTGAACCGGGGACGCCCGGGCCCTGCCCGGGCGTCCCCGCGTCCGTCAGACGTCGAGCTGGTCGGCGACCGCCCTCAGCAGGCCGGCGATCTTCGCACCCGCCGCCTTGTCGGGGTACCGGCCGCGCTCCAGCAGCGGCGTGATGTTCTCCAGCACCGTCGTCAGGTCCTGCACGATCGAGGCCAGCTCGTCCGGCCTGCGCCGCTGCGCGGCGGCGACGGACGGCGTGGGGTCGAGGATCACCACGGAGAGGGCCTGGTCACCGCGTTGGCCGGCGACCACCCCGAACTCGACGCGCTGGCCGGGCTTGAGCGCTTCGACGCCGGCCGGGAGTACGGAGGAGTGGACGAAGACGTCGGCGCCGTCGTCGCGCGAAAGAAAGCCGAAGCCCTTTTCCGAATTGAACCATTTGACCTTACCCGTGGGCACGTCTGTCCTCGTCCTCGTACTCGTCGGTGCGCGGGAGAGCCGTGAAACGGCTCCGGATAGCAGTACAGCGGGTCTTCCGACCCGCCGTGCCCCAGGCTAATGGTCCAGGGGCCGGACACAAGACGTCGCCGAATGGTTCCGCCGAGCTGGGAACTACCCTGACCGGGTGAGTACTACTCCTTCCGGCGCAGGCGACCGGCTCGTACAGGTCGGCGCGATCGTCTTCTTCATCGGCGCACTGGCCACACTCGTCACGGTGGCCCCACTGTTCCTGGGCACCGACCCGTTCCCGTCCATCGCGTACGCGGTGTGCATGCTGATGGGGCTGGGCTTCCTGATCGCCGCCGCGGGGGTGGTGCGGTCGGCGTGGAAGAACTCGCCGAAGCGCGCCGCCGCGAGGTAGCGGACCGGCCCTCGCCGCTGTGCGTCAGGCGGCCGCGAAGGTCCGCAGCCAGGCGGGGAACGCCGTGAGGTCCGGCAGGATCACGTCGGCTCCGGCGGCCCGGAGCTCCTCCTCGTCGCACGGGCCGGTGGTGACGCCGACCGACAGGGCGTCCGCCGCGCGCGCACCCCGTACGTCCCCGGTGTGGTCGCCGACGTAGACCCGCGCGCCGTGCTCCAGGAGCGCCTGGGCCTTGCCCTCCGCCCAGAGACCGCCGATCAGCACGTCCGCGTCTATGCCGAGGTGCGCGAGGTGGAGCTTGGCGTTCGGTTCGTACTTGGCGGTGACGACCATCGCCCGTCCGCCGAGCGCCTGGACGGCCTCGACGGCCTCCCGGGCGCCGGGGAGCGCGGTCGTCGGGGTGATCGCCGTGTCCGGGTAGAGGGCGCGGTACCGGTCGCACGCCTCTTCGATCGCGTCGGCCGGGAACCAGTTCCGCATCTCGTCCTGGAGCGGCGGGCCGAGCCGGCTGACGACCAGGTCGGTGTCGATGTACACACCCGTCTCGGCGGCCAGTTTCTCGTAGGCGACCTTGATGCCGGGCCGGGAGTCGATGAGGGTCATGTCGAGGTCGAATCCGACCGTCAGGGTGGGTGAAGGCATGAGGTCCATTGTGCCGGTGCCCCGGACCGGGCGGCCGACCGTCCGAACTGCGGGCCACCGCATCCACCCCCTACCGAGGAACGACCGTTGACCCCGTACTCCCTGGCGTTCTACGTCCATGCCGTCACCACCGGCACCGTGCTCGGGCTCCGCCCGGACGGGTCCCCGCACGAGGCCGCCTCGGTCCTGGGGACGGATTTCGCCGAGAACGACTTCGGCCGGGCCATGTGCCGTGACTACGGCCTGGCGGAGTTCCACTACCACCGTGCCCGGGCCCGCGACCCCTGGTCGGGGCACCACTTCAGCCTCCAGGTGCACCGGCTCGCCCGCCGCGACCGCACCCTCCCGGGCGAGGTGCTCCGGGCCCGCTACGGACGGTTCGCCCCGCGGCTCCGGTTCGAGAAGCTGGAGCGTCTCCTGCGGCGGCGGGGCGTCCCGCTGGTGGAGATCCCGGAGTACCCGGGGAACGCGCCGTACTACCGCACCTTCTGGCAGCCCGCCTCGCGGACGGCCGTCTCCTTCATCGCCGTACACGGCGACCACAGCACGCCGGCCGGCCTGCGCGTGGGGGACGTCCACAGGATCCAGGCCCCCGTCACCGCCGAGGAGGTCGCCCTGCGCAGGGCGAGGGCCCGGTGACGGAGTCCATGGGCGCCCTGCCCCGGTTCATGGGCCACACATAGACTTAGCCGAGCCTTACCTCACAATGACCCTCCTTGCAGTTACCGGCTCTCGCTCACCCGATTGGTTCCGATGGCAGCCGCCGCTCCACGCCTGTCCAGACGCGCGCTCGCGACCGCTGCCGCCGTCGCCGCCCTGCTGCTCTCCGTCCTGCTCAGCCTCGCCGTCGGGGCGAGGACCATCGCGCCGTCCGCGGTCCTGGACGCCCTGCTGCACGGCGGGCACTCCGACGCCGCCGAGGTGATCCGGCAGATGCGGGTGCCGCGCACCGTGATCGGCCTGATGGTCGGCGCGGCGCTCGCCCTCGCGGGCACGGTGCTCCAGGGCATCACCTGCAACCCCATCGCCGACCCGGGGATCCTCGGGATCAGCCAGGGCGCCTCGGTGGCCGTGGTCCTGGCCATCGCCTACGCCGGGATCCACACCCTCACCGGCTATGTCTGGTTCGCCTTCGCGGGGGCCGCCGTCGCGTCCGTCGCCGTGTACGCCGTCGCCGCCCGGGGCCGGGGCGGTGCGACGCCGGTGAAGCTCGCGCTGGGCGGCGCCGCGATCAACGCTCTGCTGGTCTCGGTGACCATGGCCGTGCTCACCACGAAGGCATCGGCGCTCGACGAGTTCCGCTTCTGGCAGGTGGGCTCGATCGCGGGCCGCGAGGCCCAGGTCGCCCAGCAGATCTGGCCGTTCCTGCTGATCGGGGCCGCCCTCGTGGTGTCCGTCGCACGCGGGCTCGACGCGCTGGCGCTGGGCGAGGACGTCGCGAAGGGCCTGGGGCAGAACGTCGCGGCCGTCCGCATCGTCGGCGGTATCGGGGCCACCGTGCTCACCGGCGCGGGAGTCGCGGCGGCCGGACCGATCGCCTTCGTCGGCCTCGCGGTGCCGCACATCGCCCGCGCGATCGTGGGCAGCGACCACCGCTGGGTGCTGCCGATGGCGGCCCTCGTCGGGCCCGTGATGCTCCTCGTCTCCGATGTCGTCGGCCGGGTCCTGTTCCCGCCCGGCGAGGTCCCGGCAGGAGTGATGACGGCACTGATCGGCGTGCCGTTCCTGGTCACCCTCGTACGCCGGAAGGCGGTGCCCGCATGAGCGCGGACACGGCAGTGCCCCTGCGGACCCCGGTCCGCCCCGCCGGCTACCAGGTCGTACGGGTCGGGAAGCGGGCCCGGTTCCTGCTCCACCGGCGGGCCGGGCTCGTCGCCGTGGCCCTCGTCGTCCTGCTGGCGGCGGTCTGTGTCGCCTACCTCTGCACCGGTGAGAGCTTCGTGGCGCCCGCGGAGGTCGTGAAGGTCGTCCTCGGGCAGCCGTCGCCGGACGAGCTGGTCGTGGGCACCCTGCGGCTGCCCCGCATGGTCGTCGGGCTGCTCGTCGGCGCGGCCTTCGGGATCGCCGGGGCGCTGATCCAGACCGTCGCCCGCAACCCGCTCGCCAGCCCCGACATCATCGGCATCAGCCAGGGCGCGAGCGCGCTCACGGTCGGCGCGATGACCTTCGGCCTCACCTCGTACACCGTCCTGCCCTACCTCTCCGTCCTCGGAGGGGTCGTCGCCGCCGCGCTGGTGTACGTCTTCGCCTGGCGCGGCGGGCTCCACGCGACCCGCTTCGTCCTCATCGGGATCGGCTTCGCGATCGCCCTGCGGTCGGTGACGACCCTGTTCCTGACGAAGGGCGACTACCTGGTCGCCCAGCAGGCGCAGATCTGGATGACGGGCTCGCTCAACGGCCGCGGCTGGAACGAGGCAGCCCCGATCGGCTGGGCCCTCCTGGTCCTGCTGCCCGCCGTGCTGTGGGCGGCGCGCGCGCAGCGCGCCGTCTCGATGGACGACGACACCGCGACGGCGCTGGGCGTCCGCCTCGGCCGCGTACGCCTGGGGCTCGTCGCCCTCGGGGTGGTCCTGGCGTCGGTCGCGACGGGGACGGCGGGCCCGGTCGACTTCGTGGCGCTGCTCGCCCCGCAGATCGCCCGCCGGATGACGCGTACGGCGCAGATCCCGCTGCTGTGCTCGGCACTGCTCGGCGCCGTGATCGTCGTCCTCGCGGATCTGCTGGCCCGCAGGCTCTTCTCCCCCACCGAACTCCCGGTGGGTGTGCTGACGGCGGCGGTCGGCGCCCCGTATCTGATCTGGCTGATCATCCGTGGCCACGGCGGCCGCAGTGGAGGCAACGCATGACGACGACCCGTACGCAGGACACCGCCACGTCCCGGCTCACGGCCCGCGCCCTGACCCTCGCCTACGACGAGCGCACCGTCGTGCGCGAGCTGGACCTGGCCGTGCCCGACGGGTGCGTGACGGTCATCGTCGGCCCCAACGCCTGCGGCAAGTCGACGACCCTGCGCGCGCTGGGCCGGCTGCTGAAGCCGGCCGGCGGCTCCGTGCTCCTGGACGGTACGGAGCTGTCGCGCATCCCCACGCGCACGATCGCCCAGTCGGTCGGGCTGCTCCCGCAGACACCCGTGGCACCCGAGGCGATCACCGTCTCCGACCTGGTCGCCCGTGGCCGCCAGCCGCACCAGCGGTGGTGGCAGCAGTGGTCGGACGCGGACGAGCGCGCGGTGACGGAGGCCATGGAGCGCACGGACGTCACCGCGCTCGGCGACCGGCCGGTGGACGAGCTGTCCGGGGGCCAGCGCCAGCGGGTGTGGATCGCGATGGCGCTCGCGCAGGACACGGATCTGCTGCTGCTCGACGAGCCGACCACGTATCTCGACATCGCGCACCAGGTCGAGGTCCTGGACCTGGTGCGCCGGCTCGCCGCCCCGGCCGCGGACGGCAGCCGGGGCCGGACCGTCGTCACCGTCCTGCACGACCTCAACCAGGCCGCCCGTTACGCCGACCACCTCGTCGCCATGAAGGCGGGCCGCATCGTCGCCGAGGGGCGGCCGGGGGACGTCGTCACCGCCGAGCTCGTGCGCGAGGTCTTCGGCCTGGAAGCCGTCGTCGTCCCGGACCCGGTCACGGGTTCCCCGCTCGTCGTACCCGGCGCGCCCTGGACTCCCGCCACGCCCCTGTCCTCCCCGTCCTCCTCCGGAAAGGCTCTCTGACATGCCCACACCTCCTGCGGCTCGTCTGCTCGTCACCGGTTCGCTGGCCGTGACCGCCGCGCTGACCCTGACCTCCTGCGGCTCGTCCGACTCCGGCTCCGGCTCCGGCGGCTCGGCCTCCTCCTCCGACGGGGGGACCCACACGGTCGCCACGGCCATGGGCAACATCAAGGTGCCCGTCGCCCCGAAGCGGGTGGTCGTCCTGGACACCGCCGAGCTGGACTCCGCGCTCACCCTCGGTGTGAAGCCGGTCGGCGCCACGCACACCGGCACGGAGTCGGGTTACCTGAGCTACCTGCCGAAGGAGCAGGTCGCGGGCATCGAGGACGTCGGCGAGATGATGACGCCGAACCTGGAGGCGGTCGCGGGGCTGAAGCCGGACCTGATCCTCACCAGCAAGATCCGCCACGGCGACAAGTACGACGAGCTCTCGAAGATCGCCCCGACGGTCATGACGGAGAACACGGGCTACCCCTGGAAGGAGAACTTCCAGGTCCACGCCAACGCGCTCGGCAAGGTCCCGGCGGCCGAGAAGGTCATCGCCGGCTACGAGGCGCACGTCGGCGAGGTCACCGAGGCGCTCGGCGGCAAGGAGAAGGCGGCGGCCACCGAGGTCAACATGGTGCGGTTCGTCGAGGGCGCGGACATCCGCGTCTACGGCCGCCAGAACTACATCGCGACGATCCTCGCCGACGTCGGCCTCGGCCGGCCCGCGGTCGTCGACAAGGCCAAGGACGGCTTCTCGTACGACATCAGCCCGGAGAAGATCGACCAGGCGGACGCGGACGTCGTCTTCCACTCGACGTACGGGGACGCGGAGAAATCCGGGCAGAAGCAGACCGTGGGCAGCGGGCTCTGGAAGAACATGGGCGCGGTGAAGGCCGGCAAGGTCTTCCCGGTCGAGGACGAGCTGTGGATCCAGGGCATCGGCTACACGGCTGCGGACAAGATCCTGGACGAACTCCAGGCGGACCTGACGAAGTAGGTCCCCCGGTCACTCCTCCGGGTCATTCCTCCAGGTCACTCCTCCCGCTCCTCGTCGCCCCAGCGCCTCCCGGAGCCTGACGGCCGCCGGGGCGACGAGGAGCGGGGCGACGATGCCGCCCAGCGCCGCGTAGCCGACCGAGGGGTACTCGCTCCGGAGGAAGACGGAGAGGCTGTCCGAGCGGGCGCCTCCCTTGCCGCCGAGCGTCGTGGTCACGACCACGACGCCGGCGGCGCCCAGCAGCCCGCAGCCCGCCGCGAGCAGGCCGTGACCGGCCGCCCCGGTGAGCCGGCGCGGCTCACGGCTCCGGCGCCATGCCGTGACGCCCTCGAAGAGACCGCCCAGGCCCACGACGACACCGCCCACGCACGGGAAGAGCACGAACCCGGCTGTGGCGGCGAGGCCGTACCCGCCGCCGGGCCACCGCGGGGCGACGTCACGCCACATGTTCTCCGGCAGGGGGAGAGGAACAGCAGCACGGCCCCGCAGAGGACCGCGGCGAGGACCAGCGCCCCGGCCACCGGCCACAGCTTCCCGCGCCGCTTCTCCCCGCGTTTCCCGCCACCGTCCTCGGGCGCGGCCCGCTTCGCCGCGAGCCTCGTCTCCTCCGCCCGCTTCGCCTCGCGCGTGCGCCGCGTGTCCCTGGCCCTTGCCCCGGACCGGCGTGCCATGGAGCCCAACCCCCCTCGTAGAGCGTGAGGGAGATGCTCTCATCGGTGGAGAGGCCTGTGGGACGCGGTGTCAGGTCCGCGCCCCACAGGCGGTTCGGGAGGTTCCTCAGGCGCCGGACGTCATCCGGTGCACCGCCAGCCGCGTCAGCTCGCGATCCTGCGGCTCGGTGTCGAGGGACCGGTGCAGGGCCAGCCCCTCGATCAGCGCGTCCAGCTGACGCGCGGTGTCCGGGTCGAAGTGCTGCTCCAGCAGGCGGCGGCTGCGGTTCATCCAGGCGTGGGTGAGCTCGCGGTACTCGTCGCGCCGGGCGGCCAGCGTGTAGAGCTCCTGGGTGAGGACGAGGTCGCGGCGGGGGCCCTCGGAGAGCACGTGGATGAGGTCGGTGACGGCCTCGCGGGCCTGCTCGGGGGTGTCGACCCGGCCCAGGTGCAGCTCGAAGACGGCCACGATGTGGTCGGCGAAGCGGGTGAAGGCCTCGCGCAGCAGGTCGTCGATGCCGTCGAAGTGATACGTCATCGAGCCCAGCGGGACCTCGGCGCGGCCCGCGATCTTGCGGTGGGAGACGCCGACGACACCCTCCTCGGCGATGTGGTCGAGCGTGGCGGCGAGAATGCGTTCGCGCCGCTGCGGGTCCGTGCGTCCGGTGGCCATGGGCGGGCGGGTCAGACGCTGCGGACGACGCGGGCGGGGTTGCCCACGGCGACGACGTCGGCGGGGATGTCCTTCGTGACCACGGCTCCGGCCCCGATCACGGAGTTGGAGCCGATGGTCACCCCGGGGCAGACGATGACCCCGCCGCCGAGCCAGACGTTGTCACCGATGGTGATGGGGAGCGCCGCTTCCAGCTTGTCCCTGCGGGGCTCCGGCTCCACGGGGTGGGTGGGGGTCAGGAGCTGGACGTTGGGGCCGATCTGGCAGTCCTCGCCGATGGTGATCCGCGCGACGTCCAGCGCCGTGAGGTGGTAGTTGACGAAGGTGCGGGCGCCGATCGCGATGTTGCTGCCGTAGTCGACGTAGAGCGGCGGGCGCAGGTCGACGCCCTCGCCCACGGAGTCCAGCAGCTCGGCGAGGATCGTCCTGGCCTCGTCGGGGTCCTCGGTGTAGGCGGCCTGGAAGCGGGCCGCGAGGCGCATGGCCCGCTGCTGCCTCCGGCCGATCTCCGGGTCGTCGGCGACGTAGAGGTCACCGGCGAGCATGCGCTCGAGGTTGGTGCGGGGATCGTTGGCGAAGTGGTCCGTCGGCATGCGTACGAGCGTACACCCTGGAGTGTACGAACGTACACTCTCCGCGCCGGCCGCTGTCAGCCCGCCAGCCTGCGCGACCGCCACACCAGATACAACGCCGACGACACCGCCGCCACCCGCACCACCACGGGCCAGACGTCCGTCATCGCGTCCCCCATCGCGTCCGCCGCGAGGGGTTCGCCCCAGCGGCCGTCCGTGCGGCCCCACAGCCAGACGAAGGCACCGGCCACGACCACGCCCGGCAGACCCAGCGCGACCCACTTCGCCTCGGCGCGCGAGAACTTGCGCGAGCTGTACGCCAGCAGCCAGCCGCCCGCGAGCGCCAGCCACGACCCGAGCACGGCACCGGCCACCAGCAGCGCGGCCGCGAGCAGCAGCAACGGGTTCGAGAGGCGGGGCCGCCCGGCGGCCTCGCCGTCCGCGGCGGCCCGCCGGACGCGGCGCAGCCGCAGCTTCCGGCGCCGGGGCGCCGGCGGCTCGGCCGCCTTCCCGGCCTCCGTCGGCCCGGGCTCCGTCGGCCCGGGCTCCGTCGGCCCGGGCTCCTCCGCCTCGGCCGGCGCGCGTGGCCCCGGGGCCTTCGGAGCGCTCGGCAGTCCGAACAGCTCCGGGCTCTCCAGGCCGCCCACGAACCCCGGCACGGCGGTGCCGGGCCCCATGGCCCCGGGCGCGCCCTGCCCGCCGGGTCCGGCCTGTCCGCCCTCGCCGAAGGGTCCCGGCTCGATCCGCCACCACTCGGGCTCCGCCCCGGCGGGCGCCTGGTCCAGGCCCGTCATGTGCGGCGCGGACGCCGAGGGCCAGCCCGGGTCCGGCTCGCCGGGCGCCCGTCCCCCGGTGTCCGGCTCCCCGAGCCCGGAATCCGGGCTCCCGGCGGCACTTCGGGGCTCCTCGGGGCCCGGCGACGCGCCCTTGCGCGACGCGGCTTTCCTGAGCAGACCCCGGCGTGCCCGTGGCACCCCGCGCGATTCCGCCGCGTCCGCGGGTGCGCCCGTGTCCGCGTCCGCGTCCGTCCTCGGCGGCGGCAGGGGCACCGCCCCGTCGCCCGACTCGGCCGCCGCTGCCACGAGTTCGCCCGGGGCACCGAGCCGTCCGAGGATGCGCCGGACCACCGCGGGAGAGTCCGAGCCGTCCGTGGAGCGCTGCCGGTCGATCTCGCCCCGGAGCGTCGCGACGAGCCTCATCCGGGCGCCCGAGGACAGCTGTTGCTGCTGCGCCAGGTCACCGACCCGGCTGAGGTAGTCGTAGACAAGCTGGTCGCTCTCGATCCCCACGCGATCGTTCTCCCTCCACCGCCCTGCCCCGACGGTAGCGTTCCAGGGGCTACCGTGGGACGGATGGGGACGACCACACCACCGCGCACGCTCGCCGAAGCTCTGCGCGCCCGGGGCGACGAATCGCTGGCAGGGCTGCTGCGCGCCCGCCCCGACCTGCTCAGCCCCGTGCCGAACGACATCACCCAGCTGGCGACGCGAGCCGGCACGCGCGCCTCCGTCGTCCGTGCGCTGGAGCACCTCGACCGCTTCGCCCTGCAGACCGCGGAGGCGCTGGCCGTGGCGCCGGACCCGGCACCGTACGACACGCTGCTCGCGCTCCTCACCGGTGACGGCCAGGACGACGGCGACGGACGGGACGACGCGGGCGCCGCGATCACCGCCGCGCTGCCCGCCGCCCTCACGACCCTGCGCGAACAGGCCCTGGTCTGGGGCGAGGACACCCGGCTGCACCTCGTGCGCACCGCGCGCGAGCTGCTCGCCCCCTCCCCGCAGCACCCCTCCCCCACGGGTCTCGGGCCGACCGTCTCCGAGGCCACGGCCGGGATGTCGCCCGGCCGGCTTCAGGAGATCCTGGCCGCCGCCGGACTGCCCGCCACCCACGACCCGGTGTCCGCCGTCTCCGCGCTGGCCGGACTCTTCACGGACCGGACGAGGATGGCGGAGCTGCTGGACACCGCCCCCGTCGAGGCGCTGTCCGTGCTCGACCGGCTGGTCTGGGGGCCGCCGTACGGGGAGGTCACTCCGAGCCCCGCGCCGCCCGTGCAATGGCTGCGCGACCGCGGGCTGTTGCTGCCCGTCTCGACGCGCACCGTCGTCCTGCCGCGCGAGGCGGCGCTGCACCTGCGGGCGGGCCGCGCCCACCGGGTGCCCGAGCCCGTGCCCCCGGTGATCGTGGCGGCGGCCGAGCGGGATCCCCAGACTGTGGACAGAGCGGCGGCGGGCCAGGGCTTCATGGCGCTGTCCACCGTGGAGGAGCTCCTCAAGCTCTGGAACGACGGCGGTCCGGCCATCCTCCGCGCGGGCGGCCTGAGCGTGCGCGAGCTGAAGCGCGCCGCGAGCGCGCTCGACGTATCGGAGACCGTCGCCGCCTTCTGGATCGAACTCGCCTACGCGGCGGGCCTGCTGGCGTCCGACGGCGAGACCGACGAACGGTACGCGCCGACGCCCGCCTCCGACGAGTGGCTGGACCTCCCCGCCCAGGACCGCTGGACCCACCTCGCCACCGCCTGGCTCGCCGCCACCCGCACCCCGGGCCTGATCGGCGGCCAGGACGCCAAGGGCAGGGCACTGTCCGCACTCGGCCCCGATCTGGACCGCTCGGCGGCCCCCGAGGTACGCCGCCGGGTGCTGGCCCTGTTCGCCTCGCTCCCGCCGGGCACCGCGCCCGACCCGCAGACGCTGCTCGCCCGGCTCCGCTGGGAACGGCCGCTGCGCTCCTCGGTCCCGGGCGTGGCGACCACACCGGGCGGCCCGGCGGGCGAGGCCTCCGACCTCCGCTCCCGGATCGCCCTGTGGACGGTCAACGACGCGGAGCTGCTGGGGATCACCGGCCGCGGGGCCCTCTCCTCCCAGGCCCGCGCGCTGCTCGACGAGGGCCCCGCTGCCGCCGCCGCCCGCCTCGCCCCGCTGATCCCCGAACCACTGGACCACGTCCTGCTCCAGGCCGACCTGACCGCGGTCGCCCCCGGCCCGCTGGAGCGCCCGCTCGCCGACATGCTCTCGGTGCTCGCCGACGTCGAGTCCAAGGGCGGCGCGACGGTCTACCGCTTCACCCCCGGCTCCGTACGCCGCGCGCTCGACGCCGGACAGGCCGCGACGGACCTGCACGCCTTCCTGGCGACCCACAGCCGTACGCCGGTGCCGCAGCCGCTGAGCTACCTCATCGACGACGTGGCCCGCCGCCACGGCCATCTGCGGATCGGCGCCGCCTCCGCGTACGTGCGCTGCGACGACGAGGCCGTGCTCAACGAGATCCTGGCCGACAAGCGCTCGGCCACCCTGCGGCTCCGCCGCCTCGCCCCGACCGTCCTGGCCGCGCAGGCAGACCCGGGGTCGCTCCTGGAGGGACTGCGCGAGATGGGGTACGCCCCGGCCGCCGAGTCCGCCGAGGGCGACGTCCTGATCACCCGGGCCGGCGCCCGCCGCACTCCGCCGCGTACGCCCCCCGTCCCCGTCCCCGAGGGCCCGCCGGTCCCGGACACCACCCTGCTGAACGCCGCGGTCCGGGCCATCCGGGCGGGCGACACGGCGGCCAGAGCCGTCCACAGGGAGGGTCCTGACACGGCCACGGCGGGGGCGCTCCCCCGCACGGCCCCCGCCGAGACCCTGGCCACGGTGCAGGCGGCCGCGATGACCGGCTCGGCCGTCTGGATCGGCTACGTCAACGCGGACGGCGCGATCACCCGCTGGCTGGCCGCGCCGTCCGCGTTGACGTAGCCGATCCAGACGGCCGAGCCGGTCATCGCGGCCGCCTGCACCGTGGCCAGGGTCTCGGCGGGGGCCGTGCGGGGGAGCGCCCCCGCCGTGGCCGTGTCAGGACCCTCCCTGTGGACGGCTCTGGCCGCCGTGTCGCCCGCCCGGATGGCCCGGACCGCGGCGTTCAGCAGGGACACCACCCTGCTGAACGCCGCGGTCCGGGCCATCCGGGCGGGCGACACGGCGGCCAGAGCCGTCCACAGGGAGGGTCCTGACACGGCCACGGCGGGGGCGCTCCCCCCCCCCGCCCCCCCCCCGGCCCGCCCTCCGCCCCGGGGCGCACGGCGTGCTGCCCGCCACGGAGCGCAGGCAGGAACTGCACCTGCTGGGGAGCTACCACCCGAGTCAGCGCAACACGTTCACCGGCCGGCTCACCATGCCCATGCTGGTCGACGTGCTCCGCAAGGCCGCAACCACCGCCGCCCTCCTCTAGGGCCCCCGGTCGTCGGGAAGTCACGGACACACCTCAGCCCCATTTGCCCGATATGGCCGTCCGTAACTTCCCCACGACCGGGGGCCCTAGAGGAGGGCGGCGGTGGTTGCGGCCTTGCGGAGCACGTCGACCAGCATGGGCATGGTGAGCCGGCCGGTGAACGTGTTGCGCTGACTCGGGTGGTAGCTCCCCAGCAGGTGCAGTTCCTGCCTGCGCTCCGTGGCGGGCAGCACGACGTGCGCACCGTGGCCGAAGGCGGGACGCGGGCGCGGCAGCCGCCACCCCGCCTCGGCGAGCACCGGGAGCACCGCCTGCCAGCCGAATCCCCCGAGGACGACCACCGCGCGCAGCCCCGGGCTCAGCAGGTCCAGCTCGGCGGCCAGCCAGGGGCGGCAGTTGTCGCGCTCCCTGGGCGTGGGCCTGTTCGCCGGGGGCGCGCAGTGCACGGGGGACGTGAGCCGTACGCCGCGCAGGGTCAGCCCGTCCTCGGCGTGGACGGAGGACGGCTGGGAGGCCAGGCCCACGGTGTGCAGAGCGGCGAAGAGGAAGTCGCCGGCGGCGTCGCCGGTGAACATCCGGCCGGTCCTGTTGCCGCCGTGGGCGGCGGGGGCGAGCCCGACCACCGCCACCGTGGCATCGGGCGGCCCGAAGCCGGGGACGGGGCGCGCCCAGTAGTCCCAGTCCTGGAAGGCCGCGCGCTTGGTCCCGGCGATCTCCTCCCGCCAGGCGACCAGCCGGGGGCAGGCCCGGCACCGGGTGACGAGGGCGTCCAGCTCTCCCAGCGCCCCGCACCCCGGCGCGTGGTGGGCCGGGAAGCCCCGGTCGTCGGCGCCCGGCGCCCGTCCCGCGGCTTCCGCTCCGTCCATCCCTCCACGCTACGGGCCGGGGGGCCTCGTCCGGGTCAGCGCCAGATGAACATGGCCAGCAGCACCGCCCAGCACACGCCGACCAGCGACGGCAGGGCGATCATGATCATGCCGGTGGGGGAACTGCGGAGCCATCCCATGCCCGCGTCGCCCGCCTCCCTGCCGACGATGCGCTGGCCTCCGTGCCAGGCCATGTACTCCTCCAGCTCCATGGCGGCGCGCTTGCGGCTCAGCAGGTAGCGGCGGCCGAAGCGGAGCATCTGGGAGAAGGCGAGCGAGGTCAGCAGTCCGATGACGGCGATGATCACCCCGAGGCTCTTGGCGTACTCCTCCGCCTCGTTCTCCTTGCCCAGGGTCACGGCGAGTCCCGCCGCCAGGGCGGCGGTGATGTAGAAGAAGTTGTTCAGCTTGTGCCAGTTGGTGGTGTCCTCGTGTTTGTAGAGGTCCACCGCTATGCCGTACTGCGCCTGCAGCATCGACTCCCGGGGCTTGCGCCACACCCAGACCATGCGCGGCATGCCGTCGGGCGGGGTGAGCCGGGTCAGCTCCTCGAAGCCCAGCTTGCGGTGGAAGCCCGTCGAGGCGTCGTTGGGCGGATCGCTGACGACCGCCGCGATCACCGGCGAGCTCTGCCACTGCTGGAGGACGTGGTGGTAGAGGAGGGAGGCCACCCCCTTCCTGGCCACCTCGTGGGCCACACAGATCTGCTTGATCACCAGGAACTGGCCGAGGGCCGTCTTGATCCGGTTGTTCAGCCACTCGTCGGATTCCACCTGGCCGTCGCTGTACGCCAGCAGGAAGCCCAGGACGTCCGGTCCCTTGACCGCGACCCAGAAGTGCTCGGCGCTCGCGAGGCGCTGTCGGTAGACGTCCTCCGTGAACGCCGAGACGAGGAAGCCGTCCCGGCCGGCACGCGGATCGCCCGGGACCAGGGTGCGTGACTCGGCTAACGCGCAGATCGCCCCCAGGTGCTCCTCGGACGCCCGCACGATCTCGATGCGCTGTTCGACCCCCGCCATACCGCTCCATCCACTGGTTCCGTCCCCGCGGGACGGACGCCCTCCGCGCCATGACGTGCGTCACAGGCGGTCTCAGGGTACGTAGGCGCGGTGCCCGCTTCCAGAGGCTCCGGGCGCAGGAGCCCCGCCCGTCAGCGGCCGATGAGGCACACTGGACGTTTGGCCGTTCGCACCCGGCGGCCACCCCACGCCGGAAAGGGCCGACGCGCGTGACCGGACCCCTCATCGTCCAGAGCGACAAGACGCTGCTCCTCGAGGTCGACCACGACCAGGCCGAGGCCTGCCGCCGTGCCATCGCACCCTTCGCCGAGCTGGAGCGTGCCCCCGAGCACATCCACACCTACCGGGTGACCCCGCTCGGCCTGTGGAACGCCCGCGCCGCGGGGCACGACGCCGAGCAGGTCGTCGACGCGCTCGTGGAGTACTCGCGCTACCCCGTGCCGCACGCGCTCCTCGTCGACATCGCCGAGACGATGGCGCGGTACGGCCGCCTCACCCTCTCCAAGCACCCCGTCCACGGGCTGGTGCTGACGTCCAACGACCGGCCGGTGCTGGAGGAGATCCTCCGCTCGAAGAAGGTCCAGCCGCTGGTCGGGGCGCGCCTCGACCCGGACACCGTGGCCGTGCACCCCTCGGAGCGCGGCCAGATCAAGCAGACGCTGCTGAAGCTGGGCTGGCCTGCCGAGGACCTCGCCGGTTACGTCGACGGCGAGGCGCACCCGATCGACCTCGACCAGGACGGCTGGGCGCTGCGCCCGTACCAGAAGCAGGCCGTCGAGGGCTTCTGGCACGGCGGCTCGGGCGTCGTCGTCCTCCCCTGCGGCGCGGGCAAGACCCTGGTCGGGGCCGGCGCCATGGCGGAGGCCAAGGCGACCACCCTGATCCTGGTCACCAACACCGTCTCCGCCCGGCAGTGGAAGCACGAGCTGGTGAAGCGGACCTCGCTGACCGAGGAGGAGATCGGCGAGTACAGCGGTACGCGCAAGGAGATCCGGCCGGTCACCATCGCCACGTACCAGGTGCTGACCACCCGCCGTAAGGGGATCTACCCGCACCTGGAGCTGTTCGACTCCCGTGACTGGGGGCTCGTGATCTACGACGAGGTGCACCTGCTGCCCGCGCCCGTCTTCAAGTTCACCGCCGACCTCCAGGCCCGCCGCCGTCTCGGCCTCACCGCGACGCTGGTCCGTGAGGACGGACGCGAGTCGGACGTCTTCTCGCTCATCGGGCCCAAGCGGTTCGACGCCCCGTGGAAGGAGATCGAGGCGCAGGGCTACATCGCGCCCGCCGACTGCGTCGAGGTCCGCGTGAACCTCACCGACTCGGAGCGCCTCGCCTACGCGACGGCGGAGGCCGAGGAGAAGTACCGGTTCTGCGCGACGACCGCGACGAAGCGGAAGGTCACCGAGGCGCTCGTGCGCAAGCACCAGGGTGAGCAGACCCTGGTCATCGGGCAGTACATCGACCAGCTCGACGAGCTCGGTGAGCACCTGGACGCCCCGGTGATCAAGGGCGAGACGAGCAACGCGCAGCGCGAGAAGCTGTTCGAGGCGTTCCGTCAGGGCGAGATCAGTGTGCTGGTCGTGTCGAAGGTCGCGAACTTCTCGATCGACCTGCCGGAGGCGACGGTCGCCATCCAGGTGTCGGGGACGTTCGGCTCGCGCCAGGAGGAGGCACAGCGGCTCGGCCGGGTGCTGCGGCCGAAGGCGGACGGGCACGAGGCCCGGTTCTACTCGGTGGTCGCGCGCGACACGATCGACCAGGACTTCGCCGCGCACCGCCAGCGGTTCCTGGCCGAGCAGGGTTACGCGTACCGGATCGTCGACGCGGACGAGTTGCTGACGGAGAGCTGACAGGGATCAGGGCGGGCTCAGCGGTGGCGGCGGACGAGGCCCGCCTCCTCCGCGTACTCGCCGAGGACGGCCACACCGAACGCGGTGCGCGTGAAGACGGAGACGGCGCGCACCGCGTTTCCCATGCGGTGGCCGTGTGGGTGACCGGTGACCGCCGTGGCGCCGTGCGCGGGGCCGGTCCTGCGTGGGTTCAGGTAAAGGGTGCTCATGCATTCCATGGTGCTCCGGCGGCCCGCGCCCCTGCATCGGCCGACCGGCCGAAGAACGGGCGTATCCGGGTCGGCCGAAAGACGGACCCGTCCCCTACGGGGCGGAGGCCGCCGTGCGGCTCACGGTCATACGGTGACGATGATCTTGCCGGCCTGGTGTCCCCGCTCCAGGTACCGGTCCGCGCCTCGACGACGTCGTGGAGGCCGAACTCCCTGTCGGCGGTGGGCCGTAGCGCCCCGGGGCGCGGGCCGGCGTTCTGGAACGCCGCGATCCGGCGGACCACCGGGCGCGGGGCCGAGGACCGTGAGGGGCCAGGACACCGGGAGCGTCGCGGGCCGACACCACGCGTCCCGACGCCGGGCGGGGACTTCCCGGGCCCCCGCGATCTATTCGTTCGCCCCCGGGGGCGGCGGTCGATACAATCGCCGGTCTGCCCGCCTCCCGCACCGTGGTACCGGCCAGCCCTTCGAGCGGCCGGCAGCCGGGGGAGCGCCGCCGACCGGACGGAAACCGGCCGACAACAGCCGCACGCGCCCACCCCGCGTGCGCATCTGTGTGTGAACGTCCCCGAGCGGACCGGGCGGTGAGCCCTGTCCGCCGTCCTGCGTCGAAAAGCCGGAGGCAACACCGTGCCCGCGCACGAAGAGTCAAGCAATCCACTGGTCAGGGAGCGGGCGCACCTCGCCGCGTCCCGTGCCGCGCTGCGCGCCATGCGCGAGGACGTGCAGGCGCTCGACATCCGCGACGTCACCGCGAACTGGGTCAACGCCGCGGTCCTCCAGTCGCAGATCGACGACCGCATCAAGGCGCTCGCCGACCTCTCCCACACCCCGCTGTTCTTCGGACGCCTCGACTATCTGCACGTGGTCGGGGCCGAGAAGGCGGAGGGCGCCGAGGGGGAGCGGTTCTACATCGGGCGCCGCCACGTCCACGACGCCCATGGCGACCCCATGGTCATCGACTGGCGCGCCCCGGTCTCCCAGCCGTTCTACCAGGCCTCCAGGAACAACCCGCTGGACGTCGACCACCGCCGCCGCTTCGGCTACACCGGCGGGGAGCTGACCGCGTACGAGGACGAGTACCTCACCGACCCGGCGGAGACGGAGCAGACCAGCAAGCTCCTCCAGGCGGAGATCGAGCGGCCCCGTGTCGGCCCGATGCGCGACATCGTGGCGACGATCCAGCCGGAGCAGGACGAGATCGTCCGGAGTGATCTCGGTGGCACGGTCTGCGTCCAGGGAGGCCCGGGGACCGGGAAGACGGCAGTCGGCCTGCACCGTGTCGCCTACCTCCTGTACGCGCACCGCGAGCGCCTCGCCCGCACCGGCACCCTCGTCGTCGGCCCGAACCGGTCGTTCCTCCACTACATCGAGCAGGTCCTGCCCGCGCTGGGCGAGCTGGAGGTGCAGCAGGCCACCGTCGAGGACCTGGTGGCGGCGCGCGTCGAGGTGCGCGGCACGGACGAGTCCGCCGCCGCGGTGATCAAGGGCGACGCCCGGATGGCGGAGGTCCTGCGGCGGGCGATCCGCTCGCACGTGACGCCTCCGACGGAGCCGGTCGTGGTGGTGCGCGGCTCCCGCCGCTGGCGGGTCCCGGCGTACGAGGTCGAGGAGATGACCACCGAGCTGCTGGCCCGCGACATGCGGTACGGGGCCGCCCACGAGGCTCTTCCGCAGCGCATCGCCCACGCCGTTCTCGTGCGGATGGAGGAGGCGGGCGAGGCACCCGACGACCGGGTGCAGAACGCGGTGGCGCGCAATCCCGCGGTGAAGGCGGCCGTGAAGGCGGTCTGGCCGGCGGTGGACCCGGCGAAGCTGGTGCTGCGGCTTCTGACGGACGCGGAGTTCCTGGCCGCGCACGCGGAGGGGATCCTCACGGACGACGAGCAGAAGCGGATCCTCATGGCGAAGCCGGCCCGGAGCGTGAAGTCGGCGAAGTGGACGGCGGCGGACGCGGTCCTGATCGACGAGGCGGCCGACCTGGTGGCCCGGACGCACTCGCTGGGCCATGTCGTGATCGACGAGGCGCAGGACCTGTCCCCGATGCAGTACCGCGCGGTGGGCCGCCGCTGCTCGACCGGTTCGGCGACGGTGCTCGGTGACCTGGCGCAGGGGACGACGCCGTGGTCGACGGCCGACTGGGAGCAGGCGCTGTTCCATCTGGGCAAGGCGGACGCGGTGGTGGAGGAGCTCACGGCCGGTTTCCGTGTGCCTCGCGAGGTCATCGCCTACGCCTCGCGCCTGCTCCCCGCGATCTCGCCGGGCCTGGCCCCGGTGGAGTCGGTGCGTGAGACGCCCGGCTCCCTCGCGGTGCGTGCGGTGGCGGCGGCCGACGAGCTCGACTCCGCGGTGGTCGCGGCCTGCGCGGAGTCGCTGCGGCACGAGGGCTCGATCGGCCTGATCGCCGCCGACGCCCGCATCCCCGCCCTGGCGGCTGCGCTCGACGCGGCGGGCCACGCGTATCTCTCCCCGGGCGAGGAGACGACCACCGTGTCCCGGCTGACCCTGGTCCCGGCCTCGCTGGCCAAGGGGCTGGAGTACGACTACGTGGTGCTGGACGAACCGGCGGCCGTGGTCGACGGCGAGCCCGACGAACGCACGGGCCTGCGCCGCCTGTACGTGGCCCTGACCCGCGCGGTCTCGGGCCTGATCGTGCTGCACGCGGCGGCGCTGCCGGAGCAACTCGGCTAGCCGGGACCGGCGCTCGCCGGACCGGCCCGGCACACGGGGGACGGGGCGGCTCAGGTCAAGCGATCACCACCGCCGTGGTGGCGGCGGTGATTGCCACCATCGCCGCCTGCATGTTGCGGATCGCCGCACGGACGTCGTCGCCCGCCCACTGGCCCTCCGAGATCTTCTCCATGCGCGGCTTCACCTCCCCCGCCGGCACCTCCGGGAACGCGAGCCGGTGCAGCTTGGCGGCGTGGATCAGGGCGACGAGCCCGGCCGTGCGGTCGTCCGGATCCGTGCCGTGCAGCACCACCGAGGCCAGGCGCTCGCGCAGCTCCGCCTCGGTCGCCCCGTCCGCCTCGGGATAGCGGCGGACGGGGAAGACGCCGAGCACCTTGCGCTTCTCCTCGCTCACGAGGCCCCGTGTCCGCAGGCTCTCCGTCGTGGCCTCGACCGCCTTGCCGTGATCCCTCGTCAGCCAGTCCGTCACCTTGGGCGGCTTGCTCCTCTTCGCCGCCCAGGCGTCGATCAGACCGAGCCGCTCGTCGAGCAGGGCGACACCGGTGGGCGTGCGGTCGGTCACCGACAGCCGGCCGGCGTCCACCGAGAGCCGCCCCGCCAGGACGAGTTCGAGCAGGATGCCGCCCGCGACCGCCCATCCGGCGGCCGGCCGGTCCTTGGCCGCTCCGGTTTCGTCGTCCAGAGACAGCAGCATGATCTCTTCGCCCAGTGTGACCGACATCGTTCCACTCCCCGTCCATTTGCTTACTCTTAGTGACGAACGGGAGCGGCATTCGGTTCCCGGCCATCGAATGCGATCAACTGCCGTGCAGGCGAAGGAAGTTGCAGCAGTCGCTGCGCGAGGCGTTTACAGACCCCCCGGTGCGCGCTACGTTTTTGGGAGCGCTCCCACACACCCCCGCACTCTCCTTAATCCCCCCAGAGGAGAACAACCTCATGGCCATGCGAACCATCTTCCGGAGAACGTCTCCGATGCGCGCCCCTCGCGTGCTGAGCCTTCTGGGAGCCGGCCTGTTGGGCCTCACCCTGGCCGGTCTGCCCTCCCCCGCATCCGCTCACGGCGTCGCCATGGAGCCGGGTTCACGCAGCTACCTGTGCTACAAGGACATGATCGCGAGCGGGAACCAGACCCCGTCCAACCCGGCCTGCGCCGCCGCGGTCGCGGCGACCGGCACGACGCCGCTGTACAACTGGTTCGGCGTCCTGGACTCCAACGGCGGCGGCAAGACCAAGGGTTACATCGCCGACGGCGAGCTCTGCAGCGGCGGCCACAACGGCCCCTACAACTTCTCGTCGTACAACGCGGCCCGCAGCGACTGGCCGACGACCCATCTCACCGCGGGCACCACCACCCAGGTGAAGTACAGCAACTGGGCCGCCCACCCGGGCAAGTTCAACGTCTACATCACCAAGGACGGCTGGTCGCCGAGCCAGCCCCTGGCCTGGGACGACCTGACGCTCACCCAGACCGTGACCAACCCGCCGCAGGCGGGCGGTGCGGGCTCGGACGGCGGCAACTACTACTGGAACCTCCAGCTCCCGCAGGGCAAGTCCGGCAAGCACATGATCTTCATCCACTGGATCCGCTCGGACAGCCAGGAGAACTTCTACTCCTGCTCCGACGTCGCCTTCGACGGCGGAAACGGCGAGGTCACCGGCATGAAGGGCAGCGGGATGTCGGCGGCCGAGCTGGCGGCGGCCGAGAAGAAGGCCGGAATCGAGCCCGCACAGGTCCATGCGGAGCACGCCGGTCACGCGGCCGCGGCCGGTGAGGCGGATCTGGTGTCCGCCAGCACCGATTCCCCGGCCGGTTACCTGCCCGCCGCGACGGCGGTCTCACTGACCGGCGCCGCCCTGATGTTCGCGGCGGGGGCGGTGGCCCAGAGCCGGCGCCGGCGCCGCGAGGCCCCGCGGGACCACTGACCGCGGGGAACCGTCCACGGCCCCGGACCGGACGTCACCGGCCCGGGGCCGCTCCGTCGGCCCCGGTCTTCGCCCGCCCCTCCGCGTCGAGGTGCGGAAGGATCCGGTCCAGCCATCGCGGAGTCCACCAGGCGGCGCGTCCGAGCAGGGTCATCACCGCGGGCACCAGCAGCAGGCGCACGACGGTCGCGTCGATGAGCACGCTCACCGCGAGGCCCAGACCCAGCATCTTGACGACGATGTTGTCGCTGATGATGAAGGCCGCGAACACGCTGACCATGATCAGGGCGGCGCAGGTGATGACCCGCGCGGTGATCTCCAGGGCGTGCGCGACGCTCGCCTTCGGGTCGCCGGTGGCCAGCCACGCCTCGTGGATACGGGTCAGCAGGAAGATCTCGTAGTCCATGCTGAGGCCGAAGACGATGGCGAACATCATCATCGGCACATAGCTCTCGATCGGGACGTCGCCCGAGACGCCGAGCGCGGGTCCTCCCCAGCCCCACTGGAAGACGGCCACCACGACTCCGTACGAGGCCGCGATCGACAGGACGTTGAGCAGGGCCGCCTTGAGCGCGACCAGCACCCCGCGGAACACCGCCAGGATCACGAGGAACGCGAGACCGACCACCACCGCGATGATCAGTGGCAGCCGGCTGGAGACGATGTCCAGGAAGTCGACCTGGGCGGCCGTCGTGCCGGTCACGTAGGTGCTCGCGGATGTGCCGGAGACCGCGTCGGGCAGGACGTCGTCCGACAGGTGGTCGACCAGGCTCGTGGTCCGCGCGTCCTGCGGTGCGGCGACGGAGTAGGCGGTCGCCGTGAGGACGTCCCCGTCCTGGGTGGCGGTGAGCGGGGTGATGACGGCCGCGTCCGGCACCTTGGTCAGGGACTGCTGGGCCTGGCTCTGCAGTGCGGACCGGTCGCTCTGGGGGACCTCGCTCTGGTCGATCACGAGCGTCAGCGGGCCGTTCGACCCGGGGCCGAAGGCCGAGGACATGAGGTCGTAGGCGCGCCGGTCGGTGAAGGACCTGGGATCGGCGCCGTCCCCGATGTGTCCGAGCTGGATGAAGAAGACGGGGAAGGCGAGCACGGCCAGCACGACGACCCCGCCCGCGAGGAACCACCACGGCCGGCGCTCCACCCGCTGGGCGTACCGGTGCCAGGTGCCGTGTGCCGTCGACCCCTCGACCGGGTCCGGAGCGGCCGCCGGGCCCGGCTCCGCATCGGCCTCCACCTCGGCGACCGGCCTGCGCACGTGGATCCGGTCGATGTGCCGTCCGATCAGTCCGAGCACGGCCGGTACGAGGGTGAGGGCGCCGAGCACCGCCGTGACGACGGTGACGGCGGCCGCCACGCCGAGCTTGCCGATGAAGCCGATGCCGGAGACCCACAGCCCGCAGAGGGCGATGATCACCGTGCACCCGGAGAGCAGCACGGCCCGTCCGCTGGTCGCCGTCGCGGCTCCGGCGGCCGCCACCGGGTCCCTGCCGTCCATGATGTTCTGGCGGTGCCGGGTGACGAGGAACAGGGCGTAGTCGATGCCGACGCCCAGCCCGATCATCGTGGCCAGCGTCGGTGACACGGTGGCGAAGGTGGTCGCCGCGGCGAGCAGTCCCAGCAGTCCCAGCCCGCAGACGACACAGATGAGGGCCGTGACCAAGGGCAGCAGTGCCGCCAGGAGACTGCCGAAGCCGATCAGCAGCACCAGGACGGCCACCCCGAAGCCGATGGCCTCGCTGGTGCGGTCGTTCGCCTCGGGCCGGGCGAGTTCGCCCAGCGAGCCGCCGTACTCCACCTCGGCGCCCGCCGCTCGCAGCGGCTGCACCGCGGAGTCCACCCCGTCGAGATAGCCGGCCCCCAGAGTGGAGGGCTGCACGCTGAACCGGACGGTGATGTACGCCGTCCTCCCGTCGCCGGAGAGCGGGCCCACGTCCGGCCCGTCGCCGCTGCTCGGCGCCGTCAGCGGATTCTGGGCGGACAGCACGTCGGGCAGCTTCTGGAGGCTTCCGACGGCCGTGGACATCTGACCGCTCAGCCCGCTGAGGGACTTGTCGGCGTCGTGCACCACCACCTGGCTGCTGTAGCCACCGGCCGAGGGGGCGTGCGCCTCCAGGACGTCGAGGCCGTCCTGCGACTGGGTTCCGGAGATCGAGAAGTCGTCGGAGTAGTCGCCGCCGTACGCGTGCTGCAGTACCTGGAGCGCGGCGACCGCGGCCAGCCACAGCACGAGGACGGTCACGAAGTGGCGCGCACACCACACCCCCGTCGCGTGCAGGACCCCCGCCCGGCGCGCGGCCGTTCCGGAGTCGTGGGCGGGCTGCTGATGCGACATGGGGACTCCGGGGCTGGGCCGGGCACCTGGGACACTCAGCATTCAAGGCCGGTCCCACCGCCGCGGCACGCCGGAGTGGGGGAACGGGTGATACCCCGGTCGCTCCTCCAGGTCGGCACCCCCGGGTCCGGGAGCGTCGCCGGTCAGCTGTCGAGGACCGTGCGCCATTCCCGTACGGCGTCGGCGTCCACCGGCCCGGTCCAGCCGCCGGGCCGGGCCGCCCCTCCGATGTGGAAGGCCTCGATGCCGGCGGCGCGCAGGCGCGGCAGGTGGTCCAGGCGCAGGCCGCCGCCCACCATGATCTGCGGTTCGTAGCCGGGCAGGTCGGAGTGTTCCGCTTCGGCGAGCAGGGTGTCCGTGCCCGCGTCGACGCCGTCCGGCGAGCCCGCCGTGAGGTAGGTGTCCAGGCCCGGGAGGTCGGCGAGGTGCTTGCGCAGGACGTCGCGGTCGGCCGCGCGGTCGATGGCGCGGTGGAAGGTCCACGAGCAGCCGTTCAGCGCGGCGACGAGCCGCTCGACGGCGACCAGGTCGACGTGGCCGTCCTGGTCGAGGAAGCCCAGGACGAATTCGTCGGCCCCCGCGGCGCGCATCGTGCGGGCCTTCTCCACGAGGACGCCGATGTCCCCGGCCGCGAAGCCGTCCGCGACCCTGAGCATGACCCGCAGCGGGATGCCGACGGCGGCCCGGATCTCCTCGAAGGCGGCGAGCGAGGGCGTCAGGCCGTCGGCCGCCATGTCGGTGACCAGTTCGAGGCGGTCCGCACCGCCCGCCTGCGCCGCGACCGCGTCCTCCGCGTCGAGAGCGATCACCTCCAGGAGTGCACGGTTGCTCATGGTGTTCCCATCCTTCGGAGCGGCTACGGACTACAGGTCTAGTCCAATAAACCAGACTACGGGTCAGCCACCCGGCGCGCAGCTCCCCATGGGGACGCATGCGTGAAGATACGCGAGGCCGCGGCGGCGTCCGGGGAACGGACGCGCCGCGGCCTCAAGGGTCACGGGACGAGGAAGGTCAGGGCTGGAGCGGCATCGACCAGCAGTTGGAGGCGGCCTTCCTGCCGGAGAGACGGTCGGTCATCCAGGAGATGGCGCTCCCCTGGTCGGTGAGATAGGGGGCGAGGTGGTTGGTGAGGATCTTGTCCCCGAGGTTGGGCAGCACGACGGCCTCGTACGTCACGTTCGCGCCCTTGCGGCACCAGTCCACCGCGAGCTGTCTCGCCTGCCCGTGGCCGACTATGTCGTCGTGCACCCCGGTCGCCAGGCGCACCGGGGCCGCCGGCTTCAGATTGCCGATGCGCTGCTGGGCGAGGACCGCCTGCAGCTTCGGCTCGGCCGCGATGATGTCGGCGATCGGCTTGCCGTTGGCCGTCCACTTCTTGCTGTTCGTGAAGCCGTGACCGAGGAGCGCGTCGCCCACGCACATGGTCGAGGTGTCCTTCAGCGCGGCCTTGCCGACGTCGTTCGTGTTCGCGTCGACGACCGCCTTCAGGGACGGGTCGGACTGGGCGAAGCCGTTGATCGACCAGCCCAGCGCGCCGGCCAGTGCGCTGCCGTCTATGCCCTTCATGACCTCGGTGAGGTCGGCGGGCGGGGCCCCGGCGTAGGTGCCCGCCAGATTGACGTCGGGTGCGTACGACGGCTGGAGCTCGGCGGCCGAGGCGCTGGCGCCGCCGCCCTGGCTGTAGCCGTAGAGGCCGACCCGCGAGGCGGAGGTGATCGAGGCGCCCGCGACGGAGCGGGCCGCGCGGGCCGCGTCCAGGAGGGCGTGCCCCTCGTCGACGCGGTTGACGTAGGTGTGGAGCCGGTCGGTCGCGCCGAGGCCGGCGTAGTCCGTGACGACGACGGCGGCACCGGCGGCGAGGAAGCGGTAGACCGCGATGTTGTCGTAGCCGATGGAGACCGTGCCCTCGCCGATGGTCAGCGGGTGCTGGAGCGAGAGCGAGGGGGCGCACTGGTCGCCCTGGCCCATGGTCCCCGAGGCCAGCGCCACCAGGGGGCGGGGCCCGTCGCCCTTCCACGCGGCGGACGGCTCGATGTACGCGCCGGTGACGGCGACGGGCCCGCCGCCCGCGTCGGTGGACTTGTACATCAGCCGCGTCGCGGTGCCGGGTATCCGCCGGCCGTCGAGCCCGGGGAGGCTGAGCCCGAGCGGCAGCGGCTCCGTACGGACGAGGGACCCGTCGGCGGAGGGCAGCCGCGCCGGCGGGTTGTAGAAGTCGGGGATGGTGACTCCCCGGGAGACCACCGGCTCCGACCCGGCGGAGGGGGTGGCGGACGCGGGGACGGCCACGGCGCCGACACAGGCCGCGGCGGCCACCGAGGCGGCCAGCAGGCGCCCCGGCCGACGGGGACCACGGAGGTGGGGGGTGTTCACGGTCGAGCTCGAACGGGTGGTCTTGCGCGGACTCACGGCTCACTCCTCGCTCTGCTCCGATGAAGGTCTGCGCAAGCTAGCACCGTGGCGTTACCTGAGGTAACTCGTCGGTAAGTTACGCTTCGGTAACGTGAGATCCCGCGCCAGGACGGACCCGCTCCCCGCTCCCTACCGGGGCCGCTGCCCGATCTTGTCCACCACGCCGGACTTCACGAGTCCCTTGACCTCGGTGTACTTCTCGCGGCCCTTCTCCCCCCTGACGCCCTCCAGACGCATGCCGAGATAGGCGTAGGAGCCCCGCTCGAACACGAGGCCGTACGACATCCCGGGATACGAGACACCGATGCCGTGCCGACCGAGAGCGTCCACCTCGTCTTCGTCCACCACGATGCGGGGCAGCAGCGCAAGGGCCTCGAACGCGGCGGCTTGCAGTCCCGGTGGCATGACCCGGGGACCGCGCAGCAGCGCACAGATGTTCCCGTACGCCAATTGCCCGGTCATGCGCTCCACCTCGTCCGGGCCGGCCACCTCACCGTCGGCCCGCACGACGGGCCCACCCGAGCCGGCTCCGCCGAACCCGTCGAGGAGTTTCTCCGGGTCGGTCGGCAGCTTCGCCAGCTCCGCGTACTCGGTGGGCGGCCAGGGCACGTGGTGCACCGACGGGGGCTCGTCCTTGATCCGCCCGTCGTAGACGTACCGGGAGAGCCGGGAGCCGTCCACGGAGATCCAGAATTCGTCCGCGTGCGTCGTCCGCTTCCCGCCCTTCAGGGTCCGCGTGTAGACCTCCTTGGCGTAGAGGTACTGGTCGTCCCGCGGCACCGGCGTCCCGGCACCGTCGGCGCGCGTCCTGTCCGCCGCCCGGTGCAGCACCTGCGCCGCCGACAGCATGTCCACGCCCGTGCCGGCGTCGCGTCCGTCCGCGTCGCCGCGGCTCCCGTCCGTGGTGACGACGACCGTCCCGGTCACCGCCGCGGCCGCCGTGGCTGCGAAGCCGGCCCGCAGCACCAGCCGCCTGGACAGTTTTCCGGCCCACCGGCTCTCCTTCGCCATGGCGCCCTCCAGGCGGGCGCGGCCCGCGGCGCGGGCGTCCGTGGTGAGCGCGGGCACATCGGCCTCCAGCTCACGCAGTGCGGTGAGTTCATTCATGGCGGGGCTCCTCGTGGTCGTCGTCGTGCAGACGGGTGGGGTCCGAACCGCCCAGCGCCTCGCGCAGCTTCTTCCGCGCCCGGTGCAGCCGTGAGCGCACGGTGCCCACCGGTATGCCCAGCGCCTCCGCCGCCTCCGCGTAGTCCAGGTCTCCCCAGGCGACCACCAGCAGCACATCCCGGTAGCGGGCGGGCAACGCCGCGAGAGCTCCGGCGAGTTCGCCGCGGACGCCCTCGGCACTGACCCGGGCGGCCACCCGGTCCGCCAGCGGCTCGCCGTCACCGCTGCCGGCACCCGGAGCCGTGGACGCGGCGCGCGAGAGCGCCCTCAGCCGCCGGGCCTCGGCACGCCGGTGGCCGCCCACCAGGTTGGTGACGATGCCGTACAGCCAGGGCCGGGCCTGCGGCCTCGACAGGTCGTACCGGCGGCGCTGCTGGAAGGCGATCACGAAGGTCTCGGCCATCAGGTCGTCGGCCGCCTCGGTGCCGAGCCTCCTGGCCGCGTACCGGTGGATGTCGTCGGCGTACCGGTCGAACAGCGCGGCGAAGGCGTCGGGATCCTCCAGGGAACGCCGGACGACCGAGGCGTCGGACTCGGTGTACTCGTCGGCGCCGATGGGGACTTCCCGCGCTTCGAGCCCCGGCGGGGCGCTCACTGGTCGGTTCCTGGGCTCATGGGCATCCCTTGTTGAGGCGGGCTCGGTCACCTCCTGTTGACCGATCTCCGCATCCGGGTTCCCGTCACGCGCGTACGAAGCGCACCGGCGTGCCCGGGGCCGCCTGCGCCGCGCCTGCCAGCGCGGCTTCGGCGACCACGCCCACGACCGGGTAACCCCCCGTCGTCGGATGGTCGTTGAGGAACACCACGGGCAGGCCGTCCGGCGGGACCTGGACGGCCCCCAGCACCATGCCCTCGCTGGGCAGTTCGCCGTCCCGGGCGCGCCGCAGGGCGGGCCCCTCCGTGCGCAGCCCGATGCGGTTGCTGCGCTCCGAGACCCGGTAGGCGGCGGTCGTGAGTGTGCGCAGGGCGTCCTCGGTGAACCAGCTGTCGCGCGGGCCCCGGTGCAGGGGCAGCACCAGCTCGGCCGGAGCGCCCGGCCAGGGCGCGGGGCAGGCGTACGGGGCTCCGCCCGCCCGGCCCAGCGGCAGGACGTCGCCGTCGCGCAGGACCGGCGGGCCGAGCCCGGAGAGCAGGTCGGCGGACCGGCTGCCGAGCACCGGTTCGGGCACCAGGCCGCCCGCGAACGCCAGGTAGCCGCGCACCCCGTGCACCGCGGGACCGGCCTCCAGCACCGCGCCGCCGGGCACCCGGACGGGTTCGCCCCAGGCGACGGGGCGGCCGTCCACCGTGACCCGGCATCCCGCCCCGCCGACGACGGCGTACACCGGCCGGGTGCCGGTCACCCGGACCGCGCACCCCGTGAGCGTGGTCTCCAGCACGGCCGCGTCCGGCGCGTTGCCGACGAGCCGGTTGGCCAGCCGCCGGGCCGGTGCGTCCAGCGCCCCGGCCCTGGGTACGCCGAGGTGGGCCCAGCCGGTCCGGCCCTCGTCCTGCACCGTGGTCAGGGCGCCCGCCCGGACCACTTCGAGCCCCGGGCTCATCCGGACACCCCCGTCGGCACGAAGCGCACGCGGACCCCGGGGCCGAGCAGCGCCGCGGGTTCGCGTCCCGGGTCCCAGAGCGCCGCCGGGCCGGGCATCCGGCCGATGAGCTGCCAGCCGCCGGGCGACTCGCGCGGATAGACCCCGGTGTACGGCCCCGCGAGGGCAAGCGCCCCGGCGGGAACCCGGGTCCGGGGCGTGGCCCGGCGCGGCACGCTCAAGTGCCCCGGCAGGCCGGTCAGATAGCCGAACCCGGGCGCGAACCCGCAGAAGGCCACCCGGAATTCCGCGCGCGCGTGGATGTCTCCGACCTCCTCCACGCCGACGCCCCACGCGTCGGCCACATCGGCGAGGTCCGGGCCGTCGTAGACGACGGGTATCTCGACGGCCTCCCCCGCGCCCCGGCTCAGCGGTGGCACGGTCCACGACCGCAGCCGCCCCGCGAGCGTCCGGTCCTCCACCCCGTCCAGCAGCACGGTCCGGGCACCGGGGACGATCTCGCGTACGGCGGGGAGTTCACCGGCGGCCCGGCGGCGGAGCAGCTCCGCGTGGAAGGCCTCCGCCTCCTCGCCGGACGCGAGCTCCACGAGCAGGGCGCGGGGCCCGGCCTCGAAGACCTGGATGCCGCTCACGCGAACGCCTGCACGCGGACGCCCGCCTCTTCCAGCGCCGTCCGCACCCGCCGGGCGAGCGCGGCGGCCCCGGGGGTGTCCCCGTGGACGCACAGCGACCGGGCCGCGACGGCTATCCGGCCGCCGTCCACCCCGGTCACGGCACCGTGGACGGCCATGCCGACACTGCGGCGTACGACCTCGTCCGCGTCGTGCACCACGGCACCGGCCTCGCCCCGGGGCACGAGCGTGCCCTGCGGGGTGTACGCGCGATCGGCGAAGGCCTCCTCGACGGCGGTCAGCCCCGCCGCCTCCGCATGGGCGAGCAGCCGCGAACCGGGAAGCCCGAGGACCGCCGGCCGGCCGCCCGCGAGCAGGACGCCCGCGACGACGGCGGCGGCCTGCTCATCGTCCCGGACGACACGGTTGTAGAGGGCGCCGTGCGGCTTCACGTACGACACCGTGGACCCGGCCGCCTCCGCGAAGACCCGCAGGGCGCCGATCTGGTAGGCGATCTCGGCGGTCAGCTCGTCCGCCGGTACGTCCATGGCGCGCCGCCCGAATCCGGCCAGGTCGCGGTAGGAGACCTGCGCGCCGATGCGCACACCCCGCTCGGCCGCCGTGTCGCAGACCCGCCGCATCACGGAGGCGTCGCCCGCGTGGAAGCCGCAGGCGACGTTGGCGCTGGTGACACAGGTCAGCAGCGCCTCGTCATCGGTGAGGGCCCAGCGTCCGAACCCTTCACCCAGGTCCGCGTTGAGGTCCATCGACCGGGCCGGGCGCGTCACACTCGTCAGATCCGTCACGGGCGCACGCTAGCGATTGTTCAACAATCTGACAAGGGCCCGCCCACCGCCCGAGACAGCCGTACGGTTCACTGGGCACGGAACACGGCTGACGGAACACCAGGCAAGGGGCGGGGCATGGCGGGGACGACGAACGGCGGGCGGACCGGCTCCACCCCTGACCTCTCGGAACTCGCGGCGCACAGCGCCTCCCTGGAGCGGTCCGGCACGGCCGAGCGGGTCGCCGCCATCCTGCGGGACCGGATCACCGAAGGCTACTTCCCGCCGGGCAGCCGCCTGTCCGAGGAGAGCATCAGCGGCGCCCTGACCGTCTCCCGCAACACGCTGCGCGAGGCGTTCCGTCTGCTGTCGCACGAACGCCTCCTGGAGCACCGCCTCAACCGGGGCGTCTTCGTCCGCATCCTGGCCGTGGACGACCTGGTCGACATCTACCGGGTGCGGCTCCTCGTCGAGTGCGCGGCGCTGCGGACCCTGGGCGAGCCCCCGTTCGACCTGGCCCCGGTCGAGGCGGCGGTGTCGACGGGTGAGCAGGCCGCCCTCCGCGACGACTGGCCCGCCTGCTCCACCGCCAACATCCGCTTCCACCAGGCGCTGGCCGGCCTGGCGAACAGCCCCCGCACCGACGAACTGATGCGCAACGTCCTCGCCGAACTGCGGCTCGCCTTCCATGTGATGGCCGACCCCCGCCGCTTCCATGAGCCCTATCTCACCCGCAACCGTGAGATCACGGACAAACTGGCCAAGGGGGACGCGGCCGGCGCGGAGCGGATGCTCGCCTTCTACCTGGAGGACTCCCGGCGCCAGCTCGCGGAGGCCTACGCGCAGCGGCTCACCGAGCGGTAGGGCCTCTCGTTCGGATCATGCCGGGCTCGCGAGTGGCCTCCCCTCCCGTACCGCCCGATTCCGATCCATGTAGCCCACACTCTTGTGGGATTGTTGAACAAGACCCTAAGGTCTCGCGTAATAACCCCCGTCTGAGCAGGACCGTGCACCGCCACGTCTCTGCGCGGAAGAAGGCCGACGCGTGATCGTTCTCCTCGGCGTGCTCGTGGTGATCCTCGGATTCGCCACCCGCCGCAATCCCCTCCTCGTCGTGGGTGTCGCAGGCATCGTCACGGGGCTGCTCGGCCAGATGTCCCCGCAGGAGGTACTGGCCTCCTTCGGGGAGAGCTTCGCCTCCGCGCGTTCCGTGACGGTCTTCGTCATCACGCTGCCGGTCATCGGGCTCCTGGAGCGCTACGGACTCCAGGAGCAGGCCCGCACGCTCATCGGCAAGCTGGGCAAGCTGACCACCGGCCGTTTCCTGACGCTCTACCTGCTGATCCGGCAGCTCACCGCCGCCGTCGGCCTCACCAGCATCGGTGGCCCCGCGCAGAGCGTGCGGCCGCTGATCGCCCCGATGGCCGAGGCCGCCGCCGAGACCAAGGCGGGTGGTCCGCTGCCGCAGAAGCTGCGCGAGAAGGTCCGCTCGCACGCGTCGGGCGCCGACACCATCGGTGTGTTCTTCGGCGAGGACTGCTTCCTCGCCATCGGATCGATCCTGCTGATCACCGGCTTCGTGAACTCCACGTACGACCAGCATCTGGAGCCCCTGCACCTGGCGATGTGGGCGATCCCCTCCGCGATCTGCGCCTTCCTGATCCACGGGGCCCGCCTGCTCAACCTGGACCGGCAGCTGGAGCGCGAACTCGCCGTCGCCGCCGCCGAGAACGAACTGACGGCACACGCCGGGCTCCGGACGGAGGACGCCAAGTGATCAAGTCCGAGTACTTCTTCTGGCTGGTCGGCGCGGTGTTCCTCGTCATGGCCGCGCAGATGGCCATGGACCGCACCAACCCCAAGCGCTTCGGCTCCGCCGGCTTCTGGGGTCTGCTCGGCGCCGCGTTCTTCTACTCCACCGGAGTCGTCGACAAGTCCCTCCCCGCCGAACCCCTGGGCGTCGTCGTCCTGATCCTGATCGTCCTGGGCGGCTTCGGCCTCACCGGCAAGGGCGAGGCGCACACCCCGACCCGCGAGAAGCGCGCGGCCTCGGCCGCCCGCTTCGGCAACAAGCTGTTCCTCCCGGCTCTCACCATCCCCGTCGTCGCCATGATCTGCGCGACGCTCGTGAAGAACTGGAAGATCGGTGGCGAACCGGTCCTGGAGCCGGGGTCCGAGACCATCCTCGGCCTCGGGGTCGGCGCGATCGCCGCACTGGGCGTGGGCATGGTGCTGCTGCGGGAGCGGAAGGTCTCCGTGCCGCTGCACTCGGGCCGCAACATGCTCGAATCGATGGGCTGGGCCCTGCTCCTCCCGCAACTGCTCTCCGTCCTCGGCTCGATCTTCCAGACCGCCGGTGTCGGGGAGCAGGTCGGAAGGATCACCGAGGCGGTGCTGCCGGACGGCCAGAAGCTGGTGGCCGTGGCCGTCTACTGCTGCGGCATGGCGCTGTTCACCATCGTCATGGGCAATGCCTTCGCCGCGTTCCCGGTGATGACCGCCGCGATCGGCTGGCCCGTCCTCATCCAGCAGATGAACGGCAACGCCCCGGCCGTCCTGGCGATCGGCATGCTGTGCGGCTTCTGCGGCACGCTCGTCACGCCGATGGCAGCCAACTTCAACCTGGTCCCGGCGGCCCTCCTCGAACTCAAGGACCAGTACGGCCCGATCAAGGCCCAGCTCCCCACGGCTGCGGCCCTGCTGGTCTGCAACGTCGCGATCATGGCCCTCTTCGCCTTCTGACCCGGGCCTCCTGCCCGAGCGCCCACCTGCCCGAGCCGCCCCTCCGACCCGAGCCGCCCCCTGACCCGAGCCGCTCGCCCACCACCCCTGGAG